>JBDGTQ010000028.1:0-5876 GCA_042216705.1 Halolamina sp. | reverse complement strand
ATGAACAGCCCGATACCGGAGCCGACGCCCCACTTGGAGACGACCTCGTCCATGAACAGGATGAGGAGGCCGCCGACGGCCATCTGCGCGAAGATGAGCAGCTGCACGCCCATGAGGCCGACCCCCAGCGACTGCGCCAGCGCCTGGCTCGGCGGCAGCGCGTTGCTGAAGAACACCATCGGGATACCGGTGAGGAATATCATCGCGAGCACCAGCACCTTCTGGAGCCCCTGGTAGAGCACCTGATCACGGGGGTTGTTGTCGGTGTCGAGACCGAGCAGATTCGCCCCACCGAGCAGCTGGAGGACGATGCTCGCCGTGACGATAGGCCCGATACCAAGCTGTAGAATCGATCCGGATGACCCCGCCAGAATCGACCGGAACTGGCCGTAGAAGTCACCGCCCTGGGACCCGAGCCCGAAGAGGCTCACGCCGGTCAGGAAGAAGTACATCAACAGGATGCCGGCCGTCCAGGCCAGCTTCCGCTTGAAGGGAACGTGTCCCTCCGGCTGCTGCACCGCGGGTACCCGCGTGAGGACCGGTGCAGCGGCGTCTTTCCATCCCATACTCAGCCGTACACGTGCCGCCTTGTAGGCGCTTCGCTTCCGTACGTGGGTGCTGTTCGGACGAGAGCGTGCCAAGAACTGGGTCCGCGCCGTTAACGCCGAAGGCTCCCGGCCTCCTTCATTCCACCTGACATCGGTTGGTCGGGTCTCCATTACGTATCTGAACACGACCCCGTCCGTAGACGGCTCCCGCGTCGCCGACGACGACCCCGACACCCGTTCGGGGCGGTCTCCGCGTGAGTGCCGGGGACACGCCCGCGGATCGACGGTCGCTGTCCGGGCGCTTCGATCGAAAAATCGAGCGCAAACGACGGTCGGCGCGGGGTTACTCGGCGTCGTCGGTCTCGGCGTCCGCGTCGTCGTCGGCGTCGTCGGCTTCCTCGGCCTCTTCGGCTTCTTCGGCGCGCTCGGAGAGCTCGACGGAGCCGCCGGACTCCTCGACGAGACCGCGTGCGCCGGCGGTGAACGCGTCGGCGGTGACGTGCAGCTCGTTGCGGACCTGCCCGCCGCCGAGCAGCTTCACCACGTCGGCTTCGTAGCCGTCCTCGGCGACGTCGCGGGCGTCGATGACGTAGCCGTCGCCCTCGGTCTCGGCGAGCCCGTCGGCCGCGAGCAGCGTCGCGTCCTCGTCCAGCTTCTGGACCTTGACCTCGACGACGTCGTCCCTGGCGGACTCCGGCCGGTCGAAGCCGTACTTGCCGAGCGGGTCGTAGTTCTGGTACTCGTGTTTGTCCCGGCCCGCGCGGCCGCGACCGCCACGGTGACCGGCGCCGCGCCGGTTCTTGTGGCTGCCGCCGCCGTGGGTGCGGGAGCCGCGGTTGCGTCGTTTCTTGTCAGTCATCAGCGCATCGCCTCCAGCAGCTCGTCGATGCCATCGGTGGTGTGTTCGCCGAGCTGGCCGCCGGCTTTCGCCGGGTGTTTGATGCCGTCGTGACCGCCGCGGGGCGGATGCAGCCGCAGCGTCGGGGACAGCTCCTGCGCTTGCAGGGTCGTCTCCTCGGCCAGCAGCGCCTCCGCCAGCGCGGTGAAGTCGTCGTACGCCGTGTGTTCGGCGAGGTAGGCCTCGTCGACCGCGTCCTCGCCGGCGACGGGTTCGAGCCGCGTCGACAGCACCGTCGCCAGCGCGTCGGCGGTCGGTTCGCCGAAGGCGACGAAGTCGTTCACCTTCGCGATCATCCCGCGGTAGGTTTCGTCCTCCGGCACGAGCGTCGCGTTGTTGACGCGGCCGAGGTTGAGCATCGACAGGGTGTCGCGCTGGCCGGCGGTCATGTTGACCTCTCCGCGCAGCTGAACGACGGCCTGCATCACTCGTTCACCCCCTCGCCGCGGGCCTCGCGCTGGACGCGGCGGGCCCGGTCGGGCGTCCGCGCCTGCGAGGCGTTTCGCAGGGCGTTGAACGTCGCCTTCGCCAGGTTGACCGTGGTCCGGGTGCTGCCGGTCGAGCTCGTCCAGGCGTCCTGCACGCCGGCGAGTTCGAGGATGTTCCGGACCGTCTCCGCGCCGGCCAGCCCGAGCCCCTGCGGGGCGGGCTGAATCTCGACGGTGACGGAGCCGGCCTTCCCCTCGGCCGTCCGGGTGAGGGAGTTGACGCCGCCGGCGGAGTCCTCCCACGAGCCCGAGCCGCGGTCGACGCGAATGAGGTTCAGCTTCGCCACGTCGATTGCCTTTTGGATGGCGCCGCCGACCTGGTCGTCGCGACCCTCGGCGTAGCCGAGATAGCCGTCGCGGTTCCCGATGGCGACGACACAGCGGAACTTCACCCGTCGGCCCGAGTCGGTCATGCGCTGGACCATGTTGATGTCCAGGACCTCGTCTTCGAGGCCGGGCAGCAGCTGGTCGACCAGCTCCGCCTCCTTCAGCGGAAGCCCAGATTCAAGGGCCTCCCCCATCGAGGTGATCTCTCCTTCCTGCACGTTGCGGCCGAGCCGCGTCTGCGGTTCCCAGCCGTCGTCGTTCGCGCTCATTCGTTAGCCTCCTGTAAGTCTGCGAGCACGTCGTCGAAGTGCTCGGGGAGCTCCGTCGCATCGAACGCCCCGCCGTAGAGGTCGTCCTCGCGCTGGTCGGCGTAGGCGGCGATGTGCTCGCCGCGGTTGCGCGACCAGTCGGCCAGGACGGCCTCGTTGTGGGGGATGTCGAGCCCCGCGTCGATTGCACCTTCCTGTACTGCGAACACTTTGTTCCCGGGCGTCGCCGTGTTGAGTCCGATGTCGAGGACCGCCTCCTCGACGCCGGCCGCGACCGCGCGCAGTCCAGCCAGGTAACCCGTGAGGTACGCGCTGGGGAGGTTGCCCGTTGGGGCTTCCCAGCCGTACTCACTGAGGTCCTCGCTGGAGGCGGCCGCGTGGATGTCGTCGCCGTCCGGACCGGGGGTTGCCAGCTGCGCCCTGACGTGGCTGTTCGAGACCCGCGCGATGAGGCGCGGCTTGCCCGATTTCAGCAGGCGCAACCGTTGGTGGTAGTCGGTCCGAACCTCGCGGCGGCGCCGCATGGGAACGGTGTAGCGTGGTCCGGTTGCCATCAGTCGTCGTCCTCCAGTGTAACGTCGTAGTTGTTCACGATGTACGATTCGAGGCGGTCGACGCTGTCGAACTCGCCGCCGCTTGCTTTGTTGTACAGCTCGCGGTACTGCGAGGCCGACAGCGGACCGTCGTCGCGCAGCTCCTTCAGGCGGCTGCGCAGCGCGCGAATCTGTGAAATCCACGCGTCCCGCTGTGCCTCGCGAGCGCCGGATTTGCCCTTCCGGGAGCCGGCGCCGGTACCGTGGCCGTAATCGCGTTTGGCCTGGCGCTTGCGGGCGCGACCGCGGGAGTTCGACTTGGCGTCTTCGGCACGGATGACGCCCTGGTCGATGAGGTCGCGCACGTCCTCGCGGGTGATGGCCTCGGCGATTTCGCTCTGTTCCTCCGGGTCGAACCAGACGCGGCCCTTGCCGACGTCCAGTTCGTCCGCTGCGAGTCGTCGCTGTGCTTTCAGGTCCGTCATTCCTCGACCTCCACTTCGACGTAGGTGGGGTTGAGCACGCGAATCCCTCGCTCCTCGGCGACCTCCTCGATGCGCTCGCGCTTGCGAGCGCCGACCGTCGAGCCGATGCGGACGGCCTCGGTGTCGGCGTCGACGCCCTCGAGGTCGTCCGTGTTGTGGACGCGGACCTCCTCGAAGCCGGAGGGGTGCAGGTCGCGGGCCTCCGTCGGCGACCGGAATCCGGCCTCGACGGTCGGGCCCTTGCCCTTGATGCCCCGTCGCTGCTTCGAGAGCTGGCCGCGCGGGCGTCGCCACGAGGTGGGGACGCGCTTTCGCTTGTGGTAGTCCTGCCGGTTGAACTGCGGCGTGGACTCGCGGTGTTTCTGTGCCAGTGCGCGGGCGGTCTCGTCGTCGAGGGTCGGGGTCTTCTCGGCGTGACCCCGCGGGCGGAGCTCGGTCTCGACCTCCGCTTCGTCCTCGGCGTCCTCGGTCTCGGTCTCGGTTTCGTCCGCGACCTCGGCCTCGGTCTCCTCGGCGACTTCGAGCCCGCCGACGTCGGCCTTGATGCGGGCCGCGAGGGCGTTCCCGACGCCGTCGACCTCCGAGAGCTCCGACTGGGCGGCGGCCTTGACGTCCTCGACGGACTCGTAGCCGGCCTCGGTCAGCGCCTCGGCCTTCGAGGGGCCGACGCCGCTGATGTCTTCGAGTACCTCGATGTCGTCGTCTTCGGCCATCAGGCCTCACCTGCCGTGGCGGGTTTCTGCGTGATGTACACGCCGTCCTGGAAGACGCGCGTGTCCTTGCCCTGTACCTTCGTCAGCTGTTCGATGTCGGCGGCGGTCTGCCCGACGGCTTCCTTGTCGGGCCCGGAGAGGACGATCTCCTCGCCGTCGACCTCGACGGTGGTGTCGCCGTGAATGGGGGTCCGCCGCGGCGCCTTCTCCCCGAGGAAGTTCTCGACGACGACCTCGTCGCCGTCGACCTCGACCTGCATCGGGAAGTGCGCGTAGTGGACCTCCATCTGGTACTCCCACCCGTCGGTGACCCCGTGGAGCATGTTGCTCACGTGGCTCTCGAAGGTGCCGACGGTCGCGTTCGTCTCCGCGTCCTCGGCGTCGGCTTCGATGACCACGTGGCCGTCCGCGACGGACACCGTGACGCCGGGGTACCAGAGGCGGCGGGTAACGCTGCCTTCCGGTCCCTCGACGGTGAGGTCGAGGTGTTCGACCTCCGCGCTGACGTCGTCCGGAATCTCGAGTTCGACTCTGTTCATGTTAGTAGACGTAAGCGATTATCTGGCCACCGACGCCCGCCTCGCGGGCCTCGTAGTGGCTCATGACGCCGTGACTGGTGGAGACGATGAGCGCCCCGTAGTCCCGGGCGGGGAGGTAGCGCTTCTCCCAGCGCTCGAACTCCTCTGCACCGACCGAGTATCGGGGGTTCACCGCGCCACACTCGTTGATGGCGCCTTTCAGTTCGACCTCGAACGTACCGGCTTGGCCGTCGTCGACGAAGTCGAAGCCGTCGACGTAGCCGCGGTCGTAAAACACCTCCAAGACGTTGCCGATGAGGTTCGAGGCGGGCTGTACCTCGTGGCCGAGATGGCCGACGCTCTCGGCGTTGTCGATGCCGGAGAGCGCGTTCGCGAGTGGATCGTTGCCTGCCATAGTTAGCGATACTTCTTGAAGCCCATGTCGCGGGCGATCTCTCGGAAGCACTGCCGACAGACGTTGATGTCGTACTTCCCGACCAGTCCCTGCTTGCGGCCACAGCGCCGACACTGGACCTGCTCGTCCGTGCGTCGCGTGGCGTGCTCGCCGGTCTCGTCGGTGCCGGTGTGCTCGCCGTCTGCGTTACTCATTGTGTACCTCCACGTCGAAGTTCGCCTCGATAAAGGCGGCCGCGTCGTCGACGGTCATCTGGTGGCCGCTCGGGATGGACCGGGTGGCCTGGTCGCGCTGGGCGACGCGGTAGCCCGGCCGCACGAGCGTCACGGTCACGTCGAGACCGTAGATACCGATGCTCGGGTCGTACTCCTGGCTCGGGAAGTCGGTGTGTTCCTCGACGCCGAAGCTGAAGTTCCCGGTGTCGTCGAACTGCGACCGGGACAGCTTCGTCAGCGCCAGCGCCGTCTTCAAGAACGCGTCGGCGTCCTCGTCGCGGAGGGTCACCTTCGCGCCGATGGGATCGCCCTGGCGGATATTGAACTCCTGGCTCGTCCGCTCGGCTTGAGTCCGGACCGACTGCTGGCCCGTGATCTCTTCCAGGATGTCCTCGGCGTTGGCGAGCTCGCGCCCGCCCTGGCCGACGCCCATGTGGACGACGACCTTCTCGATGCGCGGTTCGCGC
>JBDGTQ010000033.1:0-8059 GCA_042216705.1 Halolamina sp. | reverse complement strand
CCGACTCCGAGCGCGCCCGCGAGCACATCGAGGAGTTCATGGCCGTCACCACCTGTCCGGCCTGTGACGGGACGCGACTGAAGCCGCAGTCCCGGGCGGTGCTCGTCGAGGGGACCACCATCACCGAGGTCAACCGGATGAGCATCGGCGAGGCCCGCGAGCACTTCGAGGGGATGGAAGCGCAGCTGTCCGAGCGCGACCGAACGATCGCCGAAGAGATTCTGAAGGAGATTCGCGCCCGGCTGGGCTTCATGGAGGAAGTCGGCCTCGATTACCTGACGCTGGACCGCGAGGCGGCGACGCTGTCCGGCGGCGAGAGCCAGCGCATCCGCCTCGCCACGCAGGTCGGCTCCGGGCTCGTGGGCGTGCTGTACGTCCTCGACGAACCGTCCATCGGGCTTCACCAGCGTGACAACGACCGCCTGCTCGACACCCTGGAGGGGTTACGCGACCTCGGCAACACGCTGCTGGTGGTCGAACACGACGAGGAGACGATGCGCCGGGCGGACAACATCATCGACATGGGGCCCGGACCGGGCAAGCGCGGCGGCGAGGTGGTCGTCCAGGGCGACTTCGACGACGTCGTCGACGCCGAGGAGTCGGTCACCGGCGACTACCTCGCCGGCCGGAAGGGGATTCCCGTCCCCGAGAAGCGCCGCGATTCGGACGCTGAACTCGTCGTCCGCGGCGCCCGCCAGCACAACCTCAAGGACATCGACGTGCCGATTCCGGTCGGCCAGTTCACGGCCATCACGGGCGTCTCCGGCTCCGGGAAGTCGACGCTGATGCACGACATCCTCTACAAGCGGCTGGCCCGGGAGATGAACGACAATACCGAGGTCGACCCCGGCGACCACGACGCCATCGAGGGCGTCGACCACGTCGAGAACGTCCGGCTCATCGACCAGTCGCCCATCGGCCGGACGCCGCGGTCGAACCCGGCGACGTACACCAACGTCTTCGACCACGTCCGCGAGCTGTTCGCGGAGACGAAACTCGCCAAGCAGCGCGGCTACGAGAAGGGGCGGTTCTCGTTCAACGTCAAGGGTGGCCGCTGCGAGGAGTGTGGCGGCCAGGGGCAGGTCAAAATCGAGATGAACTTCCTCAGCGACGTCCACGTCCCCTGTGAGGAGTGTGACGGCGCCCGCTACAACGACGAGACCCTGGACGTGGAGTACAAAGGCGAGACTATCTCGGACGTGCTGGGAATGACCGTCGCGGAGGCGTACGACTTCTTCGAGAGCCACGGCGCGCTTCGGCGCCGACTCGGCCTCCTGAAAGACGTCGGCCTCGGCTACATGCGGCTTGGCCAGCCCTCGACGACGCTGTCCGGCGGCGAGGCCCAGCGCGTGAAGCTCGCCGAGGAGCTCGGCAAACAGCACGGCGGCGAGACGCTGTACCTCCTCGACGAACCCACGACGGGCCTCCACAAGGAGGACGAACGCAAGCTGGTCGACGTGCTCCACCGGCTAACCGACCAAGGGAACACGGTGGTCGTCATCGAGCACGAGCTCGACCTCGTCAAGAACGCCGACAACGTCGTCGACCTCGGTCCCGAGGGCGGCGAAGACGGTGGCGAGCTCGTCGCCACCGGCACGCCCGAGGCGGTCGCCCGCGAGGACGACTCCGACACCGGGCGGTATCTGCGCGACCTGCTCCCGGACGTCGACCTCGACGGCCCGCGGGCGGACCGTCGACTGCCGGCCGAGGAGGCCGAAGAGCGCGAGGACCGCGAGGACGCCGAAGCCGTCGCCGACGACGACTGAGCCCGAGCGGCCGCGAGCGGTTTCCGGCCGCGGCGCCCGGGTCGATTCCGTCTCCCCGACCGACGCCTACCGCTGTGCGTCGCCGAACGCCGTCTCCCCGTCGGTCACGTCGATGCCGCTGGCCCGGAGGTACTCCCGCAGCAGCGTCGGGAACTGTCCGCCGCGGACGTATCGGAGTCCGAAGTCGTCGGCCCAGCCGATGACGCCGCGGTCCTCGGTGACAACGCCGGCGTCGAGTTCCTTGGCGAGCACCAGCAGGTCGAAGTCCTCGTGGGAGTCGAGGATGCCCTGTCGCAGCGCCTGTCGGTAGTCGTCCCGGAGCCCGGAGACGACCCGGTCGGCGTCGCTGATGTAGTCGTCGTCGGTGGCCAGCTCCTCGGGATCCAGCCCCTCCACCTCCCGGACGGCGTCCTCGGCGACGCGCAACCCGCGGTCGACCCGGTCGCTCATCTCGGTGACGAAGCCGTAGACGACGTCAGCGGGGATGGTGACGCCGTAGCGGTCGGGACTTTTGCGGACCACCCAGGTGTTCAGCCGCGAGAACACCGTCTCGTCGACGCCGCGCTCCTGGAGCATCGTCGACAGCTCGTCGTGGATGGACGGCGGCATGTGACAGGAGACGTTCAGCTCCAACCGGGCAGTGGCGACGAGGTCGAGCAGGCGCAGGGCGGCCGTCTCGACCGACTCGTCGTCGTCGCGTATCTCCTCGGTGATGAACAGCGAGGTGTCGAGGACGAACTGCTGGCGCGGGAGTCCCTCGGCCATACCGACAGTTCAGGGCCGAGCGTGAAATGTCTCACTCCGGTCGCCGCCCGGGCCGGTCGGCCTCTCCTTCCCGTCGCGCTCGGCCATTCCGTCGTACCGAGCCGTCCCGTCGAAGACGGGTCGAGCTTTTTGTTCGCAGACGACGTAGCCGGGGCCATGTACTACGCCGCGATGCGGTCGGGCGTCGTCGCCGTCGCCGGCGTCGGGTACGGGGACAGCGACGGCGACGAATCCGACAGTGACCCCGGCATCGACCTGACGGCGACTCGCGGGCTGGCCGACCACCGACTGGAGTGCGTCGCCGCCAACCCCGACCGCCCGTCGCGGGCGTTCTGCGGGACGTTCGACGACGGCCTCTACCGGACGACCGACGCCGGCGAGACGTGGCACCGGACCGGACTCTCGGCGGAGTCGGTGACGTCACTGGCGATTCGACCCGACGACCCGGACATCGTGTTCGCCGGGACGGAGCCGAGTCGGCTGTACCGCTCGACCGACGGCGGGGAGACGTGGTACCGCCGTGACGGCCTTCGCGACCTCGCCAGCGAGCCGTCGTGGTCGTTCCCGCCCCGGCCACAGACCGACCACGTCCGGTGGGTCGAACCCGACCCCGAGAAGCCGGACCACCTCTACGTCGGCGTCGAGGCCGGCGCGCTCGTGACGACGCCCGACGGCGGCGAGACGTATCGCGACCGCGTTGAGGGCGGCCCGCGGGACACCCACACCGTCGCCACACATCCGGCGGCCCCCGACCGCGCCTGGGTCGCCGCCGGCGATGGGTTCTACGTCACGAGCGACCGCGGCGACACGTGGACGACCGTCGAGTCCGGACTGGACCGCACCTACTGCTGGAGCGTCGCGGTCGGCGGCGACGGGACCCCGGAGACGGCGCTGGTGTCGGCCGCCCGCGGCGCCGGCAGCGCTCACCGCCAGCCCGCGGAGACGTACGTGTACCGCCGTGACCTCGTCGCCGGCGACGAATGGGAGCGCATCGACGGGACGGCGCTACCGACCGGCGAGGGCGTCCTGCGACCGGTGCTCGAGGGCGACCCCGAGGCGTCGGGCGAGTTCGTCGCCGCGACGGACCGCGGACTGTACCGGACCACAGACGGCGGCGACACGTGGCGGCGCCTCCCGGTCGATTGGGACGCGTACACCGACGAGACGGCCAGAGGGCTGGCGGTCGTCTGAGTCGTCTCGCCGGTTCCAGCACTGCCGCGCCACGAGAGTTTAAAAGGGATACCGGGACCATCGCCGCCGTGAACTGAACGGAGCCGCGGGACGGTCGCGACGCCGGCGACACCCCCGTCCTGCGGAGCACAGCACGACCCGAGTGAGGGTGTCGTCCGTCCGCCAATCGCGAGACATTTGTCACTCGGCCTGATAGCTCGGTCCATGTACGACTTCGCTGTGGTCGGCGTCGGTCCGGCGGGCGCCCGGTTCGCCCGTCGGGCCGCGGCGGCGGGCCACGAGGTCGTCGCCTTCGAGAAAGGCGAGGTCGGCGAGCCACTGGCCTGTTCTGGGCACGTCTCCACCGACGTCTGGTCGTACGTGCCAGACGAGGCCGAACAGCGGCTCCGACAGAACCGCGTCTACGGGGCCGACTTCCACGTCGGCGGCCCCGACGACGACCCGCACCGCTTCTACAAGCGCGAGGAGATCTCGAACGTCATCGACCGCGTGGCACTCGACCGGACGCTCGCGGAGGCGGCGGCCGACGCCGGTGCCGACGTCCGGGAACAGCACACGGTCACCGACGTGACCCAGCACGACGACCACGTCGCGCTCTCGGTGTCGACGCCGACTGAGACCGAGACGGTCCGGGCACGGATGGTCGCCGGCTGCGACGGGCCGGTGTCGCGCGTCCGCCGCGAGGTTGGACTGCCGGAGCCGGCGGAGACGCTGCACGGCGTGCTCGCGTTCAGCGACGAGACCGATCACGGCGACCACGTGGACGTCCACATGACGGCGCCGCGCTTCTTCGCCTGGCGCATCCCCCGCGGCGAGGCCGGCGTTGAGTACGGGCTGGCGGCGCCGCCGGGTGAGTCGGTCGCCGACCGCTTCGACCGGTTGACCGAGACCTACGGGGTCGAGACCGACCGCTTCTGTTCGGGCGCTATCCCCGTCGGGCCGCCGGAGACGGTGACCGACGAGCGGGTGTTCCTCGTCGGCGACGCCGCAGCACAGACGAAGCCGTTCACCGGCGGCGGTATCCTGTACGGGATGCGCGCCGCCGACTGTGCCGCCGCGTGCATCGACCCGACCGCGCCGGACACGCTCGCCGACTACGAGCAGGCCTGGCGCTCGGAACTGTCCAGGGAAATCCGCCTCGGCCACTGGATTCGGCGAGCGTACTCGTTGCCGGAGCCGGTCCAGCGGCTCGGCCTCTGGGCACTCTCCGGCGAGATCGGCGTCCACATGGACGAGCCGAGTTCGTTCTTCTCGCGGTCCCACCTGCGCACGTACCTTCCCGGGCGGTGACGCCGCTCACCGAGCACGAAGCCGCGCCGCGTGGGTCCACGCCGCCAGCCCGAGGAGGCCGAGCGCCCCGCCGGGCACGACGTGTCCCTCCGCGACGAGCCACGCGCCGCTGACGACCGCGACGCCGGGCGCGGCGACGCCCGGGAGCAGTGAAACTGAGGACTCCATCGTCGGGGACCGCCGGGACCGTGTCGGCCCCGGCGGGGAATCGACGTAGTAGCCGCTCAGGCTTAATTTCCAGCCGTCGAGAGTGAAAGTGAAGCCGTCTGGACTCAGTCGTCCGCCGAGTAGTTCGGGAGTCGCGCGGATTCGGGGTCGCCGTCGACGAACGGAAGCGGGACGCGGTCGGCGGGCACCTCGGCTCCGTCAACGCGGACGGTCAGCCCCTCGCCGGGTGCGTCGAAGTCGACGAGTGCGAGCGCGAGCGGTCCGTCAACGACGACTCCGTCGGCCGCTCGAGTCACCTCGCCGACGCTCTCGTCGCCGGCGAAGACGGCCGCGCCGGCCGTCGGCGTCCGCTCCGGTCGGAGGCCGACGAGCCGCGAACTCGGCCGACCGCGGTTCTCGACCTTCGAGACGACCTCCTGGCCGACGAAACAGCCCTTCTCGAAGTCGACGGCGTTGCGTAGCCCGAGGACGTTCGGCACCCGGCCGTCGAGTTCGGTCGGGAACAGCGGCGTCCCGGCCTCGGCCGTCAGCGACTCCCAGGTCTCGTAGCCGAAGGGGGCGGCGTTGAGCCCACGGGTGACGAGCGTGTCGAACACCGCGGGGGCGTCCTCGGCGGCACAGACCACCTCGTACCCCTCCTGGCCGGTCGGAGCGTCGGTCGTGACGACGGTGACGCCGGCGTCGTGCATGGACCCGCGGACGAACGTCAGCGGCTCGGCGTTAGGCGAGGCGCCGTCGAGCACCGACGCGACCTTCTCGGTCGCGTTCGCGCCGTGGACGCCGAAGACGCCGAACTCTTCGGTGGCCTCGCGGACGGTCACGTCCTGAACGAACGTCTTGGCGGCCCAGTCCTCCGCCAGCGGCGCGGCCCGCGACGGCGGCGTGAAAACGAGCAGGCGCTCGCCGGCCTCGTAGGCGTACATGTCCGTCTCGATGCGGCCCTGAGGGTCGAGCAGCAAGGCGTACGTGCCCCGTCCGTCGGTCGCCGGGATGGGGTTACTGACGGCGTTGTCGACGAAGTCGGTCCGGTCTTCGCCCTCGACGACGACGATTCCGTACCCCATCTCGATGGTGCCGACGCCGTTGCGGACCGCGTGGCCGGCCCGGTCCGGACGGCCGTAGTGGGCGACCACCTCCCGGTCGCCGCGGGTCCGGAAGGTGGCGCCGTGGTCGGCGTGGTCTGCACCCGCGAGTGTCATGTGTCGCAGTCAACGCCGCCGGGGGAAAACAGTCCCGCCTCTGGCCTCCTACAGCCCGAGACGCTCCCGCACGGCGTCGAGCAGTGACGGGTCGTCCTCGGTCGCGTCCTCGGGGTCGGGGACGACGCGCTCGTCGGGGTGGATACGGACGCCGTCGTCGACCTCCTCGACGGTGATGAGGTCGTCGTCCTGCAAGGTCGTCAGCGCCGCGTCGATGCGGTCGATGTCAACGTCGCTGTCGACGGCAGCCCGGAGCTCGAAGACGGTCATACCGTCGCCCGACCGCTCGACGAGCGCGTCGAGGACCGCGACCTCGTCGTCCTCGCGGTCGCGGAACTCTCCCTTGGCCTCCATGGTCGGGTGCAGGCGTGCAACCGGCTTACGTGTACCGGCGGTCCGTGCGCCGGACGTCAGACACAGCAACAGGGTATTTCAGGCTGGGGATCCGATGCTACCGGCAAATGGGACTCAGGTGTCTGCTCGGGCACGATTTCGGGGAACCCGAGACCGAACGCGAACGGGAGGAGGCCGGGAACGAGGTCGTCGTCACGGTGCGCGACGTGAAACGGTGTCAGCGCTGTGAAGAGACACAGGTCGTCAGCGAGAACAAGGAGGTGAAGTCCATCGAGCGGCTCCGGCGGGACGAACCGGGCGGACACGCGGAGCCACGAGACAGGCCGAACGCCACCGGGGACGCCTGGAGCGCGGAGGCGAGCGTCGACACCGCCGCGGGCGGCGGCCCGGACCACGAGGACGGCGTTGACGACATCATCGGCACCGCCGAAGCGGAGTCCGCAGAGTCGACCGCGACGCCACATCCCTCGGTCGACGACCCACAGAGCGACGACCTCGACGGCGTCGAAGACGACGCGGTCATCATGGACGAGGGGTCGACCGACGACGCGACCAGCGAGGACGACGAGGTCGACGCCAAACCCGCCGTCGGCGTCGAGTTCGGCGACGAATCGGAGTTCGACGACGTCGACGACGACGAAGACGCCGTCATCCTCGGCGACGACGCCGAGCCCGCCGGCGACGAGGAACTCGACGACCCCTCGGTCGCGAACGTCGAATCGGCGGCTGCTGAGGAGGAGACTCACGAGGGCGACGGTGTCGAGGGAGACGCGGACGACACGGTCGAGGACCCGACCGGCGACGAGTGGCCCGACCACGACGGCGTCAACGAGGGGTTAACTCCCGACCACGACGGCGTCGACGAGGGGTTAACTCCCGACGACAACGCGACCGTCGTGGCGGGCGAGGACCCCAACCCGCGGCGCAACGGAACCGACGAGGACGACGGCCCGACGTTCGACGGCGCCGGCGAGGTCGTCGGCCAGTCCTCCGGCGGTCGAACGACGGTCGACCTAGGCCGCTCCAGCGGCGAGGCCGACCTAGAGTACCGCTGTCCGGAGTGCGGGATGACGCAGCCGGTCGGCAACTCCTCGATGCGGGCGGGCGACATCTGCCCCGAGTGTCGCCGCGGCTACGTCGAGGAACACGAACGAGACTGACATCCTCCCACGGCTAAAGCCGTGGGGTTCCCCCACTGGGGGTTGAACCCACGGATACGGAGAGGTTCGCAGGTTCGTCGTCACGGTGGACGATGACCTGCGTTTCGGGCTGTGCCAGTACGGCCCCCGCCTCGGACAGCGGTTTCGAGAACTTGCCCAAGGCTCG
>JBDGTQ010000042.1:0-11299 GCA_042216705.1 Halolamina sp. | reverse complement strand
GGACAGAAAACGGAAAGCTATTTGTAAGGGTCGTCCCTGTGATAGTGCTCGCCGATACCAGCACGGCGCCGACGTCGACGCGGCCGTGAGGGGAGCGACGGCCGCCCGGTTCAGAACCCGTCTTCGAACCGGAAGGTGCCGTCGCGCTGGACGACCTCGCCGTCTACTTCGATGCGGGAGTCCTCGGACATGTCGACGATCATGTCGACGTGCTGGGCGCTCTGGTTGCACTCGTTGTCGTCGCCGACGGTGTCGGGGTAGGCCTTGCCGACGGCCATGTGGACGGTGTCGCCCATCTTCTCGTCGAACAGCATGTTGGCGCTGAAGCGGTCGATGGCGCGGTTCATGCCGATGCCGAGTTCGCCGAGGTAGCGCGCGCCCTCGTCGGTGTTCAGAATCTCGGTCAGCAGCGCCTCGTTGCGGTCGGCGTCGTGGTCGACGACGCGGCCGTCCTCGAAGGTGAGTCGCACGTCCTCGATTTCGCGACCGTCGCGGTGCAGCGGCATGTCGAAGCGGACCTCGCCCTCGACGCTGTGTTTGACCGGGGCGGTGAACACCTCGCCGCCGGGGAGGTTCGCCTCGCCGTCGTCGTTGAGGGTGTGGTTGCCGGCGACGCGCATCCGGACGTCGGTGTCGTCGCCGGAGACGACGCGCACCTCCTCGGCGGGGTCCAGTATCTCGACCATCTGGGCCTGGAACTCGCGCTGTCGAGCCCAGTCCAGTGTAACGGCGTCGTAGACGAAGTTCTCGTACTCCGCGGTGCTCATTCCCGCCAGCTGGGCGCTCCCGCTGGTCGGGTGCTGCGTGAGACACCACGTCTTCGACAGCAGCTCCTCCTTCGTCGGGCTGTAGGCGCTCTGGTGGGCGGCGAGGTCGTCGGAGGGGACGTCGGCCTTCTCGGTGGCGTTGTCGAACGCCCGGGCGCGGATGACGACGTCGGCCGCCTCGTACAGCGCGGTCTCGTGAACCGGCTCGGCGTACTCCTCGGCGGCGCGGAGATACGCCCGCCGGGCGCGCAGCGACCCGTTGAGGTACACCGGCGTCGCTCCCCGCTCGCCGATGGCCTCGTGGAGCGCGACCCCGAGGTCCTCGGCCCCCGGCGGCAGTTTCACCACGACGAGGTCGCCCGCGGAGACGTCCGTGGAGTGGTCGACGACGATGCGTGCGTGTTCTCGAACGCGGGGGTCCATGTCACACCCGTCGACGCCGCGGCGGAAAACGGATTCGTAATCGGTTCCGGCGACGGCGCCGCTGGCCGGCCACCGGGTCGATGCCGGGACCGACGAACTTACTCTCACAGACGCCGATCACCCGATATGGCAATCGACTTTCGCTCGGACACGGTGACGAAGCCGTCCGACGCGATGCGAGACGCCGCCGCGGAGGCGCCGGTCGGCGACGACGTGTACCGGGACGACCCGACGGTCAACGAGCTGGAGCGCCGCGCAGCCGACGCCGTCGGCACGGAGGCGGCGCTGTACGTCCCGTCGGGGACGATGGGCAACCAGGTCGCCATCCGCACGCACACCGAGCGCGGCCAGGAGCTGCTCTGTGACGAACAGGCCCACGTCTACAAGTGGGAGCTCGGCGGCATCGCACAGCTTTCCGGGGTCCAGGCTCGGACGGTCGACTGCGGTCCCCGGGCGGTGCCGACCCCCGAGCAGGTCCGCGAGGGATACGTCGCGGAGGACCTCCACCGGCCCGGGACGGGGCTGCTCACGCTGGAGAACACGCACAACTCCCGCGGCGGCATTGCCGTCGAGAAAGCCGCCATCGACGCCGCGGCAGCGGCGGCTCACGACCTCGGCGTACCGGTTCACCTCGACGGCGCCCGGCTGTTCAACGCCTGCGTCGCCACCGACACCGCTCCCGAGGCGATGGTCGACGCCGTCGACACCGTGCTGTTCTGCCTCTCGAAGGGCCTGGGCGCACCGGTCGGCTCCGTCCTCGCCGGCCCGGAGCCGTTCATCGACCGCGCCCGCCGGACCCGGAAGCTCCTCGGCGGCGCGATGCGTCAGGCCGGGCTCGTCGCCGAGCCTGGGATTCACGCCCTGGACAACGTCGACCGCCTCGCTGTCGACCACGACAACGCCGCCCGGCTCGCGACGGGGCTCAACGAGATTCCCGGGCTCGCGTCGCCGACACCCGAGACGAACATCGTGATGCTGGAGACGGACGACCACGCCGCCGACGCCGAGACGCTCGCGGCCGCCTGCAAGGACGCCGGCGTGAAGTTCCACGCCTTCGGCGACCAGACCGCCCGCCTCTGTACGCACCTCGACGTCGACGAGGACGACGTCGAAACCGCGCTGGACCGCATCGCCGGCGTCGCGGCCGATCTCGCGGCCTGAACCCGCCGCTTCCCCGTCGCTCGTCTCTCTTCCCTCTGCTCTCCGACCGTCCTCGGGACTGCCAACTCGGTCACTCCGTCACGAACTCGAAGCGCGCGCCGCCGGCCTCGCTTTCGCTCACGTCGACGCGCCAGCCGTGGCCCTCGGCGATGCGCTCGACGATGGCCAGCCCGAACCCCGTGCCGTTGTCGGCGGCCGTCACGCCGGTCTCGAAGGGGTCGATGTCGTCGTCGATGCCCTCCCCGTCGTCGGCGACGTAGAACCCCTCCGAGCCGTCGCTCCGGGCCGAGAGCGTCCCGACCTCCAGGTTCACGTCGCCGCCGCCGTGACAGACGGCGTTGTGGAAGAGGTTCTCCAGCAGCTCACACAGGCGGTCCCGGTCGGCGTCGACGACGCCGTTGCAGTCCACGCCGAGCGCGGCGTCGGCGCCGCTGGTGTCGACGTTCTCCCAGGCGTCGCCGACCACCTGGTCGACGGTCACCGGGTCCGTCTCGCCGACGACCGACCCCTCACGGGCCAGCGTGAGCAGGTCGGTGACGAGGTCGTCCATCCGTTCCAGCGCCTCCGCGGCCCGGTCGAGCTGTCCGGGGTCTCCACCGTCACGGACGAGGTCGACGTAGCCGGCGGCGACGTTCAGCGGGTTGCGGAGGTCATGAGAGACGACGGAGGCGAACTCGTCGAGACGCTCGTTGCGCTCCCGGAGCTCGCGTTCGCGGCGCTTGCGGTCGGTCACGTCGGTGTAGACGGCGAAGCCGGCGACGTTGGTCGCGTCGAGCCGGACCGAGATGACGTGTAACAGGAAGTGTCGCGGGCCGTCGTCGGTCACGCGCTCGACCTCGGTCCGAAGGCTCTGACCGGTCCGCAGGCACTCGTTCAGCTCGTCGGCCTCCGACCAGCCGCCGGGCGGGATGATATGCTCGTCGAGGTTCTCGCCGACGACCGTCTCGGCGTCGAAGCCGAACTGTGATTCGAACGCCGAGTTGACCCGGCGGACGACGGGGTCGCTGTCGACGACCTCGAAGTCGACGGCGGCGTCTGGAACGTTCTCAAACAGCGCCTCCAGACGGTCGTGTTCCTCGCGGCGCTCGCGCTCGGCGGTGATGCGACCCAGCGCCCCCTCGACGTACGAACACAGCAGCTCCGCGACCTCGAGGTCGCCGTCGTCGAAGGCGGCCCGTTCGTCCGAGAGGACCTGCAGGACGTGGTCGTCGTCGACGGCGATGGACATCCCCGAGCGGTACGACGAGGAGTCGGCGGCGACGGGGTGAGCCTGTATGTCTTCGACGAGGGACGACTCGCCGCGGTCGCGGGTCCGCTCCATTAGTCCGTGGTCGACGGGGACTACGGGCGCCTCGGCGTCGACCGACGCGGCGACCGGCCGGAACTCGCCCGCCTCGTCGTCGGCGACGTAGAGGTACGACCGTTCGAACTCGAGCACGTCGGCAGCGATCTCGACGGCCTGCTCGCACAGCGCCTCCCGCGAGCGGGCGGCGGTCAGCGCGGCGGTGCCGTCGTGGAGCGCGGCGACGCGCTCACGGTGGCGTCGCGGCCCCGTCTCGGCGTCCAGCCGGCGTCGGGCGCCGACGGCGTGGCGACAGAGCAGCTCCGCCAGTTCGAGGTCGGTCGCGTCGAGGGCCGCAGGCTCGACGGCGCCGGCTTGGAAGACGCCGAACTCCCCGATGGGAACCGACAGCCACGAGCGCAGCCGGTCGGCGTGCGGCGTGGCCGGCGGGTCCCCGTGGCGGCCGTCGACGAGCCGCGACTCGCCGGTACGGAGCACCCGCCCGGCGTCAGTTCCCGACACGGGCAGCGTCTCGGCGTGCAGGTCGCCGACGCCCGCCCGTGCGAGGAGTCGGTCGCCGCCGGCGTCGTCCGCGCCGTCCGCGTCGCTCTCGACGTGGACCCAGCAGCCGTCGGCGTCGAGCACCTCGGCGGCCACGTCGACGACGCGTTCGTACAGCGACTCCACGTCCTGCACCGCGGCGACGGCGGCCGTCGCCTCGCTCATCTCGGCGATGCGGTCGCGTTCGGCCCGGAGCCGACGACGCGTTTCGCGGGCGACGGCGGTCTCGACGGCATCGACGAGCGGCGTGGCGTCGGCCGGGCCGGGGGCTGTCCCGAGTCGTCGGCGGTCAAGGCGCGCCGCCACCCAGTCGGCGGCGGGGTCGGGATCGCCGTCGGCGTCGACGACGGCGACGACCGGGAGCGCGTGACTGCGGACCGCCTCGGCGACGACCGGCGGCAGCGACGCCCGTCCGACGACGAGACAGTCGGCTTCTCGCAGCCGCTCGACTCCGACCTCCTCGACGGTGACGGCCGTCGCGTCGACCCAACCGTGGCCGTCGAGCGCGGCGACGAGGTCGGCCACCTCGTCGCCGACGAGCACCCATGAAGTCTCAGCCATCCGAATTCTACCAGATAGTGAACAATCGCTATCAAAAGTATTGTGATTGCGTCTCACGGGAGCCGGCGTCGGAGCCGGACGATGCCTCAGCGGACAGTTCTCCGCGTCGGCGTCGCGTCGTCGCGGGGGTCGAGAGACGCCGCGCCGTCCGTCAACGGCGTCGTCGGCCCTCCGGACGGCGATTCCCGGAACGCTTAACCTGTGGCGACGGCCACGTGTCGATAATGAGCGAGTTGGCGCCCGAATACCGCCTCGAATACTTCGAGGACAACGGGTTCGTCCGCAGGGAATGTCCGTCCTGTGGCGACCACTTCTGGACCCGCGACCACGACCGCGAGCGCTGTGGCGAACCGCCGTGTGAGGACTACAGCTTCGTCGGCGACCCCGGCCTCGACGACACGTACAGCCTCACCGAGATGCGCGAGGCGTTTCTCTCCTTCTTCCAGGGCAACGACCACGAGCGGGTCGAGCCCTACCCCGTCGCCGCCAACCGCTGGCGCGACGACGTGCTCCTGACCCAGGCCTCGATTTACGACTTCCAACCGCTGGTCACCAGCGGAGAGACGCCGCCGCCGGCGAACCCGCTGTGCATCTCTCAGCCCTGCATCCGGATGCAGGACATCGACAACGTCGGCAAGACCGGCCGTCACACGATGGCCTTCGAGATGATGGCCCACCACGCGTTCAACGCCCGGGAGGACGCCGAGGGGTACGCCTACGAGGGCGAGGTGTACTGGAAGGACGAGACGGTCCAGTACTGCGACGAGTTCTTCGAGTCGATGGGTGCGGACCTGGAGGGCGTGACCTACATCGAGGACCCCTGGGTCGGCGGCGGCAACGCTGGACCCGCGATCGAGGTCATCTACCGGGGGCTCGAACTCGCCACGCTCGTCTTCATGTCGATGGAGCAAGACCCCGACGGCGACTACGAGCTGAAAGACGGCAACCGCTACTCGAAGATGGACACCTACGTCGTCGACACGGGCTACGGCCTGGAGCGATGGACGTGGCTCTCCCAGGGGACCCCGACCGTCTACGAGGCCGTCTACCCCGACACCATCGAGTTCCTGAAGGACAACGCCGGCATCGACCTCGACGAGGCGGAGGCCGAGCTGGTTGGCCGCGCCGCCGTGCTCGCCGGCCGGATGGACATCGACGAGGCCGAAGACATGGCGACCGCCCGCGCCGACATCGCCGACCGCCTCGACGTCGGCGTCGACCGGCTCACCGAGCTGATGGAACCGCTAGAGGACATCTACGCGATCGCCGACCACTGCCGGACGCTGGCGTACATGTTCGGCGACGGCATCGTCCCGAGCAACGTCGCAACCGGCTACCTCTCGCGGATGGTGCTGCGTCGGACGAAGCGACTGGTCGACGCCGTCGGGGTCGACGCCCCGCTTGACGAGCTGGTCGACATGCAGGCCGAACGCCTCGGCTACGACAACCGCGACCACATCCGCGACGTGGTCCGCACGGAGGTCGAACAGTACCGCGAGACGCTGGAGCGGGGCTCCCGGAAGGTCGAATCCCTGGCAGAGGAGTACGCCGCCCGCGAGGAGCCGATTCCGACCGACCAGCTCGTCGAGCTGTACGACTCCCACGGCATCCAGCCCGACATGGTCGCCGACATCGCCGCTGAGGCCGGCGCCGCGGTCGACGTGCCGGACGACTTCTACTCGCTGGTGGCCGACCGTCACGACGCCGCCGAGGCCGGCGCCGACGCCGCCGACGGCGACGACCGCCTGGCCGACCTGCCCGAGACGGAGAAGCTGTACTACGACGACCAGGAGCGCACCGAGTTCGAGGCGGTCGTCCTCGACGTGTTCGAACGCGAGGACGGCTACGACGTGGTGCTCGACCAGACGATGTTCTACCCAGAGGGCGGCGGTCAGCCCGCCGACCACGGCACGCTGTCGACCGAGGAGACGACCGTGGCGGTGACCGACGTTCAGGAGCGCAACGGCGTCGTCTGCCACCGCACGGACGACGACCCCGGCACCGGCGAGTTCGTCACCGGCAACATCGACGCCGACCGGCGGTTCAGCCTGATGCGCCACCACACCGCCACCCACATCGTCGGCCACGCCGCCCGTGAGGTGCTCGGCGACCACGTCCGCCAGGCCGGCGCCCAGAAGGGCACCGACAGCGCCCGGCTGGACCTGCGCCACTACGAGCGGCTCTCTCGGGCGGACGTGAAAGAGATCGAGCGCGTCGCCAACGAGGTCGTCCGCGAGAATCTCGGCGTCGAACAGGAGTGGCCCGACCGCCACGACGCCGAGGACGAGCACGGCTTCGCCCTCTATCAGGGCGGCATCCCCCCGGGCGAGCAGATCCGGCTCGTCCACGTCGGCGACGACGTGCAGGCCTGCGGCGGCACCCACGTCGCCCGAACCGGTGACATCGGCGTCATCAAGCTGCTGAACGCCGAGCCGGTCCAGGACGGCGTCGAACGGCTGACCTTCGCCGCCGGCGACGCCGCCGTCGCGGCCACCCAGCGCACCGAAGACGCGCTGTCCGCGGCCGCCGACGTGCTGGACGTGACCCCCGAGGAGGTGCCGGCGACCGCCGAGCGGTTCTTCGAGGAGTGGAAAGCGCGCGGCAAGACCATCGACGAGCTGAAAGCCGAGCTGGCCGAGGCCCGCGCGACCGGCGGCGACGACGCCGAGACGGTCGACGTCGGTGGCGTCCCGGCGGTCGTCCGCCGGCTCGACGGCGACGCCGACGAGCTCCGGGCGACGGCCAACGCCCTCGTCGACGAG
The DNA here is from genome assembly GCA_042216705.1 of Halolamina sp. Taxonomy (GTDB): domain Archaea; phylum Halobacteriota; class Halobacteria; order Halobacteriales; family Haloferacaceae; genus JBDGTQ01. Next base: position 3,782 of record JBDGTQ010000042.1, on the reverse strand, counting down.
GGCAGCATCGCCGTCCTCGGCTCCGGCGCCGACGACTCCGCGCAGTTCGTCGTCGGCGTGCCCGACGACGCCGCGGTCAACGCCGGCGACGTCGTGGGCGAACTCGCCGGCATGGTCGGCGGCGGCGGCGGCGGTCCGCCGGACTTCGCACAGGGCGGCGGCCCCGCCGTCGAGGCGCTGGAGGAGGCCCTGGAGCGGGCGCCGGAGGTGCTCCGACGGAAGCAGAACGCCTGAGCCGACGCCGCCGCCAGCCTCGGCCTCCGCCGGCCCGGCAGCACCGACCCGAACCACCACGTACTTGCCGTGGAACCCGTTACTGGCCGACAATGGAGTACCTGGAGCGGCGGGTCGACATGGTCGAGGACCGTCTGGAGGCGGTCGTCGACGACGTCGAGCCGGCCGAGCTGAGCGACGAACTCGGTCACGTCGCCCTCGCCGGCGGCAAGCGCGTCCGACCGGCAGTGACGGTGCTGGCCTGTGAGGCCTGCGGCGGCGACCCCGACGACGCCGTGGAGTTCGCGGTCGGCATCGAGCTCGTTCACAACGCCTCGCTCGTCATCGACGACATCATCGACCGGTCGACGGTCCGCCGGGGGACGCCCAGCGCCTGGGCCGAGTTCGGCTACGGCCCGTCCATCGTCGCCTCCGACGGGCTGCTCGGGGAGGCGTTCGCGCTGTTTTCGGTCGACGAGCGGGCGATGCAGGTCGTCGCCGAGGCGATGGTCGAACTCGGCGAGGGGGAGGCGACCGAACTCGCCGCGGAGCCCACCGACGAACGGGAGTACATGGAGCTGGCCCGGCGGAAGACCGGGGCGCTGTTCCGGGCGGCGGCGGAGCTGGGCGCCATCGCCGCCGACGCCGACGGGTTCACCGTCGAATCCTTCGGCGACTACGCCGAGCGCGTCGGCGTCGCCTTCCAGATACGCGACGACGTGCTCGACACGACCGCCGACGCCGACGCGCTGGGCAAGCCCACCGGCCAAGACGAGGCCATGGAACGCCCGTCGGTCGTGCAGGTGACCGACCTCGCTCCCGAGGAGGCCAACGCCCGCGCCAGGAACGAGGCCGACGAGGCCCTCGCGGCCTTGGAGGCGGCCGATCTCGACGACACCGACGCGAAGGGGTATCTCCGGGACCTCGCGGAGTTCGTCGTCGTCCGGGAGCGCTAACGTCCGACGCCCGGCGCCGTCGGGTTCACGCCCGGCCTCGGGTCTCGGGTCCCGTCTCAGGCGGCGTCGAGGTCGGTCTCGGCTTCCTCCTCGTCGTTCGGGAACCGCGACTCGGCGATGGCGAACGTCAGCGTCGAGAGCACCCCTAGCAGGGTGCCGGCGGTCAGCGCCAGCGCGAGGTCGGTCGTCCGGAAGGTGACGACGCCGGCGGCGGCCGGCAGGAAGAACCCGGAGACGGCGTACAGCACGATGGCGATGGCGAGCACGTAGAAGGGCGCGTTCAGGTAGCGCCACCGGAAGCGGTCGGCGAGGTACTCGTCGGTCACCTGCCCGAGGCTGGAGGTGACGCCGGCGGCGGCGAACCACTGGACGGAGCCGTGGACGAACGCCGAGCCGGCGACCAGCAGCGCCGGGTCGCCGTCGACGGCGGCTCGCACCGTGTCGATGGTCTCGACGCCCTGGAGGCCGCCGAGACCGATGAGCGCGGCGGCGACGACGTAGGTGACCAGCGTCACCCGACCGGCGTACAGCAGGTTTCGCCCCCGGTCGGCGGCGTCGTCGATGGCGCCTTCCAGTCCGAGCCCACGAAACAGCGTGTAGAAGCCGAGCAGGCCGGAGACGACGCCGAGGACGTTCGCTCCCCGGACGCTGAACGCCGAGGCGACGACGACGAAGGGGTAGATGAGCAGGAGCACGCCCAGCGGGACGAGCACGGTGCCCCGCGTCTCGGGGTCGGCGAGCACCTGCTTCATGGTGTAGTACATCGACTCCAGGTTCTGTGCCTGGCGGACGACCACGCGGCGGACGCCGTCGATGGGCACCCGTGACCGGATGACCGGCAGCACCGACTCGTCCTGTGCGCCGTCGGTGACGACGATGGCGCGGACGTCCTCGCCGGTCTGCAGCGTCGCCAGCACCTCGTCGACCTCGTCGCCGACGGCGCGGTTGGCCTGCACCTCGCCGGTGTCCTGGCCGGTGACGCCGGCGACCTCGACCTCCTCGCTGACGGAGTCGGACAGGTCCTCGTAGACGTGGACCCCCTGGAACAGCACGTTCACGTCGGAGTCCTCGGGGTCGGCGGTCGCCAGCGACACCGCCGCCTCCTCGACCGCATCGCGGCCGACCACCGGCGTGTCGAAGTCGGTCTTGCGACCGAGGTCATCGTCGAGGTCCACACAGAGGACCAGCAGCATCGTGCGACCCTATGCCAGCCGGACATAACTGCTTTCGGGAGTGACGCCGGCGACTGTCTGTCGTCGGGTTTCAAGCACCTCGCCCGCCACTCCTCGCCCGTGACGGTCCCACAGTTCGCCGGGAAACACGACGCCGCCGAGGTGGCTCATCCGAGCGACGGCGTCGCCGCCGACCCGGACCAGCCGGCGGTCGTCCTCCTCTGCTATCAGACGTCGCTGTTCGACGCGGTCGTGGCCGAGCGAGCGGTCGAGGACAGCTCGCCGGAGTGGTCGCTGTACGACTGCTACCGCCTCGTCGACCGTCCGGAGGTCGCTGTCGTCGGCGACTTCGGTATCGGGGCGCCGACAGCCGCCATCGTGATGGAACACCTCGCGGCACGGGGGACGGAGGCGTTTCTCTCGGTCGGCTACGCCGGCGCGCTCACCCGCGACGTGGCGATGACGGACGTGGTCGTTCCGGACGCGGCGATTCGGGACGACGGCACCTCCCACCACTACCTCGCCCCCGCGGGGACGGTCGCGCCGACGCCGGCGCTGCACCGCGAGACGGTCGCGGCCGCCCGCGACTCCACCCGCCCGGTCCACGAGGGGCCGACGTGGACGACCGACGCCGCCTACCGCGAGACGCTCCCCGAGGTCCGGCACTACGCCGCGGAGGGGGTGTTGACCGTCGAGATGGAGGCGGCGGCGACGTTCGCGGTCGCCCGCCACCGCGGGCTGGAGGCGGCCGCGGCGTTCGTCGTCAGCGACTACGTCGCCCCGGACGACCACGAGCCGCGGTTCGAGGAGACACAGCCCCATCTGGAGGCGCTGTTCGAGGTCGCCGTCGACGCCGCGACCGGGTACGCGGTGACGCGGTGAGCGGCGGCGTTCGGAACGAGCCCTCGCAGTCACGTCGGGCGACTCGGCCCGGCTCGTCCCGACCTGTCGACCCCGGAACGCACCGCTTTTGACCTTCCACGGGCTATCGGAGGATGACTGATGATATCGAAGGGCTGTGAACAGTGCGCCAAGGGCGGGAAGATGGTCATGTTCGTCTACGGCTACTGTGACCAGCGGGACTGTTTCTACTGTCCGCTCGGCGAGAACCGCAAGAACGTCACCGACGTCTACGCCAACGAACGCCTCGTCGAGTCCGACGAGGACGTGCTGACGGAGGCCCGACAGATGGACGCACTGGGGACGTCCATCACCGGCGGCGAACCCCAGGAAGCCCTCGAACGAACCTGTCACTACCTCGAACTGCTGAAAGACGAGTTCGGCGAGGACCACCACACCCACCTCTACACCGGCATCACCGGCGGCCGCGAGAACATGCGGCGGCTCTCGGAGGCTGGTCTCGACGAGATACGGTTCCACCCGCCGGTCGAGCAGTGGGGCGACCTCCACGGCACCGAGTGGGAGGACATCCTCTACGTCG
>JBDGTQ010000016.1:0-13738 GCA_042216705.1 Halolamina sp. | reverse complement strand
CCCTAATATCCCAACGCTCGGGATTCCTCCGCCTTCAGGCGGAGGAGGATGTCAACAGGTGCGAGAAGACCAGAGGACCGGTATCCGCCTCGGTGGCTTGTTTCGAAGCGAACGCGGTGTAACTTCGAACCGACCAACCTGGACGACGGGTCCGCGACGTGCGCGTCATCGCTTCGTCCTCTTCGGGGGAACGTGTGCCGTGTCAGTCGGCCGTGGCCGCGATGAGGTCGGCGTTCTCCATCGGTCGCGGGAGCGTCAGCACGATCTCTGTGCCGCCGTCAGCCACGGACGCCGTGACCGAACCGTCGTGGCTGTTCATCACCCACCGGACGATCCAGAGGCCGACCCCGCTCCCGTGACTGAGCGCCGTCTCGGAGCCGCCCTCCAACACCTTTCGGTCCTGCGTCGGCAACCCGGGGCCGTTGTCGGTCAGCGTGATTCGGACGTCGTCCGGACGCGCCTCGACCGCGATGTCACAGACCGGATACGGACCGGCGTGTGTGACCGCGTTTTCGACGAGCTCGCGGACGGCGGTCTCGACCGTCGGCAGGGCGGTCAACGTCACCCCTTCCGGCGCCGTGAGCCTCACCGTGGCGTGAGGGTACTCGGCGGCGAACGCTCGTCTCACGCCTTCGACCATCTCCATGATCTGCCGTTCGGCGAACCTCGGCTCCGCCTGTGCGATTTCGTGTAACTCGCGCGACTTCTGTGTCAGAGACAGTAGCCGTTCGACGGTCGATTCGAGCGCGTCCGTCTCTATCCCCAGGTCCGCCGCCGCGGAGACGAGCGCGCCGACGTGGCCCTGAACCAGCGTCAGGTCGTTCCGGAAGTTGTGACGGAGCACGCGGCTCAACACCTCGAGTAGCTGATTTCGGTTCGACAACGTGATTTCGCGCTCGTTGAGCGTGATCTTCTGTCCGAGCACTCCGGTGAGACACTCGACGAACGCCCTGTCCGACTCCTCGAAGGTGCGTTTTCGACCGGAGCTGTCGGCGAAACAGAGCGAGCCGTACAGTTCGCCGTCGACCTCTATCCGGGTCGTGATGTAACACGTCCACTCGCCGTCTCGGTCGGAGGCGTCGCCTTCCCCCTCGCCGAGGACGAAGGTCCCTCCGTCGTCAACGACGTGCCTACAGAACGTCGTCTGCAGGTTCAGAACCTCACCGACCGGGACCGGTCCGTCGGCGTCGTCGGTGCTTGCGACGGCCTCCCAGTGGTCGAGCTGCGGGACGATTCGCGTGAAGTAGCCGTGGTCGACCCCGAGAGTTTCCGCACCGATTTCAACGGCGTGTTCGGCAGCCTCGGCGACGGAGACGTCCGCCTCCAGTAGGTCGCGTATTTGATGAAATCCCGTCTCGGACGAAGAGGGCAACCGCATTTCCATTACTACGTCTCCGGCGGGCTTAACACTTGACACGTAGCGAGCGGAAGCCCACCCCTTCAGGTGGGTCCGAGCGACAGCACGGCTCGACAGTCCACACGCTACGACTCGTCTGGATGTTCCACCGTTTTCAACCCCGCTTCGATAATCTCCCGGTAGGCTTCATCAAGAGCCATATCCTGCTGTTCGGCGTAATCTTTTACTCGGCCATTGAGTGCGTGCGATATGTCGATGTTCGGGCGCATTTGTGTCCAAAAGACATATAGACATAGAGCCACAAACATCTGTCGTCGTGAAGCGAACCAACACGTTCGCGGTGCGCCCGCTCTCCGACGTCAACGAGCGGCTACTGCTGGACCTGTTGGACGCCTCTGCGAGCCTGTGGAACGAGTTGAACTACGAGCGCCGCCAGCAGTTCTTCGACGGCGACAGCGTGTGGGACACCGCCGACTACCGCAAACAGTACGTCGATGTGCTTGGCTCTGCCACCGCACAGCAGGTCATTCGGAAGAACAAGTCGGCGTGGCAATCGTTCTTCGCCGCCCGCGAGAACGGCGAGGACACCGCCCCACCGGGCTACTGGGGCAACGAGGACGACGGCAGAGAACTCCGCACGTTCATCCGCAACGACCAATACACGCTGGAGACCGGCGAACGGTCACGAGTCGAGATTCCGGTCGGGCACGCCCTGAAAGACGAGTACGGGCTTGGGTATCACGACCGCCTCCCCCTCGAAGTTGCTGGCAACCCGAAGTGGGACGGCGAACAGGGCCGCTTGGAGATACAGTACGACGAGACAGACGATACGTTCAGGGCCTTTCAGCCTGTCACCGTGCCTGATTCTCGACAGGATTCACCATTGGCTTCGGAAGAAGCCGCGCTGGACGTAGGCGCAAACAATCTCGTCGCCTGTACCACCACGACCGGCCAGCGGTACCTCTACGAAGGCCGGGATTTGTTCGACCGCTTCCGCGAGACGACCGAGGAAATCGCCCGCCTCCAGTCCAAACTCCGTGAGGGCCGATACAGCAGTCAGCGGATACGGCGGCTGTACCGAAAACGGACGCGACGGCGCGACCACGCACAGGACGCGCTGGTTCGGGAGTTAATGGAACGGTTCTACGCCGAAGGGGTCGCCACGGTGTACGTGGGCGACCTCACGGACGTTCTCTCGACGCATTGGTGCGCCGAGGTGAACGCAAAGACCCACCAGTTTTGGGCGTTCCGGGCGTTCATCGACCGCCTCTCGTACACTGCCGAGGAATACGGTATCACAGTCGAGGTGCGGTCGGAAGCCGACACGACCCGAACGTGCCCGGCGTGTGGCGAGCAAGCGGATACCGACCGGGATGGCGACGTGTTTCGGTGTCCGTGTGGTCACGAAGCCCACGCCGACCTGTGCGCGTCTCGCACGTTCCTCGAACAGCAGGCTGGCAAAAACGCCGGGTCGATGGCACGGCCCGTGCGCCTCAAGTGGGACGACCACAACTGGTCGGAGTTATCACGCTCTCCCGAGAGGGCAAGTCCCAACGAGGAGCGCACAAACCGGAGTACCGGCGACGGGAAACTTGCCTCCGTGGAGACGGCATAACTAACATCCCCACCGGAGGAATCCCACGGCTTCAGCCGTGGGAGGATGTCAATGGGTGGGTAGGTCCTCCCGGCGGGACCGCTACGCTTAGGCCGACCCGGCCGTCACCTCCGGTCGTGGAGTTCGCCTTCGAACTGGCGCTGTGTGCGGCGCTCGAAGCCGACGAGGAGTGGGTGCTCGGCCGACAGCTCGGCGCCGCCGTCGCCGCCCCCGGCGCCAGGGTGATGGACGTCGTCGGCGTCGTCCCCGGCGAGCGCTTCGGCGAGCGAGCCGCCGTCACCGACGGGACGATTCCGCCGCCGGCCATCGAAGCCGACGTCCCCGGCGGCGAGGCGGTGCCCGCGGCCGAGGCGTTCGACGCCGGCCCCGAGCGCGCTCGGGAACTGGCCACGGCCGCCGCCGACGCCGGGTTCGTCGAGACCGAGCGCCGCGGCGGCCGGGTGACCGTCCGCCGCACCGTCGACTACCCCGAGGGGTGGTTCGACCGACTGGTCGCCATCGAGAACAAGCCCGGCCTCGACGCTCCCGGCGACCTCCGGCGCCAGTTGCGGTTCGACGCCGCGCTCGGGCTGTTCGACGAGGTGTGGCTGGCGACCGCCAGCCACGTCACCGGCGCGCACCTGAACCGCATCCCCGAGACGGTCGGCGTCTGGCGGGTCGACCCCGAGACCGGCGACCGGACGGTCGTCCGCGAGGCCGCCGCACTCGCCCCCGACGAGCCGGGCGTCGAACCCGGCGACCGCCACCCGCTCCGTCGAGAGGTCGCCGTCGTCGACGCCGAGGCGAAAGCGCGCAAGCGCCGTCGCATCGCCGAGCGCGCCTACGGCAAGGGGTGGCGGCCGACGCCGCCGGCCTGCGCCCACGCCCGCGTCACCGACGACGGCCGCCCCGAATGCGAGGCGTTCGACCGCGTGGTCGACCCCGGCCGCGACTGCGCTGACTGCGCCGCCCGCGAACCCGGCGACCGCCCCGCCGACGACGCCGACCTCGCGGCACTGCGGACGGCCCATACCCCGTGGGTCCACGACCCCGAGGGCCGGGCGCGCCGGCAGTCGAGCCTCGACCGGTTCGGCTGAGCGTCGCGGCCGACAGCCGACGACTGACGACCGACAGCCGACGATCTCCGGTCGCCGTCCGGAGGTTCTCCGCCCCGGAGCGCAACAAGACTGATACCGATCGGCCGTCAGTCCGAGACGATGACGCCACGGTCTCTCGCGATACTCCTCGGAATCGTCTGGCTGCTCCTCCTCGCTCCGCCGGTGGCCGCGGGCGGCTCGCCGGTGGCCGTCGGGGGCGGAGGTGGCGGAGTCGACGGCGGCGACGGCGGCGACGCGGCCGGCGCGACCGCCCCGGTCGACGGCGCCTGCACCGGCCGGATGACCGAGCCCGCGGCCGGAATCACCGTCGTCAGCACGCAGGGAGCGCGTCTCGGCGACGACGTCGCCGGGAAGCGTCCGGCGCGGCTCGTCGCGTTCGGCCCGACCGGCGAGGTGCTGTGGGTCCACCACAGCGGCCGCGAGCACGGGGTCGTCTGGTCGTACGACGTCGACCCGATGGCCGACGGCGACCTGTTCGTCACGGCGACCACCACCGGCCGGACGGAGCTGTACGAACTGAACACGACCACCGGCGAGCGCGAGTGGGTCGAGACGCTCAACATGACCGACACCCACGACGCCGACTACCTCGGCGACGGACGCATCGTCGTCGCCAACATGCGCAACTACGACGCCGCCAACGGGACCAACGACGACCGAGTCGTCGTCTACGACCGGACGACCGACGAGATCGTCTGGGAGTGGCGGTTCGAGCGCGTCTTCGACCGCGAGGGCGGCGGCGACTACGAGGAGGACTGGACCCACCTCAACGACGTCGACGCCGTCGGCGACGGCCGGTTCCTCCTCTCGCCGCGGAACTTCGACTCCGTGCTGCTCGTCGACCGCGACAGCAAGGAGGTCGTCCGCCGGCTCGGCCGCGACGACCGCCACGAAATCCTCTTCGAGCAGCACAACCCCGACTACCTCCGCAGCGACGGCGGCCGCGACACGTTCCTCGTCGCCGACTCCGAGAACGACCGCGTCGTCGAGTACGAACACACCGGCCTGCGGTGGCGTCGCACCTGGACGGCCGGGTCGAGCGAGACGCTGAACTGGCCCCGGGACGCCGACCGGCTGCCGGACGGCAACACCCTCGTCGCCGACTCGCGGAACGACCGCGTCGTCGAACTCACGCCCGACGGCGAGGTCGTGTGGGAGGCGTACGCCCCCTGGCTCGTCTACGACGTCGAACGCGTCCCCGTCGGTGACGGCTCCCGCGGGCCGACCGTCGCCGACGTGAACGCCGGCGGCGCGACGAGCCTGCAGAACGCCTCGCCCCCGTCAGTCTCGCGGCGAGAGCGATGCGCCGCGGCGTTGCGGAACCACTCCGGCGGCTTCGGGAACGTGGCCGAGTCGACGACGCCGACGACGACCGTGTCGCCTCCGTCGACCGCGTCGTCGACGCGGAGCGGCGGCGACCCCGGAACAGCCGCGAACCCGGTGCAGGGGATAGGCGACGGGTTCGGGCTCCGAGCGGCGCTGTTCGCCGTCGCGGCGCTGGTCGTCGCCCTCGGTCGAAGCCGAGAGCGCGGCGAGGGGTGAGTCGAGCGCTTCAGAGGACGTATCGCTCGCCGTCGACCGCCAGCGGCTCCGCGAACGCCTCGTCGGCGGCGTAGAAGTGCGAGACGTGGACCACCCGGGTCTCGTCGGCGTCGAGTTCCGCCCCCAGCGCCAGCGCCCCCTCGCGGGTCATGTGCTTCGTGCCGAACGTCCGGGGGACGCCGTCGGCGTCGTGGTGGGCGCCGCCGGCCGGGTGGTGCGAACAGAGGTCGGCGGGGACGATGCCGTCGGCCAGCAGCAGGTCGGGGTCGGCGAGGGCCTCGCGCGACCGGGCCGGGAACTCGAAGGCGGTGTCGCCAGACAGCGACAGCTTCGCGCCGGTCGTCGGCTCTTCGAGCGCCAGTCCGTAGGAGGCGAGCGGCGGGTGGACGACCGGGACCAGCGTCGCCTCGAACCCGCAGACGCGGAACGGCTCGAACGGCTCGTGACCGTCGACCGCGAGGGGGTCGAGGTAGTCGTACTTGCGTGCGACCGTCTCGGCGACGGACTCGCCGGTGGCGCCGTCGATCGCGGCGGCGGCGTGGACCGGCAGGTCGTCGAACAACCGGTAGGCGTTGCCCAGGCCGTCGAGGTGGTCGAAGTGCACGTGAGTGACGACGGCCGCGTCCGGGAGGGCGACGTCGCGAGCGAGGAACTGCCGCCGGAAGTCCGGCGAGCAGTCGACCAGCAGCGACTCGTCGGTGCGCTCGTTGCGGACGTGGACCGAGAACCGCGACCGGGAGACGCCGCGGTCGCGGGCCGCGGTGCAGGTGTCGCAGTCGCAGCCGACCGTCGGCGTGCCTGTGGTGTCGCCCGTGCCGAGCAGGGTGACCTCCATCGCGTCGCGGTAGCGGGGGCGGAACCGTAAGTGGACGGGAACGACGCCGGGCAGTGTTCGGACGAGGAGTACCCGCCGACTGATTCACGGCCAACGGCAGAGAGCCCTCGGCGGTTTCGGCTCCTGCGGCTCGATGCCTGCCTCGCCCTTTCAATCCGTCGGGAATGCCGACTGCGGCGGCGAGCGCGGGCGGTCGGGTTCAGTCCTCATCTGATACCGCCGTTTAGTCCCTGCGTCGGCTGAGCGAGCTTCCGTCGCGCTGTTTCAGCTCCGGGCGGCGCTCGTCGTCGCTGGCACCGACGCGTGGTTGCGACGGGGAAAACGGGAGGGGCGACTGAGAATCGACGTCAGGGGAGCGAGGCGTCGGAGTCAGTGGTCGCGATCGTGATCGTGATCGTGCCCGTGGTCGTCGGTCGAGCCGCCGTCGCCGGCGACGACGTCGCCGTCGATCATGTCCATGTTCTTCAGGTTGTCGCGCTCCTCGAAGTCGGTGACTGCGTCCATGATGTCGGCCTGGGTTATCTGCTTGCGGCCGTCGGTGAGGGCTTCGAGGACGGCCTCCCGGAGCACCATCCGGAGGTCCGACCCGGTCAGGCCCTCGGTCTTCTCGGCGACGACCACGGGGTCGAACTCGCCGATGTTCATCTCCCGCGTGACGATGCGGAGGATGTCCGCGCGCATCTGACGGTCCGGCTTCGGGAAGTTGACGATCTCGTCGAAGCGGCGCCAGGCGGCGGCGTCGAGCTGGTCGGGGTGGTTGGTCGCTCCGATGAGCAACACCTCGTCGCGGACCAGCGAGATGTCGTCGATGGACTTCAGCAGCGTGTTGACCGCGCGCTTCAGCGCGGCGTGTTCGTCGCTGCGGCGGGTCTTTGCGACGGAGTCGAACTCGTCGATGAAGAGGATACACGGCGAGAGCCGCTTGGCGACCTCGAAGGTCTTCTCGACGTTCTTCGCGGTCTCGCCGAGGTACTGGGAGGTTATCATCGACAGCTTCACCTCGACGAACGGTAGGCCGAGCTCGTGTGCGAGCGAGCGTGAAACGGTCGTCTTCCCGGTTCCGGGCGGCCCGACGAACAGCAGTTTCCCGATCTCGCGCAGGCCGATGTCGGCGAGGTAATCGCGGTGTTCGATGGCGGTGACGAGCTTCTGAATTTCGTCCTCCTGGTCGCCGGTGAGGACGAGGTCGTCCAGGGTCATCTCTATCTCCTCGGGGGCTCGCACCTGGACGAGGTCGAGCATCTCGGCGTCGCCGTCCTCGCCGTCGTCGAAGTACTCCGCCAGCAGCGAGTCGATCCAGACGCGGTCGGCCTGAATCGGGCGGTTGTCCGAGCGGGCTTCCTCGTGGGTGGTCGGGAGGTCGAACTCCTCGTCGAGGTCGGCCGCCTCGGCGGCGTAGACGACCGTCGGGTTGGTCGCGAGCGCCTCGTCGTCGGCCTCGTCGAGGTACCACTCCAGCGCCATCTCGGGCTGAGTGAGAGCGAGCTCGCCGGAGAACTCCCGGCGCTCGGTGAACAGCAGTCCGGAGATGGCCTCCCAGGGGCGCTGAACGCCCGTCGCCGTCCGCGCGGTCTTCTCGGTCGCTTTCAGCGGCCGCTCGACGCCGCCCGGCGACTCGTCGTCGGCACCGCCGTCGCTCCAGAACACCTGGCGACAGCGAGGCGGCAGGTCGTTCGCGTCGAGGTCCCGCTCCTCCGTGTAGTAGTGGCCGGTTAGCAGGAACTCGACGACCTTCGTGGCCGGGTCACTCATCCACACAACATAGGGTCGGTAGCCCGATAAGCGCGTCGAATGGGCGCGACGCCGACGGGGCTGCTCCCGGCGTCCACCGCAGCGGGAGCGTCGACCGCTTCGCCTGGCGGATTTATGTCCCGCGGCGACCGATGGCCGCACACGCAAATGGCCAACCCAGTCATCGCCGCCGCATATCGGACGCCACAGGGGACCGAGAACGGCGTCTTCGCCGACACGCGCTCGGAGGACCTCTCCCGGACGCTCGTCGACCACGTCCTCGCCGAGACTGGGCTGACGAGCGACCACGTCGACGACCTGTTGTGGGGGGTCGCCCAGCAGCGCGGCGAGCAGGACAACAACGTCGCGCGGGTCGTCGCGCTCCTGTCTGAGCTGGGCGAGGGGACGCCCGCCTCGACCGTCAACCGCTGGTGTGCCTCCTCGATGCAGGCGCTCGTCTCCGCGGCCGACGCCGTCGCCGCCGGCAACCGCGACTGCGTCCTCGCCGGCGGCGTCGAGAGCATGAGCCGCGTCTCGATGCGCAACGACACGTACCGGCACCTCCACCCGGAGCTGTCCGAGCGCTACGACCTCCCACAGCTCCGGATGGGGATGACCGCCGAGACCGTCGCCGAGGAGTACGACGTCTCCCGGGCGGCCCAGGACCGCTACGCCGTCCGCAGCCACCGCCGCGCCGCCGCGGCGACCGACGCCGGCCGGTTCGACGACGAGCTCGTCCCGGTGGAGACCGACGACGGTCCCGTCGAAACCGACGAGGGCATCCGCCCCGACACCGACTTCGAGACGCTCCAGGGGCTTCAGCCGGCGTTCGCCGACAGCGGCTCCGTCACCGCCGGCAACGCCTCCCAGATTTCCGACGGGGCGGCGGTGACGCTCGTCACCTCCCGCGAGTTCGCCGAGGACCACGGGCTGGACGTGCTCGCGTCGGTCGGCACCAACGCGGTCGCCGGCGTCGACCCGACCGTGATGGGCATCGGCCCGATCCCCGCCACGCGACGGCTGCTCGACCGCGCCGGCCGCGAGATAGACGACTACGACCTCGTGGAGCTGAACGAGGCGTTTGCCTCCCAGTGCGTCCACGCCCGGGAGGAGTTGGGTGTCGACCCTGAGCGGTTCAACGTCAACGGCGGCGCCATCGCCGTCGGTCACCCCCTGGGTGCCTCCGGCGCGCGCCTCCCGGTGACGCTGGTACACGAGATGGACAGACGCGACGCCGACCGCGGGCTGGCGACGCTGTGCGTCGGCTTCGGGCAGGGCGCCGCCGTCGAGTTCGCTCGCTGAGTCGACGTCGCCGGTGGCGCCACGGAGGACGGGCGACCGGAGGGCGATACCCCGGCACCGAACGCCTTTTGACGGGAGGGACCGCCCGGCAAGACATGGACGCCGGCGAGTACGACGCCGTGGTGGGGTGTACCGACCTGTACTACCACGACACCGGGATGTACGGGACGAGCGATTACGGCTCGGTGTACGTCGTCGACGCCGACCGCCCCGCCGTCGTCGACACCGGCATCGGCACCAACGTCGAGACGCTCGTCGAGACGATACACGACGTCGGCATCGACGCCGACGAGCTCGAATACGTGCTGCCGACCCACGCGCACCTGGACCACGCCGGCGGCGCCGGGTTCCTCGCCGAGGCGTTCCCCGAGGCGACCGTGCTGACCCACGAACGCGGCGTCGACCACCTCGTCGACCCGGAGCGGTTGGTCGAGGGCACGAAGTCGGCCGTCGGCGACCAGTGGGAGTTCTACGTCGACCCCGAGCCGGTCCCCGAGGACCGCATCGAGGGACTGACCGACGGCGACACGGTCGACCTCGGCGACCGGACCCTAGAGGCGGTCGCCTGCCCCGGGCACGCCCCCCACCAGGTCGCCTTTCACGACGACGGCGACGACGCGCTGTTCACCGGCGACGCCGCCGGCATCTACGTTGCCGACCGCGACGCGGTGAAGGCGACCACGCCGCCGCCGCAGTTCGATCTCGACCAGGCGCGCCGGGACGCCGCCGCGCTGGCCGAGCGCGACCCCGATCACCTCTGTTTCGGCCACTTCGGCCCGCGACCGTTCGACGCCGAGTTGCTCTCGCGGTATCAGCGAACGCTCGTCGAGTGGGTCGAGGCCGTCCGACGGAAACGCGCCGAACTGGACGACGACGACGCCGTCGCCGACCACTTCGCCGAGCACGCCGACCTCGACGACGTCTGGACCGCTCGCAAGGCCGCCGAGGAGGAGCGACTCAACGTCCGGGGGGTGCTCGCCTTCCTCGATTGTCGCGCCGCCGAGGGCGCGGAGTGACGGACGACACGCCCGGGCGTGCGGTTCTGCGACGCTCCTCCGTGAGGGGATGCCGACGGACGTCGGCGCCGTCGTGCGGTCGGAAGAAACAAGGTTCAAGCCGTCACCGACCTACAGGACGGACGATGGGTGAGCAGCATGGCCGGTAGCGGCACGTCGCTGATTCCGTTAGTCGCAGGTATCATCGGCGTCGGGGTGGTCGCGCAGGTGTTGGCCGACCGGTTCAGGATTCCGAGCATCGTCTTCCTCATCGCCGCCGGCGTGGTGCTGGGGCCGGAGGTGACCGGGCTGCTTCAACCCTCGACGTTCGGCGGCGCGATCTCCGACATCGTCGGGCTGTCGGTCGCCATCATCGTCTTCGAGGGGGCGTTCCACCTGCGGTTCGACCGGCTGACGACGGCGCCGGCGACGACGCTGCGGCTGGTGACCGTCGGCGCGGCCATCTCGTGGCTCGGTACCGCCGCGGCGGTGTTCGCGTTCTTCCCGTCGGTCGGCGCGCTGGTCGCCGCGCTGGTCGGGGCGTTGCTGGTCGCCACCGGGCCCACGGTCATCGCGCCCATCCTGCAGATAGTTCCCGTCCGGGACCGAGTCGGGACCGCCCTCGACACGGAGGGCATCGTCAACGACGTGACCGCCGCCATCCTCGCGGTCGTCCTGTTCGAGGCCATCGTCGCCGACGTCACCACGCCCCAGACCATCATCATCCTGTTCGTCGAGCGCCTCGGCGTCGGCGTCGTCGTCGGCGCCGTCGTGGTCGGCCTCCTCTACTACGCCCTGCAGTACGTCGACCTCTCACCGGGCAACGCCCCGCGGAACTCCCGGCTGCTCGTCCTCGCCGGTGCGCTGGTCGCCTACGGCGTCGCCGACGCCATCCTCACCGAGTCAGGGGTCGCGGCGGCGGCGACCGCGGGCGTCCTTCTCGGCAACCTCGACATCCCTTACGAGGAGGAGATAACCGACTTCAAGGGCGACGTGACGCTGCTGGTCCTCTCGTTCGTGTTCATCACCCTCGCGGCGCTGCTCGATTTCGACACGCTGGCGACTATCGCGGTGCCGGGGCTGGCGGTGGTCGCCGTCGTCACTCTCGTGCTCCGACCGCTGCTGGTGTTCGTCTCGTCGGTGGGCGGGCGCTTCACACGGTCGGAGAAGCTGTTCATGAGCTTCGTCGGCCCCCGCGGAATCATCCCGGCGTCGGTCGCGACGCTGTTCGCCATCGAACTCCGGGCTGCCGGCCAGAGCCAGGCCGCCGACGTGCTCGTCGGCACCGTCTTCCTCGCTATCCTGCTGACCGTCGTCTTCCAGGGCGGGTTCGCCCGCCAACTCGCCGAACGGCTTGACGTGATACCAATGCGCGTACTCATCATCGGAGGCGGACGGGTGGGCCGTCAGCTCGCCAACCGCCTCGAAGACAGAGGGGAGAACGTCGTCATCATCGAAACCGACCAGTCGGTGCTCCAAGACGCCCGCGAGGACGGCCACAGCGTCGTCCACGGGGACGGCACCGACACGGAGGCGCTCACGACGGCCGGCGCCGAGAACGCGAAAATCGTCGTGGCCGCCACCGGCGACGACGACGTCAACCTCCTCGTGGCACAGCTCGCTCAGTCGAACTTCGACCTCGACGAGGTCATCTCACGTGTCAACAGCCCCGAGAACGTCGATGCCTTCGAGGAGCTCGGCGTCCGGACCATCTCCTCGACGATGGCGACGGCCCAGGCCATCGACAACTACATCGAGCGGCCGGCGCTGGCCGACTGGATGGGCGAACTCGGCCGGTCGGGCGACGTCCAGGAGATCGACGTCACCTCCGAAGACCTCGCCGGCGAGACGATGGGCGAACTCGGCCAGGAGCTTCCCGAGGCCTGCCTCATCGCGCTGGTGTGTCGGGGCGAGGAGACCATCGTGCCGACCGCGGAGTTCACGCTGCAACACGGCGACCGTCTGACCATCATCGGCCAGCGCGACGCCGTCCGAGAGGCGATGTCGTACGTCCACCCCGAGAAGTAGACGGGGTGGGTCGCGGCGGCTGCGCGCCGGGGGCTTTCCGCGTCGTCGGCGCGGAACCGGCTGAAGTTGCTCTCTTACCCGAACAGCACCGCCGCGGGATGCGACACGGTTTTTGCCCGTGCCGGCGGAACCAATGGGTAATGATAAGCAGGCAATACCTCCGAGCGAATCCCAAGGAGGTGCGCGCGGCGCTGGAGCAGAAAGGCGTCACCGACGTGAATCTCGACGAGATGCTCGCCATCGACGAGGAGTGGCGCGAGCTGAAAAGCGAGGGCGACGAGCTTCGCCACGAGCGCAACGAGGTGAGCCGCAGGATCGGCGAACTCAAACAGGACGGCGAGGAGGAGGCCGCACAGGAGGCCATCGAGCGCTCGGCCGAACTCAAGGAACGCCTCGCGGAGGTCGAGCACCGGACCAAGGAACTGGAGTCCGAGCTGGAGTCGCGCCTGCTGCGGGTCCCACAGATTCCTCACGAGGAGGTGCCCGTCGGCGACGACGAAGCCGACAACGTCGAGCGCCGTCGCGAGGGGTTCGACGACCTGCGGGAGCTGCCCGCGACGGTCACGCCCCACTACGACCTTGGCGAGGAGCTCGACATCCTCGACTTCGAGCGCGGCGCCAAGGTCGCGGGCGGCGGCTTCTACTTCGCGAAAGGCGACGGCGCTCGCCTGGAGCACGCCCTCATCCAGTTCATGCTCGACGTCCACCGCGAACAGGGGTACGAGGACCTGTTCCCGCCGATTCCGGTCAACTCCCGGTCGATGCGGGGAACCGGGCAGTTCCCGAAGTTCACCGACGACGCGTACCGGCTCGGCGGCGTAAACGGAGACGGCCACGAGGACGACGACCTCTGGCTGTTGCCGACCGCCGAGGTGCCCGTGACGAACATGTACCGCGACGAGATTCTGCTCGACGACGACCTCCCCATCAAGAAGCAGGCGTACACGCCGAACTTCCGCCGAGAGGCCGGCGAGCACGGCACCGAGACCCGCGGTATCGCCCGCGTCCACCAGTTCAACAAGGTCGAACTCGTCAACTTCGTCCGGCCCGAGGAGAGCTACGACCGCTTCGAGGGGCTGCTCGACGAGGCCGAGGAGGTGCTCCGCCGGCTGGAACTGCCCTACCGCATCCTGGAGATGTGCACCGGCGACCTCGGCTTCACGCAGGCCAAAAAGTACGACGTCGAGGTGTGGGCCCCCGGCGACGACATGGACGACGGCCCCGCGGAGGGCGGCC
>JBDGTQ010000040.1:0-14940 GCA_042216705.1 Halolamina sp. | reverse complement strand
GCTCGCCATCTCAGGCGGCTTCCCGCTCCCTCCCTTCGGTCGGTCGCGTTTGCCCGCCTGACGAGTCGCGTTTGCCCGCCTGACTACTGATACATCCGAAACGGCGTCGCCTTCGAACTCTGGTCCCCGGCGTCACCCATCTGCTGAGCCAACCCCTGCTTTGCCTCCTGAATCTCCTCTGCCTGCTCGACCAGCGACTCCAGGGGCACCTCGTAGCCGGTCAGCGGCAGAATCGCCTCCGACAGCAGCGCCCGCGCCGCCGTCGGGTCCGGAAACTGCGGGTCCGACTCCACGATGAGCCCAACCGCCGGCAGGTCGCGCTCGACGGCGTGGGCGAGCAAGGCACCGGTCGGCCCCGACATCGCCCCGCGCTCGCTAGGGGTCGACAACCCGACCTCCGATAACAGCGACTCGGCGTCGCCGGCCGCGACGCCGGACACCGCCGGTGGCAGGTCGCGTTCCTGGGTCGGCTCGCCGGCGACGAAAACCGGCGTCGCGTTCGCCTCCAGCCACGGCGTGAAACAGTCCGCGAACGCCTCGGCGGCGTCGGGCTCGACTGGCACGTCGCTCTGGAGTACCACGAGGTCGCCGCTCTCGCTGGCGTACAGCCGAACCGGACTGGCCACCTCGGCGGTGTCAGGTTGGTAGACGGCAACCTTCGGCAGCGTCTCGCAGTGGACGTTCGCGTAGTGGACGAGGTCCAGCGCCTCGACCAGGTGGTCGGCCGCGAGCTTTCCGACCAGCCCGACGCCGGGGAACCCCTCGACGAGCATCGGGTCCGACAGTTCGACCTCCTCGGCGACGACTGATAGTTGTGCCATGTGTCAGCGTACGGCGCGACGGGGCAAAAATCCGATGTGGGTCCGTAACCCACAAGCGCGCCCGCGGGGTAGCATCGGAGCATGAATCCGCTGGACCGCTACGCGCCGCTGGTCGACGACGAGGCGGCGTTCCGTGCGGCCTGCGACCGCCCGCTGCCGCACGTGGTCCGGGCGAACACCGTCAAGGCCGACCCCGAAACCGCGGCCCGAGCGCTGACCGAGGCGGGCATCGACTACGAGCCCGCCGAGTGGCTCGACGGCCTCTACCGACTCCCCTCGGAGGTGTCACCGGGGACGACGTGGCCGTACGTCCACGGCTGGCTCCACGGCCAGGAGGAAGTCTCCTGCCTCCCGGCGCTGGCGCTTTCCCCCCAACCCGGCGACCGCGTTTGGGACGCCTGTGCCGCCCCGGGAAGCAAGACCGCCCACGCCGCCGCGCTGATGGACGACGAGGGGTTTCTCGTCGCCAACGACTCCAACCTCGGACGAGTGTCGGCGCTGCGGCACAACGCCGAACGACTCGGACTCGCCTCGCTTGCGGTCACCAACCGCGACGCGCGCAACTTCTCGCTGAATCCCTTCCCCTTCGAGGCGTTCGACCGGGCGCTCGTCGACGCCCCCTGCTCCTGTGAGGGGACCTGCCGGAAGAACCCCGACGCCCTGGAACAGTGGAACTACGATCACGTCCAGGCGCTGGTCGGCGTCCAGAAGGGCATCCTCCGGCGGGCGGTCCAGGCGACGAAGCCCGGCGGCGTCGTCGTCTACGCCACCTGTACGTTCGCCCCCGAAGAGAACGAAAACGTCGTCGACCACGTCCTCCGCGAGGAGGACTGCGCCGTCGAGTCGTGGGACCCGCCGCTGCGAACCGCACCCGGCGTCACCGAGTGGGACGGCGAGCAGTTCCGTCCCGAGCTGTCCGAGACCCATCGAGTGTACCCCCACCACAACGACACCGGTGGCTTCTACTGCGCGAAGCTCCGCGTCGGCGGGGAGGCAGGGTCATGAGCGACCGCGAGGAAGCCGACGGCGACGATCCCGACGCGACCGACGATCGACCCGCAAACGACGGGCAGCGGTTCGACCGGCTTCCGGCGACCCCGGCTGACCGGGAGGTGTCGGGCCGGGCCAGCCGCCAGGAGGTGCTCACCTGGTGGGACGACCGCTTCGGCATTGCGCCGGAGCGGTTCGCGGCGTACACCTTCTGGGAGCGCGGTGCCGGGAAAATATGGGCGTTCCGCGCCGACGCCCCCGACCCGACGCCGATTGAGGGCCTGGGGCTGACCTTCCTACGCACCCGCCAGGAACACTGGAAGCCGACGACCTCGGCGGTCCAGCGGTTCGGCCGCGAGGCGACCGACAACGTCCTCGACGTCGACCCCGAGGAGGCGGCGCGGTTCGCCGCGGGCGAGGACCAGGAGTTCCCGCGGTGGGACGGCGACTGGGGGTATCTCGTCGTCGCTCACGAGATCGCCGGCCGACGCGAACCCATCGGCGTCGGCCTCTACGTGTACGACGAGCTCAAGTCGATGATGCCGAAGGGCCGTCAGGAGGAGCTGGCGCCGCGTCCGGAGTGACGCGTCGCCGTCGCTCTCGGCCACGGCCCCCTCACGTCGCCCGAACCGTCCCGCCGGCGAGCCCGTCCCACTCGACCCGGTAGCCCAGCGCCGAGAGCACGGCGCTGGCGTCGTCGAGGCCGTGGTCCCCGAGCACCGACTCCGCCTCCGACAGCGACATCCCCGTCTCGACGGCGTCGTCGACCGCCGACAACACCGCGGGCCGGACGAGCGTGCGCCCGACCAGTTCGTGGTCGGGGAACGACTTCTCCTCGACGGCGTCGACGGCGACCCCGTGGCGCTCGGCCACGGTCGCGAGGGCAACGACATCGTCGGCGGGCGCGAGCGCCGCGGGCAACTCGGCGGCCGCGTCAGCGACGAGGTCGCGCTCGAACTCTCCGAGCGCGTCGACCACGTCCTTGACGCGGACGGCGTCGTCGTACGTCAGTACCCGGCTGTCGGTCGCGGCGACGCGTTCGCCGACGCCGAGGGAGTCGTCGACGGCGACGAGCATCGTCACGTCCTCGACGGTCCGGAGCTGGTCGAGCTTCTTCTCGACGTACTCGGGCGTCCAAAAGCCCATTATCTCGAAGTACACCCGGAAGGAGGCGTCTGGGGCGACCGTCTGTGCCACCTCGTCGGCGCCGCCGGGGGCGTACTCGAAGGCGAAGTCGGGCACCATCACCCGGTGGCCGGCCGCGAGCGGCTCCGGCTCGCGGACCAGCCGCCAGTCCAGGTCGAGGCCGGCGAACCGCGCCGCGAACGACGACTCGACGCCGGAGTCGTAGCTCGGCTCCGAGAGCGGCGCCACCCCCGGCACCGACACGTCGGTCTCCGTCAGCGTCAGCTCGCGTTCGCGGCCGCGGTCGTCGACGGTCGCCCGCAGCCGCCACTCGGCCGTCTCGGCGACCGTCCGGAGTAGCCGCGCGAACGCCGTGCCGTACCGACGGCTGGCCCGGAACAGCGAGTCCGGACCGGTCACGACCAACTCCCGCCCGCCGTCGTCGGTCTCGCGGACCTCGTACATCAGGCCGAGCCGCTTGACCGCCGAGACGAGCCGCGCCGGCTCCGCACACCGGACCCGCACCTCGACGGCGTCGAAGAGAGCGGTCTGAGCCAGCGAGAGGTTGTACTGGGTGACCAACTCGGACGGGTTCCAGCGGGGCTCGAAGGCGGCGAGCACCTCCGCAACGTCGCGGTCGGCATACAGCGACTCCTCGACGGTCTCGGCGGTCACGCCGAGGCGGTCGGCCGCCAGCGTCAGCGCCTCGCGGCGGTCGGCCTCGTCGGCGACGCCGACCGTCGTCCCGGCCTCGAAGGCGATCCGACGGGCACGCTCGGGCGGAATCGGCGCCCGGACCTCGAACTCGGCTTCGCGCTCGCACAGCGCCGCCAGCCCGCGGACGAGCTTGAAGCGGTCGACCGTCTGCTCCAACTCGGTCAGCGCAGCCTGAAGCTCCCCCCGCGACCGCCCGACGTGGCCCTGAAAGACGCCGACGACGCGAGCGGCCAGGTCGGTCGCCTCGGAACCGACGAACTCCGGGGCGTACCCGCCGCCGGCCCGACTCACGCGGAGGTGTTCCTTCCGCAGCACGGCCGGAAGTTGTGGGTTCGGGCACAAATACCCTGCCGGTCGCTCCGTCCGCCGGACGCCGAGAGGGCAAAGCTCATACCGGTGCCGTCGGACGACGGCGTATGCGCAGGCGGTCCCTGCTCCGTCGGTTGGCCGCGGTCGGCTCCCTCGGCGCCGGCGTCGTCGGCGGCTGCCTGTCCCGCGAGCCGTCCGCGACCGGGCCGCGGACGCCGCCGCAGTCGCCGACGCCGCGGCCGAACGGCGAGCGAGTGCTGTACGTCGACGACTTCCAGGTCGTCGAGGGCGACGACGGCAACCTCGCGGTGCCGGTGACGGTCCGCAACGAGGCCGAGGAGCGCCGAGAGGGCACCGTCGTCGTCGAGGTGACCGCCAACGGAGACGACTACCGCACCGCCGAGGCGGTGTCGGTCCCGGCGGAGTCGACGACGGAACTGACACTCGGCCTCGATCTCGACTATCAGACGTTCATCGCCGACGGGAGCCTGACGGTGCGAGTCGAGTGAGATAGCGTGGGGGCCGAACGCCGGGGGTCAGCGCCGGCCTCAGCGCCGACGTTGGGCGACTCGTTCCTCAGCCGTCTCGGCGGTCACCAACTCGTACAGCAGCGCGCGCTCGTCGTCCGAGCCGGGTCGAAGCACCCGTCCGAGGCGCTGGGTGAACTCCCGCTCGCTACCGCTGCCGGCCAGGACGACGGCGACGTTCGCGTCCGGCACGTCGACGCCCTCGTCGAGCACGTTGGCGGCGACGACGCGGTCGTAGGTCCCCTCCCGGAAGCGGTCGAGGATCTCCCGGCGCTCGGCGGCACCGGTCTCGTTCGTGACCGCCGGAACGAGGAACTCCTCGGAGACCCGGTAGACGAGGTCGGTGCTGGCGGCGAAGACGATGATACGGTCCGAGCGGTGGCGGTCGAGCAGTTCAGCGAGCGTCGCGACTTTGTTCTCGGCCGTCCGGACGATCTCGCGGGCCCGCTGCTTGGCGAGCAGCGCCTCCCGAGCCGCGGGGTCGTTGCCCGAGCGCTTGACCAGCTCCTGGTAGTCGTCGCCGGACTGCATCGAGATGCCGCTGGAGCGGACGTAATCGACGAACGTCGACTGTGCCTCGTCGTAGTCGGCGCGCTCCTCGTCGGTCAGCGCCACTTCGAGGCGCTTGATGTCGTACTCCGCGAGGTGCTCGCCGGCGAGCTCGTCGGCGTCGCGGTCGTACACCCGCGGGCCGACGAGGTCGGCGACGGCCTCGTGGGCGCCGTCCGGGCGCTCGAAGGTCGCCGTCAGCCCCAGTCGAGCCGGGGCGGCGAGCAGCCGCGCGATGTCGCGATACCCCTCCGCGCCGAGGTGATGGACCTCGTCGAAGACGACGAGTCCGAACCGCCCGCCGACGTCGTCGGCCCGGAGGTACGCCGAGTCGTAGGTCGCGACGGTCAGGGCCTCGACGCGCTGCTCCCCGCCGCCGAGCTGTCCGACCGGCCGGTCGAACTCCCGTTCCAGTTCCTCGCGCCACTGCGCCAGCAGGTCGACGGTCGGGACGACCACGAGCGTCGTCGTCCCGCGGTCGCACATCGCACCCAGCGCGAGCACCGTCTTCCCCGCGCCCGTCGGGAGTTCGACCACGCCGCGGTCGGAGTTGTCGTGCCACGCCGCGAGCGCCTCGGTCTGGTACGGCCGGAGCTCGTACGCCGTCGACAGCGACAGCGACGGCCAATCGCCGACCGCATCGTCGACGGCCACCCCGCGGTCGGACAGCGCCGCCCGCACCATCGGGTAGCGGTGGGCCGGCGCCCGGGCGGTCCCGGTTCGCGGGTCGGCCTCCACGCCGGGGAGGTCCGGCACGCCGCCCCCATCGCCCTCCTTTTGATCGAGAACGACCGTGCCGTCGTCGAAGCGGAGCCGAACGGTCACGCCGGGCGCTACTCCCAGCGCCGACATAAGCCCCTCGGGGCACCGCCGGCGACCGACAACGCTCTTGACCGTGGGGGCCCGAGAAAAGACATGACAGAACTCGACGACGCCGTCGAGCGGTTCCTCGACGACGTCGACGACGTGTACGAGGAGTACGACCAGGGGTACATGGACGCCGACGCGGCGCTGACTCGCGTCGAGGACCACCTGCGGGACCTCAGAGAGGCGGCTCGGGAGTGAGGCGGCCGACGCCGGGACGGGGGGGAGAGGGTGGCTCACTTCCAGCAGGCAGCATCGTTTCTTTGTTTGAAACGGTGAATGGAACTCTCCACAGGAGCAAATCACGTAGAAACCGACGAATGTGCAATGACCTCGGCAGCCGAGTAATCGGCACAAAGCTTGAACATTGAAGCTACGCGTATCGGTCGTATGCCGACGAGAAACGTCGATACATACTACGACCGCTACGTCGACGGGTGGAACAGCCACGACCCAGAGAGAGTCATGGAGGCGTTCGCTGACGGGGGAACGATTTCCGATCCGGTGACTGAGGGCACACTCTCGGGCGTGGAAATCGAGGAGTGGGTAGAGGAGACGACCGAGGGATTCTCGGACGTGCGCTTCGAGGTCGAGCGACGCGTAGCTGATCACGACGAGGGGTTGCTGTTCGTTGAGTGGACGATGTACGGGACACACGACGGGCAGTTCGGCCCGCTTCCACCGACGGGGCAGTCCGTCGAGGTGAACGGCGTCGATGTCATCACCTTCTCGGACGACGGCATCACCTGTATAAAGGGTTCTTCGATATGACCGACTTCAAGGAACAACTCGGGGTCACGTTCCCAGCGGGAATCGGTCAACTGCCGAAACGCGCTGTCGGAGCCATCAAAACCAGCGTTTGATCCCTCAAACGCTCACTCCGCGCTGCGCACTCACCGAATCCTCGTTCTCAGTTCCGGACTGTGGACCGAGTGTGGAAACCGCATCGCCGACTACTGTTTCACCACGTACGTCTCGGCGAGTTGGTCGAACAACCGCTGGTTCTGGTCGTCGACCGCGATGGCGGCCACGCCGACCAGCCACGTGAGCCAGCCGCCGAACAGCGCGGGGATGTTGCGGACGAAGGCGCTGGCGTACCCGATCTGTGAGCCGCTCTTGTCGACGACGCGAACGCTCAGCAGCATCTTCCCGACCGTCTGTCCGTACCCGCCTTCGGGGACCGTCCCGTAGCCCAGAAAGACGGCGATGCTCAAGAGGAACGCGGCGCCGCGACCGCCGCCGCCGGCGACGAGCAGACCGACGACGGCTGCGACGACGGCGATGAGGACGAACATCACGACGGAGTCGATTATCTGTGCGACGATGCGGGCACCGACTACGTCGGTGTCGCCGGGGCCGTAGCCGGAGGTGGAGGTGGTGGCTGAGGTTCTCGCGGGGACCATGCGTCGACGGGAGTACACCGACCACCGACAAGAATGTACCTACTCGCGTGACTCCAGTCATCCGTCGTCCGTCGACAGAGGGCGAAAGCGCGGGTGGAATAAGCGGTTGGTGCGGGGCCGAAGGTAGGTGGCGGGTACGGAGGCTGAGGCGGGCTAATGCCCGATGAGTCCGCGGATGTACTCCACGCGGTCGGCGAAGGCCTCGTCGGTGCGCTCTCGCGGGCGGTCGAGGTCGACGGCGACGACCTCCTGGACGCGGCCCGGACTGGGCGCCATGACGACGACGCGGTCGGCGAGGGTGACCGCCTCCGAGACGTCGTGGGTGACGAACAGTACCGTCTTCTCGGTCTCGCTCCAGATGTCGAGCAACTCCCCGTGGAGCATCGAACGCGTCTGGGCGTCGACGCTGCCGAAGGGCTCGTCCATCAGCAGGATTTCGGGGTCGACCGCCAGCGCCCGGGCGATGGCGACGCGCTGTTTCATCCCGCCTGAGAGCCGCGAGGGGTAGCTGTCGGCGGCGTCGTCCAGCCCGACGAGCCGGAGCATCTCGTCGACGCGCTCGCGGCGGCGAGCCTCCTCGACGCCGGCCTGTTCCAGCCCGAAGGCGACGTTGCCCCGGACGGTACGCCATGGGAACAGGTGGTACTCCTGAAAGACGATCCCGAGGTCCTGGCTGGGCCCGGTCACCGGCTCGCCCGAAAGGAGCACGTCGCCGCTGGTCGCCGGGTCGAGCCCGCCGATGATGCGAAACAGCGTCGTCTTCCCGCAGCCCGAGGGGCCGACGATGCAGACGAACTCGCCGTCGTCGACCTCGAAGTCGACGTCGGACAGCGCCCGGACGGGGCCGTCGTCGCCCTCGAACGTCTTCGAGACGCCGGAGATGCTCACTCGGGGAGCGCTGCTCGCCGTCATCGCCACTCCAGCACCCGGTTCTGGACGGCCTCGACGCCGGCGTCGAGTACGAGATAGACCAGGCTCATCAGCAGGATGTACGCGATGACGACGTCGACGGCGAGGTTGTTCGAGGCGGTGAGGATCTTCCGGCCGATGCCGGGGACGCTGAATATCTCGGCGGCGATGATGAGCATCCAGCACCGACCGATGCCGGTCCGGACGCCCGTGATGATCTCCGGCGAGGCCGCCGGAATCACGACCTGCCGGACGAGCCCGAGGTCGGAGGTGACCCCCAGCGACCGCCCGACGTCGACGAACTCGTCGGTGACGGAGTCGACGCCGCCGTAGGCCGCGTAGTAGTTGATCCAGAACGCGCCGGCGGCGACGATGAACGCCGCGCCGGTGTGGTTGATGCCGAGCCAGGCGATGGCGAAGCCGATGAGCGCCAGCGGCGGCACCGGCCGAAGGACGCGAACGAGCGGCGCGGCCACGTCGTCGGCGGTCTCGCTCCAGGCCAGCGTCACCCCGAGCGCGACGCCGAGGGTCGTCCCGACGACGGTGCCCCAGAACCAGTGCGTGAGGCTGTTGAGCAGCGCGGTCAGCATCGCTCCCGACTGGAGTTCGGCGACGAAGGTGCGCGCGACGACGTCCGGCGCCGGCAGCACGTACGCGGGGTTGAACAGCGCCGCGACCCACCAGACTGCGACGAAGGCGACGACGCCGACGCCACCGAACACCGCCCGCTGTACGTCGACCTCGCCGCCGAAATCGCCGCCAAGCCTCGTCTCCAGCTCCGTGCTCATCTCACTGCAGGCCGTCGTACACCGAGTGGTCGAACACCTGACTCATCGACAGCTCCGCGTCGGTTTTGCCGAGCCGGGCCGCGTACTCCGCGAAGATCTCCGTCCCGCTCTCGATGCGGTGAGGGTCGGTGATGAAGTTCGACAGCGGCGAGTCCATCGCCTGCTTCGCCGTCGGGACCGGCAGCGACTCCTCGCCGATGACGGTGCTCGCGTGTTTGGCGGCCGTCTCGCGGTTGCTCTGGATGAACTCCGTCGCCCGCTGGTGCTGTTCGACGAACTCCGCGGCGACGTCGGAGTCGCGCACCTCGTCGTTCATCAGCGTCACCGCGGCCGGCTGCCCGGGCATGAAGTCGGCGGCGGTGGCGATGTACTCGTACGGAAGGTCGTTCTCCTGGACCTTCGTCGGCACGGGCTCCATGATGGAGGTGCCGTCGAACTCCCCGTTCGCCAGGCCCTGGAAGACGGCGTTCGCGCCGCCGGGGCCAGCGATCTTCGCGGCCTCGCCGGGTTCGAGACCGTGCTCGTCGATGAGCCAGTACCGCAGGAGGATGTCCGGCACCGACCCCTCCGGGAACGTGCCAAAGCTGAACGGCTGGCCCGTCTCCGCCTCCCACTGTTCGAACGAGCCCGCGGCGTCGTCGGGGTTCCACATCGCCGCGAACTCCTCGTGGGCGAGGATGCCCATCGGCTCCTCGATGTTCGCCGTGACCACTTTCGCGGAGATGCCCCTGTCGATGACGATCATCGCGGGGACGATACCGAACATGGCGACGTCGATGTCGCCGGAGGCGTACGCCTTGATGATGCTCGGCCCGTCGGAGAACCGCTTTCCCTCGACGTCGGCGCTCAGCTCGTCAAGATACCCCTCCTCCTGCATCACGAAGTACTGCATGTCGGGGTAAATCGGCATGTACGCCACGCTCAGCGTGTCGCTGCCGCCGCCGCCGAGACAGCCGGCCGCGCCGACCGCCGCCGCCGCACCCGTCGTCCGGAGAAAGCGTCGTCGTGAAGAGTCGCTCGTCTGGAACGAAAAGTCGCTCATCGTAGGGCGTAGGCGGCCGAGCCGTTAGTCCGGCGGGCATACGGTAACGTTGACGGAAGTCGAGGACAATACAAATGAGCGAAAACCGGCATAGGGACCGACAGATACCGATTAATCGGCCGTTTTCGCTCAAGAATATTGTTATGGCTAGAGGAACATTTTGCTTGTACTCTGGCCTGCCGGCCGCGCCGCCTGTGGGGTACTCTCCCGTCTGAACAGCATCCGACGGAGAGGGAGAACTGTTATCGGCTCCCGGCCGCCCAGTTCACCCATGACGCAGTTCTCAGACCGGGTCGAGCGCATCTCCATCAGCGGCATCCGCGAAGTGTTCGAGGCCGCCGGCGACGACGCCATCAACCTCGGCATCGGCCAGCCGGACTTCCCGACGCCAAACCACGCCCGGCAGGCCGCCGTCAACGCCGTCGAGGCCGGTCGGGCCGACGCCTACACCGGCAACAAGGGCATTCGACCGCTCCGAGAGGCCGTCGCCGGTCACCACGAGCGCCACCTCGACGTGCGGGTTGACCCCGACGACGTCATCGCCACCGCCGGCGGCAGCGAGGCGCTGCACATCGCGATGGAGGCCCACGTCGGCCCCGGCGACGAGGTCATCATCCCCGACCCGGGGTTCGTCGCCTACGACGCCCTCACCAAGCTCGCCGGCGCCGAGCCCGTGCCGGTACCGTTGCGAGAGGACCTCACGCTCGACCCCGCGGCCGTCGAGGACGCCATCACCGAGGACACCGCCGCCTTCGTCCTCAACAGTCCCGGCAACCCGACCGGCGCGGTGTCGCCCGAGGCCGACGTCAGGGAGTTCGCCCGCATCGCCGACGAACACGACGTGCTCTGTGTCTCCGACGAGGTGTACGGCCGGATCGTCTTCGAGGGGACCCACCGCTCGCCGCTGGAGTTCGCCGAGTCGGACAACGTCGTCGTCGTCGACGCCTGCTCGAAGACGTACTCGATGACCGGCTGGCGTCTCGGGTGGGTCACCGGGGCGACCGAGCGCGTCGAGCGCATGCTCAGGGTTCACCAGTACGTCCAAGCCTGCGCGTCGGCGCCGGCCCAGTACGCCGCGGAGGCGGCGCTGACCGGCGACCAGTCCGTCGTCGGCGAGATGGTCGACACCTTCGAGCGTCGGCGCGACCTCGTCGTCGACGGCCTGACCGACGCCGGTCTCGACGTGCCCACTCCCGCGGGGGCGTTCTACGCCATGCCGGCGGTGCCCGAGGGGTTCGTCGAGGAGTGCGTCGACCGCGGCGTCGTCGTCGTCCCGGGCGAGGCCTTCGGCGACCACGGCGCGGGGTACGCCCGGCTGTCCTACGCCACCGGCACGGAGGACCTGAAGGAGGCGCTGGAGATCGTTCGAGCGGCGACGGCGGCGGCTCGTTAACCGCTTGAGGGGGCGGCGACGACCGACTCGTCGGACGAGTTCAGCAATCTTTTCTGATTCGATACGGGAGCTTGCGACGACATGACGCCAGAGACGTACGGCCTCATCAGTCTCCTTCCGGCACTGCTCGCCATCGGGCTGACGCTGTTGAGCCGCCAGGTGTTGCTGTCGCTGTTCGCAGGCATCTGGCTCGGGGCGACGATACTCGTCGGCTGGAACCCCGTCGCCGGGGCGACCCGGAGCCTTCAGTTCGTCGTCGACAACGTGACCGCGCCGTTCAACGTGAAGCTGTTGCTATTCACGTTCCTCATCGGCGCGATGCTCGGGATGATATTCCTCTCCGGCGGGATGGGGGCACTCGCGGGTCGCATCGCCGAGCGCATCCGCACCCGTCGGCAGGCGGCGCTGGGCACCTCGCTGCTCGGCATGAGCATCTTCGTCGACTCCTACGCCTCGACGATGATCACAGGGTCGGTGATGCGGCCGTTGACGGACCGCTTCGACATCAGCCGCGAGAAGCTGGCGTACATCCTCGACTCGACAACGGCGCCGACGGCCTCGATTTCGGTCGTGTCGACGTGGCTCGGCTTCGAGGTCGGTCTCATCGCCGAGCAGCTGAACAACGTCGGCGTCGACCGCAGCGCGTTCCTGCTCTTTCTCGAATCCATCCCGTATCGGTTCTACAGCCTGCTGGCGATGGCGCTGGTGTTCATCGTCGTGTTGACCGGCTGGGACTTCGGGCCGATGGCCCGCGCCGAGCGTCGCGCCAAGCAGGAGGGCAAGGTGCTCGGCGAGAACGCCGACCCGTTGATGGAGACCCAGGAAGACGACATCGAAACTCCGGACCACGTCGACGCGCGCTGGTGGTACTTCGCGGCGCCAATCGTGACGCTCATCGCGGTGACCGGGCTGTCGCTGTACTACACCGGGGGCGGCTTCGGCGGCCGCGGCGTCGTCGACGCGCTGGCCAACGCCGGCACCGCCGACAGCATCCTCTGGGGGTCGTTCTCGGCCTGCCTCGTCGCGCTGGCGACGCTCGTCGGCCACGCCCGCGTCTCGCTCGACGCGGTGAGCGACGCCATCTTCGAGGGGTTCAAGATGGTGATGTTCCCGGTCGCCGTGCTCTCGCTTGCGTGGTCCATCGGCGCCGTCAGCCAGGCGCTGGGCGTCGGGCCGTACGTCGTCTCCATCACCGAGGGGGTCATCACCGCCGAGGTGCTGCCCGCGGTCGTCTTCCTCAGCGCCGTGCTCATCAGCTTCAGTATCGGCACCTCGTGGGGGACGATGGGCATCCTGTTCCCGGTGGCGATTCCGCTGGGCCACGCCCTCGGAGCGCCGCTGGCGCCGGCAATCGCCGCCATCCTCACCGGGGCGCTGTTCGGCGACCACTGCTCGCCAATCTCCGACACCACGGTGATGTCGAGCATGTTCGCCGCCAGCGACCACGTCGACCACGTCAACACGCAGATTCCCTACGCCGTCCTCGCCGGCGTCGTCGCGACCGGCCTGTTCCTCATGGCCGGCTACGGGACGCCCGCCGTCGTCGCCCTCCCAGTCGGCCTCGGGGCCGTCGCTGGCGTGACGTATCTGCTCTCGGAGGAACTGGCCATCGAGGTCCCTTCGGCGTACGACTCCGAGGCCGACGCGGACGCCGACTGAGACGGAGCGCGTCCGCGCGGCTCAGTTCAGTCCGGTTCGATTCGGTTCGGCTTTGATCGACTCGGGGTGACTCGTGTCGACGCCACTCAGTTCGCCGTCGAGACGATCTTCACCACGTCGCCCTCCGAGAGTTCGTGGTCCTCGCCGATGCGGCGTTCGGCGCGGGCGTCGACCGCGTGGAGGTACCCGTCGCCGATGTCGGTGTGAATCTCGTAGGCGAGATCCGGCGGCGTCGCCCCCGTCGGAAGCAGATGTGCGTCCGGGAGCATCCGGTTCCGTGCGTCGGTCCAGTGGGTCTCGTCCTCGACGGGGTAGACGGTGATTCGGTCCAGCAGGTCGTACACCGCGGCGTTCAGGCTCGCCTGGACGCCGGTGCCGCTGTGGGCGGCCGTCACCTCGCGGATGCGGTCGAGGCCGGCCCGCTGGTCGTCGCTGACGTCGTCGAGGAGCTCGAACGCCTCGTCGCCGGGGTCGTAGTCGACGACGCCGGCGGCGGCCCCGTTCCGAAGCGCGAGCTCCCCGTCGGCCGTGCAGGGCACTACCGGCTTGTCGACCTCCTCGCGGAGCCGCGCCAATGTCTCGTCGTCCGCGAGGTCGGCCTTGTTCGCGACGAGGACGATGGGTTTGGTGCGCCGGCGGACCTCCCGGGCCAGCGCCTCGCGGTCGTCGTCGGTCCAGTTCTTCGGGTCCGCGGGGTACGACAGCGCTCGGAGGCTGGTGGCGACGTCGTACGTCGTCGCGCCGAAGCCGGTGAGCAGCTCGCTCAGCGCCTCGTCGATGTCGAAATCGGGTGACCGGGACTTACGCCGGACGGACTCCCAGTTGCGGTCGACGATGCCGGCGAGCCACTGGTCCATCTCCGCCTCGACGAAGGTGGCCTCCTCGACGGGGTCGTACGTGCCCGGCTCGACGGGCTCGCCCTCTGCGTCGGTCGCGCCGGCGGCGTCGACGACGTTGAGGATGACGTCGGCGTCGGTCAGCGCGTCGAGGAACTGGTTGCCCAGCCCCTTCCCCTCGTGGGCGCCGGGCACCAGCCCCGCGACGTCCAGCAGCTCGACCGGGACGTACCGCGTGCCGTCGTGACAGTCGTCGGCGTCACAGCGTCGCTCGCGGTCGAGACACGGACAGCGCGTCCGCACGTGGCTGACGCCGCGGTTCGGGTCGATGGTCGTGAACGGGTAGTTGCCGACGTCGACCTCTGCCTCGGTCGCGGCGGTGTAGAACGTGGACTTGCCCGCGTTGGGTTTGCCCGCGAGCGCGATGGAAATCATAGGCTGACGTACTTCCGACGCGGGCAACTGCCTTTCGGTCGGACCAGCCAGTGGGAGGAAGACGAAGGCGCCGGGTTCGTCGGCCCTGAGGCGGGGAGCGACGGAATCGCGACGGACGGGAGTCTCGGGTCTCTCGGGACGGCGACGACGGCGACGGCGCGCCGGCCGTCAGTGCTCGGGCTCCTCGACGGGGGCCTCCATCCCGTCGATCTTCAGGATGAGGACGTTCGCGGTGTCGTCCTTCCCGTCGACGGTGCCTTCGACGACGAGCTTCGACAGCGGCGTCGGGCCGACGGTTACGTCGTCGCCCTCGTGGAACTCCTTGACCGACCCCTGGAGGTGGACCTCCGCGCGGCAGAGGTCCGGGTGGTGGACGCTGGAGAGGTCGATCTCCTCGACGTTGGCGCCGTCGACGCGGTCGCCTTCGTGATGCAGCGGGACGGTCGCCGGCTCGTCCATCCGCTGGACGTCGAGCGCCTCGAAGGCGTTGGCGGTCGGCTTGTAGCCGCCTTTCGGCCCGGGGACGCCCTCGACGAGCTGGAGCGCCTTCAGGCTCTGCATCTGGTTGCGGAT
>JBDGTQ010000046.1:0-15399 GCA_042216705.1 Halolamina sp. | reverse complement strand
ACCCACATCGTCCCGGTCGGCTTCGACTACGACCGGCTGATCGCGCCGCTCATCCGGGACCAGTTCGACGTCGACCGCGTCATCCTGCTGGAGGGCGCCGTCGGCAGCGAGGCCAACGTCGAGTACTCACAGAACCTCTCGGAGACGCTGGCCGCCGACTTCCGGAACCTGCTAGGCGCCGAGACCGAGCGCATCGGCGTCGCGGACGTCTACGACTACGACGCCGCCTTCGAGCAGGCGTACGACCTCATCAACGCCCAACTGGACGAGGGCGGCGAGGTGTGGGTAAACGTCTCCTCGATGCCCCGGCCGGTGAGCTTCGCCTTCGCCACGGCCGCCCACTCCATCACCCTCGAACGCCAGGACGACCGCGACAGCATCCACACCTACTACACGGCTCCGGAGAAGTACCTCGAAACCGAACTCGCCGAGGAGCTGCGGGCCTGTCGGGAACTGCTGTCGGAGCTGTCGACCGACGGGGTCGACGAGGCCGACGGCCACGACGACCGGGTGCGTGA
Source organism: Halolamina sp. (assembly GCA_042216705.1). GTDB lineage: Archaea > Halobacteriota > Halobacteria > Halobacteriales > Haloferacaceae > JBDGTQ01. The sequence continues at coordinate 14,881 of JBDGTQ010000046.1, read as the reverse complement.
GCGCCTCCGCAGCACCGCGTCGCTGCTGGAGGAGTTCGACGAGCGCGGCACCACCATCGGCGCGAAACAGCTCGGCGACAGCCACATCGTCGAGCTGCCGGTAGCCTCCTTTTCGAACGTCAAGCCCTTTGAGGAGGTCATCCTGTTCAAGCTGGGCGAACACGGGGAGTTCGAGTCCGTCTCGGACCTGGCGAAGGCCCTGTCCGAGGAGATGGGCGAGGAGTACACCGACAGCTTCCGGTCGAAGGTCATCTACAACGTCGACCGCCTCGGTCCCGGCGGCAAGGGGTACATCGAACAGGAGGAACGCGGGAAGTCCTACCGGACGACCCTGTCGCGCATCGGCGAACTCTGGGTCCGAGCCCACGCCGACGACCTCCCGGCGGCGCTGGCCGAGTGACCCCCCGGCGAGCACGGACCCCGCTCCACAGGCCGACCTACCAGCCGAAGCCGACGTGGTCGGCCGGCGGCGAACGCGGGCTCGCCGGCAGCGTCGCCGGTAACGCGGCGCGGTTGTACGCCCGCGGCGCCACGTCGTTCGGCCCGTCGGGGTAAAACAGCGCGGCGAGTTCCTGAATCGCGCCGCGGCCGACCCCGAGCTCGAACTGGCCGCCGCCGTAGCAGTTCACGCCTCGGGCGAGCGCCCATTCGAGCGTCGCGAGCAGCGACCGCACCGACCCGAACCGCGAGGGCTTGACGTTCAGCCACCGCGGCTCCCACGGGAGAGACTCGACGGCGGCGACGCCGGTGACCGGGTGGTCCCAGGCGACGCGGTCCTCGACGCCGTCGAAGACCGGACGGGTCGCGTCGGTGACGAGGGGGTCCTCGACGACGGCGTCGGGAACGCCGGCGACGACGCGCTCGTAGAAGTCCGGGTCGGCGGGGACGTCGACCGGCGTCCCCTCGTAGTGGCCTTTCAGGTCCAGCACCTCGACGTCGCCGGCGTCGTCGAGCGTCGCCAGCAGCGCCTCGTCCCACGCCGGCGTCGGGTCGAGTTTGAACGACGGCTCCGAGGTCCGCTCGCGGTAGTCGTCGAGGCTGTCGGCCGTCGGCGGGTCGCCCAACCGCGTCGAGACGACGAACCGCACTGGCTTCGGGTCGCGACCGAGACGCTCGCCGAGGGTCTCGCCCGCTTGCCGCAGCGCCAGGTCGAGCCCGGCGCTTTCGAGCGCCCATCGACGGTACCGACGGGCCGTCTCCCGCTCGGGCGGCTCCGGGAACGGATCGAGGTCGCCCACCGCGGTCGCGAACTCCGCGAACGTCCACTCGCCGATCAGCGGGGCGAACGTCTCGGCGCCGGCGGCCCGCAGCGCCCGGTGGTCCTCGGCCGCGTAGGTCACGTCCTCGCCGCGGCCGACGGCGACGCCGTCCGAGTCGGAGCTCGCGCCGCCGACGCCGTCGGTGCTCGCGAACGGGGTCCGCCGACTCTCTTCCGGGGGGTCGCCGCCGACCAGCTCGACGATGGTCGTGACGCGAGAACGCCCCGCGGAGGTGTCCGCTTCGCGACGGTCGAGGCCGACGGCATCCACCGTCAGGGGGAGGCCGGCAACGGCGTCGTACAGTGTCACGCCTGACCGTACGGCGCCGGGGGGATTAAATCCGGTCGAGGTCGCCGGGCGCGGTCGTCGGCCACGTCCTCGCCGCGGTCACCGCCCGTCGGCGCCGGCCTCCAGCAGCTTCACCCGGGTCGACAGCGTGAGGAACGTCGCCGAAAGCGTCAGGGCGACGGCGCCGGCGGCGGCGGGGTAGTGGACCGCGGCCGGGTGGGTGAACCCCTCAGCGACGGTCGCGACCGACTGCCCGGGTAACAGAGTGTGATGGGGCGTGCCGACCAGCGGGAGGAAGTAGTCGACGAGGTCGTTGCCGGCGTACCAGGCGACGGCGACGGCGACGGCCTTTGCGGGGAACGTCGCGATCCGGTGAAGGGTGAACGCCTCGACGACCATCGCCAGGTGGCTCCCGAACAGGAACGCGTACATCGCGGGGTGGACGCCGGCGAGAAAGCCGTCGGCGAAGACGGCGAGCACCAGCGGCGTCCACAGTCCGAGCTTCCAGCAGCCGAAGAAGGCGAGCGCCGAGAGGTACTCGCTGTGGCGGTCGAGCTTCCAGGCGGCCAGCGCGGCCGCGATGAACAGCGTCGCGGTCGGGCTGTCGGCCACCAGCGGCGCGACCGACAGCGGTTCGACGGCGAACTGAAAGCGGTAGTACCAGAAGCCGAACGCCGTGCCGGCGAGGTTGACGGCGACGACGAGCCAGGCGAGGTTGAGTCCGAGATTCTCGACCGCTCGCGGCAGCGGCGCGACCCACCGCGGCAGCGGCTCGCGGCCGGGCAGCCCGTCGCCGTCGAACAGCCCGGCGACTCCGTCGGGAAGGTGCTCGTCGACAGCGGCCATGCGAATCTTTGACGGCCGGCGCCACAAAGCGGTGCCGGTCCGGCGACAACCGACGGTCGAGCCGACTCACCCACGTCGCCGCCAGCGGAGGTACCCGACGGCTGCGACCGCGGCGCCGCCCATTCCGGGCAGCCACGGCGCGTCGCCGCGTTCTCTGGTGGTGCCGGGCGCTCGGTCCTCGCTTTCGACGACGCGGACGGTACCGGCGTCGACGCCGCCGACGGCGACGTCGCGAACGCCGGTCGCGGCCGGCTCGTAGCTGAAGCCGACCGTTCGGTAGCTCTCGGCCGGAACGCGGACCGTCCGCTTCGCGACCGCCTCGCCGTCGATCGTAAGCGCGACCGTTCGCTCGACGGCCTCGTCGGCGCCGTTTCGTACCGTCGCCCGAACGGTCGTCGCCTGGCCGAGTCGGAGTCGTCCGTCCTCGACGGCCGTCGACGCGACGCCGACGTCGGCCGCGCGCAGCCCGACCGCGAACGTCGACAGCCCCGGAGCCTCTGCGCGGAAGACGTACGCCCCGCCCTGGCGGCCGATGCGGGTCGCGTCGTGGGCCCGCCACTCGCCGTCGCGGTAGCGGTACAGGACGACGTCTTGGGCCGCGGGGTCTGCGAGGGTCTCCGTCGGCAGCGTGAACCGGAACGCGGCCGTACTGACATCGTCGTCGGCGACGGTCGTCTCGACCGAGACGTACGTGACCGCCTCTGCCGCCTCGCGTCGGTCGAGCGACGGCACTCTCTCGCTGGCGTTCGTCTCGAGGTCGACGCTGAGACGGAACCCCTCGCGCTGGTCGACCGTGAGCGAGGTCTGTCGCAGCGTCGCGGGCGTCTCCGCACCGGTCTCCGGTACCGGGAGGGCGACCGTATCGCCGTCGAAGCCAGTGACGCGCAGTTCGGCGCGGCCGTCCGTGACGGCGGCGTCGACCCGGGCCGCAGTGCCGTCGACGGTACGGTCGCGGACCGCCTGATCGGGTCCGGTCGCCGACGCCGACGAGCGGTTCCCGCCGGCGTCGGCGTCTCCCTCGGCTGCGCCGTCGCTGCTCTTCCCGGAGCCTCCGGTGGCCGTGCCCGTCGAGGAGTCGGTGTCGGTCGCGTCCCCGTCGACGCGGCCGGTCGTGTCGCCGGTCGTCCCGCTGCCCACGTTGGTGTCGCTGGAGTCGTCGGTGTCTCCACCGGCCGGCGGTGAGGCTCCCGAGCCGGGACCAGAACGGGAGCCGGAGCCGGAACCGGAACCGGAACCAGAACCGGAATCCGGCCCGGAGCCGGCGCTCGGCTCGGTCACGGTCACGGTCACCGTGTCGGTCGCCGCGTTGCCGGCGGTGTCCTCGACGCTGAGCGTGACGGTGTACTCGCCGGCGCTCTCGTAGGCGTGCGTGACCGAGCGTCCGGTCGCCGTCGTCGCATCGCCCAGACGCCAGTCGTACCGAACGACCTCGGTCCGGTCGGTGGTGCCGTCGGCGTTGAACGTCACGTTCGTCCCCGCGCGGACGCTCCGGTTCGGGCCCGCGTCGGCCGTCGGCGGGGTCGTGTCGACGACCACCGTCCCGGTTTCGCCGCGTCCCGCGTTCCCGTGTCGGTCCGTTGAGACGACGGTGACAGACCGCGCGCCGTCGGCGGGCACGCGGGAGGCGTTGACCGTCAGCCCCCCCGCCCAGCGGTTCCCGTCGACGTGCGTGAGTTCGACGGTGCCGGCGCCGAACGCGCCGCCGTCGCCGATCACCGTCGCGTTCCCCGAGTCGACTCCGGTGACGTTCGCGGTCACGTTCACGACGTCGCCGTCGCCGACGATTCCGTCACCGTCGTCGGTCTCGACCGTCGCGTTCGCGACGACCGGAGCAGACGTAGCGACCGTGACGGTGCCGGCCTGGCCGGTCGCGCCGTCGACGCCGTCCGGTCCGACGGCAGCGGTCAGCGTCGCGGTGTAGTTGCCGTCGTCGTCAACGCGGACCGTCGCGGTGTAGGTGTACGGCCCACCGCCGGAGCGGTTGAACGCGGCGGTCGCGAGAGTCGCTGCGTCGGGGCCCTCGACCGCGACCTCGACGGCGTCGAGGGCGACGTCGCTGGTGAGAGAGACTCTCACCGTCCGCCCGCTCGGGTTCGTCACCGCGTAGTCGGCGACGGTCGGGCCGTCGTCGTTCCGTCCGCCGACGCCCGGTGTGACGGCGACCCCGGCTTCGGGGCCGACATCGACCGCGCTGCCGTTGACAATGACTCGGGCGTGGTCGCCGCCGACGGTGGCCCACGAGAGCTTCCCGTCGGTGTCCCGGTAGAGGATTTCCGGCCGCGCGTCGCTCCTCCAGTCGGCCGCGCTCACTGGGCTCTTTGCCGCGCTGATCGCCGGGAGCCGCGTCTCGGTGCCGTTCGCGCCGACCAACACGAGCCGCTCGGAGCCGTCGACGACGACCGCGCGGGGCGTCCCGTCCCCGTCGAAGTCGGCGACGACGCCGGTTCCGTGACCGTTGTTCGAACCGACGCTGGAGTAACTAGTCGATTCGAGGGTTCCGTCGTCGATGTACTGGAGCGTGCTCGACGTCCCGAGCAGCACCACGTCGGCGTCGCCGTCGCCGTTGAAGTCGGCGACATCGAGCACCGCCGACGCCGCGACCGTGTCGACTCGGGTCGGCGCCCCCGGCTCGGGACCGAACTCGACTTTGTACACGTACCCCGAGTCGCTGGCGTTCGAGTAGAACACCGCCGGGTCGCCGTCGCCGTCGTAGTCGCCGGTCGCGACCGCGGACTTCGAGTAGGTCGCGCTCGTCGCCAGCTCCGTCACCGTCCCGTCGGGTTCGGCGACGGCGAGAACGCCGCTGTCGTCGACGAGCGGTGTCTCGACGACGCCGTCGCCGTCGAGGTCGCTGGAGTCCCCGATCGTCTCCGCGGTCACGCCGACGCTGTGAACGGTCCCGTTCGAGGCGAGCACGTGAACCACACCACTCTCGTTGGTGTAGACTATGCCCGCCCCGTCGGCCGGTTCGGAGGCGACCGAGTCGGCGGCGAGCGGGGTACCGACTGCGACGAGCAGGATGGACCCGACGACGACCGCCGCTCGTTGGGGGTCGGGCATTGCACCGTATCAAACAAAAACTCGGAGAAAAAGATGGGGCCGAATCGGAGACGGCCGCTTTTCGGGCACCTGTGAGGCGTCGACGCCACCGCCGACGGCGTCGGAAACGACGGCGTGGACCGGCCGCGGAGACAACTCCTTTTAGCCCCGCCACCGACGGGTGGCGTACGTGACTCTCGACCCGATCCACGTCGACAACATCGCCCGGCTGGCCGGCGCCATCGCCGGCGAGGTCGACGACGCGGACCACGACGAGTACGCCGCGCGGGCGTGGGAGCTGCTCGACCCGCTCCGCGACGGCGGCGAGGTGACCGTCGAGCCGGTCGCCGACCACGAGCTCCGGGCGGCCGACGCCGAGGCCGTCGCCCTCGCCGAGCGCCCGTTCGACGCCGTTCACGGGCTGGACTCGGGTACCCTGAACCCGACGACGTTCAAGAACGGCCTCACGCTGGACGTGACCCAGGCGGCGATGGCGGCCGACCCCTCGGACCTCGCGCTCCACCGCGACCGGACGCTGGTGGCGACGGTCCACTCCACCGACGCTACCCGCGATTACGACCTCGGCTGGACCCGCTACGACGACGGCCACAGCCGCCGCGGCGTCATCCAAGTGCCCAGCGTCTCCCGGTTCGAGGACGAGGTCGTCCACGAGCTCGGGCTGTACCTCGCCGAGAGCGAGCACGCCCTGGACCACGCCAACGTCGTCTCCGACCTGCTCGTGCTCGACGGCCCCCTGTACCCGAAGCGGCTGTTCAACTGGGAGAGCCGCGAGACCGAGCTGAGCGACCTCGCCCGGGAGGCAAAGCCCGCGGGCATCGTCGAGAACTACGTCCGGCTCGTCGAGGAGTTCGTCGCCCGCGACGCGGTGCTTGTCGGCTTCGTCAAGAACACCTCCTCGCGGTACCTCGTGCGGACGCTCGGGGAGTCGATTCCGACGCCGTGGGCCGACGACGCCGGGCTGTTCACCCGGCTACTGGCGGTCGAACGCGACGGCGAGCGCCACACCGACGACATCACGTTCACCTCATGGTTCCGCTCCCGCGGGGGGTCGGACCGCACCATGTCGGCGGCGGGCGACGCGATGGGCGTCGAGCGCGAACTCGATCCCGAGGCGTACGAGGTGACGTTTTTCGTCGTGTACGATCCCCGCGAGGACCTGCTGTTCAAGGTGGAAGCGCCGTACGCCGTCACCCGCGATCCGGAGACCCGCGACCGGCTGACCCGATACGTCGTCGGCGAGGTCGCCGCCCAGCACGGGCCGCCGGCGCCCGTCGAGAAGGCCGACGAGCTCGCCCGCATCGGCGTCGCCGAGAAGGAGGCCACGCGCACGAAGTTCGAGGAGCGCTTCGGCGCCGACGCCTACCGGACGTACGACGACGCTCGCTGGCACGAACACGAGTAGGCCGACCCGGTTCGGCTTGGTCCGGTCCGGTCCGTCCCGGCCGCTCGGTCGTCGATCCGTCTTCACTCCACCGGCTCGGCCTTCGACACCTCGATGTCGACCTCGTCGCCGGAGACGCCGACGCGAGCGAACTGCGTTCGGACGTGCTCCTTGGCCGCCTCGACGGCGCGGTCGCGCGTCTCGAACCCCCGGGCCATCGGGGACTCGAAGGCGACGCGCTTGGTCTCGCCGTCGATTTCCAGCTCCGAGCCGCCGCTCTGGACCTCGTAGAAGGCGTCACAGACCCACACGTACGGCGCCCCCTCGTCGGGCGACCCCTTGAACTCCGGCGGCTCCTCACCCCGCTCGAAGACCGTCCCGGTGAGCGCGGTGCCGCCGCCCCGGCCGCGTACAAGTAACATGGCTCGAACGTACGTGGCCGAGGGCTAAAGCCGTGCTGACTGTCGCTCCTGGCGGTCCCCGGCGACGGCCACGACGCCGGGGAAAGGAGTTTACCGACCGCCCCCGTCGTGAGCGACATGAGCGACCTCGGGGACTTCGAAGCGTACGGCGGCGACGACGGCGAGGACGCGGGCACCACCGCCGCCGACGAGGATACGGACACCGCCGCGGCCGACGACGGGGCCGCCGGCGGCGTCGCTGGGGCCGTCGACCGCGCCGGCAGCGACGACGGGACCGACGACGCGACCGGCGCCTTCGACCGACTGGACGCCTCGCCGGTCGGCACCGACGAGGGCCTGGGCGCGGTGTCGGTCGCCCAGGGGTTGCGCGTCTCCGAGCGCGAGGACGATTCGACGGTCCGGGCGTTCATCACCGTCAACAACCGCGAGACGGCTCGGCTCGGTAAGTACGTCCTCGTCCCCTACCCCGACGACGAGACGCTGTTCGCTCGCGTCGCCGCCCTGGAGTACGCCCAGGAGTTCCAGTCCGACGACGCGACCGAGATTCACGCCCGCCGGCAGATGCGCTCGGAGGGCGTCGAGGAGCGCGATTACAAGTTCCTCGCCGACCTCGACCCAAAGGCCGTCGTCTACGAGGAGGGCGACGACCTCAAGCGCCGGATGGTCGACCGCGTTCCGAAGCCGGGCGCGGTCGTCACGGAGGCGACCGACGAGGCCGAGATCAAGACCGGACTGAAGATTCCCGAGTCAGGGGTGTTCCTCGGGCACCTCTCCGTCGGCGGCGAGAAGGTCCGCACCGGCGCCGAGCCGCCGACCGTTGACTACCGGCTAACCGACGACTACGTTGACGGCGACCCGCTGGTCTTCCGGCATGCCCTCGTCGCCGGCGGCACCGGCTCGGGGAAGACCCACGCCTCGAAGAACGTGCTCCGGCAGTACCTCGACGCCGACCGCACCTACGAGACCGACGACGGCCGCGAGGTGTTGCCGGCGGTCGTCCAGTTCGACCCCCAGGACGAGTACGCCCAGATGCACGACGACAACCCCACGATGGACGACGCCACCGCCCGCCGGCTGGACCGCGAAGGGGTCGCCCACGGCGGCGTCGACGACACCGTCGCGCTGGTCCCCGTCGAGGACGGCGTTCGCTACGCTGGCGACAACCACCGCGCCGAGCAGTTGCGCTTCACCGTCCCGTTCTCGATGGCCCGAAAGCGGCCCTGGCTCGTCGCCGGCGCCAGCCTCAACGACAACCAGTACCCGGCGCTGACGACGCTGCTGGAGCGGTTCTTCCGCGATTACGGCGACGCCGGAACGTACCGGGACTTCCTCTCGTATCTCGACGACCCGGCGCTGAAAGAGGAGCTGCACGAGAGCGGTCGGGTCCACGAGGCGACGTTCGACGCGGTCAAGCGCCGGGTGCGGAGCGTTCCGAGCGGCGTGTTCGACCAGGACGCCAGGCCGCTGCCCGAACTGGACCACGAGCTCGTTCGCTCGGGCGGACTGACGGTGATTCCGACGTATCACCTCTCGACCAGCCGCGCCAAGGAGCTGTTCGTGCTCGCGGTCTCGTCGTTCCTCATCGACAGCAAGCTCTCGAACTCACCGGAGAGCGACCGGGTGAAGAAGACGCCGCTCGTGCTCGGGATGGACGAGGCCCACAACTTCCTCGCCGACGCCGACAACGTCCAGGCCCGGAAGGTGGAGTCGAAGTTCACCGAGGCGGCCAAGCAGGGCCGCAAGGAACGCCTCGGACTGTTCCTCATCACCCAGGACCCGCAAGACGTCGCCGACCCGGTGTTCAAACAGCTAAACACGAAGATCGTGCTCAACCTCGGCGACGAGGACGCCATCGACAGCGTGAACATCCCGACCGAACTCGCCGAGCGGGTGCCGTACATGGAGAAGGGACAGATGGCGGTGTACTCCCCCGACAACTCCGAGCCGGTCGAGCTGACGGGGCTGGCGACCTGCGTGACCCGCCACGGGGATTGAGCCGCTCCGCGTGGGTCGAGTTGAGGCGACCCGACCCGTGTCGAAGTCGGACCCACTGGCCGCAGACGCTTTTGAGGCCCCGTCCCGTAGCGGCGCACATGTCACGCACCCTCCTCGTCGGCTACGACGGGTCGCCCCGGGCGGCGTCGGCGCTGTCGCTGGCGGTTTCGGAGTGGCCCGAGGCGACCGTCGTCCTGCTGACGGTCGTCGACCCCATCGAGGCGGGGTTCAGCACCGCCACCGGGGTGCCGACCGGCGCCGAGGAGTGGTATGAACGCGCCAGGGCCGACGCCGAGACGGCGCTGTCGGAGGCGACCGCGGCGTACGACCGCTCGTTCGAGACCCGCATTGAGGTCGGTCGCCCTGCCGCGACGCTCGTTGAGGTGGCCGAGGAGGACCGCTTCGACCACGTCATCCTCGGCAGCCACGGCCGGACGGGCCTCACGCGCATCCTGCTCGGCAGCGTCGCCGAAGCGGTCGTGCGCAAGGCGCCAGTGCCGGTAACCGTCGCGCGGGAGTGAGTCGGTCGGCGACCGAGGGGACCAGAGGGACCGTGGTGACCGCCAGGAATGCACGGACGGAGCACCGGGCCGCGACGGCTCCGAAGCGGTTTAGAAGATGTTCGCCTGCCGGTAGACGCTGATGCCGTCGTCGGTTATCTCGTAGGGCTTGGTCTCCCGGGAGTGGTTGGCGTCGCGTATCTTCTGAATCTCGACGGCCAGCCGGGTTTCGCGGAAGTCCGAGGGACGGACGTACTGGAGGACGAACACGGCGTCGACGAGGTACTCGACGATGCCGTACCGGGAAGTGTAGGCGTTGTCGGGGTCGGCCTCGGAGGTGAGCATCGTCGTCACGCCGGCCTCCTTCAGCGACCGGGCGAAGTCGAACACCTCGCCGCGGCGGGTCGCGGGGTCGTCGTACATCATCTCCAGCAGGGAGACGGAGTCGAGCACGAGCCGGTCGGCGTCGAACTCCTCGATGAGTCGCGAGAGGTCGTTGCGGATGCTCGACAGCGAGTTCGCCATCTCGATGGGATCGAGCGCGACCACCGCCAGCCGGCCGTCGTCGGCGTGTTCGCGGAACTGCCACCCCTTCTCCTCGGCGGTCGAAAAGATGGCCTCCCGGGACTCTTCTAAGGTGATGTAGACGCCTTTGCCCCCGTCACGGAGCGCCCGGTCGAGGAACTGCAGGCCGAACGTCGTCTTCCCGGTCCCGGCCGAGCCGATGGCGACCATCAGCGACCGCTCGGGGACGCCGCCGAGAACCATCTCGTCCAGCCCCTCGATGCCCACCTCGATGCGGTCGATGTCGGAGTCGAACTCGGCGTCGTCGAACGTTCCGGAGCCGCCGCCACCGCCGCCGCCGAAGCCGAACTCCTCGGCGCCGGCGGGAACGGCGTCGTCGCCGAGTCCGAACCCCCCGTCGTCGAGGGGCCTGTTGGCGCCGCCGCCCGCGCCCGCGCTGGCGCCCGTCTCGGCGGCGCTGAACGGCCCGTCGTCGAACTCGCCGCTGAGCGGGTCGGCGCCGTCGCCCGCGCTCGCGACGCCGGCGCCGTCGTCGTCCCCGGTTGCGCCGCCGAAGGGGTCGTCGTCCCCGAAGGCGGCCCCCGTTCCGTCGCCGAGAGAGTCGCCGTCGTCCGGTTCGGGCCCGGCGTCGCTCTCGGGGACGCTCCCGAAGGGGTCGTCCTCGGCGCCAGCGCCGTCCTCAAACGCGCCGTCGTCGCTCTCACCGTTCGAGTCGGGGTCCGGGCCGGACTCCGAGCCGTCGGTTCCACCGAAGGGGTCGCCGCCGGTCGCGCCGCCGAAGGGGTCGTCGCTCGTGGTGGCTTCGTCCGACGCTTCGGTCGCGGCGGCCTCGTCGTCGCGTCCGCTCTCGTCGCCGTCGTCCGACGCCTCGCTCTCGTCGTCGGCGACGTCTCGACGAGCGCGCTCGAACCAGTCCTCGTCGTCGTCGCTCACGGCGACCACCGGGCCGAGGCCGACCGACGACAGTCACTCATCGTCGGGAAATCGCGGTCCTGAGCTATTAACCTTGGGCCGTCACGCCGGCGGTACTGTTCAGATACGCAGCTCGTGAGACTGCGGCCGACAGCAGAAAGCCCTCGGCGGTCTCGGCTCCCGCGGCTCGCTGCGCGCCTCGCGTCCCCACTTCGCTCGGGCGCCGCGGTGCTTGCTTCGCCGGGGTTCGCCGAGACGCCCCGCTCTTTCAATCCGCCAGGAACGCCGGCTGCGGCGGCGAGCGCGGACGGTCAGTTCTGGTCCGTATCTGGACGCCGCCGCGCCGACGGTCCGACCGCTTTTTACTTGCCGGAGAAAACGTCGGAGACATGCGCGTCGGCATCGTCGCACAGAAGGGGAACCGCCGCGCCGCGTATCTCGCCGCGGAGGTCCGCGACCGCCTGCGGACGGCGGAGGCGACCGTCTGGCTCGACGAGATAACCGCCGAGTCGCTCGCGGCCGACGCCGACGAGCGCGGCGGCGATGGCGACGGCGGCGAGAGCGCCGGCTACCCGGTCGAGCGGTTCGACGCCTGCGACCTCGTCGTCAGCATCGGCGGCGACGGCACGTTCCTGTTCGCGGCTCGAGGCGCCGCCGGGACGCCCATCCTCGGCGTCAACCTCGGCGAGGTCGGCTTCCTCAACGCCATCGGTCCGGCCGACGCCGTCGAGGCGGTCCTCGCGGCGACGGAGGCCCGGCGAGCGGGCGAACTCGACGTCCGCGAGGCGCCGCGGCTGGCGGCCCGCTCCGAGGCGGCCGGCTGGGTCGGCCGGCCGGCGGCGAACGAGGTGCTGGTCCAGGGTCCCCAGCGCGGCCCCGGCGGCGGCGTCGGCGTCGAGGTCCGCGTCGACGGCAGCCTCTACTCCGGCGGCTCGGCCGACGGCGTGCTCGTCGCCACCCCGACCGGCTCGACCGCGTACAACCTGAGCGAGGGCGGACCGCTCATCCACCCCGGCGTCGACGGGCTGGTCGTCGTCGAGATGGCCGCCGGTGAGGGGATGCCCCCGCTGGTCGTCGGCGACGACGCCGAGGTGACGGTCACCGTCACCGACGCGCCCGAGGCGGTCGTCGTCGCCGACGGTCGCGAGGACCGCCGGCTGGAGACGCCGGCGGAGGTGACCGTCGAGCGCGCGGAGCCGCCGGTCCGCATCGCCGGCCCCGAGGGGGATTTCTTCGAGGCGCTCGGGAAGCTGGAGTGACGAGCGAGAGCCGACGGACGCAGACCTGCCGTCGATTTCGCCGACGCTGGGGGGGCGTGTCGTCACCGAGGGCGTCGAGGGAAATCTGAGCCTAAGACTGAGCCTCAGCCCCACTCGTCCTCGACGGTCGGCCGCTCAGAGACCGGCGCCACGTCGAGGCGGTCCGGGGCGTCGAGCGCCGTCAGCGACGCCTCCGCCGAGGCCGGCGTCGAGAGGTACGGTACGTCCTCCTCGACGGCGGTCGTCAGCGCGTCGCGGTCGGCGGAGACGAGCAGGTCTATCTCGTCGCCGGTGAGCGCGCCCGCGAGGTCGTCGACCGCCTCGGCCGCGACGGCGTCGAGGTGGCCGTCGAACGCCGCGAGGAAGTCGGTGTCGGAGCGGGCGAACGGGCCCGCGGACTGGTCGACGACGACGGTGCCGGCCTCGGGCAGCGCGTCGTTCGCCGCGGACTGGGCCTTGTCGTAGGCGACGCCGAAGTCGTGGCTGGTGCCCATCACCTCGCCGGTAGATTTCATCTCCGGGCCGAGCCGCGGGTCGCTGCCCGGCAGGCGGTCGAACGGGAGCACGACCTCCTTGACGGAGTACGCCTCGGGCACCTGCTCGGTCGCGTCGAGGTCGGCCAGGTCCGCGCCGGCCATGGCCTTCGCCGCGAGCTTGGCGATGGGGACGCCCGTCGCCTTCGAGACGAACGGGACCGTCCGCGAGGAGCGCGGGTTGGCTTCGAGCACGTAGACGGTGCCGTCCTGGACCGCCAACTGGACGTTCAGCAGGCCCACGGTGTCGAGGGCGGTCGCGATCTCCTCGACGACCTCCCGGACGCGGGCGAGGGTGTCCGCGGCGAGCGACCGCGTCGGGATGACGCAGGCGGAGTCGCCGGAGTGGACGCCAGCACTCTCGACGTGTTCCATCACGCCGCCGATGAGCACGTCTTCGCCGTCGCTGACGGCGTCGACGTCGAGTTCGACGGCGTCGGCGAGGAACTCGTCGACCAGCACCGGCTTATCGGGGGAGACGCGAACCGCCTCCTCGATGTACTCCCGGAGCTCGTCGTCGTCGTGGACGATCTCCATCGCCCGGCCGCCGAGGACGTAGGAAGGCCGGACGAGGACGGGGTAGCCGACGTCCCGAGCCAGCTCCAGCGCCTCGGCCTCGCTGGTCGCGGAGCCGCCGGCCGGCTGGGCGATGTCGCGGTCGTCAAGCAGCCGGTTGAACCGGTCGCGGTCCTCCGCGAGGTCCATCGCCTCGACCGGGGTGCCGACGATTTCGCAGTCCAGGTCGCGGCGGTCGAGTTCGGCCGCCAGCGGGTCGCCGACCGCCACGGAGGTGCCGCCGCCGAACTGGACCATCACGCCGTCGGCGCCGGTGGTCTCGACCACGTCGGCGATCTCCTCGGCGGTCAGCGGCTCGAAGAACAGCCCGTCGGAGGTGTCGTAGTCCGTCGACACCGTCTCGGGGTTGTTGTTGACGACGTGGGCGTCGATGCCCAGTTCCTCCAGCGCCCGAACCGCGTGCACCGCGCAGTAGTCGAACTCGACGCCCTGGCCGATGCGAATCGGGCCGCCGCCGACGACGACGACGCTCTCGACGTCGGGGTCGACGCGCACCTCGTCGGCCTCGATGCCGTCGGCGTCGTCGGCCCACTCGGGTCGCCGGGCGGAGTAGTAGTACGGCGTCGTCGCCTCGAACTCGCCGGCGCAGGTGTCGACCTGCTTGAACGAGCGCCCGGGCGTCTCCTCGACGACCGCCTCGACGGCCGGCGGGTCGGCGCCGCCGTCGGTGTGGGTCTCGACGTCGACCTCGGCGTCGGCGTCAGGGTCGGCGCTCTCCCGAGCCACCGCGCCGCCGTCGTCGCCGCCGTCGGCGACCGCCGCCGAGTCGTCGGGGTCGGCCGCGGTGTCGCCCTCGACGGCTGCCTCCCAGGAGGGGTTGCGGTCGGCGAAGTCGTCGCCGGCGATGGCGGCGATTTCGTGGTCGGTGAAGCCGGCGACCGCCGCGGGCGTGAACTCGCCGGCGAGGGCGTCCTCGGCGGCGGCGACGATCCGGGCGTAGCGCTCGACGTACCACTCCTCGATGTCGGTGAGTTCGACGACCTCCTCGACGGTGTAGCCGCGGCGGAACGCCTCGAACATCGCGTACGGCCGGTCTGGGGTCGGCGTCTCCAGGTAGTCGGCGTCGAGTTCGGCGTCGCTCACCGTGACCCACTCGACGGCAGGGTCGTACTCCGAGCTCCGCAGGGCTTTCAGCAGACTCTCCTCGAAGGTGCGGCCGATGGCCATCGCCTCCCCGGTCGACTTCATGCCGGGACCGAGGTCGAACTCCACGTCGCGGAACTTGTCCTTGGGCCAGCGGGGCACCTTGGTGACGAGGTAGTCGATGGCCGGCTCGAAGGCGGCGGTGGTCTCGCCGGTGATCTCGTTTTCGATCTCGTGGAGGC
>JBDGTQ010000038.1:0-16781 GCA_042216705.1 Halolamina sp. | reverse complement strand
CCGACCCGGGCGACGGCGAGCGTCGCCCCCGCGATTCGTCGCGACACCCCCGCGATTCGTCGCGACACCCCCGCGACGTCCACGTAACCCCCTCCTTTCGGGTCGAACATCCGGCGCCTTCGGGCGACCACAGCGGGGACAACATCCACCCGAACCGCACCGGGTGAGCGCACTCGACCGGTCCGGAGCGGTCCCGAACGGTCCCGAGGGCTCCAGAGCGGTCCCGAGCGGTCCCGCGTCGTCTCAGTCGGCGCTGTCTCCGTCTTCGGGTTCGCTTTCGTCCTCGCTCTCGCCCTCGTCCTCGCCGGCAGAGAGCCCGTCGCCGCGGTCGCGTTCGATGGCCTTCGGCGCGTCGTGGAACTCGGAGTAGCCGTCGAACCAGCGGGCGATGCGCTCGATGCGGTCGACGACGTGGGTGGGTTCGCCCGACCGCGACAGCTCGTGGCCCTCGCGGGGGTAGCGGACGAGCCGCGTCTCGACGCCGTGTTTTCGCAGGAGACGGTGATAGAGCTCGGCGGTGCAGTCCGGCGTCCGGTAGTCGTCGTCGGAGTGGATGAGCAGCGTCGGCGTGTCGACCTCGTGGGCGTGGCCCGTCGGGGACCGCTCCCAGAGGAACTCCGGCTCCGCCCACGGCGTCGTGTCGAAGTCGCCCTCGACGAGCTTGTACGCCCAGTCGGTCGAGCCGTAGAAGCCGGTGAGGTCGTACACGCCGCGCTGGGCGACCGCGCCGGCGAAGTAGTCGGTCTGTCCGACCGCCCAGGCGGTCATGAAGCCGCCGAAGGAGCCGCCGGTGAGGAACACCTGGTCCTCGTCGACGCCGTCGCGGGCGGCGACCTCGCGGACGCCGGCCATCACGTCGGTGAGCGTCACCTCGCCCCAGTCGCGCTCGATGGCCTGCATGTACGCCTCGCCGTAGCCGGTCGACCCGCGGGGGTTCGACCAGAAGACGACGTACCCCCGGGCCGCGAGCGTCTGGAACTCGTGCCACATCGTCCCCGCGGTCGACCACATCGCGTGGGGCCCGCCGTGGACCTCGACGACCATCGGATGGGACTCCTCGGGGTCGAACTCCGGCGGCGTGAGCACCCATCCCTGGACCTCCCCCTGCTCGGACTCGACGGTGAGCGACTCGGGCTGCTGGACCGCCACGTCGTCGAGCCAGTCGGCGTTGAGTTCGGTTAGCCGGGTCAGCGACTCGCGGGCGACCCCGTCGCCGTCGAGACCGGGGTCGGCGGCCGGCTCGCGCGAGCCGACGAACACGTCGCCGGGGTGATCCCACTCCGAGACGGCGAGGACGATCCGGTCGTCGCGGACGTGGCCGGCGGAGACGTGACCCGGTCGGACCAGCCGCCGCGGGGCCTCGCCGGCGTCGCCGGGGGCCGACCAGAGGCTGGTCTTGCCCGCATCGGGCGTCGAGAAGACGACCCGCTCCTCGTCGGGCGTCCACTGCGGCGCCGCCTCGTACCCCAGCGAGCGGTCGAGGTCGGCGGTGACGTGGTGGACGGCGTCGGCGGCGACGTCGAGCACCTTCAGCTCGGTCGGCTGGATGGAGGACTGCTCGGCCTCGGAGTAGAGGAAGGCGACCCGGTCGTCGCCGGTGGCGGCCAGCCCGGCGCCCCAGCCGCTGGTTTCGTGGACCTGCTCGGCCTCGTCGGCGTCGGTGTCGTGGGCGTGGATGGAGTACCGCACAGAGTCGTCGGGGTCCGGTCCGACATCGTCGGCCGCGTAGTAGAGCGTGGCGTCGTCGCTCCAGGTCGGACTCTGGTGGTCGATGTCGCCGTCTGTCAGGCGCTCGACCGCGACGGCCTCGTAGTCGGCGATGCCGTCGCCGAGGTGGGCGAGGTAGACGTGCGAGCGGGTGCCGTCGAAGTACGTCTCGGCGGTCCGGTACACCGTGCGGTCGACGACCCGGGGGTCGGGCGTCTCGCGTTCGTACTCCTCTTCGTCGGCGATGGAGGCGTCCAGTCCGTCCTCGCGCTCGTCGGCGGTCGTCGACTGGACGAAGGCGATCCGGGTGCCGTCGGGACTCCAGGCGATATCGGAGACGCCGCCGGGAACGGCCGTGACGCGGCGGGCCTCGCCGCCGGCGACGGGAACGACCCACAGCTGAGGACGGTCGGCGTCGGCGCCGCGGGTGGAGACGAAGGCGATGCGGTCGCCGGAGGGCGACCACCGGGGCTGGCTGTCGACGCCCTCGGCGACCGTGAACTGCCGCGGCGGCTCGCTCCCGTCGGCCGAGACGAGGTGGACGGTGGCGGCGTAGGAGTCCTCGTCGTCGGGGATCTTCCGGACGAACGCGACGGTCTCGCCGTCCGGAGAGAGTCGCGGCGAGACGGGCTTTGCGATGTCGTGGTAGTCGGCGGCTGCGAGCCGGTCCATACCGACACCCCGAGCGTCCAGGCCGAAAGGGTACCGGAGTCGGGGCGGCCTGCCGCCTCTGTCCGGCTCTCTCCGTTCGGGCGCCCGCGGCCGGCCCCTCAGCCGAGGTCGACGCGCCCGCTGGTAGCGCTGCGCAGGCGGTCCCGGAGCGGCCTCGCCCGGTCGGCCGGCACCCGCACCTCGAAGGTCACCTCGGTCGCGTACTCGGCGTCGAAGTCGACCCCCTCGCTTTCGAGGACGGCGCGCACGTCGCCGGAGTCGTCGTACTCGACGGCCGCGACGACCGTCTCTCGGGGACGGCGGCGGGTGACCCCGGCGTCGGCGACGGCGTCCTGGACGCCGCGGGCGTAGGCACGGGCGAGCCCGCCGACGCCGAGGTTCGTTCCGCCGTAGTAGCGGGTGACGACGGCGACGACGTTCCGGAGCCCGCGCTGCTGGAGGACGTTCAGCGCCGGGTCGCCCGCCGACCCCGAGGGTTCGCCGTCATCGTCGCCGTACTCCCGGAGCATCGGTCGCTCGGCGGCGGGGGCGTCGACCGCCGCGGGGGCGTCGCCGGCGGTCGCGCCGTCGGCCGGCACCCGGTATGCCGGCACGTTGTGAGTCGCGTCGGCGTGAGCCTCCCGTACCTCCGCGACGAACGCCTCGGCGGCGGCGACGGAGTCGGCCGGGGCGACGCGGCCGATGAACTCCGAGCCGCGAATCTCGAAGCTGGCCCGGCCGCGGCCGGCGACGGTGTCGAACGGCTCCATACACGACGCTCGCGGCGGCACGGGCAAGGGCGTGTCGCTCGCGGCGAGGTCGCTGGACGGCGGCTCGACGAGGAACTCCTTGGGGTCGCTCTCGCCGCTTACTCGGGAGCGTCCTCGACCGTCGCGGTCGCCTCGTCGTCGCCGCGGTTGACCCGGCCCGGGGCGGCGTCCGCGTCCGCATCGGCGCTGGCGTCGGCGTCGACGTCGGCGCGCTCGACGGCGACCAGCAGCGCGGCGAACCCGGCGACGGCGGTTGCCTCGGCGACGAACGCGACCAGCGCCAGCGGGTCCGCGAGCAGGTGGCCGGCCACCTCGCCGACGGGGTCGGTTACCTCGTGGCTCGGGGCGTTGTCGCCGTGGCCGGAGAGATGCCACCAGGCGTAGCCGGTCATGTAGCTGGCCGAAAGGAGGAGCCCGACGCCGGCGGCCGGCCGGACGCGGCGACCCTGCCAGACGGCGGCGGCGACGACCAGCAGGACCAGCCCCGAGGGGACGAACAGGTACGGCCGGGGGTCGTTGAACAGCCAGGCCCGGAGGTACTGCAGGAGCCGCGGGGCGCCGACGGTGAGGTGGATGACGGCGGCGACGACGGCGCCCTGGACCGCGACCAGGCGGACGACCGTTTCGGTGTCCTCGTCCATCGGGCGAGCGTTGGCGACGAGGGCACTTCAGCCGGGCGGTCCGGCGGGGTCAGAACTCGACCCTGCGGACGTACTCCAGGTTGCGAACGTCGACGATGCAGTCGCCGGGAATGGGTTCGTCGGTGATGACGTACAGCTTCGCCCCGTCGGCGAACTCGGGGTCGTCGCTGAGCACCTGCCGCAGCGGGATGTCCTCGGCCGCCAGCAGCGACGTGATTTCGGCGACGATGCCCGGCTCCTCGGGGTCGCCGACCTCGACGGTCAACACCGTGAGGTCGAGCACCGGCGCGAGGTCCATCAGGCTCGGGACGGCGGTGATGTTCTGGAAGATGCGCCGCAGCTCCGGGTCGTCGAGGATGGCGTCGGTCGTGGAGTCGACCACCCGCCGGTCGACGTCGAGCTCGCGGGCGATGCTCGTGTCCGGGATTTCGATGCCGCCGGAGACCACCCGCCCGTCGTCGTTCACCGAGAAGCCGCGTTCGAGGAGCAGTCGGATGACCGCCTGTCGGCTCGGCGACCCCTCGAACTTCTCCATGATTTCGTCGAACATCTCGTCTGTCGCACTCGACGGCGACGCCGCATAAATCCTCGATGGACCGACCCCCGACCCGGACCGCGCCGCGACAGCTTCAACATCGATCCCCACGAGAGTCGACGTATGGCCGACCTCGACGCCTGTTACTTCTGTGGCGCCCCCGACGACCTCGGCGAGTACGCGGTGGTTCCGGACCGGTACGTCCGCGCCGGGGCCGACCAGCGACGAGTCGTCCTCTGTTCGGACTGCCGGATGAAGCTCACTCGGGTCGTGCGTCCGCTGGCCGACCGACTGGACGAAGCGGTCGGCGGGGACGACGACGGCGACGACCTCCCGGACGCGGGGCCGACCGCCGACGCACCGACCGGCGACGACCCCGCCGCCGACGCGCAGGGCGTCACCATCCCGTCGGCCAACCCCGGCGTCGCCGCCGACGAGGGAGGCGACGGAGACGGCGGCGAGAGCGAGGCCGGGAACGGACCACGAGACGGAAGTAGGGACGCCGCAGACGCCACCCCGGACCACTACCGGACGGTGATGCGGCTGCTCTCGAACCGCCAGTTCCCGGTCGACCGCGAGGAAGTCGCCGTCGTCGCGCGCAACGCCTACGACGTGACGGAGGCGGAACTGAACGCGGTGCTGTCACACGCCGAAGCCGCCGGCGACCTCGTCGTCGACGGCGACCAGGTTCGTCGCCCGTAGCTACAGTTCGCCCTTCGTGCTCGGCGTGTCGCCGGCCCGGCGCTCGTCCAGCTGGGTGGCGTCGTCGAGCGCCCGCGCTAGCGCCTTGAACAGCGCCTCGACCTCGTGGTGGGCGTTCTCGCCGCGCTCGACTTCGGCGTGCAGCGTCAGTTCTGCGTTGACCGCCAGCGACCGCACGAAGTGCCGAGCCATGTCGGCGGTGAACTCCCCGACGGTCGGCTGTGAGAACTCGGCGTCGACGGCGACGTACGGCCGCCCGGAAACGTCGACGACGACGGCGGCGACGGCCTCGTCCAGCGGCACTCGTCGGTCGGCGTACCGCCGGATGCCGGCCCGGTCGCCCAGCGCCTCGTCGAACGCCTCGCCGACGACGATGGCCACGTCCTCGACGGTGTGGTGATCGTCGACGCCGAGGTCACCGTCGCAGTCGACCGTCAGGTCGAACAGCCCGTGTTTGGCGAAGCTCTCCAGCATGTGGTCGAAGAAGCCGACGCCGGTGTCCACGTCGGCGTCGCCGTCGCCGGCGACCGCGAGCGTCACCTCCACGGTCGTCTCGGCGGTGTCGCGCCGAACCGTCGCCGTTCGGCCGTCCTCGCTCATGTCTCCACCGTCGAGGCCCTGGGGTTTGACCATTGCGGCGTTCAAGCGACGTGACTCCGTCGACGCCCCCCGCGCCCGCCTCACTCGGCGACGGCGTCGACCGCCGCCGACAGCGTGAACGCCCCCTCGTACAGCGCCGTCCCGACGACGACGGCCGCCGCGCCGGCCTCCTGGAGCGCCCGCACGTCGTCGAGGGAGGCGACGCCGCCGCTGGCGACAACCGGCACGTCGACGGCCTCGACCACGCGCTCGACTTCGTCGGTTCGGACGCCGGCCAACTGGCCCTCTACGTCGACGTCGGTGAACAGGACGCCGGCGGCGCCGAGGTCGGCGTAGCGTTCCGCTGCCGCCGCGGGGTCGAGTCCGGTCCCCTCGGTCCAGCCGTCGACGACGACCTCGCCGTCCCTGGCGTCCAGGCTCACCAGCACGCTGTCGGGGCGTCGCTCGGTGATTTCGGCGACGACATCGGGATTCTCGACGGCGGCAGTGCCGAGGATGACCCGCTCGACGCCGCGGTCGAGCAGGTCGACGGCGTCGTCGACGGCGCGGATGCCGCCGCCGAGCTGGACCGGCACGTCGACGGCGTCGAGCACGGCCTCGACCGCGTCGGCGTTCGCTCGTTCGCCGTCGAACGCGCCGTCGAGGTCGACGAGATGCAGCGACCGAGCGCCGGCGTCGACCCACTGTCGAGCGGCCTCGACCGGGTCGCCGTAGCGCGTTTCCGTCCCGCGCTCGCCCTGGACGAGCTGGACGACCTCGCCGTCCTGCATGTCGACCGCAGGGACGACCTCGAACTCAGGGAAGTGGTTCATGCCCGCTGCTTCTCGTGGCGGTCCAAAGTAGCCGTCGAAGCCGGCGTCGGATTTATAACCGCAGCCGCGAGCGGAGTCGTCTATTCCGCCGTTTTTGGCGGGCCTAAACCCCTGACAGCGGCAGATTTTCAACGCGAACCACAAAGCATTATGACGTGGCCACCGAACTACCATTGATGCCTACCGTCGAATACCTCAACTACGAAGTCCTCGACGACCACGGCTGGGAGATGGACGACGACGACCTCTTCGAGAAGGCCGCTGACGCCGACCTCGGCGACGAGGACTACGGCAGTCTGGAGGTCAACCAAGGCGAGTACATCCTGGAGGCTGCCGAAGCTCAGGGGTACGACTGGCCGTTCTCCTGTCGCGCCGGTGCCTGTGCGAACTGCGCGGCTATCGTCAAGGAAGGCGAAATCGACATGGACATGCAGCAGATTCTCTCCGACGAGGAGGTCGAAGAGAAGAACGTCCGGTTGACCTGCATCGGCTCGCCCGACGCCGACGAGGTCAAAATCGTCTACAACGCCAAGCACCTCGACTACCTGCAGAACCGCGTCATCTGACTCGGCGGGTTTCACTCGACGCCACACCGACGAGGCGGTTCGCTTTCCGTCTCCGCTGTCGCCGACTCGACAGCCTCGGCGCCGTCGCTCGCACTCACGCGGACAGCACTCGGCCACCGACGGTCCCAAAGTTTCAATCTCTCCGGCCGCCCTCACCCGATATGTTCGGCGCTGCCGTCGGGGTCGTGGTCGCGGTCGTCGAGGCCGCGGTCACCGCCTGGAACCACGCGCTCGCGGACCTGCTGCGTCTGGTCGCGGTTCCGGCGTTCGCCTGGGCCGGCTACCGGGACGTGCGGACCCGGCGGGTACCCAATCGGCTGTGGCCGCCGCTGCTCGCGGTCGGCGTCCTCGCGCTCGCCCTGGAGGTCGCCGCCCACTGGCCGCTTGCCGGCGTCGGTGACCGACTGTTCCTGATTCGGCTGGGCGCGAGCCTGCTGTTCGTCGCGCCGCTGGGGTACCTGTTCTGGCGCCTCGGCGCCTTCGGCGGCGCCGACGCCAAGGCCGTCATCGTCCTGGCGGTGCTCGTCCCCACGTATCCGGTGTACTTCGTCCCCGGGCTGCCCGCGCTGCCGGTCGTCGAGACGACGCTGGGGGTGTTCTCGCTGACCGTGCTCACCGACGCGGTCCTCGTCGGCGCCGCCTTCCCGCTCGCGCTGGCGGCGCGCAACGCCGTCGCCGGTCGGATCTCGCCGGCGATGGCGGTCGCTCGGGTCGTCGCCGTCGACGACCTCCCGACCGTCCACGGCCGGCTGTTCGAGGACCGCGAGGGGCTCACTCGCGGCGGACTCGACCTCGACGCGCTGCGGATGTACCTCCGCTGGCGCGGGACGACGCTGTCGGCCGTCCGAGCGGACCCCGCCGGTCACCGCGACCCCGCCGGCGTGGCCGAGACGCATCCACCGACCGACGGCGCCGTGACCGCCGTCTCCGCCGGCGGCGACGGGGCCGACGCGACCGCGGGTGCCGAGACGGACGGCGGGGTTCCGGACGGTGACGACCGAGGGGTCGCCGGCCCGGACCGCGACCCGGACGCCGCCGGCGTCGACGACCCCTGGGCCGCCGAGCGGTTCCTCGACGAGATAGACGGCAGCGCCTACGGCACCGACCCCGAGACGCTGCGGGAGGGGCTGGAGACGGTCGTCGCCGCCGACCGGGTGTGGGTCTCGCCCGGGTTGCCGTTCGTCGTCCCGCTGTTCCTGGGCCTGGTCGTCGCGCTGACCGCCGGCGACGTGCTGTTCGCGCTGCTGTCGGCCGCCGGCCTCGGCTGAGGCGGGCGACGCCGACTCGCGCCGGCGCAGTCACCCGGTCGCCGGCGGCGGCAACGCGCTCCGGCAGTCGAGCGGCCGTGACGGAACCCATAACAGCCGCCCCGGCCTGGATCCGGGCATGGACGGCGACACGGCGATAGACGTCGACTTCGGCGACAACGGGCTCGTCCCGGCGGTCGCACAGGATGCCGACACCGGCGAGGTGCTCATGCTGGCGTACGTCGACCGGGAGGCGCTGGCCCGGACCCGAGAAACCGGCCGTGCACACTACTACTCACGGTCGCGGGAAGCGCTGTGGGAGAAAGGCGCCAGCAGTAGTCACACCCAGGCGGTCGAGGAAATCCGGGTCGACTGCGACGCCGACGCGCTGCTGTACGTGGTCGAACAGGACGGCGGCGCCTGTCACACCGGTCACCACTCCTGTTTCCACCGTACCGTCGACGGCGACCACGTCGGCGAGTTGGTGTTCGACCCCGACGAGGTGTACGACGAGGACTGACGGCCGGTCGAGAGAGGGCGCGGTCGTCTCTGGTCTCGGCTCAATCGGTCCCGCGGGCGTACACCGCCGTCTCGTAGTCGTCGCCGGCGACGGTGAACGTCGAGGCGCCGACGCGCTCGAAGCCCCGGGCCTCGTAGAAGCCGCGGGCGTCGTCGTTGGCGGCGAACACCTCCAGAGCGACGCGCTCGCGGTCCGGGGGCAGGCGGTCCGTGCCGGCCGCCAGCAACGCCGTGCCGACGCCGTCGCCCTGGCGGTCCGGGAGGACGTAGATGGCGCGGAGCCCGGCGGCGGCGTCGCCGACGAACGCCTTCGTCGCCTCGGGGTCCCAGACGAACGCCGCGAACCCGACGACGCCGGTGTCGGCGACGGCGTCGTCGTCGGCGACGTCGGACACCACAGGAGCGTCGTCGGCGACGGCGACGAGGAAGACGCCGCCGTCGGCGGTCGCCGTCTCGTACCGGTCCCGGAGCGTCGGCGCGTCGGGGACGCCGAGGTCGCTGAACGCCTCCGCGGGGAGGAGGTCGGCGTAAGCGTCGCGCCAGGCAACGGCGTTGACGGCCATCGCGGCCCGGTACTCCCGGAGGGTGGCGACCGGCCGGACCTGCATGGAGACGCGTTGGCAGTCCCTGCTGAAAGCTACCCGGGGTACGACAGGTCGTGGTCGGATGAGAGAGCGGCTCTCGTCAGTCCCGCGCCGCGAGCAGCCTCTCGCGGGCGCGGTCGGCGAGGTCGCGGGCGCGGTCGGCGTCGCTGGCCTCGGCGTACACCCGGACCTTCGGCTCGGTGCCGGACGGCCGGACGAGCACCCACGCGTCGCCGTAGTCGAGGCGGTAGCCGTCGGTGGTGTCGGGCTCGGCGTCGGCCTCGCGGGCGAACGCCTCCGCGGCGCCGAGCATCGCGTCGAGTTCGCCCTCCTCGTCGTAGCCGACGTTGTGCCGAACGTTCGCGTAGTCGGTGTACGGCGCCACGACCTCGCTGGCGGGGCGGTCACCCAGCAGTTCGAGGAACTTCGCGCCGACGAAGGCGCCGTCGCGGACGAGGCGGTAGTCGGGGTAGAAGATGCCGCCGTTGCCCTCGCCGGCGACGGGCACGCTCTCGCCTTCGGCCCACAGCTCCCGGATCCGGGTGATGAGGTTCGTCGAGCCGATGGGAGTCAGTTCCAGGGTCGCCCCGGTCTCCTCGCAGACGTCGACCAGTCGCTGAGAGACGTTGACCGCCGCGACCGTGGTGTCGCCGCCGTCGAGCGCCTCGGCCGCCAGCGCGGCGAGGGAGGCGTCGCCCTCGACGTACTCGCCGCGCTCGTCGAAGAAGATGGCGCGGTCGGCGTCGCCGTCGTGGGCGATGCCGACGTCGGCGTCGGCCGCCCGTACGAGGTCGCCGAGGTCGCCGAGGTTGTCGGCGACCGGCTCGGGGTTCCGACCCGGGAAGTGGCCGTCCGGCTGTGCGTGGACCGTGACGACCTCACAGCCCAGCCGGCGATAGAACGCCGGCGAGGTGAGCGCCCCCGCGCCGTGGCCGGGGTCGAGCGCGACCGTCAAGTCGGCCGCCGCGACCGCCTCCCGGTCGACGGCGGCCAGCAGGTCGTCGACGTACGCCGCGTTGGCTCCGTCGACCCGCTCGCTGCGGCCGACGGCGTCCCAGCCGGCGACGTCGAACGCCTCGGCGAGCAGGCACTCCTCGACGCGTTCGAGGGCGTCGACCGGGAGTTCGACGCCGTCGGCGCCGACCAGCTTGACCCCGTTGTACTCCGGCGGGTTGTGCGAGGCGGTGATGACCACCGCCGGGATGGCCGCCTCGTCGGCGTAGCGGACGGCCGCCGGCGTGGGCGCGACGCCGAGGCGGTCGACGTCGACGCCGACGGCGGTGAGCCCCGCGCTGGCGGCGTCGGCGAACGTCTCCCCGGTGGTCCGCGTGTCGCGAGCGACGGCGACCCGGTCGGCGTCCCACACCGTCCCGGCGGCCTTGGCGACCCGCAGGACGAACGCCGGAGTGAGCTGCTCCCCGGCGACCCCGCGCGTGCCGCTGGAGCCGAATACCTTCATTCAGGCGGGACTGTGGCTGCGAGGCCCAAAGCCGTTCCGAAGCGATACTGGAGCGTCTCCCGACGGGCGGTGTCAGTCGTCGCCAGCCAACACGACCCCCTCCTCGTCGTCCTCGCCGGACTGGGAGGCCCAGAGGTCGGCGTACTGCCCGCCCTCGGCGACCAGCTCCTCGTGGCTGCCCTGCTCGGCGACGTCGCCGTCGTCCAGCACGACGATGGTGTCGGCGTCCCGCAGCGTCGACAGTCGGTGGGCGATGACGAACGCCGTGCGGTCGGCCGTCAGTCGGTCGAGGCTCTCCTGAATCTGCTCTTCGGTCTCGGTGTCCACGTCAGAGGTCGCCTCGTCGAACACGACGACCGCGGGGTCGTTCAGCAGTGCGCGGGCGATGGCCAGGCGCTGACGCTGACCGCCGGAGAGCTTCACCCCGCGCTCGCCGATCTGGGTGTCGTAGCCGTCCGGGAGGTCGGTGATGAAGTCGTGGGCCTCGGCGGCCTTGGCGGCCTCGACGACCCGCTCGTCGACGCCGTCGTCCGACAGCGCCGAGAGGTCGCCGTAGGCGATGTTCTCCTCGGCGGTCCCCGAGAACATGTAGGGGGTCTGCTCGACGATGCCGATGTGCTCCCGGAGCGTCGTCAGGTCCCACTCCTCGACGGGAACGCCGTCGACGCGGACCGCCCCGTCGTTCGCGGCCGGCGCGTCGTCGCCGTTGGGGGCGACGTCGTAGAACCGCGGCAGCAGCTTCAACAGCGTCGATTTCCCCGCGCCGGTCGGGCCGGCGAGCCCGACCGTCTCGCCGGGGTCGACGTCGAGGTCGACGCCGTCGAGGACGACCTCCTCGCCGTCGTAGCTGAACGTCACGTCGTCGTAGGTCACGTCGCCGGCGACCGAATCGGGGTCGTAGGGGTCGGCCGGCGTCGACACCGCGGGCTCGTGGCCCAGAATCCCGAAGACGCGCTCGGCGGAGGACTTCGCCAGCTGGTACTTGTTCGCCGTCTTGCCGACCCGGCGCATCGGGGCGTACAGCCGGCGCAACAGCATGAAAAACAGCGCGATGCCGCCGGCGCCCAGCGCCGCCTCGCGGCCGACGATAAAGTCGCTGCCGGCGACCCACAGCATCGCCACGAACACGACGCCGGTGACCATCCGCAGCGCCGAGAAGAAGCCCCGTCGGATGCGGATGGCGCCGACCTTCTCGTCGTGGTACTGCTCGCTCTGGTCGGCGACCCGCGACAGCTCGAAGTCGTAGCGGTTGAACGTCTTGATGACGCGGGCGCCGCCGAGGTTGTTCTCCAGGCGGCTGTTCAGCCGGGAGACCGTCTCGCGGATGCCGCGGTACCGCGGCTCGATCCAGCCGAGGAACTTCCCGGAGGCGACGCCGATGACCGGCACCGGCGCCAGCGCGATGGCCGCCAGCTTCGGCGAGTACGCGAACATCACGGCCGCGATGCCGCCCACCGTGGCGACGACGCGGATCGCCTGGCGAATTTCGGTGTTGAGGAACTGCTCCAGGCGGTTCACGTCCTGGTTCAGCACCGACATCATCGCGCCGGTCTGGTGGTTGGCGAAGAAAGACAGCGACAGCCGTTGCATGTGGTCGTACGTGTCGTTGCGGAGGTCGCGCTGGACCTTCTGTGCGGTCGACTGGAAGAGGTACCGCGAGGCGAACCGCGTCACCGACCGGACGACGTAGGCGACGGCCGCGATGAGCACGAGCTGTCGCAGGAAGGCGATTCGCGCCGCCTCGCCGGTGATGTCCCCCGTCGGCAGGAAGCCGAACCGCGTCAGCAGCCCGGGGTCGCCGCGACCGGTGACCACCCGATTGATGGCGGCGGCGACGACGACCGGCGGGACGAGCCGGGAGGCCCGCGTCGCCATCGCCGCGACCAGCCCGACCGTCAGGCGGAGCCAGTAGGGAACGCAGTACCGCAGAAGACCGGCCATCGAGTGGCCCTCGACGCTGTCGCGGACCGTCTCGAAGCCGCCGTGTTCGTCGCTCATTGTATCGTACACGACGGCGACGGGGAAAAGCCGAGGGATACGCGACGTCGCTTCCGATTCTGTGGGGACGGCGCTGGTCGCCGGTCGTCGGTCGCCGGGCGGACGGTGTCTCCTCGGCGTCCCCCGACGCGGTGGAGTCGCCAATCGACGCGAACGCGTGAGTTGCCTATCGGTTCAGCGTGTGAATCGCCTGTTCGCGGGCGTTCTCGGCGGCCTCCATCACCGCCTCAGCGAGCGTCGGGTGGGTGTGGACCGTCGCGCCGAGGTCCTCCAGCGTCGCCCCCATCTCGATCGCGAGGGCTGGCTCGGCGACGAGTTCGGACGCCTCCGGGCCGACGATCTGGGCGCCGAGGACGAAGCCGGCGTCGCCGTCGGCGACGATGCGGGCGAACCCCTCGCGCTCGTTGGTGGTTAGCGCCCGCCCGGAGGCGTTGAACGGCATCTCGCCGACGACCGGGTCGAAGCCGGCCGCCTCGGCCTCGGCCTCGGTCATGCCGACGGTGGCGATCTCGGGGTCGGTGAACACGGCGGCCGGGACGGACTGGTAGTCGAGAGCGGCCGGCTCGCCGGCGACGTGTTCGGCGACCACCTCGCCCTCCTTGCTGGCCTTGTGAGCGAGCATCGGCTCGCCGGCGACGTCGCCGATGGCGTAGATGTGTTCGACCTCGGTGCGCCCGCGGTCGTCGGTCGCGACGAACCCGTCTTCGTCGGGCTCGACGCCGGCCTCGGCGAGATCGAGCGTGTCGGTGACCGGCTGGCGCCCGACCGCGACGAGGACGTTGTCGGCGGCGTACGTCGACTCCTCGCCGTCCTCGGTCTCGGTGGTGACGGCGATGCCGTCGCCGGTCTCGTGCCAGCCGCTCGCCCCCTCGCCGAAGTGGAACTCGATGCCCAGCTCCTCGGCGCGTTTGCGGACGACGCGGGCGACGTCGTCCTCGTACAGCGGCAGCGCCGACTCCAACATCTCGACGACGGTCACGTCCGCGCCGAGCTTGGCGTACACCGTCGACAGCTCCATGCCGATGTAGCCGGCGCCGACGACGACCAGCTCCTCGGGCACGGAGTCGGCGGCGAGGGCGTCCTCGGAGGACCACACCGGGTCGTCGGCGTACTCGAAGCCGGGAACCTGGATGGGCCGGGAGCCGGTGGCGATGATCGCGTGCTC
The DNA here is from genome assembly GCA_042216705.1 of Halolamina sp. Classification (GTDB taxonomy): domain Archaea; phylum Halobacteriota; class Halobacteria; order Halobacteriales; family Haloferacaceae; genus JBDGTQ01. Next base: position 2,825 of record JBDGTQ010000038.1, on the reverse strand, counting down.
GAACTCGATGGACTCGCTGCCCTGGCCCTCGCCGCCGTGGGCGACGCGGACGGAGTTCGGCCCGTCGAAGCGAGCCTGGCCCTCGACGAGATTGACGCCGTTGGCCTTGCACAGCTTCTCCACCCCGCCGGTGAGCCGGTCGACGACGCCGTCTTTCCACCCCTGGGTCGTCGCCATGTCGACCGCGGGGTCGGCGTAGATGCCCATCTCCTCGGCGTTGCCGGCCTCGTGGGCGACGTCCGTCGCCGAGATGAGCGCCTTCGAGGGGATACAGCCCGTGTTCAGACAGGTGCCCCCGTAGGCGTCCTTCTCGACGAGCGTCACGTCGAGGTCGTGTTGCGCGGCGCGGATGGCGGCGACGTAGCCGCCCGGTCCCGCCCCGATAACCAGTACGTCCGTGCCTGTCGAGATGTCTCCGACGACCATTATAGTAGCAGTAGCTCCGGGGTCCGTAAGTATTCCATGACGCGGTTCGTGAACTGCGCGGCCTCGGCGCCGTCGACGACCCGGTGGTCGATGGACAGCGACAGCGGCAGGGTGTGCTGGGCGACCACCTCACCGTCCTCGACGACCGGCCGCTGCTCGATGGCGCCCAGCCCCAGAATCGCCGTCTCGGGGTAGTTGATGATGGGCGTGGCGTACTCGCCGCCGATGGCGCCGAAGTTGGTCAGGGTGAACGTCCCGCCCTGCATCTCCTCGCGAGCGAGGTCGCGAGAGCGAGCCCGACTCGCCAGGTCGTTCACCTCGCGGGCGAGTTCGGCCAACCCCTTCCGGTCGACGTCCTCGACGACCGGCACCATCAGCCCGGCGTCGGTCGCGACGGCGACGCCGAGGTTGTACGCGCTTTTGACGGCGATTTCGCCCTCCTCCTCGCGGAGCTGGCTGTTGAGGATCGGGAACTCCTCCAGGGCGGCGACGACGGCCTTCATCACGAACGGCATGTACGTCAGGCGCACGTCCTCGGGCGTCTCGGTCTTCAGCCGCTCGCGGGTCTCGACGAGGGCCGGAATCGTCACCGTGTCGTGGTGGGTGACGTGCGGCGCCGTGTACTTCGATTCGGCCATCTGCTCGCCGATGGTCTGACGGATGCCCCGGTACGGCCGCGTCTCGGCGACGTCGTCGCCGGCGGCAGCGGCCGCCTCCGTCGTCGTCGCCGGCTCCGGCTCGGCGCTCGCCGCTGCGGCCTCGCCGCCCGTCGCGGCCGCCGCTTCGCGTTCGCGAGCGGCCCGCTGGGCCTCGGCGTAGCCCCGGACCTGCTCGGCCGTGACGAACGCCTCGTCGTCGCGGCTCCGGTCGGTCGGGACGGCGTCGAGGTCGACGCCGGCCTCCTCCGCGACTCGGCGGGTCGCCGGCGCCGCGAGCGTGGTGTCCCGGTCGGCGCGCTCGACGTCGGCCTCCTCCGCGACCGCGTCGGCTCCGCCGGCGGTCGTCTCCCCGTTCGTGCGCTCGGAGACGGCGTCGTCGCCGGTGAACTCGACTGGCTTCGGCCCGCCGTCGTCCGCGTCGGCCTCCGCTGTCGCCCCGTTCTCGGCGTGGGCTCGCACGTCGGCTTCGGTGATGCGCCCGCCCGGTCCGGAGCCGTCGACGGCGCCGACGTCGACGCCGAGTTCGCGGGCGATCCGGCGGGCCGACGGCGGGGCGAACGTCCGACCGTCGGCGGTGGGCACCTCCTCGTCGGTGCCGTCAGCGGCCGCGGCCTGTGCGGCGCCGTCGGTCGACTCCGCGGTCGCCGAGGCGGTCTCGGTCCGGTCGTCCGCCGTCGCCTCGGCGCCGCCCTCGGCCGCCTCGTCGTCGCTGCCGGCTCCGTCGTCGAGGTCGTAGGTGACGATGACGTCGCCGACCGGGACCATCTCGCCTTCCGCGGCGTGCAGTTCCGCGACCGTGCCGTCGTACGGCGACGGCACCTCGACGAGCGCCTTGTCGGTCTCGACCTCGGCGACGACCTGGTCCTCGGTGACGGTCTCGCCGACGTCAACGACCCAGTTGACGAGTTCCCCCTCGGCGACGCCCTCGCCGACGTCCGGGAGTTCGAACTGTTTCTCCGTCATGGGATCAGAACTCCACCGCGTCGAGGATGCCCGCTTCGACCCGGGCCGCGTTCGGGAGGTAGTAATCCTCAAGCGCGTACAGCGGATACGGCACGTCGAAGCCGGTGATGCGGCCGACTGGGGCCTCCTGATACAGCAGCGCCTCCTCCTGAATGATGCTCGTGATTTCGCCGGCGAGTCCGCCCCGACGCGGGGCCTCGTGGACGACGACGGCGCGGCCGGTCTTCTTGAACGACTCGACGATGGCCTCCCTGTCGAGCGGCGACACCGTTCGCAGGTCGACGACCTCGACGTCGAGGCCGTCGTCGGCGAGGTTCTCGGCGGCCTCGACGGTCGCGCGGGTCATCGCGCCGTAGGTGAACACTGACACGTCCGAGCCCTCGCGACGGACCGCCGCCTCGCCGATAGGGACGGTGTAGTCCGTCTCTGGCACGTCCTCGCGGAACGCCCGGTAGATGAGCTTCGGTTCGAGGAAGACGACCGGGTCGGGGTCGCGAATCGCCGAAATGAGCAGCCCCTTGGTGTCGTACGGCGTCGACGGCATCACGACCTTCAACCCGGCCTCGTGGGCGTAGAACAGCTCCTTGGACTCAGAGTGGTGCTCGGGGGCGCGGATGCCGCCGCCGAAGGGTGCACGCAACACCATCGGCAGCGTGAACCGCCCGCGGGTCCGCGTCCGGAACCGGGACATGTGCGAGACGACCTGGTCGAAGCCGGGGTACATGAACCCCGAGAACTGTATCTCGGGGACCGGCTTCAGCCCCATCGCCGCCATGC
>JBDGTQ010000022.1:0-22091 GCA_042216705.1 Halolamina sp. | reverse complement strand
TTGATGTCCTCCATCGGGAGCACCTGCGAGCGCCCGCCGCCGGCGGCGCCGCCCTCGGCGAGACCGTCGTGGGGATCGCCCGCGACAAGGCCCAGGTGGCGCCGACGGACCGTCCGCTGGTGACCGGCACCGACGGCGAGGCCTTCGCCGCCGTTCGGGAGGAGACCGAGGTCGTCACCGTCGGGCCGACAGACGCTGACGTCGTCACCGTCGAGACGGGGATGCGGTCGGACGTCGAGAGCGAAATCGCCGTCACCGCCTCCGACTGGGCGCTCGAAACCAATCTCCAGCTCCCCGGCCAGCACCAGGCGACCGACGCCGCCGTCGCCGCGACCCTCGCTCGACGGGTCGCGGACGTGGACCCGGCGACGGCGGCGACGGGGCTCCGTCGGACCTCGCTTCCAGGTCGGTTCGAACGCGTCGCCGACTCCCCTCCGACGGTGCTGGACGGCTCGCACAACCCGGGGGCAATGCGGACGCTGCGCGCGACGCTGGACCGCTTCGACTACGACGACCTCCACGTGGTGTTCGGGGCGATAGCGGACAAGGACTACCAGGAGATGATAGCGGCGCTCCCGACGGCCGACACCGCGTTCGTAACCCGGCCGGCCCTCGACCGAGCGGCGTCGACGGAGACGCTGGCGGCCGCCTTCGACGGCCACGCCGACGCCGTCGACCGCGTCAACTCGGTCTCGGAGGCGACCGAACGAGCCCTCGGGGCTGCCGACGCGGGCGATTTCGTGCTCGTCACCGGGTCGCTCTACGTCGTCGCCGAGGCCCGGACGCGGTGGACCGAGCAGGTCGTCCCCAAGCGGAGCGGCCGGTCACCGACGGACCACGGCGCCGCCGCCCCGTTCCCCGACCACTCGGCCGACGAGGTCGACGTCGAAACCGTGTCGGCGTCGCTACTCCCCGATCAGGCCGACCGCGTCGAGCAGCGACTCGCCGCCGTCGGCGGCACCGTCTACCGGTCGAAAGACGGCGCCTCGGGCAAGCGCGAGGCGACGCTGCTGTCCGGGACGAAGACGCAGCTGTCGACGGCCGCCGACGCGATCGAGGGCGATCGACCTATCCGACGACGGCGGCGACCGCCTCCTCGGCATCGGACTCGGCACGGTCGACCGCCTCGCGAGCGTCGCGCACGAACGATTCGTCGTCGTACATGTCGAGGTTCGACCGGACGATCTGCGCTCCCGACGCGACGCTGGCCCGCGCGAGGTACGCGCCGACGACCGCGTCCGTTCGGACGCTCTCCGCACCGTCGTCGCCTGCGACTACCGCCGCCTCGGCCACGTCCCGGGCCGTCTCCGTGATTTGGAGCGGGACGGCCGTCGCCCGACGGAGAGCCGCCCGTTCGGGTTCCGCGTCGGCGGCGCCGTCGAACGTCGCCTGCACCCCGTCGACCGCGGCGACGTCGTCGGCTGCCAGCTGCAGGAGTGACTCCCGGTATGCCCCGAGGCGCTCTCGCGCGTCCGTCAGCCGGGCAGTCGTCTCCGTCGCGTCGGTGTGAATGCAGACCATCTCACAGAGCGCGGCCGCCTGAGCGCCGGTAACCGCTACGACGGCGCCGGCGCTCGGCGTGATACGTGTGGAAGCGACACCGGACAGGAACCGTTCGAGCGACTCCTCAGCAGGCGTCACGAGCGACCCCCGCCGAGCGGCGTCGACCGGACGAGCTGAGCGACGTCGCCGTCGCGGTCGACCGTTCCCCTGTGCGCGCGGCACTGACATCGAACACTAACACGCCCTTCCGTCCGGCCGGCGCAGGATTAAATCGTTTCCCCGATCCCGAAGGCGGTGTTCAAATGTGCAGCCTCGGCCTACTGACACGGGATGGGACTGAAACGGGGTTTTCCACGTCAACGATGCAGAACCGGTTCAACCCCCTCCTTGTCCGAACAGTACCACCCCGAACCGCGGCCGGCTCAGGGCGTCCGGCCGGCGTATCGCGTCTGACGGAGGTGGATGACGACGCTGGCGCTCAGGAAGCTCGCGCTGGCGATCCGCAGGCTTTCGACCGCCATCGCCAGCAGCGCTGCGACGATCAGCGCGGCCGCGAACAGCGCCAGCACAGTCGGAATCACTCTCGCCATTGACCCGTCCGAGCGTCGGCTTGGCACCGTCGTCGAGCGGACGACGCGGTCCGTCGTGCCGCCGAGCAGGTTTCCGAGCTTACCTTGATACGCCGATCCAAGGACGATCGCATCCACGTCCTCTTCCTCGGCGAAGTCGACGATCTCGTCGCTCAGCGAGCCACTCCGCGTATGGCGTTCGTAATCGACGCCGTGATCGGCCGCGAGGTCGGCCAGCTCGGAGAGCTGCTCGTGGGCGTACTCGCGGTACTCCATCCGCAGTTCCTCCTCGTCGCCGCGCAGTGCCATCGCTCGCGGCGCGCCGGGGAGGTCGATGACGTAGAGCCCGTGGACCGTCGCCCCGACGGACGCCGCCAGTTCCAGGCCGCGAGTCGCCCCTTTCTTCGCCTCCTTGCTTCCGTCGTACGGCACAACACGTGTTCGTACATGAAGTGCGTTCACATACAATCCAAAACCGACCGAAAAATAACTTCGCCCGCACGGGGGGTGGTGTTCAGATACGCGACGGAGGTTCGACCAACCCACACCAGGTTGGGACTGAAGAGGGGCTCTCCATGTCGTCGGGGTGAAGCTGCTCCCTTATCTGAACAGTACCCCTGTAGGGTCACAGTCGGACGGGAGGTCGGTGCCCGTCGGTAAGATCGCCCAGGCCGTCTCTCCGTTGTTCCACGGGACCGCGCCTTCCAGATCGGAGCGTGTCGTTCGACCGTCGCTTCGGTCCCCAGCCGGCGACCGCTACCGGACGTGACGGGCGATGTCGTCGACCGGATATCCAGCCTCGCGTACTGCTTCGACGATGCTATCGGCGTGTTCGGCGCCGCTGGTCTCGACGTTGAACACGAGATACGCCTCGCCGATGTCGAGATCGTCGACCGACCGCTCGTGGCTGACGTCGTGGATGTTCGCTCCCTGGTCGGCGATGATTCCCGAGATCTCCGTCATCACGCCCGGGTGGTCGTCGATGCGCACCCGAAGCCGGAGGAGCTGCTTGCGCTCGGTCATCGCGTGAACCAACACCTCCCTAAGCTGTGTCATGTCGAGGTTGCCGCCACAGAGCACCGGCATCACGGTCTCCCCGGCGACGTCGACTTCGTCGCTGAGGACGGCGGCGACCGACGCCGCACCCGCTCCCTCGACGACCTGCTTGGCGCGCTCCATGAGGACGAGGATGGCTCGCGCGATTTCGGTGTCAGTGACGGTGACCACCTCGTCAACGTTCGCTTCGATGATTCGCAGCGTCGTCTCGGAGATGCCGCCGGTGGCGATCCCGTCCGCGATGGTGTTCACCGCCTCCAGCGTGATCGGAGCCCCCTTTTCGAGGCTCTCGTGTACCGTCTCGGCGCTGGCGGCCTGGACGCCCACGACGCGGGTATCCGGCGAGAGGTGCTTGATGGCGGTCGAGATGCCGCTGATGATGCCGCCGCCGCCGATGGGGACGACGACCGTGTCCACTTCCGGACAGTCGTCGTACATCTCGACCCCCAGCGTCCCCTGGCCGGCGATTATCTCGGGGTCGTCGTAAGCGTGGACGAACTCGGCGTCGGTGTTCTCGACGGCCTCCTTGGCCCGCGTCATCGTCTCCTGGAAGTCCTTTCCGACGAGCTCGACGGTCGCGCCGTAGCCCCGCGTGGCGTCGACTTTCGTCTGCGGGGCGTTCTCGGGCATGAACACCGTCGAGTCGGCGCCGCATTTCGACGCCGACAGCGCGACCCCTTGAGCGTGGTTTCCCGCGCTGGCGGCGACGAAGGCTTCGACCCCGCGGTCGACCGCGTGGCTGATCTTGTTGTACGCGCCTCGCGTCTTGAACGAGCCGGTCCACTGGAGATGTTCCATCTTGAGATACACCTCGGCGTCGACGAATTCGCCGAGCGACGTGCTCAGTTCGACCGGAGTCCGCTTGACGACGGACTCGTCGTCGAGCCGCTGGTGTGCCCGCTCGATGTCGGCGTACGTGACCGGGAGGTCGTCCGAGTCGGTCGCCGTCATTGTCCTGATACCGTTTTGTGTGTCATCAGCGGATGAGTTTGTTCCGCTCGGCGTCGAACAGCGGTTCGTCGCGGACCGTCGCGTCGTAGGTCTCGCCCTCACAACGGACCTGCACCGACGTGCCCGCCTCGGCGTACTCGGTCGGGAGGTAGGTGTAGGCGATGGATTCACCGACTGAGTAGCCAAAGCCCCCGGCCTGTACGTAGCCGACGGCGTCACCGTCCTTCAGCACCGGCCGCCCGGCGAGGACGATGTCGGTCGACTCATCGAGCGTCAGCGGCGTGGCGCGGGAGCCGACGCCGTCGGCTTTGGCGTCTTCGAGCGTCGCCTTGCCGATGAACTCGGTCTTCATGTCGACGGCGAAGGGCAGTCCCGCTTCGAAGGGGTTGACGTCGGTGTCGATGTCGGTCCCCCACAGCCGGTACCCCTTTTCGAGGCGCATCGAACTGAGCGCGCCGCCGCCCGTCGGACGGACGTCGAGGTCTTGGCCGGCCTCCCAGAGAGTGTCCCAGAGCTGCTGTCCGTACTCGACGGGCGCCCACAGCTCCCAGCCGAGCTCGCCGACGTACGACACCCGCAGCGCGGGGACTGGCACCTCACCGACATATAGCTCCTTGGCACGGAAGTACGGGAAGCCGCTGTTGGACACGTCGGCGTCCGTACACCGCTGTAACAAGAGCCGCGCGTTCGGCCCCCACAGCCCAACCGTCGTCTTCGCACCCTCCTGGACGGTCACCGAGACTGTCTCCGGAGCGTGCTGTTGTAGCCAGTTGCCGTGTATCTGCGGCGAGTTGCCGCCCCCGGTCGTGACCATGTAGCGGTCCTCGGCCAGTCGGACGACCGTGACGTTTGCGAGGATGCCCCCGCCTTCGTTCAGCAGCAACGAGTACCGCACCTGTCCGACGTCGGAGTCGACATCGTTGGTACAGACCCGCTGGAGGAAGTCGGCAGCGTCGCCGCCCTCGACCATGATGGACGCGAACGACGTCATGTCGAACATGGACAGGCCTCGCGCGTGCGGAGGTGCTCGGCGGCCTCTATCGGCGAGCGATTGATGCTCTGCCACCCCTTCTGTCCGGGGATCTGGTCGGCATAGCGCTCGACGAGGTCCTCGTTGTACTCGTACCACTGTGCGGACTCCCAGCCGCCGCTCTGGACGAACTCGGCGCCGAGGGCCTGCTGTCGATGGTGGAACGGGCTGATCCGTAGCGACCGATGCTCGTCGGGCTGCCAGCGCGGCTCGACGATGCTGTACACCTGTTCGTATCGCTTGGCGCCCTTGTCGACGAAGTACTCCTTCTCGCCGGCGTGAGGGGCGCCGCTGAACGTGAATGCCGCCCGTGTCGACGGGCCCCGAGGGAAGTCGAGGGACGCCGCCTTCCATCCACTCGGCGACGATGCGGCCGTAGCCGCCGGAGTGAGTCCACCAGATTGCCAGCGCGCTCCAGAGCCCGTCGACCGCCCCGGTCGGTCCGACCGCCGGCATTCCGTCGGGCGTGAACACGAAGATGCCGTTCTCGGTGGCCTTGTAGGCGACGTCGTTGGTCGCCGGCAGCAGTTCGTCGAAGGCCTGCTTTGCCGATTTCTCGCGATCGGGATGGGTGGGCACCGTCCAGTGTTCCTCGTCGAACCCGCGGACCGAGGCCTGTCGCTGCTCGTCGTTCGTCCCATCGCCCCGGGGTCGACCGACAACGACTCGTGGTTGTACGACCCCAACCCGAGCGCGTCGCCGTGCGTCCGGAAGTACAGCGAGTTGTCCTAGTCGCGACCGACCGGTAGTCGCGGCCCTTCGCTCGTGTACTCCGCGATGTCGCGGTTCCCGGGGACCTCGAGCCCGGTCGTGTTGTCGCCGACGGAACTGTCGAACTTCGAGAGCGCTTCGAGCGGCTCCGTGACCACGTACCGGTGTTCGACGGGAGCGATGGGCAGGTCGATGCCGGCCAGTTGGCCCGTCTGATACCCCCAGTTGTTCGTCGCCATCACGCAGCGGTCGCACTCGATGCGGCCCCGGTCGGTGACGACGGCCTGCACTTCGCCGCTGGAGACGTCGAGGTCGACGACCTCGGTGTTCTCATGAAATGCCGCCGTCGACCCCTCCATGTACCACTGGAGAGCGCTGATACCGTCGACGCGGCCATCTGTCGGCGAGTAGTAGCCGCCGAGGATTTCGGCTTCGTCGACCAGCGGGAGTCGCTCGCCGACCTCTGCCGGGGAAAGGAGCTGTGGGTTCGGAAGCCCGTACGACGTTGCCCAGTCGACCCGCCGCCGGAGGAAGTCCATCCGCTCTTCGCTGCGGGCGACCTCGATGCCGCCGACCTCGTCGTAGACGCCGGCCTCGGACAGGAGCCGACTCGTGTAGTGAGCCGTCTTGGTCTGTATCTTCGACGGCGAGGTCTGGAACATGATTCCTGGGGCGTGCGTCGACGACCCACCGGTCGTCGGCATCGGCCCTTGGTCGACGACGACGACGTCTTCCCGTCCCAGTTCGGTCAGTTAATACGCGAGATTACAGCCGACGATGCCGGCGCCAACGACGACGGTGTCGGCTCGGTTCGGTAGGCTGTCGCTCGGATCCATGTCTAACAGAACTGTGACAGCCGATCAATATACCTGTCGTCCACCCCGCTCAGAACACGACACACCACGTCGGTGTCATGTGAAGTGCGTCCATGGCACGCGACCGCGAGACTCCCACACGAACGGGACGTGGCGGTCCGGTCCGACTCGGCTCAGATCCCGGGGGTCCGCCTCCGGGCTCTTCGCCCCGATCGGCGACCGCGTCCGAGCGGAACCGGTCGCAGTAAATCCGAGCAGACCTCGCCGGAGGCCGCGTGGACGCCGCCGACTCGGAGAGCCGAGTTGACGCCCGGCCGATGAGCGACCACCCGAACCCGTCCGCTCGTCAAATAAACGGGTTGAGTATTCCTCATGAATTGCTATTCGTTTCAACTTGTCATTGTTATGGAAGCACAGACCTCGTTCGACGCGCTCTCTGAGGTAATCGAACGGTTCGAATCACGAGGGTGGCCGGTTCGAGAGGCCGACGCGACGATGGGGACGGAGCGTCAAGGGATGCTCGACGCCACGCTCGTCGTCTCGATACCGCTCGAAGAGGTGGTCGTCGCCAACTCCGACGCCTCGTTCACGACGAACGATGCGTCGCTGACCGCCGGCGGGGACCTCCAGCTCACCGTCTCGGCGTCGGCGCTGTCACCGGAGCCGACCACCGACTCGGCGTCGGTCGAGGTCGAGGTCGAGGACCGAAGCGTCCACGTCGACGGGGACAAGCTCCTCATGACCGGGGAGCTGCGCATCCTGCAGGCGGACGCCGCCGACGGTGAGGGGCCGGCGTCGACCGACGAGCTGTCGTCCGCGGACGACGAGCCGGCGGCCTCAACGGCCGACAGAGACGGGACGGACGCCCTCTCCGCACACGAGCGACGCGACGACCGGGGCGCAGGGTCCATCTCCGACGAGACGGCGGACGCGGTCCCCGCTCGTCTGGAGGAGGCGCGGTCGCCGGACGTTCCGCCGTTCGACGACACGCGCTACCTGCAGGTCCTCTATGAGTCCTGCGAGACGTTCACCGAGATGAGCGAGTACATCCCGATGGACATCGCCGCCGAGACCGTCCGTCGGTACATGATAGAGGCCGACGTCCACGACCCGAACTCGTACGACACGTCCGGCCGAGACGACTCGGCCGACGCCGACGAGGCCGACTCGAACGTCGTTCAGCCCGACGGAAGCGGAGCCGAGGGATCGAACGAGAACACTCCCACTCAGCCGTCCGCCGACCCGTTGACGCCGGATTCCGAGGAGACGCTCGTCGCCGACGGCGTCGGCCTTCCCGAGGGGGTCCACATCGAAGACGTCGTCGACGCCGTCGCGGGGTCGACGGTCGTCTACGAGGTCCAGCGGGCGCTCGACCTGAGCCACGACCAGACTCGTGACCTCCTCCGTCAGCTCGACGTTCTGGATCTCGTGCTTCACCGTATCGACGGCCCGGCCCGTCCGCCGTCGAAAGACGAGGTCATCGGACGCATCCGTCAACGAACGACGGGACAGGCTTGACACCCTCCCGCGCCTGAAAACGCCGGAGTCCAACGGCACCGCACCGCTGAGTCGCGATATAAACGGGTGTCGTTATCAACCCACAGCTCGAAGTTGGTACGTTACTACTGAATGCTCATGTCCTTACAATCGAGCGCGTCGGTCGACGAGACGCTGCTCCGACGCAGTCGGTTCGAGCTGATGCCGTTCGAGAGCTTCGACGAGGAGGTCGAGCACCTGCTCGAGGGTGCGACTATCGCGATAACGACCTCGCCGCAGCTGGGCATCGACCGGACGGTCGAGAAGACCGAGTTCGCGGCCGCGGAAGGGTACGACGTCGTTCCACACGTCGCTGCCCGCTACGTCGAAGACCGCGACCACCTTGACGAGATTGCCACCCGGCTGACCGAGGCCGGAATCACGGACGTCTTCGTCCCCGGTGGCGACCGCGAGGAGCCGGCCGGGGACTTCGAATCGGCTCACCACATGCTCGTCGCGCTCGATGAGCTGGGTTATGAGTTCGACGAGGTCGGTATCACCGGCTATCCGGAGGGCCACGACTTCCTCTCCGAGGCGGAGCTGGCCGATGCCATGTCGAAGAAGGCGCCACACGCGACGTACATCGTGACGCAGCTGTGTTACGACCCGGACGCGGTGCTCGAATGGATCGAAGACATCCGCGCCCGAGGAGTCGAGCTCCCGGTCGAAATCGGCATCCCGGGCGTGATGAACTACCAGCGCCTGCTGCAGATATCACAGAAGGTCGGCGTCGGCGACTCGATAAAGTTTCTCCGGAAGACGACCGGCGTCCTGGGGTTCGTGAAACAGCTCGTCGGGTCCCGCGGCACGTACGAGCCCGACGACCTCGTCGACGGTCTCGGGCCGTACGCCGCCGACGAGACCTACGGGATTCGCGGCATTCACATCTACACGTTCAATCAGACGCCGGACACGGAGGCCTGGCGGCGCGGCAGGCTGTCGGGCTGAGACCGCCTCCGAACTCGATTTCGACGCCGACGTCGGTACGCTCGTCCGCCGAATCTCTCGTTCGACGCTTTCGTTCCTCCGACAGCGAGCCACGCTGCAAGGCAGAGGAGACGCCGTCAGTCCGGGCGCGAACCACTTCAGTACACGCCGGCGACGACGCCTGGAACACGACTCCTCACCGACCCGATGGCTTCTGTCGACAGTCAGGTTATTGAGTCGCCAGCGTGTACTAAGCGTATGTCATACGACACCGTCCGTGAGGTCAGCGAGACCGTCGCCGACGCCCTGGAGGGCGAGCGTGCCCGACAGAACGACACGCTGGCGATGATTGCCAGCGAGAACCACGTCAGCGAGGCGGTCATGGAGGCTCAGAGCTCTGAGCTCACCAACAAGTACGCGGAGGGGTACCCCGGCGAGCGCTACTACGGCGGCTGTGAGTACGCCGACGAAGTCGAACAGCTGGCCATCGACCACGCCAAGGAGCTGTGGGGCGCCGACCACGTCAACGTTCAGCCCCACTCGGGCACGCAGGCCAACCAGGGCGTCTACTACACGGTGCTCGACCCTGGCGACAAGATACTCTCCCTGGAGCTCGAACACGGGGGGCACCTCAGTCACGGCCACCCGGCGAACTTCACCGGCCAGTTCTACGAGGTCGAGCAGTACGAGGTCGACCCCGACACCGGCTACATCGACTACGAGGGCCTCCACGACCTGGCCGAGGAGTTCGACCCCGACATCGTCGTCTCGGGGTACTCGGCGTACCCCCGGGAGATCGACTTCGAGGCCGTTCAGGAGGCGGCCGACGCCGCCGACGCCTACCATCTCGCGGACATCGCTCACATCACCGGTCTGGTCGCCGCAGGCGTCCACGAGTCGCCCGTCGGCGTCGCCGACTTCGTCACCGGGTCGACGCACAAGACCGTCCGCGCCGGCCGCGGCGGCATCATCATGTGCGACGAGGAGTACGCCGACGACGTCGACGCGTCGGTGTTCCCCGGCGGCCAGGGCGGGCCGCTGATGCACAACATCGCCGGTAAGGCCGTCGGCTTCGAGGAAGCGCTACAGCCGGAGTTCGAGGAGTACGCCCGTCAGACCGTCGCAAACGCACAGGCGCTGTCCGACCGACTCCAGGAGCACGGACTCGCGGCCGTCTCCGGCGGGACGGACAACCACCTCGTGCTGGTCGACCTCCGGGAGTCTCACCCAGATACCACCGGCAAGGACGTGGAGGAAGCGCTCGAAGCGGCCGGTATCGTCCTGAACGCCAACACGGTGCCCGGCGAGACCCGCTCGGCGTTCAACCCCTCGGGCATCCGCGCCGGCACGCCGGCGTTGACGACCCGGGGCTTCGACGAAGACGCCTGTCGGGAGGTCGCCGACCTCGTCTATCAAATCGTCGACGCCCCCGAGGACGACGTCATCGCCGAGGTCAGCCACCGGGTCGACGAGCTGACCGACCGGTACCCGCTGTACGACTGATTTCCGTCGGAGCCGGACTGACCCGGTCCGCTCCCGGTGCAGCGTCGCGCGCTGCGCTCCACGCTTTTTTCGAGAACCAGGAACACGAACGAGCGCTGCTCCCGAGAGTCGCACAATCCGCTCAGACGGACTCGAAACGTAGCGACGGGTTCTTCAAAAGGGCTTCGTCGGCGGCTGGAACGACCGTGAGAGTGGTGTCCGCGGGTAGGTGGGCAGCCGAGTGACGACGCTCGGACGACGGTCAGTCGTCGCTTTCTGCCTCTTGACGCGCGCTCAGTTTCGCCTGCTCGCGAGCGCTCGGGCTGACCGACTCCTTGAACGGGACCTGCGCGAACGTCGCGAAGACCGGCTCGCCGGACTCGTCGGTGTACTTCTCGGGGAGGTGAACCTCGAACTCCAAGTCGAGATCTTCCTTGTAAATCCGGTCGTCAAGCGGCGTATCCGTCGCCTCCTGCAGCTTCTCGGCCGGAACGTACCCCATCCCGATGTTGGTCTCCAGATCCGGGTTCCACCACGGCGAGGTGAGGTAGCCACACTCGTCGCCGGTATCCGGGTCGGAGACGAGCCAGAAGTCCGGGGCGTAGTCGCGAATCGGTTCCCCGGCCATCTTCAGGCCGATGAGTTTGTGCGTGAACGGCTAGTTCCCGTTCTCGATCTGCTCTTTCTGCGTTTCGAGCGCCTCCTTCCCGATGTAATCGGCGTCCTTCTCGTCGGGCACGTGGTAGCCGAGGTTGACCTGGAACGGCGACGTCTCGTGGTCGAGGTCCTGGCCACAAGACATGATGCCGGCTGCGATGCGGCGGTGGTGACCCGGCGCTATCTGCCGACCGCCGTGGTCCTTGACGGTCTCCATGACGGGGTCCCACACCCGTTCGGCGTTTTTGTGTGCGTCTTTGACGTAGACTTCGAACCCTTTCTCGCCGGAGAAGCCGGTCTGGCTAATGAGGACCTCACACCCGTCAATTTCGGCACTCATCAGTCCGTAGTAGGGGATCTCGCTCACTTCGTCGCCGACGACGTCAACCATGACGTCCTCCGAGAGCGGGCCCTGAATCTACATCGGAGCGACGTCGATTTCGATGTCGAACTCGTTGTCGACGTTGACGCCCTGGAGCCACTGCATCAGCGTCGAGTCTGAGATAGAGAACCAGAACTCATCCTCTTCGGGACGGGGCAACACGGGGTCGTTCAGCATGTTGCCGTCCTCGTTGCAGAGGATGACGTACTTCCCGTCCATCGCGTCCATGCCGGTTACGTCACGGGTGACGACGTAGTTCGTCAGCGCCTCCGCGTCGGGTCCCTTGACGCGAATCTGACGCTCGACGGCCACGTCCCACAGCGTCACGCTGTTCGTCAGCGCCTCGTACTCCTTCATCGCGCCGTCGTCGTCGAGGTCGACGAGGCCGCGCGGATGGTAGATGCGGTTGTACACGGTGCACCGCCAGGCGCCTTCCTCGCTGAACGACTTATAGAAGAACGGCGACTTGCGGACGCGCGTCGACACCAGCATCTCGATGTTCAGGTCGCCGGTCTGACGCAAGTTTCGTGGAACAGTGCGATCGGACTGATCCACGCTCGGGTAGTTCGGATGAGCTTCGTCTTCGGCCATACCCGTGAACCGACACGGTAGCTATGCATAAATGGTAGTTAGGAGGATTCCTCATGTTTTTATTGTTCAGTCGATGCGCACGTACCGGACGATGTCGAACGCGGTCCGTCGGTCGCGGTCGACTTCGTTCCAGCGGTCCCAGTCGACGGTCGGAAACGTGGTGTCGCCGTCGTACCTCTCGTGGAGTTCGGTCAAAACGAGTTCCGTAGCCGTCGGAAGGAACTGCCGGTACACTGACCCACCGCCGGCGACGTAGGCAGTGTCGGCGCCGGTGCGACGCGCGCAGTCGCGGGCCTGCGCCACCGAAGTCACCGCTGTGACCGTCTCCGGCAGCCGCGCCGGCTGCGACGTCAGTACGATGTTACGCCGGTCCGGGAGCGGCCCGCTGGCCTCGGCGGCGACGGCTTCGAACGTCCGACGGCCGAGGACGACCGGATGGCCGACCGTCGTCTTCCGGAAGTGCGCGAGATCGGCGGGGAGATGCCACGGCATCTCACCGTCAGCACCGATAACGCCGTTGGCGGCGATCGCGGCGATGAGCGAAATCTCCATCGCCCGGACGTAGGCGAGCCGCCGGCATCAATCGTTCGCGGGACGGTCCGAGGACGGAGTCGAGCCGTGGTTTTCGCCGTCCGGGTGGCTCTTAGTCGTCGCCGTCGTCCGCAAGCGTCGCGGCGACGAGGTTGCGCATCCCGCGTCGGAGACAACCGCTCATCGCGGTCGACGACAGCCCGAGCTGGTCGGTGGTCTCGCTCAGTGACACCTTCCGCGGCTCGGCGAAATAGCCCTCTTGGTAAGCCGTCTTCAGTGCGGTGACCTGCTCTTCGGTCAGGCCGTACGTGTCGTCGCCCCCGGCGCCGGCACCGCCGTAAACGCCGATGATTTCGAGGGACATCCCCTTGTCGGTGGCAAACTCCCAGATGGCATTCAGCGCCTCCCGTTCGGGGAGGAGGAGTCGGACCATCCAGCCTTTCCGCTGCGTTTCGGTGTGGACGAGGAACCCGTTCACCTCCGTCACCACGGTGCTGATGAGCACCGTCTCTGGGGTGTGCTCGACGTAGTAGATGCCGGTGTTACCCGTCCAGTCGACGACCTCGTAGCTTTTGACCGTCGGGTCGTCGTCCAACTCCGCCCGGAGTTCCGCCCGGTTGTCGTACTCTATCAGAAAGGGGAAGTTCGTCGCCCCCGACGCCGTCGTTCCCTGAGTGATGACCCTGATTTTGATATCGTCCAGTCGCTGCAGCGTCGGAACCAGCGCGAGTCGCTCGTGTTCGATGTATATCTTCGCTGTGGCTGACATTTCGAGTGGGCGCTGAACCTGGCGGCCGTGTCGTGGCTCAGTACACCGTACATCTTCGGTCGGAATGGCTCTCCCTGGAAGCCGGACGCCGACATCGGGAGCGGTTCGTTCCGAATCCGCCAAAGAAGAGCGATGAATCGCCCGGCTGCGCGAAGGTGCAGCCGACGCCGTCGTCTCGAAGATCACAGGCTCGGTAAAAGAGACCAGTTCGGGGCGGGCGATCCCGGCGACACCGAGAGAGAAATCAGTCGTTGTAACTCTCGGGGATGAGGATGACGCCGTGGAAGTCGAACAGTTGGTCGACCGTCTCCTCGATTCGCCTGCGACTCCCCGAGAGCGTCATCGCAGGGAAATAGAACTTGCTGTCGTCGCTCGTGCCGTTGGAGGCCATTGACTCGTTCATCACGATTTCACGTAGTGCCCGTATCCTCATATCTGCATGGGGGTAGTACTACGGACATTCTTATACGCGTGCTGATAATTTGTCACTCACTACGGCGCGCACCGACGTGTGTCGTCGGCTGTTCACAGCGAAAAATGATAAAGGATTTGACTCATAGGTCCCTGCAGTGCGGAGATTCTTCGGCTATACATCGCCCGTCGGTCCTCTCCTCGTCGGAACGCGTCGCGCGGGATTTCGAAACTATCAGTAAAGTGGAATCAGCGCGAAATTTCGGCAGGTGAGACCACCCGTCTCCGGAGTTCAAAACGACCCTGGCGCCCCCGTCCGCGTCGGCGTCGCGATTCGGCCGACCGAGCCGTCCGAACGCATTCGCCTCCGTTCCAGAGACGCAGGAACCTCCGCGGCGTCACGTAATGGCTCCGGCGAAATCGTCGCGGGTCGCGTCGCCATCGCGGGCCGTTCGTTCGGTGGTGACGGGTCGACGTCGCGCTGTCGACGGCCGAGGTCACCGCCGGCGGATTCCGGGCGTCGTCCGCGACGCCGGGATCTCCGTTTCGACGGTGCTCTGTGCCCTCCCTCTCCGCGTCGGCGTGGTGCTCGGCGCCGCGATGGCGACGCTCGAACGGCGGCGGGTGTGACCGTCCGCGGTGACGGCAGCATTTCCGACTCAGTTCGATCGGACTCGTCGGTCAGGAGCCGTCGGGGTGAAATCGAACCGGACGGTTGACAGTCCGGTTACCGCCCGGCAAAGTGCGAACAGAACAGATTTCGACGGTGGGGTTCAGTCGTCGCTCGGAACCCCGTCCTCCACGGAGTCGTCGACGCGAAGGCCGGAGGCGCCGGTCGGGTCCTCGAACGTCTCCTGAACCTCGTCGGACGGCTCGTCGGTCAGGAGACTCACCACGACGATCGCGATCCCAGAGAAGACGAACCCGGGAACCAGTTCGTAGACGACCCCGACGTCGAACCACAGCCACGTCAACACGGTCCCTATGCCGATGACGACGCCGGCGTACGCACCCCACTGATTGAGCCGGCGCCAGTACAGCGAGGCGATCAGCAGCGGTCCGAACGAGGCGCCGATTCCGGCCCAGCCGCCGAGAATCACCGAAAAGACGACGCCGCTCGGCCTCGCCATCGCGACGGCTGCAACGACGATCACGGCCATCACGCCGCGTGAGACCCACAGAATCTGCCGGTCTGAAGCGTCACCGTTGACGAAGCACTTATACAGGTTGTACGAGACCGCGTTCGTCGCGACCAGAAACTTCGAATCCGAGGTCGACATCATCCCGGCGATCGCACCCGCCATCAGGATGCCGACCAGCCAGCCGGGAAGGAGCTCCTGTGCGAGCAGCGGCATCACTTGATCGGTGCTTTCGATGCCGCCGAGGTACGCCCCGCCGGCCCAACCGAGGAACAGGGAGCCGTACGTGGCGAACGTCACCCAGACCATCCCGATGAGCGACGCCTTGCGGAGGTTCCGATAGTCGTCGATGCTCATATACCGAACCGTGATGCGTGGCTGGCCGGGGTATTCGAACCCGATTCCGATGGTCCCCGTGAAGAAGCCGACGAGACCCATCAGACCGGCCGATCCACCCCAGAGGCCGGCGGACGCTCCCGACGCCGCCTGAAGCTCGGTCAGGCCAGCCGCTATCGATCCGATGCCGGCGAATCCGATGACCGGCAGCAACACGACGGCGCCGACCATCACGAGCCCCTGCAGCACGTCGGTGTACGAAACCGCGATGAACCCCCCGACGAGCGTGTACACGAGAACGAGCGCACCGCCGATGAGCACGCCCATGAAGAAGTCGTACCCGAAGACTGCGTTGAGAATCTTCCCCGCACCGATGAACTCCCCGGACGTCGCAATCGTATAGAAGATCACCAGCGAGATCGAGCCGACGAGCTTGATGACGCCGTAGTCGTCGTCGACGCGCTGTTCGAGGAAGTCGATCTCGAACGTGCGGTCCGCGTCTCCCGCGGCGATGGTGACCTCGGGGCGACCGGACGACGAGGAAGCGTTCAGCACGGGGTCGAGTTCCGGGAGCGGTTCGGTCACCGGCGCTCCGATGCCGGACTCCGCGAGGTCGTCGAGGACGCGACCCGCACTCGGGTTCATGTCGACGAGTCGGTGCTCCGAGTCCAGCACGAGCACAATCTCGCTCATCGCGTCGAAGGCGGTGTCGCGAGCGACGGGCGTCACGTCCATCCATTTGAACCGGACCAGACTGACCCAACCGGCGAAGGCGGTCACGACGTTCGAGAGCGCAGCGATGTTGACGGCGGGAAGCGGGTTGTATCCCGAGACGTAGACGACGCCGGCAACGCCGGGGACGAGCGCGAAGACGAACAGCACGGCAACCTGCCGTCTGAACACGCCTCGCGTGTGGAGGAACGTCCTGACGAGGAGACCGAGCGTCGCCGACAGGAGGCCGTAGGCGTAGAGCATGTACGCCCCGAACGCCGGCCCGTACGAGGGTCTGAGGACGGCGATGGAGTTGACCGTCACGAACCGAAACTCCCGGTAGACGAGGTGGTGGCTCTCGTTCGTCGCCAGGAAGACGAGGAACCCGAGCGCAACGGCTCCGAGCGTCCCGAACACCCGCGGGGTGAGCCACCGCTCCCAGCCGGAGTACCAGAGGACGTACCCGAACCAGATGAGCGGGAGCAACACGACGCCGACGAAGGCGAACTGCAGCCAGAAGACCTTCTGAGAGGGGACAGTCGAGGACAGCTGTAGCGTGTACGCGAGGACCCACTCGGCACCCGCGAGCATCAGCAGCGATCCCAGGAGCGGTCCGAACGACCGCTCGTCGCGGCCGAGACGCCACAGATAGGCCGAGAACAGCAGGAGAAGTACCCCCGTCAGCACCAGCGGAAGCGTGTATGGGGTGTACTGCCACGACATCTCTTCGAGACCCGTTCGACACAGGTACGAAAGGGTGGGTTCATAATGCTTTCCCGTGAGAACTTTTCGACTCGGCCGTCGCGTCCCGGGCTAATCGGC
Organism: Halolamina sp.; assembly: GCA_042216705.1. GTDB lineage: Archaea > Halobacteriota > Halobacteria > Halobacteriales > Haloferacaceae > JBDGTQ01. Next base: position 5,162 of record JBDGTQ010000022.1, on the reverse strand, counting down.
GTTCCTCCGGGATTCCGGACGAATCGAACGCGGACAGGTCGGCCGTCGAGGCTACGCACTTCGTCATCGAGGCCGACGCCACCGAATTATATTGATTACTGCGAGTCTGTCCCCCGTGACGACCCGAATCGATGAGTAGAGCCGCTGAACCGGCATCGTTCGATATACCCTCTGAAGACTGTCGCAGTGATTATTATCAGGCGTCGAACCCGGTCAGTTCACCGACAGTCCGACAAGGACCGTTCTCGGAGCCCCGACGCGAACGTGTCAGTGTTTATCCTCGACGGCGGCGGGAGTGCGGACTCACGCCGACGCGTCGTAGCCGGCGTCCTCGACGACGGCCACGAGTTCGTCCGGCTCGGCGGCCCCCTCGACCGTCGCGGACGCGGCCTCGTGGTCGGCCGCCGCAGCCGAAACGCCGGCGACCCCTTCGAGCGCCTCCTCGACGGTCTGTTCGCAGTGTTCACAGCTCATCCCTTCGACGGTGATGGTCCGGCTCATGGCCGACTGAACGTATGGGTTCCATCTCTTTGTGGTTTTCTCCTTCGAATCGAACGCTTCGTCGGGGTCCGATCCGTTGTCTCCAAACCACAACTCGGGAAACAGTATTGTTTCCGTAGTGAGTAGCGGGAGTATGCGGAACCCGGACGAAACGGACATGGAAATCCTGTCGCTGCTGGCCGAGGACGCTCGTCGCCCGTTCAGCGAGATCGGCGACGAGGTCGGCCTCTCGGGACCGGCCGTCTCCGACCGCGTGACCCGACTTCAGGAAGCGGGCATCATCGACAACTTCACCGTCGACGTCGATCAGTCACAGCTCCGCGCCGGCGTGCCGGTCCTCATCCAAGTCGAGTTGCCGCTCGGCGCGCGCGATTCCGCCCGCGAACGCGTCCGCGAGGCCGACGCCGTCGAACACGTCTTCACGACCGCGGCGGGGGAGTTGTGGTTCTACGCTCGCGTCGCGGCACAGAGCGTCGGCACGTGGGTCGAGAGCCTCTTCGCCGACGTCGCCGTCGCCGATTACGAGGTGACGCTGGTCGACGACGCCGAGTGGACGCCGTCGCTCGACGGCGTGGCGTTCGCGCTCACCTGCGTGGAGTGTGGCAACACCGTCGACAGCGAGGGCGAGACGACCCGCATCGACGACGAGGTGTACCACTTCTGCTGTCCGTCCTGTCTGTCGCGGTTCACGGACCGGTATCAGCGACTGGAGGAGGGCGCCTGACCGGCGCTTTTGATTCGAAAGTTCTCCCCGGGTCACACCCCCGGTCTCGAAGTAGAAAACCGCCTAAGTATGGAGCCCGTACCGTAGAGTACGCATGGCCAGCCGAACCATCCGCCTCGACATCACGGGGATGTCCTGTGCCAACTGTTCGACGACGGTTCAGGACACGCTCGAATCTCTCGACGGCGTCACGGAGGCGAGTGCGAACTTCGCCACCGACGAGGGCTCGGTCACCTTCGACCCCGAGGAGGTATCGCTGCGGGAACTCTACGACGCGGTCGAGGAGGCCGGCTACGGCGCGGTTTCGGAGACGGCGACGGTCGCCATCTCCGACATGTCGTGTGCGAACTGCGCCGACGCCAACGAGACCGCCCTGGCGGAGACGCCGGGCGTCATCGACGCCGAGGTCAACTACGCGACCGACGAAGCCCAGGTCGCGTACGACCCCGCGGCGACGTCGCTCGAAGCGATGCACGAGGCCATCGAGGACGCCGGCTACTCCCCCGTCCGCGAGGACGACGCATCGGACCGAGGCGACGGCGAGGAGGACGCACGCGATGCGGCCCGGCAGGCCGAGATTCGCAGACAGCTCCGGCTGACGCTGTTCGGGGCGGCGCTGTCGGCGCCGCTGCTGTTGTTCCTCGTCGACAACTACCTCCTCGGCGGCGCGGTCGTCCCCAAGACCGTCTTCGGCGTCGAGCTCGGCTGGGTCGAGTTCCTGCTGGCGACGCCGGTCCAGCTGCTGCTCGGCCGGCCGTTCTACGAGAACTCCGTCACGGCGCTCGTGAAAAACGGCCGCGCCAACATGGACGTGCTCATCGCTCTGGGGTCGACGACCGCCTACGTGTACTCCGTCGCGGTGTTGCTCGGGGCCATCGCCGGCAGCCTCTACTTCGACACCGCGGCGCTCATCCTCGTGTTCATCACGCTGGGCAACTACCTCGAAGCTCGCTCCAAGGGTCAAGCCGGCGAGGCGCTGCGCAGGCTGCTGGAGATGGAAGCCGAGACGGCCACCGTTGTCGACGCCGACGGCGACGAGCGGGAGGTCCCGCTCGAAGACGTCGTCGTCGGCGACCGGATGAAGATCCGGCCGGGGGAGAAAATCCCGACCGACGGGGTCGTCGTCGACGGCCAGTCGGCGGTCGACGAGTCGATGGTCACCGGCGAGTCCGTCCCCGTCGAGAAGAGCGAGGGCGACGAGGTCGTCGGCTCGACCATCAACGAGAACGGCGTCCTCGTCGTCGAGGCGACGAAGGTCGGGAAGGACACCGCGCTCCAGCAGATCGTCCAGACGGTCAAGGAGGCCCAGTCGCGCCAGCCGGACATCCAGAACCTCGCCGACCGCATCTCTGCGTCCTTCGTGCCGGCGGTCATCGCCAACGCCGTCTTCTGGGGCATCGTCTGGTTCCTGTTCCCCGAGACGCTGGCCGGCTTCGTCGACTGGCTTCCGCTGTGGGGGCAGGTCGCCGGCGGCCCCGCCGCGGTCGGGGGGACCGTCTCGGTGTTCGAGTTCGCCGTCGTCGTCTTCGCCTCGGCGGTGCTCATCGCCTGTCCCTGCGCGCTCGGGCTTGCGACCCCCGCGGCGACGATGGTCGGGACCACCATCGGCGCCCAACACGGCGTGCTCTTCAAGGGCGGCGATGTCCTCGAACGCGCGAAAGACGTCGACACGGTCGTCTTCGACAAGACCGGGACGCTGACCGAAGGCGAGATGGAGCTCACCGACGTCGTCGCCTTCGACGGCGACGGCAACGTTGCGACCGACGGCGGCGAGGCGACACCGGACGGCGGACAGGTCGCCGGTCGTGACTCCCGCAGCGAGGACGACGTGTTGGCGCTGGCGGCCGCCGCCGAGAGCGGCAGCGAACACCCGCTGGCGGAGGCCATCGTGGCAGGGGCCGAGGCCCGCGGCCTCGACGTGACCGCCCCCGAAGCCTTCGAGAACGTCCCCGGTCACGGGGTCAGGGCCACCGTCGAGCAGCCGGCTCACAACGCCGCGGCACGGTCGAGCGGCGACGACGAGGACCGACGAGACGGCAGCGAGGTGCTGGTCGGTAACCGGAAGCTCCTGCGCGACAACGGGGTCGACCCGGCGCCCGCGCGGGAGACGATGGAGCGGCTCGAAAACGAGGGCAAGACGGCGATGCTCGTCGCCCACGACGGCGAGCTCGCGGGCGTCGTCGCCGACGCCGACACGGTCAAGCAGAGCGCGGCCGACGCCGTGAGCCAGCTCCGAGCGCGCGGCGTCGACGTGATGATGCTCACCGGCGACAACGAGCGCACCGCTCGCGCCGTCGCCGAGCGGGTCGGCATCGACCCCGAGAACGTCCGCGCGGAGGTGCTTCCCGAGGACAAATCCGACGCCGTCGAGTCGATTCAGGACGGCGGTCGTCAGGCGATGATGGTCGGCGACGGGGTGAACGACGCCCCCGCCCTCGCCGTCGCCCACGTCGGGACCGCAATCGGGTCGGGAACCGACGTCGCAATCGAGGCCGCCGACGTGACGCTGATGCGGGACGACCCGGTCGACGTGGTGAAGGCCATCCGCATCTCCGACGCGACGCTGCAGAAGATCAAACAGAACCTCGTGTGGGCGCTGGGGTACAACACCGCGATGATTCCGCTAGCCTCGCTCGGACTGCTACAGCCCGTGCTGGCTGCCGGCGCGATGGCCTTTTCCAGCGTGTCGGTGCTGTCGAACAGCCTGCTGTTCCGACGGTACGCCCCCGACCACGACTACGAGCTGCTGGGGAAGCTTCGCTGACGGGCTGGTTCATTTCGGAAGCGCCAGGAGAGGGTGTGGGTTGGGGCGGGACTCTCACGACCTACGTACGAAGTCTTCCCCCGCGATGACGGGAGGTATGGAACGTCTCTGGGACTTCCATGCCAACTATGAGCACACACCGAGACGACCTCCAGCGGATAAGTCCGGCTGACGCGCAAGAACTGTTCCTCGATCACAAAAAGACCAACTGTACCGAAGCGACCGTTCAGAATCACCGATACCGGACGAACCATTTCGTCCGTTGGTGCGGTCTCGAGGAGATCGACAATCCGAACGACCTCACAGGTCGGCACCTCCAGCAATACCATCTCTGGCGGAAGGAGGACGGAGACCTCTGCCCGCTCACAGTCAAAGCACAGATGTCGACACTTCGGGTCTTCCTCAAATGGGCTGCCTCGATCGAGGCCGTGCCATCTGACCTCTACGACAAAATCATGATTCCTCGTGTCTCCCCGGAAGAACGTCAGCGTGACGAGACGCTCGACGCGGACACTGCGGAAACAATCCTCGAACATCTCTCGAAGTACAACTACGACAGCGAGAAGCACGTGATAATGGCATTACTCTGGGAGACCAGCATGCGGGTCGGAGGTGCTCACTCGCTCGATGTAGACGATGTCGATCTAGAAGAAGAGTATCTTCAGAGGGTGGGATAGAATCGATCTCATAGCGCTAAGTTCGGACTGCTCGGATTACCTCCTCGCTTGTGATTCGTGATCGCTACAACAAGCCGAAGACACAACAATAAAAACACGTGTGCCTTCGCTATACCGCGGTCTCGGGCGGACACGCGCCTGAGACCGCCCTGCTTGCAGACGTTGATCGCGTTCTCGACCTGTGACCTGTCAGCGTGGGTCTCGTCGAGCTGTGTCTGCGAAACACCGATGTCGTCGAAGTAGTCCGTGACGCGGTCTTCGATCCGGTACTCGATATTGAATGGATCGTCCGTGTTCCGGTGATTGTACGGAGTCACTAGCACGACCTGCTCCTCCAGCAGCAGGTCGTGCCAGTTCAAGATATCGAACGCTGAATCACCGATCATCCACAGCGGCTTCTCGACGGCGAGCGCGTCACGCGTGACGCGCATCGCCGTCTCCTCATCAACCTGCTTGCCGTCTGTGAACGCCGCAGCAACCGGGACATTGTTCGCGG
>JBDGTQ010000032.1:0-22156 GCA_042216705.1 Halolamina sp. | reverse complement strand
GCGCCGAGCGGAGCGAGGCGACCGTCTTCGCGTGGTTCAAAATCCCCGCGAGTCCACTCCTTTCGCTCACTTCGTTCGCTTCAGTCGTGGACTCGCTTGGTCTCACTCGCTCCCTGCGGTCGCTCGCGAGACCCCCGCGAGTCCGCTTTCACTTCTGGCTAAGCGCAGCCCGGTGAAAACGTCTGGAATCGCGCAATCATCAGCGGACAGAAACCTCGTAGCCCCCGGCGCGGGTGCCCCGCCGCCGCCGGAGGAACTCGCACCGCTTTGGAGCGGACATTCGCCGATAATTTATACGGGTAAGTTGTGGACTTGAACGAAATCGGGCGATGTAGGGTCGGAGCGTCCTTCGATAGTTCTCTATATGTACTTCGAGTATCAGCTTCGATATCTCCAAGCCAAGGTTTATTCACACGGCCTTCGTTCGATTCATTAAGCGTGATTCGCAGGGGGAGGAGCTGGCCCCCAGGTTTATTCACACGGCCTTCGTTCGATTCATTAAGCGTGATTCGCAGGGGGAGGAGCTGGCCCCCCGGTCAGCCGCCTAGGGGAACCTGGGTGTTCCTGTTGGTCGCGCACCAACAAACCATGCAACTCAAACAGCTATTCACAGACGAATCGGCGGTTTCACCCGTTATTGGGGTGATTCTGATGGTTGCGATTACCGTCATTCTCGCAGCCGTCATCGGTACGTTCGTGCTCGGACTAGGGAACAACCTGCAGCAGCAGTCGCCGCAGGCGACGTTTAATATCAATACCACCCAATTCAGTGGTACTGGCGCAGGCCCGGGCGACTTTACTATTACACACAGCACCGGAGATGGCGTGGAAACTTCCGCACTCAGCCTGTCTGGTGACGTTAACACGCCAGCGACATTTAACGATGGAAGCGATGGAACAATTTCAGCCGGTGACTCCATTGAGTCGAGCGTAGATTCCTCTAGCGGGACAATCCGCGTCATCTGGAACTCTGGTGACGGCGGCAACTCTGCCACGCTCCAGACCTTCGACTACGAATAATGAAACTAACTGAATTCTTCACCGACGAGGACGCAGTCAGCCCGGTCATTGGGGTCATCCTCATGGTCGCGATTACCGTCATCCTCGCGGCCGTCATCGGAACCTTCGTGCTCAGACTGGGGAACAACCTGCAACAGCAGTCGCCGCAGGCGACGTTCGAAATCAATAGTACGCAGCTTCCGGACAGCGAGCCCGACAACGCCACCATCACGCATTCGACCGGTGACTCCATCGACAAGACACAGCTGTCGGTGGCTGGAGATGTCGAGAACTCGGGAGCTTCGGTGGATACTCTCAAGAGCACGATTTCGGGGGACGCAGTGAGTGCTGGGGATTCCTTCGAGGTTAACGCAGGTGCAGACTCCGGCACCATCCGCGTCGTCTGGAGTGCTGCTGAAGGCGACAACTCCGCCACGCTCCAGACCTTCGACTACGAGTAACGCTCACGGACCTGATGGTAATCTTTTCAGCGGGCGACCTCGCACAGACCTACGACCCGCCGACGTACGCCGACCCGACCGAACAGCTTCAGAATTACGACCGGGTCCAGGAGTACGCTAGCCGACATCCCAACGCCGGCCGCACGAAGGTCGGCAACGCGCTCGATCTCCCGGCGAGCCGCGTCCGCGGCTGGATGAACGGCGTCATGCCGGACGCGGTCCGGGCGGTGGACGCGGCTCGGGACCAGGGCTGGGTCGACTGCAGCCCGAACACCGAACGGGGCAGGGCGATGGCGACCTGCGTCGCGGCGGTGTTCGCCTGCGGGAGCGTCTCCAGCGACTGGTACCGCCCGTCGTGGGCGCCGTCGACGCGGGGCGCCTACCACCGGCTGTCGGGAGCGCTCGAACTGCTGCACTGCGACGTCGGCCGCCGCCACGCCGACAGCTCGGACCGGCCGACAGAGCTCGTTCTCCGGGGCCACGAGACGGTGTTCGGCCGCTGTCTCGCCTGTGCCGGCGCACCCACCGGCGACAAGGAAGCGGCGACGGTCGAGCCGCTTCCGGAGTGGCTGCTCGACGCCAGCCTCCAGACGCGGCTCACCGCGGCCGAACTGTACCTGCTCGAACGCGCCACGACCTACGAGGACAAGGCCACGGTGATGGTACAGACGGGGAACCGATCGGACGAGTTCCGTGCGTCCCTCGGCCGGCTGTTCCGCGGCCTGACCGACGAGGAGGTGTCCGTCGGCACGAACATCGTGCTATCGGCGGCCGCCGCTCGCGACCTCGGTACGGGACCGGACCAGCGGCTCCGACAGCAGTAGGCCTCAGCGCTCGCGACCGCTCTCGCCGGCGCTGGGCCCGGAGCGGTTCGCGTCGTCGACGCCCTCGTTTCGCCTTCGGAGTCGCGCCGAGTCGGCTCGTCGCCGCGGGCCGTTCATTCCTTGGCACTGAGAACGTCGACGCCGTCGTCCGTTCGCCGGACGTAGAGCAACAGCTCCGCTCGCTCGGCGTCCGTCACGTCGTCGAGCGTCGGCGCGCAGCCGGCCATCCCGACGTTGTTGAACCCGCAGGCGTCACAGACCGCGAACTCGGGCAGCGGCTCGTACCCGCCGTCGCTCTCGACGGCCGGAAGGTATCCCGCGTCCGTGACCGCCTCCTCGCACTCCGAACAGCGCATCGTCTCCGGCGTCGACGCGAGGCGCATACCGAACTCATGCGGCAAGTCCGCATAAGCACACCGGCTGTGGGCGTCGCTTCCGGTGAGGGCGCCGAGTGTGGCGGGTGGTCGGCGGGCGGGCGACGGTGTACGACTACAGTCTAGACCCTCGGCGCGCGCCGTCTCAAGGCTCTCGGCGCTTGGCCATCCGTCTGGTGACGATGCCGGCGGCGACGAGCAGCGCCGCCAGCGTCGTCAGCGTCAGGAACTGCGGCGTGTTCCCATTGCGGAGGGCGACCCACGCGAGCGGCGAGATGCCGACCACGCCGAGCATGTGGGCGCCGAAGACAAGCTGGGACAGCGAGAGCGGACCCGGAACCGGCTCCCTGTTCGCCGACTTCGAAACGGTTCCGTCGAGCTCCGCGTCGAGATACTCGTCGACGTCGTCGTCGTTGCTCATACCGGCACGTGTCACGGGAGCCTTGTGGGTTTACCGCCTGCGACCGCCCGCGATCGCGTCGCTGGCCCCTCCGCGGCCAAGGACGGTCGAACGCCCCGACACGACCCATCTGACCCGCAGCGTTGGGGGTCAGGCTCTTCCCTGCCAGCACAGTACCCCCGAGATGTATGTTCACCCTTCCGGCCGAGTCACCGCGTCAGCGGACGAGTCGCCGGTCCCGCGGCGTCGACGCCGCGACCGACGGCCCCCTGTCGGCGGCGGCGGACTGGACGCCCAGCCGCCGTGCTCTTCTTTTCGGCGCCGGCGGCGCGGTCGCGGCCGGAGCCGCGGGGGCGCTGGGAACTGGTGCCTTCGGTGACGACCGAGACGACGGTGACGGCGACGCCGCCGGCGACCCGGTTTCGACCGCCCCGACGCCGCCGACCCCCGGCGACCACCGCTACGCCACGATGGGCACGGGCGACGCCGGGCTGACGGTCACGTACTTCGGCAACTGGAAGTGTCCCCACTGCGCGGAGTTCAGCGCCGGCTTCCTTCAGACGCTCCTCACGGAGTACGTCGTCACCGGGGAGGTCGCCGTCCAGTTTCGGAACCTCACGTGGACCGACGGCGAGCCGTTCCTCGGGGCCGACGGCCCGGCGGCGGCGCGGGCGGGACTGGCCGTCTGGAACGTCGATCCCGGGTCCTACTGGGCCTACCACGAGCTGGTGATGGGCGACCAGCCCCCGCCGGAGCAGACGTGGGCCACGGCCGACCACCTCGTCGCTCTCGCCGAAGAGGCCGGCGTCTCCGACCCCGAAATCGTCCGTGCCGCCATCGAAGAAGGGGCCTACGAGGAGCGACTCCGAGCGACGACCGACGCCGCGTCGGCGGCCGGCATTCGCGGCGTCCCGATGCTCGTCGTCGGTGACACCGTGGTCTCGCCGTTCGCCGAGGAGTCCGTCCGGAAGGCCATCGACAGGAGGCTGAACTGACCCGAATCACCGCCTTGCGACGGAGCCGGTCGCCGACCGACGCCGCGACGTCCGGGAGCGCCCGGCACGTGGCGGCGGCGGCGACGCACTTCCCGGCGTGGTACTCGACCCGACGGCGACTGAGGTCGTCGCCGGCCAGGCGTCGGTCGACCCGTTCGACGGTGTCGACGTACCGGGGCAACAGATCGCGGACCAGTCCCGAATCAGCAGCGGCCTGTCGGGCGGCGTTCACCGCGGCGACGGCCGACTCCCGAAGCGCCGCCACGTCGTCGGCCGACTCGACGGGCATCGTCTCCCCGTCGGCGACGCGGCGACGCAGCGAGCGGAACGCCTGCACGTCCGTCAGATGCCGCGTCGTCGCGACGATTCGCGTGGCGGGGCCGGCGTCGCTGGCCTCCTCGCCGCGGAGTTGGCGGGTGCCGGAGACGACCCGCTCGTGCAACGAGTCCAGCGCCGCGAAGCCCGCGGTCTCCGCGTCGCTGACCGACCCCTCGACTAACGCCGCGGGGTTCTCCCCGATGTCGGCGTCCGGGAGGCGGCCAACCTCATCGACGACGTGGTCCGCCAGACCGGCGGCGACGCGCTCGAAGCGCGCGGAGAGGTCAGTTGGTTCGTCAAGGGCGGCGCGGAACCGCTCGAAGAGGTGGCTTCCGGCGGCGACGGCGGCCCGAGCGCGTTCGAGGTCGCTCCCGGCCTCGCCGACGCCGAGCGCGCCGTCGTCGTCGACGCGTCTCAGACCGGCGTACGACTCGGCACCCCGGAACCGCTGCTCGACGACGGCGTGGACCCGGACCGCGGACACCGGCGCCACGCCGACGTACGACCGCCGTGCCCGAGCGTCGTCGACCCCGGCGCGCACCTCGCGGGCGCGCTCTCGGACTGCGGTCAGCGTCAGTTCTTCCTCGACCGCGGCCCAGACGGCGTTCGCCTCCCGGGCATCGGCCCGGGCGCGCTCGGCGGTCTCCAGGCCCTCGCGGCCGGTCAGGGCCGATTCGACGTCGTCGAGTCGCTCCTCGGCGCTCTCGACCGCCCCGCGCAACCGCCGGCGAACGACGCCGTTGGGCACGTCCGACGGCGTCACCGAGTCGGGAACCGCTTCGAGCAGCGTCCATGCGCGCTCGGTCTGAGCGTCGAGGAAGGACGGCGCCGGCTCGACCGGCAGCCGCTCGGGGACCGTCGGCGCCGACTCCTCGACGGCCGCACGGAGCGCAGCCCCGTCGACCGTCGTCTCGCGGTCGTCTTCGAGGCGGTCGCCACAGCCGGTGACGGCGACCGTTCCGGCGACGCCGAGCGTCCTGAGCACCGCGCGTCGGCTCGGCCCCGGAGCGTCGACGCGGTCGCTCACGACCCTCCGCCTCCTTCTCCCGCCGCCCGTCCGGGCTCGTCGCAGTCGCCGCTCCCGGAGGCGGAGCTTCGGCTCCGCAGCCTCCCGGAGTCGAGGACCGCGGGGAGCCGTATCAACGTCGCCTGCGCGTCCCTGCCGTCGGCGTCGCAGGCGACGTCCGCGTCGCGTAGCTCGTCGGCGTACTCCGTCTCTATCTCCGTCTCGCTCCAGCGCACCCGGCACAGCCGCCGGGCGAAACACTCACCGACGGCGTGTTCCTCGACGTACACCGTCTCCGCGTCGAAGTCGGTCGCGTCGAGGAACTCCCTGGCGCGGTCGACGCCGTCGTCGGCGTCGATGGACAGCGACGCCGCGACCTCGGAGCCGTCGACGAGCGTGGTGTCCCAGGGGAGGCTCTCGCGTCCCTCGGCGCCAGGTGTCTCGTCGGCGGCGGCGACGACGGGCTCGGTCGCGTCTCGGCGGAGCGTGACATGTGGCGGGTCGGACGCGACGTTGACGGCTGTGTCGGTCGAGTCGGTCGAGTCGGTCGCGAGGCGACCGCCGGAGGTCGCATCGCCGCAGCCGGCGGTGACTCCGAGGACGCCGACGGCTACACGGGCGAACTCGCGTCTGCTGGAGGGCATCGTTCGACCGTTGCTCGCGCCGGTGAAAATAACCCCGGGTCAGACGCCGCCGGAGCGTGATCTCGACCGTTCGCCGGTCGGTCTCGCCCTCGCGGTGGCCTTCGGACCCCGGCCGCAGTATTGTGGGTCTCGCTTCAGTCGGTGCCGGCCCTACGTCGTCGTATGTTCGATGACGTGTTTCCGCTCCGGCGGTCGGCCCGCGGGTCGGACGCGACGGCGACCGCGATGGCGGTGTCTCGGGCGAGCCTGGTGGCGCTGACGGCCGGCTTCGCGGCGGGACGGGCCCTCGACCTCGTGCCCTCGCTCCGGGCACAGGCGGTGGCTTACCTCGTCGGGATGGTCGCGCTGAACCTCCCCCACGGCGGGTACGAACACTTCGCGAACCTCCGGCGACGGACCCGGGCGTTCCGCTGGCGCTATGTCGCCGGCTATCTCGGGCTCGTCGGCGCCTTCCTCGGGCTGTTCCTCGTCCGCCCGGTCGCCGGCCTCGCCGTCGGGCTCGCGGTCGCCTGCGCCAAGGGCGGCGGCGGCGACGTGCACGTGATGGCGGCGGTCACCGGCGACGACCACCTCCGGAGTCGGTTCGGACGGCTGCTGGCGGCGGCCGCCCGCGGCGGCGCCGTGATGGCCGTCCCCGTCGTCGCCTGGCCCGAGACGTTCCGCTCGTTCGCCCGCATCATGGTCGCGATGTTCGACCCGGCGACGGCCGCCGCGCTCGCGCCGCCGGCCGAGACGGTCCGCCTCCTCGTCGGCGGCGGCTACGGCGCCGTCGTCGTCGCCCACCTCGGACTCGGCCTGGCGACCGGCGGCCCCCGGCGCTCGTGGCTGGTCGACGCCGTGGAGACGCTCGGACTGGTCGCGTACTTCGCGACCGTCCCGGTCGTCGTCGCCGTCGGGCTGTACTTCCCGCTGTGGTACTCGGCCCGACAGGTCGCCCGGGAGTTCGCCGTTGACGCGACGCCCGGCGAGGGCGAGGACCTGCTCGGACTGGACGCCGTCGACGACGCCGACGGCGTGGTCGTCCGGTCGTGGGGCGTGCTCCTGCTGGGCGCGCTGTCGACGGGGGTGGTGGTCGTCGGTGTCTGGCTGGCGGCGCGCCGGCCCCTCGGCGGCGCCGACCCACTGTTCGGCGCCGTCGCGTTCTGGAGCGTCCTCATCAGCGTCATCGCGCTCCCGCACGTCGTCGTCGGCTCGGTGCTCGACCGCGAGCGGGGCATCTGGCACGTCCCGTGAGCCGAGCCGAGGGCGTCCGTTCTCAGTTCTTAGGAGTCACACCCCCGGTTTTCAGTGGTTCGGCCCGACCATTCACTCGTGCCATCAGGAATCCGCGTCGAACTCGCCGTTGACGCGCCCGAACGCTGTCCCGTCGCGGCGGCGGCCGACGGCGCCGGGCCGATAGCAGAGGTGTCGTGGGCCGACGGCGACGACACCGTCGTCGAGGAGTTTCGAGTCGGCGTCGACGCCGCCGAGAGGCAGCCGGAGTCGTTCGCTGACGCGAAGACCGGAGTCGACGGCGACGACGGCGACGACGGCGACGACGGCGGCGACGGCGGCGACAGTACCGGCGACGACCCCGACCTCGACGCCGAGGCGGTCGTCGACGTCGGCGACCAGCGGGTGTTCCGCTTCAAGCGCTCGGCCGACGCGGACTGTGCCTGCGCGGTCGTGGAGGCCCTTGACGCGCCGGTCGCGAACGTGCGCGCCGCCGACGGCACCCTGCTGCTCACGATGCACCTGCGGAGCCGCGAGCGCCTCCGGGAGGTCGTCGCGGCGCTCGAGGAGGTCGCCGAACGCATCACCGTTCGGTACCTCGTCCAGGGGACAGCCGACCCTGCGGAGTCGTCCGACACGGCCGTCGTTGACCGCGGCCGGCTCACCGACCGCCAGCGGGAGGTGCTCCGGACCGCCCACCGCATGGGTTACTTCGACTACCCCGGTGGCGCGAACGCGACGGCCGTCGCCGACGAGCTCTCCATCGGCGTCTCGACGTTCTCCGAACACCTCTCGGCGGCCCAATCGAAGCTGCTGACGGACCTGCTTCGACCGGGGAAGCGGTAGGAACTCCGGTGATGGTTGTCGACCTCGGCTCCGATTTTGGGCCTTCCCCGGTCGGTGGTTTTTCACGAACGGCGCTCCTGTACACGAGCGAATGACGCAGTCGATCTCGGAGCCCGACGCCTCGTTTCTCACCGCGAGCGCGGTCGTCGTCGTCGCCGGCACGGTGCTCGCGACGGCGACGCCGCTGGTCGCCGGCGCGCCGTCGGCGTTCCTCGGTAGCATCGTCTCCAGCGGTCTCCTCGGCGCCGTCTTCGCCGTTCGGAACTTCCAGCTGTTTCGCGACACCGCGGCGGTTGGCGTCCCGGCGGCGACGCTGTCGACGGTGTTCGGCGTCTGGTTCATGCTCGCGCCGCTTCTGTACGACGTCGGCGCTCTGGCGACCGCGGGCACGCAGTTCGCGGGCCTCCTGGTCGCCGCCTTCGCGACGTACATGCTGGTCCACGGACTCACGACGGCCCGCGTCGGCGACCCCCGTAACGCCTGATATATTCGGTAGGGCGTTTAGATCGGTGTACTCCCTCGGTAATCCCGACAAGAGCGGGAGACGACGGGCGAGGGGGTCGATCTGGCCGCTTTCAGGTGGTCTCCACTCTTATCCCCTCCTGGGTCCGTCAGGCCGACGGCGCGGGACAGAGGCGAGCGCCTGTTCCACCGCCGTTTCTTTTCGTCGCCGTTCGTCGGGTTTCCATCGGTCCGGCCGCGCCGACACCGCTAAGTGAGCCGCCCCGTCGCTGTCGATTAGTTTCACTTTCACTCCGCATGGCTCGGTTATTACGGGCTTTCGCCCGTACGCAGACGTATGTCAACGACCGTCTCTGCCCGGACGGCGACCGAGACCGGGCGCGCGACCGTCGACGTGACGGAGGCGTCGACCCGGGAAGTACAGGCGTTCGCGGCCGACGTCGACGGACCGCTCCATCTCGAACGCCGGGGCGGCCGGACGTACCTCGTCGCTCACGAGAGTCGCTGAGCGGTCGACCGAAGCGAGGACCGACCTGGCGCCGCGGTGAGAAGCAGGGTCGCCGTCAGTGACGGTTAATACTCGATACCGTCGTCGACGTCGAGTTCGTCGTCGGCGACGACCTCCACGCCCCGGTCGTTGACGGCGTAGGGGTCGAGTCCGAGTTCCTCCATCTCCTGTTTGTACAGCCGTTCGACGGTCTCGCCGTCTTTCTGTCCGTCGCTGGCGCGGTCACACAGCTCGATGAGGTCCTCGGGGACGTCGTTGGTGTGGACGATCCAGTGGTTGATGAGGTCGGACAGCCGCCGGATGGGAGAGGTGAAGTGGCCGTAGATGTCGAAGTTCAGCGCGTGGTGGCCGCCGAAGGGGTCGTTCATGTACTTCGCCCGGGGCATCACCTTCAGGACGGCGCGTTGAATCTTGTCCAACGCGCGCTCGGGGGCCTCTTCGAGGGCGGCGTTGACGGCCTTGCGGGGGTCGTCCCAGGAGGAGCCGGGAATGGAGACGCCGTTTGTCTCCTGTATCTCCCGCAGCGCGTCGTTCCACTGGTCGGGGGTCGGCTGCGGGTGGACGCGGTACATCGCCTCCACGCCGCGGTTCCACATCAGCTCGTGGGTGACCGCCTTGTTCGCTTTCAGCATCGACTCCTCGATGATGGTGTGTGCGCGGTCCCGCCGGGGGTTGAGCACGAGGCTGCCGTCGGCCTTGCGCTGTTCGTGCAACTGGTCGGCCAGCTCGTGTGCGAGGACGTTCTCCTCGTGGAGCGGAGCGTCCTCGTCGTCGAGTCGGTGCTCACACTCCGTGTAGGTGAGCCGCTCGTCCGAGCGGACGACGGACTTGTAGATGTCTATCTCCTCGAAGGACAGCGTCTCCTTGTCGAGGTGCATCTCGACGGTGTGAGCCAGACGGTCCTCGTTGGGTACCAGCGAACAGACCGTCTCGGCCAGCGTCGGCGGCAGCATGTGGATGGTGTAGCCGGGGAGGTAGACGGTGTTGCAGCGCTCGACGGCCGAGTCCCACATCTCGGTGCCCGGCTGGACGTAGTGAGAGACGTCGGCGATGTGGACCCACAGGTGGTACTCCTCGCCCTCGTCCGCGACGGAGATGGCGTCGTCGAAGTCCTGGGCGTCGGCGGGGTCGGTCGTCCAGGTAGTCATCTCCCGGAGATCCCGCCGCTGCTCGGCTTCGGCGGCGATCTCGTCGGTCACGCCCTCGGTTCGCTCCTCGGCCTCGCGCAACACCGCCGGCGGGAACGCATCGCTGATACCGAACTCCTCGAACAGCTCCTTGCGGCGCCCTTCGAGTGCGTCGGCGACCGACTCGGAAATCCGGACCGGACCCATCGCCTCTGCGGTGCCCGCCTGTGGCTCGGCCTCCTGTTCGTTCGACATGAGACGACGTTCGAGTGAGAGGTAGGTAGGCGTTTCGGGCCCGGCGACCGGCTGAAACTACCGCGGGGACACAAAGCACTTGCCCTGCCGCCGGAAGCCGCGGGCATGGGCGCCGGCGACACCCTCCCCAACGCCGTCATCGGCGCGGTCGTGACGCTCGTGTTCTCGTTCGTTGGCGTTTCGCCGCTGGTCGGCGGCGGCGTCGCGGGCTACCTCCAGCGACGGCGCCGCCGCGAGGGGGCCAGAGTGGGAGCACTCTCGGGCGCGCTCGCGACGGTTCCGACCGGGCTGGTCCTACTCGTCGGCCTCGGGGTCCTCGGATTCGATCTCACCGGAGAGGTCGGACCGTCGGCGGTCCTCCTCGTCGTCCTGTTGTTGCTGGGAGCGTGGAACGTGGGATTGGGCGCCGTTGGCGGCTATCTCGGCGTGGTCGTTCGCGAGGAACTGTAGCGGCCGCCGGGAGCGTCACCAGTCCTCGGCGGCCTCGTCGGTCCGCCGT
Source organism: Halolamina sp. (assembly GCA_042216705.1). Classification (GTDB taxonomy): domain Archaea; phylum Halobacteriota; class Halobacteria; order Halobacteriales; family Haloferacaceae; genus JBDGTQ01. Next base: position 11,226 of record JBDGTQ010000032.1, on the reverse strand, counting down.
TCGACGGCGTCGACGTAGCGGTCGAGGAACTCCCGGCGGCCGAGTCCGTCCTCTTCGATGGAGCACAGAAGCGCCTCCAGTCCGTCGCGGGGCTGGTGGCTCAGCTCCCGGTAGCAGTCCTTACAGAGGTGTTCGAACTCCTTGCCGCGGCGGTTCCACCGGTCGCCCTCCTTGTCGTACTCGCGTGCCTCCGACCGGTGCAACGAGTCGCCGCAGGCGATGCAGGTCACCGTCGTCCGGTCCCGGTCACTCCGGGAGCGCCACATACGAGGACCCACGCACCCGGCTCACTTAGCCCTTGTCCGGCGTCGGACGCACGCCCGACGCTCCCGGCCGCGGCGCAGTCACCGCTCGGGGCGTCGCCCGGCCCGGAACGGGCGATTTATGCGGGTCGGCCGGCCACCAGGAGACGTGAACGTCAAGTCTCGCCACCACCTCCGCAGCGACGAAATCGACGACTTGGAGTCGTCGCTTTCGGCGGCGCTGGGCGTCGACCTCGACGGCGACGCCTACGAGTACGTCGAGACCGCCGGCGACGACCACGACGTGGTCCGCGTCGACGGCGAACCCCGGGTCGCGTACTTCGACGACGAGCCGTTCCTGACGGTCCAAGGCGCCAACGCCTCCGATGTCGACGCCGGCGTGGTCACGGTCGACGCCGGCGCCGTCTCGTTCGTCTCCGACGGCGCCGACGTGATGCGCCCCGGCATCGTCGAGGCCGACGCTGGCATCGAGACCGGCGACCTCGTCGCCATCGCTGAGGAGAGCCACGGCAAGGTGCTCGCGGTTGGCCGCGCGCTCGTCGACGGCACCGAGATGGCCGGCGACTCGGGGAAGGTCGTCGAGTCACTGCACCACGTCGGCGACGAGCTGTACAAGTTCTCGGTCTGAGAGCGGGCGCCCGGGTCACTCCGCGGGAACGCCGAGCTCTCGAAGCCGGGTCGTCATCTCGGCCGCGGTCTGACAGGCCAGCAACCGAATCGACGTGTCGCAGTAGTACCTTCTTCCTCTCGACGGGGATGCTGTACGCCGGCTCCGTCGCAGCACGGATGTCCGTGCTGGCGATGCGGTGTCTCCAGTTCGTCGCGCTGGGGCTGCTGACGGCCGTTTCGATGCGGTGACCGTCGATCGCCGTCGTCGTCGCTGTCGCGTCACTCCCGGTCGGCTGCGTCGCCGGCCGCGTCGTCGTCATCGTCTCCGTCGCTTTCGCTTTCGTTCTCGTCGTCGTCCTGAGCCGCCTCGTAGCGTTCGACGGCCCGCTGGAACTCGTCGGTCGCCGCGTGGTAGGTTTCCCGGAGGTCCTGAACCGGCGTCTCCGTGGCGTCGACCCGGAGGTCGTGACCGTACGGCGTCACGCCGCGGTCGGTCGCCTCGGTCGTCCGCACCTGCAGCGCCGCCGACTGGACGGTCAGCTCCTCGCGCTTGTCGCCGCCGGCGGCGTGGCCGGCCGCCAGCGCGTCGACGAGTCGCTTGGCCAGCGGGTCGCAGTCGGCGTCGACGGCCTCGACCCCGTTGGGGGCGTCGGCGGCGTACGTCTCCGCGACCCGGTCGACGACCGCCTCACCGGTTAGCAGGTTGCCAGCGACGGTGTACCCCTCACCCTCGCGGTGGCCGTACCAGCCGTTGCACTCCTCGCCGGAGAAGGCGAACGTGGTTTCGGCGTCGACGCCGTGGAGTTGGCGCTGAGCGGCACCGTCGTCGGCGTTGAGCAGCGCCTGCAACGCGTCGTCGACGGCCAGCCCGTCGTCGACGTACGCGACGCCCTCCCGGCCGAGGTCGACGTTGACCAGGCTCTGGGTCGCGACGGCGGCGTTTTCCGAGACGTGCGGACAGAGCTTGCCGACCGCCGGCAGCCGGGTCGTCACCGCGACGCCGAAGCGGGTGTGAGTCTCTGTTTCGGCGGTCGCTCCGTCGTCGCCGTCGCTCTCCTCGTCGGCGACGCTCTCGTGGCCGCCGTCGGCGTCGGCCGGCACCTCGTACTCCTCCCGGACGCAGATGCTGAAGGTCACGTCTGTCCTGCGGTCCGCGGGGTGCAAAAAGCCGCGCTTGGCCGACGGGCCCGCCGGAACGCCCGCCGACCGGACCGCGGCCCGCGGAGTCGCGTCTGACGTAAGAACTAACCCGGTACCGACGGTTGACCACCCATGGGCATCATGAGCAAGATTCTCGGGAGCGGCGACGGTCGCTCGACCGAGGATTACGAAGAGCTGGACCTCGAAGAGGACTTCGAGGCGGCGAGCGGGGCCGGCATGTCGGTCCACATCGCCGAAATCGGCGACCAGCAGGACGTCATCGCAATCAAGGACGCGGTGTACGACGGCGACTTCGTCATCGCGGACCTCACCCGCCACAGCACCACCGACCGGACGACCGAACACATCATCGACGAACTTCGGCAGGTCGCCGACGAGGTCGACGGCGACATCGTCCAGAAGGGCGACGACGAGCTCATCATCGTCCCCACCGGCGTCCGCATCGCTCGCGAGAAACTGGCCTGAGACCCGGGGCCGCGTCCTGTCTCGTCTCCCGGGCGTTCACTCCACGTCCGGCACGTCGCCCTCGCGGGCGGACTCGACGCGGCCGTCGTCCTGTGCGGAGTGGTAGGCGTCGCGGTAGCGCTTCAGCTTGCGGACGAGCAACAGTCCGAACAGCCCGTCGTACAGTGCGACGAACAGGATGTAGCTGACGAAGCTCCCGAGGCCAAGGGCGCCGCCGAGCAGCGCCGACGCCGGCCCGACGACGGAGTTGTACGTCGCGTGGATGAGCGCGGCGATGACCAGCCCCTTGACGACGATGGGGCCGCGGTCGCCGGGGTTGAACTTCGCCAGCCCGAGGTAGTAGCCCGCGAACGCCGAGTAGATGACGTGGCCCGGGCCGGCCAGCGCCCGGAGCGCGGTGATGCCGCCGCCGGCGCCGATGAGGCCAAGCCCGATGGCCTGGCTCTCGGGCAGTTGCCGGGAGATGTACAGCGCGTTCTCGATGGTCGCGAAGCCGAGTCCGGCCATCGCGCCGTACACCGCGCCGTCGACGACGGCGTTGAACCCGGGCTTCGTGTACGCCCACAGGCGCACGGCCAGCAGCTTCACGCTCTCCTCTATCGGCCCGACGACGAGGTAAAAGAACGCGACCATGCCGACGCCGCCGGCCACTCGCCGGAACGCCGGCCCGGCGACGCCGTTCAGCACCGCCGCGAAGTTCGCGGTCAACACCCCGAGCAGGAAGGTGCCGACCAGCAGCGCCGGCGGTTCGTCGGTCACCTCGTCGGCGTACCACACGTACCCCGCCAGCCCGAGCGCCGGCGCGGCCGACAGCGCCGTCAACAGTCCGACCTCGGGGTTCGTCAGCGTTCCCAGCCCGACGACGCCGAGCAACAACACGACTCCGACGAGCACGATACTGACCCGCGAGAGCACCGACAGCAGCCGGTACAGCGCCACTGCCACCCCGTCGAGCGAGGTGCGCTCCTCCCAGGTGGCGATGTCGTAGAGGTCTGCCCCGGCGTCGGCGGCGCCGGCGACCGGGTCCTGCTGATCGTCCATGTCCTCTCTTCCCCGCGGCAGCGTCTAAGTTCTTGCCGCCGCCGCCCGGCGGGTCGCCCGCCGGCGACGGCGAATCGACCACGCTGAAGTCCCCTCGTCACCAAGCGACGGTATGCACTTCGACCCGCGCACGCAGGCGGCGCTGCGAGCGGTCGGCCTCGACACCGCCGATCTCCGGCGCGCCTCGGAACTGGTCGTGGAGGCGACCGACGACGACGCGGCGACCGTCGCGGCGTTTTTCGCCGACCGCGAGGTCGTCCACTCCGACATGGAGACGGCCCACAGCGCCGGGGACGTCCGGGAACACGCCGTCGACTACTGCGACCTCTACACCCACGCCGACGAGATTCGCGGCTACCTCCGGTTCGACGCCTGGGGGGTCCCGGTCGAGGGCGCCCGCCCGCTGGACGACGACCGCGTCGAGCTGACGCTGGGCCCGACGGTCGACGACAGAGTCACGTTCGCGACTGACCCCGAGGCGCTGTAACATGGCCGGCCACGTCTCCGGCCCCGGTGCCGGTCTCAGTCCCGAACCCCGCGACTCGCTCCGGGCCGACGGTGGCTCCCCCGAGCCGGACCCCGCAGCCGACGTCGCGGCGGCCACCACCGCAGACGAGGTCGCCGCCCGCGTCCGTGGCATCTACGCCACGGCGCTCACGCGCCTGCTGCTCGACGCCGGCCACGAGGTGGTCGCCGCCTCCCCGCCCATCCGTCGGCGCTTCGACCACGAGTTCCCGGCCGCGGGCCACGACGTCGCCGTCGAGACGACCGCGGACCGTCGCGGACTGCGCCTGACCGGCGACGCCGAGGCCGTCGCCGCCCTCCGGGCGCTTTCGACCGACCTCGCGCTGGACGCGCTGTCGTGGCCGGCGTCGCTGCCCGCAGGGACCGTCGTCGACGGCGTCGTCACGGAGACGCTCGGGAGCGGCGCGGTCGTCGACTGCGGCGACGGCGAGGCGTTCCTTCCCTACGACGACGCCGACGGCTACGTCGACGCCGGCGACGCCGTCCGAGCGCAGGTCCGCGAGCCGGCGCCGCCCTGGAGCGACAACCGGCCCGAACTCGCGACCGAGACGGTCGCGCGGGCGGGGCTGGCGACGCTGATCCCCGACCGGGATGGAACGACCGTCGAGCACGGCGACGACGCCGCCGCCCGGGAGCTCGTCGGGATGACCGACCTCCTCGACGTCGCGCCGCCGGACGGGTGGGGGCTGCGCTGGGCGGCCGACGCCACCGACGCCGACCTCGACGCCCTGGCGGTGTCGCTGTCGCGGGCGCGGGAGGTCGCCGAGACCGTCGCGACCGCCCGCGAGGAGCCGACGCCGACCGGTGCCGACGCCCCGCGGGTGCTGGCGGCGCCGCGGGCGGGCGTCTGGGTGTGGCTCGGCCGGGCGGCGCGGTTCGCGCTGGACGAGCACCGCCAGGCCGTGACGGCGACGATGCCAGGCCACCACCGGACGAAGGCCACCACCCCCGCAGCGTCCGCCGGCGTCGACTTCGTGGAGGCGCTGTGCGACCTCGACGACGACGACGACGCGGCGTTCCCATTCGAGGTCGTCAGCGGCCGGTTCGGACCGACCGTCGGCGACCGCGTCGCCATCGGCCACGGCAAGCCCACCGGCCGCTACATCTCGCTGGGTCGCGGCGAGGTCGTCGAGGTCGACGCCGACGGCACCGTCGCGGTCGAGCGCCGGATGACCGGCGGCGGGACGTACGACGCCCTCGGAACGACGCGGGAGGCGGGCGACACCGCGCTGACGAGGTTCCGAGAGGGGCGGTGGTGGTATCCGACCGCCTACCGCGGGGAGGACGGCGCCTCCAAAGGGACGTACGTGAACGTTTGTACGCCCGTCGAGGCCTTCCCCGACGTGGTCCGGTACGTGGACTTGGAAGTCGACGTGGTGAAGTATCCTGACGGCGCCGTCGAGGTCGTCGACGAGGACGAACTCGCGGCCGCCGTCGACGCCGGCCACGTCACCGAGGCCCTCGCCGAGAAGGCCCGGCGCGTGGCCAGAGGCGTCGAGCGCGCGCTGTCGGAGTAAGCGGAGCGTCGGAGCGCCCGAGCGAGCGTCGGCGGCCCGGCGAGCGGACCCCTCGGCGGTCAGAAGTGGCCCGGTGACTCCTCGCCGTACTGCAGGTCGCCGCCGCGGCCGCCTTCGACGGTGCTGGAGCCGGTCTCGCCGGTGGAGGGAACCTTCACGTGAACCTCGTTGACGTCGTCGAAGTCCATGATGAGGTCGCGTTTGATGTTCTGTGCCGTCAGGTCGGAGATGCCACAGCCCGAGCAGGTGCCGCCGAGCTCGACGACGACGACGCCCTCGTCGGGGTCGGCCTCCCGGACGGCGCTGGTCCCGCCGTGCATCTGGATGATGGGCATCTGCCCGACCATCCAGCTCTCGACTCGCTCTTTCAGACTCTCGCTCATTGTTCATCCTTCGACCCCCACGAAAGGGAAGCTTACGGTTGGCTCGGCCGCGGATCTCCGGGAAGGATGTGTGTCACGATTCGTCGTGGCTGTCGCGCCGACGCACCGCCAACGCGCCGAGGCCGACGCCCAGCGCCCCCGCGGCCAGCCCGAACCCGGGGCCGGAGACGCCGCTTTCATCGGTCGTCTCCGCTTCCTCCGCGGGCGACGTCGTCGCCGTCTCGGTCGGCGATTGGGTCGCCGTCGCCGTCCTGGTCGGCGACGCCGCGGTCCCGTTCGTCGCCGCCGGCGTCTCGCCGGGGACGAGCCGGTCCGACGGCTCGCGGCTCCGCTCGGGCAGCGGCTGGCCGCCGGTGCCGTCCTCGTCGGGGAACGTCCACAGTCCCGCGGCGCCGTCGCCGGTGCCCTGAACGCCCATCGAACTGGCGAGGAACGCGTCGTCGTTGACGACCGCGACGGCCCAGAAGCGGGCGCGCTCGTGGTCGCGCCACCAGGTGCGCTCGGTCGGGTCGGTCGGGTCCGAGACGTCGTGGCGCTTCACCCCGCCGTGATACCAGGTGGTGTACAGCGTGTCGCCGTCGAACGCGAAGTTATGTGCGGTGGTCCACACGCCCGCCCGGGTCGGATCGGCGGCGACCGGCGGGTCGATGCGACTCAGGTGTGCCGGCGCGGTCCGGTCGGTGACGTCGTAGAGGTCGACCCCGCCGGGGCCGCCGACGAGGCCGCCGTCGTCGGTTTCGACGGCCCACCCTTCGTGGCCGACGGCGAGCAGGTCGCCAGCGTCGTTCAGCGCGGCGTAGTGGCTGTTGCCCGGGACGCTCGTGTATTCGACGCCGAGCCGCTCGCGGGGGTAGTCGGCGAGCTCTGCGGGGGTGTAGTCGCCGGTCCGGGAGAGGTGGGTCGGGTCGGCCGGGTTCGAGACGTCGAGCAGCTGGGTGCCGGCCTCCCAGTGAGCGAGAACGGCGACGTCGCCGCGGACCGTCACGTCGTGCAGCGGATACGCCGGGGTCGGGCCCTCTGCCCACCGCTCGTCGGCGTCGGCGAGGTTCCAGCGGCCGAGCTCCGAGCCGTCGGTCACGTCCAGAATCACGAGCTCGGAAAGGCCGCGCTCGTTGCCGGTCAGGTACGCCAGGTCGTCGTCGAGCGTCGCGTTGTGAATCGGGAACCCGGTCGGGTAGAAGCCGAGGCGCTGCGGGTCGGACGGGTCCGCCACGTCGACGACGACGACGCCGACGGAGCCGTTGACGCCGGGGTTGGCGGGGCCGACGACCAGCAGCCGGTCGCCGTCAACGGCGACATCGAACACTCCTCGCAGCGGTCCCGGGTCGCGGTCGGCGAGGAGGTCCCGCCGCTCGGCCAACACCGTCGGCTCGGCGGGGTCGCCGAGGTCGACGGTCGCGTAGCCGTCGGAGACGGCGACGTAGGCGATTCCGTCGGCGACGACTGCCTCCTTCGTGCCGCGGAGTTCGAGCCGACCGCTGGGGGCGATGTGCCCGGGATGAGCGGCGGCGTCGACGACGCCGGCCGCGCCGCCGCTGCCGACGGCGCTGGCGGCGACGCCGAGTCGCCGGAGGAACTGACGTCTGTCCACGGTCGGACGGGGAGCCCGAGGCACAAAACGATTCGCCCGAGTTGCGGGGTACCGGTCGGACGAGAGACGACTCAGAGTCGCGAGCGGTCGCCGGTGCCGCCGGTCAGCGCCGACGCGACGGCCCCCTGAACGACCACGTCGTCGCCGAGCGTCGTCAGCCGGAGCTCGGGGACGTTCGCCATCACCATGTCGTCGAGGCGCTCGCGGACGGGGTCGAGCACGCGGTCGGGGTTGTTGAGCGCGACCGCGCCGCCGACGTAGACGACCAGCGGCGCGTAGGCGTGGACGACGTTCGCGATGCCCATCGCGTTCCAGCGGCCCAGCTGGTCGACGACGTGGGCGGCGAACTCGTCGTCGCCGGCGGCCTCGAAGACGTCCTTCGCGGAGAAGTCGGGGTCGTCGAGCGCGAGGGCGGTGTCGACGGCAGACTCGGCGTGGAGCTCCCGAGCGTAGCTGGGGATGTTCTGTCCTGAGCAGTACGCCTCCCAGTGGCCGTCGTGGCCACAGCCACAGGTCATGAACCCCTGGGGGTCGATGGTGAGGTGGCCCACCTCGCCGGCGTTGCCGTCCCACCCCGAGAGTACCGTGCCGTCGGCGCAGACGCCGGCGCCGATACCCGTCGAGACGGTGAGATACACCATGTCGTCGGGGTTGCGGTCCGCGTGAAAGCGCTGGCCGATGAGGCCGGCGTCGGCGTCGTTGTGCAGGCGAAGGTCGCCCTCCGAGAGCCCGAGGAGATTCGCCAGCGGCCCGGTCAACGGAATCCGGTCGATGGTGTCGGGGAGGTTCGCCGGGTCGATGACCGCCCCGGCCGCGAGGTCCAGCGGTCCGATCGCGGCGATCCCGGCGCCGTCGACCGTCTCGGGGTCGACGCCGGCTTCCGCACAGGCCCCGCGGGCGACCGACAGCACCGCCTCGGTGACGGCGATGCCGGCCGGCCCCCGCGGGGTCGCTTCGTCCGCGCGTCCGACAGTCCGTCCGGTTTCGTCGGCGACGACGGCGCGGACGTTCGTCGCACCGAGGTCGACGCCCACGTAGTGGCCCATCTGTACGGATAAATCAGCCGGCGGCACTTAATTCCGTTCCGTTCTGCTGGTATCGTGTGCGCCTGCTTGGTCGGCTCGTCGCTCGGCGACTTTCCCGCTCGCGTGGTAACTACAGTAGCGTTTGCGACTCTTTCAGCCGGCATCGCGATTCACGATGTGAAACGGCCGTCCGACAAGACTTGATGGAACGGGCAAGCAATTACTTGCAAACACCACTATACCCCGCTCACTCGGCGTCGCCGCGGACGAACGTCACCGGACAGGTCGCAGAGAGCATGACCTCCTGTGCGGCCGAGCCGAACACCGCCTTCCCGGTCGGTGAACGCTTTCGCCCGCCGACGACGACCCTGTCGGCGTCGACCGCCTCGGCGACCTCGACGATGCTCTCGCCGTGGTCCCCGACCGCGCCCTCGACCCGGTACTCGACGCTGCCCTCGTCCAGAACCCCCGCGATGTCACGCACCGTCGAGTGACGCCGGGCGACCTCGTCGACGGGGGCGCTCCCGTCGAAGTCGAGTTTCTTCTCGGCCTCTGCCATCTCCGACTCCGTGAAGACGTGCGCGAGCACGACCGTCGCGTCCGTCGCCGTCGCCAGCGTCTCCGTCTCCTCGGCCAGTCGCGCCGCTCGGTTCTCGTCTCCCGGTCCGACGGCCAGCACGATAGTGTCGATTCCCATGTCTTAGGCTCGGTCGGCCACGGACAAAAGCGTGGCGGCCATTTACTCGGTTTAGAATAAATATATTGAAGCGGCGTTCGAGCCGTCGAAGCCGGCGATTTCGGCTCTGATGGCTCCGTCAGGAACTGTCGAGGACCGGGCGACTCGACGGGGTCGCCGCTCGTCGGCGGATGAGTGTGAACACCGACCGGCGGAGGACGGGTTGCAGAAACGGCGTCAGTAATCCGGCGCGTCGTCCTCGACCTCCCGCTTCATCGAGTCCCGCCGGGACTTCGCGTCCCGACCGGTCGCCTCCTTCAGGAAGTCGTTCTTCGCGTCGACGGCGTCGGCGGCGGCGTCGGCGTTGCCCTCGGCGATGACGTCCTCGGCGTCGCGCTCCTCGAAGTGGACCGCGAGGCGGTCCTTTTTGCTCCCGTAGGCGGACGTGCCAGCGACGATACGCTCGAAGACGGGGTTGTCGGGATCCTCGACGACGTAGAGGTCGTTGCCGTCGTACTCCTCGGTCCCGGAGACCTCGCCGAAGTACGATTCGATGGTCGCTTTCATCTCCGGAATCCGGTCCGAGAGCGTCTCACCGCGGCGCATCTTGTACTCTTTCATACCCCGCCGTTCGCTGTGGGTCCCTAAACCGCTTTCGTCACCTCGTGGATGATAAGGGCGAGCGTTCGGGTCGCCGCAGTCGTGCGATTACAGCGGTAGCGAGGCGAAAGCCTACCCCTTCAGGGGTGGGATGAAGCCGACAACTGGGAATCTCTCCACGCTCGTAGGCACGGCTGGGGTTGGATATCTGGATAACATCTTTAGGTGAGGGACTTCTACATACTGACGATGCCTCGTGGGTTTGACAGGGAGCGTACCAACGTCCATAAACTCCAGTACCACTTCATCTGGTGCCCGAAGTACCGCAAATCGGTACTTGAGGGCGAGGTACGTGACCGTCTCGAAGAACTCATCGAGGAGAAAGCCGACGAACTCGACCTCGAAATACTGGAGTTGGCGATTCGCCCCGACCACGTACACCTGTTCATCACGGGCGACCCGACACTCGCCCCGAACAAGATAATGCAACAGGTCAAGGGCTACTCCTCGCGCCACCTCCGAGACGAGTTCGACTTCGGCCTCCCCTCGCTGTGGACGCGCTCGTACTTCGTCTCAGGTGCGGGCGACGTATCCAGCGAGGTCATCGAGGAGTACATCGACGCCCAAGCAGGTGAGTAGTATGCAACGGAGCGTCTCAACCACGGTACGGGTCAAACTCCACTCGCTGACCAACCGGAAGGCAGACCTGCTCGCCCGTGAGTACGAGGCGTTCCAGACGGCTGTTCACGGTGGAGACGCCGACCTGTACTCTGCGACCGACCAGCAGGCGTCGAAGGTGCAACGACAGAAAGACCCGAACCCCGACACCGAACACCCTGTCGTCCTTCGCAACGACGTGTTTGATGTGGCCCACGACGAAGACACCGTTCTCTCGTCGTGGTGGGTCAAAGCCCCTGTCTACGACCCCGAGCGTGGACGGGGCAACTCCATCTGGTGCCCCGCCTACGTCCCACGGAAGGACGAACAGCTCGTCCGTGAGGGCAACGTTCGGGACAGCGAACTGGTGCGCCGTAACGATGACTGGTACGTCCATCTCGTCGTCAAACGGTCTGTGACCGTGGCCGACGAGTACGACGACGTGCTGGCCATCGACATGGGCGCACGCTGGGTCGCTACCTGCGCGTTCCTCTCCGACCGCACAACCACCTTCTACGGCGAGGAAGTGCGTCGTATCCGCGAACACTACAAGCAACTCCGCAAGTCCATCGGGAAAGCGAAACCCCGACAGGGACAGCAGGTGGTCGAGCGTATCGGTGACGCGGAAGCGCGGAAGGTGGACGACCGCCTCCACAAGATTGCTCGGCAAATCGTGGAGGATGCCGAGGAACGGAACGCAATCATCGTTGTGG
>JBDGTQ010000041.1:0-22718 GCA_042216705.1 Halolamina sp. | reverse complement strand
CCGCCGGGCTCATAACCCGGAGATCGGTAGTTCAAATCTACCTCCCGCTACTCCTTTGCCGACGCGGACTCGTGAAGGCCGGGGCCGCCACCCCAAACGTCTCCGTGTCGACGAGCGCCGCCTACGTCCGACGCCGCCCGACGGACCGATCAGAACTCCGCAGCGTGGCGCTGTCGGACGTGTCGCCGGAGCTCCGCTTTCGTGTCGAACGTCGCCTCACAGAGGTCGCAGACGACGCGTCCCTCGCGGTCGAATCCCATGGGTGACAGTTGCTCGCCGCGTCAGAAAAGGCTGTGTCCCGAGCGGCTCACTCCTCAACGTGAACGGTCTCCTCGCCGACGGCGACCATCCGGAGCGCGTCGGTGTCCAGAAACTCGGCGGCGTCGGCCTGGACTGCCGCCCCGGTTTCGGAGTCGAAGGCGGCGTCCATCGCCGCGGCGTCCTCGAAGTACAACTGGGCGACGTAGTCGACGCCCGCCGCCTCGGGGGCAGACGGAACCGAGGAGGTGTACCGCACCAGCCCGGGCAGTCCCTCGACCAGCGGCGCGTGTTCGGTCTCCATGTACTCGATGCATTCCTCGTGGCTCCAGTCGTCCGCGCGCGAGGCGAGAATGACCATCTTGCAGGGCATACGTCCACTCCCGGCGCCCGTCACTCAAATGTTGTTCCGGCGGGCTCCTGCGGCCTCAGCCGTAGTGCTCGCGCTCGACCCGGCGGTCGAACAGCCGTCCGAGGAGTTCGGTCAGGGGGCCGCCGCCGACGTCGATGCCGTCGACGGACGCGACCGGGCGGAGTTCCCACGTCGAGTTGGTGAGGAACGCCTCCTCGGCCGAGCGCACGTCGTCGGCCGAGAGGGTCGTCTCCCGGGTCGGGATGCCTTCCGACTCGGCGATGTCGAGGACGGTCTCGCGGGTGATGCCCGGCAGCACCGGCCCGTCGAGACTCGGCGTCAGGAGCGCGTCGTCCACGACGACGAAGACGTTGCTGCTGGCGCCGGAGGCGACCGCGCCGTCGAGGTCGCGCTGGAGCGCCACGTCCGCGTCGAGTCCGCCGCCGCGGGCCCGCCGGAGTTCGAGCGTCGCCAGTATCTCGTTCAGGTAGTTGTGGGTCTTGGCGTCGCTCGGCAGGCAGTCGTCGGGAATCCGCCTCGTGGTGACGGTCTGGACGGTCGCCGGGTCGTCCCAGGTCGGGTCGCCGTCGACGCCGCCGCGGGACAACGGCGCGACCTGGACGACGACCGTCGGGTCGACCTCGGGGTCGGGGGTCAGCGTCCCGGGCTGGGCCCCGCGCGTCACCGAGAGCTTCACGTACGCCTCCGCGAGGTCGTTGGCGGCCAGCGTCGCCCGAACCCGCTCTCGGAGGTCAACCGCGGAGAGGCCGTGGTCGAGGGCGAGGGTCTCGCAGGCCCCGGCCAGCCGGTCGGCGTGGGCGTCCCAGCGGAACACCTCGCCGCCGTAGGCCCGCATCGTCTCGAAGGCGCCGTCGCCGTACATGAACCCGCGGTCCCGGACCGAGACGGTCGCCGCCGAGGCCGGGACGAGTTCGCCGTCGACGTGGAACGTGCGGTCGTCGCCGTCGTTCGCGTCGCCGCCGCCCGTATCGCCGACGCCTGTGTCGTCCTCGCCCGTACCGTCGGCGGGGTCAGTCATCGGCGTCACCCCTGACTCCGGCCCCCTCGCCGTGTCGGTCTTCATCAGCGTCGGTTCGGGGGACGGATGGGCTACTCCGGCAGGCGCGGGCGAACGTTCGACCCGTCCGGTCGTCGACGGCGGTCTGGCGCTCGACCGGCACCCGAGCGCCGTCGGGGGTCGGAGGCGCCGTCTCGCGGAAGGCCGCCCGGGAAACGGCGACGCGGGGGTCGTTCATATACGAGGGATCGGGGACGGTGCCCTAACAGCGTTCCCATCGCGGCGACGGGCGTCGAGTCGGGTCGGTCCGCCGCGACCGCGACGACGGCGCGGTCAGTCCTCGTCGTCGGCGCGTGCCTGCCAGGTCTCGACGCGGCCGGCGCCGACACTCGTCTCCGCGGCGACCGTCCCGGGGTCGGCCGCCAGCAGGTCCGAGACGGTGTGGACGCCCGCGTCGGCCAGCCGGTCGGCGTACGCCGGACCGATGCCCTTGACCGTCTGGACGTCCCGTTCGTCGTCGGCCGTCTCCCCGGCGTCTCCGTCCGTCGTTGCCTCGTCCGAGTCGCCGGCGTCGGCGTCGGTCGATTCGTCCCCATCGTTCGAGTCGCCCGCCGACTCGGGCTGAGGCTCCGCCTCGTCGACGAGTGAGTCGGTGGAGGCGGCCGCGTCATCGGCGGCGCCGCTATCGGAGGCGACCGGCTCCTCGTTCTCGCCCGCGCCGTCGGCGGCGTCGCCGTCGGGCGTGCCGCGTTTGACCGCGCGCTCGCTTCCGGCGTCGGCTTCGCGCTCGACGGTTACGTCGCCGCTGCCCCGGCGTGGCCCGGCTTCGTCGGTGCCGAGTCCGAGGATCGACTTCAGTGCGCTCAACAGTCCCATTGTCCGTAGATGCGACGGGCGGAATCAAAAAGCCACCGTCGCGCGTCGCCGGACGGCGCCGCGAACGCCACCGCGGGCCGCTTACAGCGTCTCTCGGAGCGTCTCGTTCATCGCCGCGACCGGCGCCTCCCGGCCGGTCCAGCGCTCGAACGCCTCGACCCCCTGGAACAGCAGCATCCACGCGCCGTCGACGGTCGTCGCGCCGGCGTCGGCCGCGTCCCGGAGCAGCCGGGTGCGCAGCGGGGCGTACACCGCGTCGAGCACGACCAGGTCGCCGTGGAGGGCCTCGGCCGGCACCGGCGTCTCCTCGGGCGCCTCCATTCCGACGCTGGTGGCGTTGACCAGCACCGACGCCGCCCCGAGGCGGTCGCCGAGGGCGTCGAGCCCGGCGGCGGTGACCGTCGCCGGGTCGGTCGGTGGGTTCGCTTGCCCGCCCGTCTCGGCGTCGCCGTCGGTCCGTCCGTCTCCATCGTCGGCGACGTCGGCCGCGACCGTCCGGAGGTCCGCGGCCAGCGACTCCGCCCGGGAGACCGTACGGTTGCAGACGGCGACGGCGTCGACCCCGGCCTCGACGAGCGCGACGGCCGCGGCCCGAGCCGCGCCGCCGGCGCCGACGACGACCGCCCGCCTGTCCGCGAGGTCGACGTCGTGGTGGGCGAACGCCCGGCGGACGCCCGCGACGTCCGTGTTGTCGCCGACGACGCCGTCGGCGCCGAACTCGAGCGTGTTGACCGCGCCGACGCGGGCCGCCGTCGGCGTCGGCTCGACTCCCGGATGCGCCAGCGCGTCCTCCTTGAACGGGACCGTGACGTTCAACCCGGCGACGCCGAGGGCCTTCGCGCCGTCGATCGCCGTGTCGAAGGCGGTCGCGGTCGGCTCGAAGGTCACGTACCGCGCGTCGACGCCCAGTTCGTCGTACGCCGCCTCGTGCATCGGCGGCGACCGCGAGTGCTCGACGGGGTCGCCGACGAGTCCGTACACGTCCATGCTCGGAGTCAACCGCCCCGCGGCGATAAATCCACGCGCTCGGCGACGACGATCGTGCCGAGGCCCCTCGCAGTTTTCATCTCTGATAACTCCAGCATCGGATTCTTACCGCGGAGCCGTCTGGGAGCCGGTGTGTTCGAGCTATCGCTGTGGACGTTCGCCGGCGGGGTCCTCCAGGTGTACGACCCCGCGAGGGTGTTGATTTCGAAAGCGACCGGGCTGCTCGTGCTCGGTATCGTGTTGCTGTACGTGGGCGCGGAGGCGCTCGTCGAGGCGGCGTCGCGGCTCAGCGTCGGTCTCGGCGTCGACGCCGCGGTCGCCGGCGTCACCGTCGTGGCGTTCGCGACGACGATGCCGGAGCTGTTCGTCGGCGTCCTCAGCGGGCTCGGGTTCGCGACCGACATGGGCATCGGCGCCGTCATCGGCTCCAACATCGCCAACCTCGGCCTGGTGCTCGGAATCGCCGCGCTCATCCGCCCGCTGTCGGTCGACCGCGACGTGGTGCGCCGGCACGTTCCGTTCATGATCGCGGCGGCGGTGCTCGTCGTCGGCCTGGGGTACGACGGCGTCATCGGCCCACTGGACGGGCTCGCGCTGCTCGGCCTGCTCGGCGGGTTCACCTGGTATCTGATTCGCGGCGTCCGGGCCGAGGACGCGGACGCGGACCCGGACGGCGACGGCGAGAGCGTCGTCGCCGACGGCGGTGAGCCGGCGGCGGCCGGCGCTGCGGTCGACGGCATCCAATCGCGGGACGTCGGCTACCTCGCCGGCGGCCTCGCGCTGCTGTTCGTCGGCTCGCGGGCGCTCATCACCGGCGGTCGCGACGTGCTCATCCAGTTCGGCTTCAGCTACCGACTCGTCGGGCTGACGGTGCTGGCGTTCGGCACGTCGCTGCCGGAACTCGCCGCCTCGGTGGTCGCTGCGGTCCGGGGGCAGGCGCAGTTCAGCGTCGGCAACGTCGTCGGCTCGAACATCTACAACGTCCTCGCGGTCGTCGGCGTCCTGGCGCTGATGGTGCCCATCCGGATCGCGCCGGGGATGCGCGCGTTCGACTTCCCCGCGCTGCTCGCGTTCACCGTCGGTGCCGTCGCGCTCATGCTGCGCGGACGCAGCGTCTCGCGGATCGACGGCGCGCTGCTGGTCGCCGGCTACGCCGTGTTCTTCCACCTGCTACTGTAAACCCGCCGGGGGCCGACGCCGGACGGCCCGAGAGGCGGCGCCGTCGATTCTGTCGGCGACGACGCCGCACCCGAAGTGAACGAATATTTGTACGCTCGTCGTCGTGGATGAGCCATGGACCGTCTTCTGAGACATCCCCTGGCGGCGCTGGCCGGGGCGATGTTGCTGGCCGTCCCGTGGCTGGTCGCCATGGCGACCGGCGCGACCCACGGGATGGGCGAGCTGACCACCGTCGTCGTCAGCGGCCTCGCCGTCGTCGGCGCGTCGTTCGTGCTCGCGTGGGGTGCAGAGACCGCAGAAAAGGATGTCCCGCGGGCGTTCGCACTCGCGGTGCTGGCCGTGCTCGCGGTCGCCCCGGAGTACGCAGTCGACGCGCTGTACGCCTGGCAGGCCGGCATGGATCCCGGCTCCAGCGAGGCCGCCAACCTCGCGGTGGCGAACATGACCGGCGCCAACCGCATTCTCATCGGCATCGGCTGGTCGGTCATCGCGCTGTTCTCGATCTACAAGGCCTATCAGGGCCACAGCGTCGCCACGACCGACCGCGACGGCCCCCTCGCCGACGCCGTCCAACTGGACCCCAGCATCTCGACCGAGATCGCCTTCCTGCTGGTCGCGACGGCGTTCGCGTTCCTCGTCCCCGTCGGCATCGACGTCGGCTTCGGCGTCGCCGCGCCGAACCTCGGCATCGACCTCGTCGACACGCTCGTCCTCGTCGGCCTGTACGTCGCCTACATCGTCATCGTGCTCAAGGCCGAAGACGACCACGAGGAGGAGCAGGTGGGCGTTCCCGCGTACCTCCAGGCCTACCCCAAAGTCAAGCGGGTTCCGGTGGTGCTCGGACTGTTCGCATTCTCGGGACTGCTCATCTTCACCGCCGTCGAGCCGTTCGCCCACGGGCTGGAGGTGCTCGGCAAGGACATCGGCATCCCCTCCTTCTTCATGATTCAGTGGATCGCGCCGCTCGCCAGCGAGAGCCCGGAACTCATCGTCACCGCCTACCTCGTCAACAAGGCGCGGTCGACGGCGGCGTTCAACGCGCTCATCTCCTCGAAGCTGAACCAGTGGACGCTGCTCATCGGCACGCTGGTCGTCGTCTACAGCGTCGCCCTCGGACAGTACGGCGCCCTCCCGTTCGACCGGAAGCAGGCGGCCGAAATCTGGCTCACGGCCGCCCAGAGCCTGTTCGCGCTGGCGGTGCTGGTCGACTTCAACATCTCCATCCGGGAGTCGCTGGCGCTGCTCGTGCTGTTCGTCTCCCAGGTCGTCATCGAGTTCGGCTTCATCCAGTCGGGGGCGCCGGCGTCGTACTCCTACTGGCTGCTCATCGGCTACACCGTCCTCTACATCGTCCTCGGCGTCGCCCTGTTCGCGCGGCGGTGGGACGCACTCGTCCGCATCGTCCGCCGAACCAAGGTGCACGCCTTCCAGGGCAGACTCCCAGAGTACGAGGACCGGACCGACGTGGCGAGCACCGACGACTGAGCCGGGTCGCTCGCGTTCGCGTTCGCGTCTCAAGAATCGAGCGCCGCCTTCGACCCGGCCGTCGTCGGTATCTGGGCTCAGAGGGGGACGGCAGCGACGGTCGCCGCGACGAACTCGTAGTCGTACACCCAGTTCAGGAGAACGTACGCGACGACGCCTAACGTCAGCGACAGAATCCACGTGCTGGCCGCGATCCGGCCGACGGTCCGGTGTGGCGTCTCTCGGCGCAACTCGGCGGGGGAGTGAGTCACCCCCAGCACGATCGCGTGGAGGACGACCGGCACCGACACCACGGAGAGGACGATGTGAATCGCCAGCATCGCGAGATAGGCGTAGTAGACGGCCGTCGGCGCGCCGACCATCTCCTTCGTCCCGCCGCCGCCGATCTTCGTCAGGTACAGCACCAGGAACACCATGATGAGCGCGAACGCCGAGCCCATGGCGGCGCGGTGTTTCGCCACCTCGTCGTTGCGGATGAAGTACCAGCCGGCGACCAGCAGCAGCGTCGCGGTTGTGTTCACCGCGGCGATGGCGTGGGAGAGGAGGTTCACCTGCGCCAGCGTGAGTTCCGGGTAGACGGCGTCGGGCACCACCCCCACGAACGTCGCCGCGACAAGCGCGTAGCCGGCGACCGAGAGGACGGCGGTGGTCGCCCGGGGATGGTCCCGAATCGCTCCGGGAGCGCGGACGGTCGACATACCAAACCGTTCGGTCGGCGAGGTATTCGAGTTTCGGATTCCGCGACCGTCGACACCGTTTTCAACCGCCACCGAGCAGCCGACGGCGTGTCCGGGACGCGTCGCGTTCACGCCACGGCCGCAGTCGACGACGCCCTCGCCGCCCTCCGAGAGCGATGGGGCCAGTTCCGGGTCGTCGACCGCGAGTGGTCGGTGTCGCCGGCGACGTACGACGCGACCGTCGCGCGGTTCGAGCGCGGCAGCGTCGGCGGTGCCGGCGCATGGGTCCGCCGCGAGCGCGACGGCGAGGCGGAAGCGCTGGTCGTCCGCGAGTCCGACCGCGACGGGTGGGCCGGGCCGGGCGGGGCCCACGAGCCCGGGGAGTCGCTGGCGGAGACCGCCCGCCGCGAGACCCGCGAGGAGGCCGGCGTCGACTGCAGCGTGACCGGCGTCGTGCTCGCACAGCGGGCGGTCCACGTCGCCCCCGAGCGCCCGCCGCTACCGCGGCTGGTCGTCGCCTTCGCCGCCGACTACGACGACGGGCGGGCCCGTCCGAACGAACTGGGCGTCGGGGCGGTCCGGTGGGTGCGCGACCACCCCGACGAGCTCGCGTACCCGCTGGTCGCCGACTACCCGCTCTGAGCGCTCGCGGGGACGCGCGACCCTATCGGCCGACGACGCCGGTCGTCAGCGCCGCGTCGCGGGCGGCCGCCTCGGTGAGCCCGTCGCCGAGGATGGTGTAGCGGTCCCGAATCTCGTGGGCGGTCGTGAGCGCCTCGACGATGGTGTCGGCGTCGATGCCCAGCTCTCCGGCCGTCGTCGGCGCGTCGATGGCCGCCAGCGCGTCGCGGATGTCTCGCCACATGCCCTCTTCGCCGGCGTGGAGGTAGGCCGTCAGTATCGAACCGACGCCGACCTGATGGCCGTGCAGCGCCGGGTCGGCGGCGATGCGGTCCAGCTGGTGCGAGAAGAGGTGTTCGGCGCCGGAGGCGGGCCGCGAGGAGCCGGCGATGGACATGGCGACGCCGGAGGCGACCAGCGCCTTCACCACTATCCAGGCCGACTCCTCCAGGTCGGGCTTGATGGAGTCGGCGGAGGCGACGAGCATCTCGGCGGTCAGCTCCGAGAGCTTGCCGGCGTACTCGCTGAACCGGGCGCCTTTCAGCCGGGTGGCGAGCTGCCAGTCGCGAACGGCCGTGTAGTTCGAGATGATGTCCGCACAGCCGGCGGTGGTGAGCTGCCACGGCGCCTGCGCGAGCACTTCCGTGTCGGCGACGACCGCCAGCGGCGGGTCGGCGGCGACGGAGTGACGGGTGTCGCCCTCCGGAATCGAGCCGCGACCGGAGACGATGCCGTCGTGGCTGGCGGCGGTCGGGACGGAGACGAACCCCACCCCGACGTCGTCGGCGGCCATCTTCGCGATGTCGATGGGTTTGCCGCCGCCGACGCCGACGAGGTAGGAGGGGTCGACCGCCTCCGCCGCGTCGATGACTCGCTCGACGGCTCCGAAGCTCGCGTCGTCGACGACGACCGTCTCGGCGTCGTCGAACTGCGTGCGTACGGCCTCGCCGACGAGTTCATTCGGCGTCGGGCTGGTGACGACCAGTGGCCGCCCGGAGAGGTAGAGGTCGTCGACCACCTCCCCGAGGTCGTCGACGACGCCGTGACCGACGACGACGTTCCGCGGGAGGCGAATCCACTTCGACTTCTGGAACATACCACCAGCCTCGGCGGGCACCCTGAAATGCGTTCGGAGTCCGAACCCGTCTCGACCGCCGACCGCCTCAGCCCGACAGCGTCCGAGCGGCGTCCCAGAGGAAGGCGACGCCGAACCCGCTGAGGACGAGCGCGCTCGCGGCCGCGACGACCGGCGCCAGCGCCTCCACGCGGTTGCGCGCTCCCACGAGCGCGGCCGGGAACCCCGTAATCCAGCCGAGGATGCCGCCGAAGAAGCCGGCCACCAGCAGCGGGCTGCCAGTCCTGACGATCAGTGCGTCGCCGGCGACGGCGCCGAGGTACGGAGCGTGCGCGAGGAGGTCCACCCGTCCGGGCCGGAGCAGCCCCACCCCGACGGTCACCCAGAATAGTATCTGATAGGGGTTCGTCAGCGCGAGGACGAACGCCTTCCGGAACCCCTTGCCGGTCTCGGTTCCGGCCGCCTCCCCGTCGGCCGCGAGGAACGACCCGCGCACCTCGCGGGCGGCGCCGTAGGCGAAGTACAGCATCAGCAGGCCGCCGCCGCCGACCATCGCGGCCCGGAGCGTCGGCAGCCGCTCGACCGCGCCGACGACGCCGACGAGCGCGAGGACGAAGAAGGCCGCGTCGGCGCTCATCGCCCCCAGCCCCGCCCGAAAGCCCGCCGTCCAGCCGCGGACGACGCTCTCCTCGGCGATGACGGCGTTCATCGGACCGGGCGGCGCGGCCAGCGCGAGGCCGAACACCGCGCCGCCGACGGCGGTCGCGACGGCGTCTAACACGTCTGAGGCGACGGCGAGGACGGACTTAAACGCGCCGGGAGTCGGCGACGGCGACGGCGCGAGTCCCGACCCTGCGAGCGGCGATCAGTCAGATCAGCCCGGTCACGGCGGCCGTCACGGCGCCGACGACCGTCTCCCACACCGACACCCCGACGGTCAGCGAGAGGACGGTGTCGACTGCGAAGAAGGCGAACAGCGCGGCGCCGGCGAAGTGGGCCTTCCGCACGTCGAAGCGGTGGGTGAACGTGTGGAAGAAGTAGGCGTTGGCGAGGCTGACGGGGAGAATGGCGAGCATCTCGCCGGCCCAGATGGCCGAGGTGGCGCCGTACTGAGCGGCCAGGCTGACGGTGACGAGCTGGGTCTTGTCGCCGAACTCGCCGGCGGCCATCAGCGAGAACACCGACAGGAACCGCCCGAGTCCGCCCTGAATCTCCCGACCCAGGAGCGTGACGCCGCCGTCGACGGAGCCCATGACGCCGCCGTCGGTTTCGGCCGCCATGGGGGCCGCTCCCTTGGCGGGCGCCGACCGGAGCAGCAACACCGCGAACAGGAGGAACATGACGGCGGTGAACGCGTCGAGCACGGCCTGGGAGAACACCCGCTGCAGCGCCGTCCCGAAGGCGATCTCCAGCGCCGTCCAGCCGGCGAAGGCGCTCCCGGCGCCGGCGACGACCAACAGCGGCCGGTACCGCGTCGACAGCCCGGCGATGATGAACTGCACCTTCTCGCCCGGGAGGACGGCCAGCTGGGCAACTGCCGCGACGACGACGATTTCGACGTAGCTCATGCCTCACCACGCGGCCCGTCGGAGCCGCCCGAGCCGCCCGAGCTACCGACATCGGCGTCGGCCGTCCCAACCGGACGGACGCGAATCGCTTCGGCCACCGGCTCGGGGAGGCTCTGTTCGTCGCCGGCGTCGGTCGCCACCGTGACCATCCCGAACGGCGCCACGTCCACGACCGTCAGCTCGGTCCCCGGCTCGACGCCGGCGTCGGCGAGGTACGCCAGCTCCTCCTCGTCGCGGTCGGAGACGCGGGCGACGGCGACGCGGCTGTCGACCGGCTGGGCCGACAGCGCCTCCGTCTCGTCGGCCTCGACCGGCTCCAGGTCGGCGGAGGGAATCGGGTCGCCGTGGGGGTCGAGCTCGGGGTCGTCGAGTTCGGCGGCGACGCGGCGCTCGAACTCCTCGCTGATGTGGTGTTCGAGCCGGTCGGCCTCGTCGTGGACCTCGCTCCAGTCGTAGTCCAGGCGCTCGGCGAGGTACGCCTCCAGCAGCCGGTGGTGGCGAAGCACCTCCAGCGCGACCGTCTCGCCCTCCTCGGTTAGCTCGACGCCCTTGTACTTCTCGCGGGCGACCAGCCCCCGGTCGGCCAGCTTCTCCACCATGCTCGTCACCGACGGCGCCGTCTTCTCCAGTGACTCCGCGATGGCCGAGGTCGATACCGGCGGGCCGTCCTCGGCCTGCCGAACGTAGATACACTTCAGATAGTCTTCCATCACGTCGCTCAACACGGGGAGAATTAGACACGTCTAATTTGAAAAAGCTACCGGCCCAAAACTCTCGTTTTGGCGGTTACCGCGGCCGCGGCGGTACGCTCCAGTGAGAGGCCTCCGGCGTTCGAATCCCCCCGAGCGTCGGGCTCAGACCCCCTGGCCCATCAGGTGGCTCCGGAGGATGTCCGGGGTCTTGACCGCCGTCTCGGTGTTGAGCAGCACCACGTCGTCGTCGGTCGAAAGCGTCGCGTCCACGTCGGTCTCCGCCGAGACCTCACCGACCGGTCCCTCGACGTCGTCGGCCGGCCCGGCGACCTCGCCGTCGGCGAGCGCCCACGCCCCCGCCGCCGCGGCGCCCCCGGCGGCGCCGACCTCCAGGGTCGCGCTCGCGGCGACGGCGACGGCGCTTTCGAGGATCGCGTCGTCCTCGACCGCCAGCGCCGCGCCGTCGGCGTCGGCGAGGGCTTCGAGCGCGAGCGCCCCGCCGGCCGGCTCGGGCACCTCCAGTTCGCCGACGATGGTGTCCGGGGCGTTCCACGGTTCGACCTCGTCGGCACCGGTCTGCCACGCCGCGGCGATGGGCGCACAGCCGGCGGGCTGGACTCCGAACAGCCGGGGCACCCGGTTGACCAGCCCGAGGTCGTGGGCCTCGCGGAACCCCTTCGTCAGGCCGACCATCAACTCGCCGGTGCTCGCCGGGACGACGACGGCGTCCGGCGCCGCCCATCCGCGGTCGGCGAGCACCTCGTAGGCGACGGTCTTGGCCCCCTCGTGACGGTAGGGGGTCCGGAACGCTCCCATCGGGTAGTAGTCGGCGGCGAGGTCCGTCGCCAGCGACGCCTTCGCGTCGTCGAGGCGGCCGCCGACGACGCGCATCTCGCCGCCGTGGACGTTCGTCAGCGCCTTGTTCGGGAACGGCGCCCGCGAGGGGACGAAGGCGTACGAGCGCAGGTCGTGCTGGCCGGCGTAAGCCGCCATCGACTGGCCGCCGTTGCCGGGGGTCGCCTGCGCCAGCAGGTCGACGTCGGTCGCCGCCGCGGCGGTCACCGCGAGGCTGTGGCCCCGGTCCAGCACCGTCCCGGTCGGGTTCCGTGACTCGTCTTTCACCGCGACGCTGCCGACGCCCAGCTCGTCGGCCAACTGCGGCGCGTCGACCAGCGGCGTGGTTCCCTCGGCGGCGGTCGTCGCCGTCGCCGCCGGGAACGGGAGCACGGGCGAGAGCGCCCACATCGAGTCGGCGCCGTCGACGGCGCTCCGGAGGGCGTCGGCGTCGACGGCGTCGAGGTCGTACGTCGGCTCCAGCGCCGCCTCGCAGTCGGGACAGCGGGTGGCGTCGAACTCGTGGCGCTCGCCGCAGTCGACGCAGCGGAGACCGCGGAACGCGTCGGTCGTACTCATGGCTCGCCGTTGGGACTCACGGACTAAGCCGTTCCCGGTCGCGGTCCGGCGTCGGCGCTCCGAACGCCCGCCGCCGTCCTCAGCGCAGGGACGCCGCCTTCGACGGGTACTTGCCCGACCGCCGCCGACCCGATACCGTGATCGCCATCGTCGTCAGCCGCGCCGACCGCGCCTCCGAACACATCGGCGACCGGCTGCTCGACCTCGTCGACTGGACGGAACGGACCGACGACGGGCGAGCCGACGGAGACGGCGGCGGCAGCTACTGGACGACCGACGGCTTCAAGCTCCGGACGTTCAACGACCTCCATCTCGAGGTCGACGACGCCGCCGGGGCGTTCGGCGACCACCCCGACCTGCTGCTGTTCGTCTCCCGCCACTCCGGCGACACCGGGCCGCTGCTAACTGGCCACTTCACCGGCAACTTCGGCGCCGCGGAGTACGGCGGCGAAGACCGCGACCTCGCCCGCGCTGCCCCGAACGCCCTGTCGGTGCTGTACGCCGCCTTCGAGCGGTACGCGCCGGCGGCGTACGACGTCGCCGTCGAAGGCACCCACCACGGCCCCACGGCGGTCGGCTGCCCGTCGCTGTTCGTCGAACTCGGCAGCGACGACGAGCAGTGGGACGACCCCGCGGGCGCCACCGCGGTCGCCCGGGCGGTGCTGGCGCTGCGGGGGGTCGCACCCGACCGCGAGCGCACCGTCGTCGGCGTCGGCGGCGGCCACTACGCCCCGCGGTTCGAGCGGGTGCTCGCGGAGACGCCGTGGGCGGTCGGCCACGTCCTCAGCGACTGGCAGCTCGACGCGCTCGGCCACCCCGAGGCCCACCGCGACGTGGTCGCCCAGCTGTTCGCCGAGAGCGACGCCGAACTCGCTCTGCTCGACGGCGACTACCCGCAGCTGGAAGCGGTCGTCGAGGACCTCGGCTACCGGACCGTCGGCGAGACGTGGCTCCGCGAGGTCGGCGCGAAGCCGCTCGACCGCGTCGCCGCGCTCGAAGACGCGCTGTGTCCCGTCGAGGAGGGGCTGCGGTTCGGCGAGGTCGACCTCGACGGGGAGTTCGTCGTCGTCGCGCTCCCGACGGCCCTGCTCGACGCCGCCCGCGCCGTCGACGCCGACGCGACCCGGCGGGCCGTGTTCGACGCCGCCCTCGCCGTCGAGACCGTCGAGAGCGGCAACCGCGTCGCCGGCCGCGCGGCCCTCCTACCCGGGTCGTACGACGGCGTCGTCGACGACCTCGTCGGGATTCTGCGCGCCGAGTACGACGAGGTCGTCCGCGAGGACGGCGTGGTCCGCGTGACGGAGGCGGCGTTCGACCCGTCGGCGGCGGCCGCCCTCGGCATCCCGGAGGGCCCGGAGTTCGGCCGACTGGCCGACGGCGAGGCCGTCGAGGTCGACGGCGAGACGGTGCCGCCGGAGGCCGTCTCGACCGAACGGACGCACGAGTACGATGTCGCCCCGGGGGACCACGTCGGGGTTTAATACGGCCGCCGAGCGACGCCGAAGTCGCTATTTTCGCTCGTGAGCCGCTGAGACTGGGCATCTTCGTCGGACGAGCGTCAGACGGAAGGGAGAAATATAATTAGGCTCGGTGCGCAAGGGGTCGCCAAACCGATGGACTCTATCGTGGAGGATGCAATCGACGAGGCCGAAGAGCCGGGGGGTGACGCTGGCGACGTCGACGCCGGCGACGGGCCTGACGACGACGCACGCACCGGGACGATGACCGACGAGGAACTGCAGAACGTCCTCGAAGACCTGCAGACCAACATCACCGTGGTCGGCTGCGGCGGCGCCGGGGGCAACACGGTCAACCGGATGTCCGAGGAGGGCATCCGCGGCGCCAAGCTGGTCGCCGCAAACACCGACGTCCAGCACCTCGTCTCCATCGAGGCGGACACGAAGATTCTGATGGGCCAGGACAAGACCGAGGGCCGCGGCGCCGGCTCGCTCCCGCAGGTCGGCGAGGAGGCCGCCGTCGAGTCCCAGGCGGAGATCAGCGACGCCATCTCCGGCTCCGACATGGTGTTCGTCACCGCCGGGCTCGGGGGCGGGACCGGCACCGGGTCGGCACCGGTCGTCGCCAAGGCGGCTCGGGAGGCGGGGGCGTTGACCATCTCCATCGTCACGACGCCGTTCACCGCCGAGGGGGAGGTCCGCCGGACCAACGCCGAGGCTGGCCTCGAACGGCTTCGCGACGTCTCGGACACCGTCATCGTCGTTCCCAACGACCGCCTGCTCGACTCCGTCGGCAAACTGCCCGTCCGCCAGGCGTTCAAGGTGTCCGACGAGGTGCTGATGCGCTCGGTCAAGGGCATCACGGAGCTCATCACCAAGCCCGGGCTGGTCAACCTCGACTTCGCCGACGTCCGCACCGTCATGGAGAAAGGCGGCGTGGCGATGATCGGTCTCGGGGAGTCCGACGCGGACACGAAATCGGAGACCTCGGTGCAGTCGGCGCTGCGGTCGCCGCTGCTCGACGTGGACATCTCCTCGGCGAACTCCGCGCTTGTCAACGTCACCGGCGGCTCGGACATGTCCATCGAGGAGGCCGAGGGCGTCGTCGAGGAGATCTACGACCGGATCGACCCCGACGCGCGCATCATCTGGGGCACCTCCATCGACGAGGAGCTCGAAGGCGAGATGCGGACGATGATCGTCGTCACCGGCGTCGAGTCCCCGCAGATTTACGGCCGCAACGAGGCGGTCCAGCAGCAGGCCGAGGAGAAGCTGCAGGACATCGACTACGTGGAGTGACGGCCCGCGGACGGCGACGTTCGCGGTAGCGACGGGATTGTTTTTGACCGTGCTCCGTTACGCTCAGACATTCATCAGATATAGAAGGCCGGCCGTGCAACCGTCTCGAAAATGGACGTCAAGTACGACCTCAACAGCTACGTGCGGGTGCTCAAGCTGGCCAGCACCCCCTCGTGGGAGGAGTTCTCCCAGATCGCCAAGATCGCCGGCGCCGGCATCTTCCTCGTCGGCTTCATGGGCTTTCTGGTGTTCGTGCTGATGAGCTTCGTCCCGGGTGGTGTGTAGATGCCAATCTTCGCTGTTAAGACGACCGCGAGCCAGGAGCGCACCGTCGCCGACATGATCGCGAGCAAGGAGCAGCCGGAGATTCACGCCGTGCTCGCGCCGGACTCGCTCACCTCCTACGTGATGGTCGAGGCCGACGACAGCGCCGTTCTCGACCGCATCATGGACGAGATTCCCCACGCTCGCTCCATCATCCAGGGGACCTCCTCGATGACCGAGGTCGAGCACTTCCTCTCGCCGACCCCAGACGTGGAGGGCATCGCCGAGAGTGACATCGTCGAGCTCATCGCCGGGCCGTTCAAAGGCGAGAAGGCGCAGGTCCAGCGCATCGACGAGGGCAAAGACCAGGTGACCGTCGAGCTGTACGAGGCGACGGTCCCGATTCCGGTGACGGTCCGCGGCGACCAGATTCGGGTGCTGGACAGCGACGAGCGGTAGTTTTGTTCTTTCCTCGCGTCGCCTCGGTTACGTGGTGAACGTCGGCAGCGCGATTCACGACGAGAGCAACGAGAGCGACCCCTGACGCCGCCCGAGTATCCTCAGCCGACGGTCGGAACCGCGACCCTGCCGAGCACGTCGGCGACGACGTCGCGTTTGGCCACGTCGTTGACCTTGGCGTCCGGCGTCAGGACGAGTCGATGCGCCAGCAGCGCCGGGGCGATGTCCTTCACGTCTTCGGGGGCGACGAAGCCCCGGTCGCGGACGATCGCCTGTGCGCGGGCGGCCTCGAACAGTCGCTGGGTGCCCCGCGGGGAGACGCCGACGTCGACGCGGCTGTCCTCGCGGGTCGCCCGGGCAACGTCGGCGACGTAGTCGAGAAGGTCGTCATCGACGCGGACCGATTCGGGGACGCGCCGGAGGTCGGCGACCTCGTCAGCGTCGAGCACCGGGTTGACGGTGGGGCTCTGCTCGACGCGGCCGGCCCGCCGACGGAGGATGTCGAGTTCGCCGTCGCGGTCGGGGTAGCCGATGGCGGATTTGACCGCGAAGCGGTCGATCTGGGCCTCCGGCAGCGGGAAGGTGCCGGACTGCTCGACGGGGTTCTGGGTGGCGATGACAAAAAACGGCTCCGGGAGCGAGTGCGTCTCGCCGTCGACGGTCACCTGCTCTTCGGACATCGCCTCCAGCATCGCCGCCTGGGTCTTCGGCGGCGCCCGGTTTATCTCGTCGGCGAGGACGACGTTGGCGAAGATGGGACCCTCGGAGAACTCGAAGCTGCGGTCGCTCTCGTCGAAGACGTTGGTGCCGGTCACGTCCGCCGGGAGGAGGTCCGGCGTGAACTGCACCCGCGAGAAGGACAGCCCCAGCGCCGACGCGAACGCCCGCGCCGTGAGCGTCTTTCCGGTGCCGGGGACGTCCTCCAGCAGGACGTGACCGCGGGAGAGACAGCCCAACAGGACGCGTTCGAGGAACTGCTCGTCGGCGACGACCGCGTCGCCGACGGCGTCGAGGACCGCCGCGCACGCATCGCTGGCCGCGTCGATGTCCATGCAGGGATGGACCGCGGGCGTGACTTAAGCCCGCCGGTGGGCTCGCTCCCCTCGCCTTCACCGAATCGTAAGGGATTAAACGGTGGCTCGCGGAGATCCACAATGCGCGCCGAGGTAGCCTAGCCCGGCCAAGGCGGTTGCTTCGAGAGCAACTGTCCGTTCAGGACACAGGAGTTCAAATCTCCTCCTCGGCGCTTTCTGTGCGACACACACCGCGAGCGCAGCGAGCGGTCCGTGTCGCCCCCAGGTCACGCCTCGTCGCTCGTCGCCTCCGACAGCGCCGCCTGCTCGCCGTCGTCGGCCCCGCGAAGCCGGCGCCGACGCTTGTCGACGGCGCCGTCCAGGCGTCTGCGCGGTCGCCGGCTCACGAGGTACGCGTCGGCGTCGGAGCCGTCCCGCGGGTCGGCCGCCCGCAGCCACACCGGGGCGTCCGGCCGGGCGAGCGACCGCGCCCACGAGGCCGCCGCCCGGCGGTCCGGGAACTCCCGACGCGTGCCGTCGCGGTTGACCGCCCGTCCGACGAGGGGGTTGCGCCGACGGGCCGATGGCTTGATGTCGACGACGAACACCTTCGGAGCGTCGCGCTCCACGGCCGAAAAGCCTCGGACTCTCCAGCCTCGTCGGTCACAGCAACAGCGAGGCGTTGTGAACCCCGACGGCAGCGAACCAGACCGCGGTAGCGGCGTACACTCCGGTCCGGACTCGGTCGGCGTACCCCGACGGCGTCACCTCCGGGAGCGCGTGCTCGACGAGGGCGCCCGATTCGGCGACGACGGCGACCGCGACGACCGTCACGGCCGTCAGCGCCGCCATCCCGCCGACGGCCCCGAACGTCGCCATCGACCACCGTGCGAGAGGGACGACCTCGCGGGCGGTCGGCTCCAGACGGAGCACGACGACGGTGCTCACCGCGTCCAGCACCTTGCCGACCAGCAGTGCCCCGAGCAGGCGGCGGCGACGCATTCACTCTCCGGTCGACCTCCAGCGAAATATGTCTTGGCGCGGATCGGAGTTCAGCAGCCGACGAGGGTCGCAGCCCGGGGCCAGCCACGGGCGACGAGCGACCGCTACTCCGCCGGCGACGGCGCTCCGCGTACCTGCGCCACCAGCCGCCGCAACTCGGCGACGATCACTCCACGACGGCGACGCGGTCGCCGGGCGAGACGCCGTGAGCCCCCCCGGCCGGGAGTTCGAGCACCGTGTCGGCGTCGGCCCGACCGAGGCCGACCCACGGCGAGAGCCGCTCGACCCGCGTGACCTCGCCGTCGACCAGCCACACCGCGTCGAGCGCGACGGGGACGAACAGCATGTGAAGCGTGCGAGCGGCGGCCGACTCGAAGGGGAACACGAGCGCGTAGTCCTCTGGAACCGACCGCCGGAACATGCAGCCCCGCGCCTTGGCGAGGAGGCTGTCGGCGACCTCGACCTCCGTCGCGAGCGTCCGGCGCTCGCCGTCGGCGCGATGTACGACTTCCACGGTCGGGGGTCGTCGCCGGCCGGCTTGGTCCTTTCGTCGCCGGCGAGGGCGACCCCGAGTCGATTTGTACGACCCCGCCCAACGGGACCTCATGGAAGAGGCACCGGGCGGAACCCCAGTCGGCGTCGACGACCCCTACGCCGTCGCCGGGCGCTGTGACCACCTCACCGACGACGGCCGCTGCCGGTACGCGCTGGCGTACGCCGGCAACGACCCCGAGTTCGCGCGCGAACGGGCCGCCGAGGAGTACGCCTGCGTCGCCGCCGCTGACGACGCCGACTTCGTCGACTGCGAGCACTACCGCTGGACGACCGACGGCAAGGAGTGCAGCCGCTGTGGGTTGACGGAGGTCCGACTCGCACACGACGACGCCCGGCCGCTCGTCGAGGAGCATCACCTCTCTTACGCCGGCGAGCGCGGGAACGGTGGCGACCACGGCGATAGCGACGACGACGGAGACCGCGACGACGAGCGACCGGCCCACGAGATAACCGTCGGGCTCTGTCGCTGGTGTCACGCGAAGGTGCACGACTCCTTCGCACGCATCGCCGACGACGCCAGCCCCGACCCCGAAGCGATTGCCGCCCGCGAGCGTCGCCGCGGCGAAGAGCAGGCCGAACTCGGCTTCGACTCGGCACTGGACCGTCTCGACGACGAGGGGTGAGTCGACGGTCGTTCACCGTCGTCGACCGACTGCGCGGAACATCCCTTACCGCCGGAGCGCGTAGACGAGGAACACCCCGCCGACGAGCAGGAAGACGAGCGCGACCAGCGGCTGGCCGCCGCCGGCGGCGAGGAAGACGGCGTAGCCGAGGCCGGCGGTCACCGCCCCAACGGCGAGGCTGCCGGCGAAGTGGACCGACTCCAGCCGGCCCGTGCGGGCCTCCCGGCCGAGCTGTTCGCCGACGCCGACGCCGAAGTGGCCCACGTCCCAGGCGACCACCGCGGCGACGAGTCCGACCAGCAGCGCCTCGGGGCCGGCGCCGGCGACGCCGCCCAGCAGCGTCCCGGCGACGAGGAGTACGGCGCCGTACGTTATCGCCCGGCGGCTCCCACGGAAGGCGCCGACCCCCAGCAGCGGGAGCCCGGCGACCCCGGCCGCCAGCGCCGTCGACCCGGTCGTCCCGACCGCGAGCAGGCTCACCGTCGCCAGCACGGTCGCCAGCGACGCGCTCAGCCGGGGCGGCCGGCGGGTTATCTCGCTCATCGTCCCCACCTCGACGCCGCCCGTTCGAGCTCGACGGCCAGCGAATCCGCTCCCCAGTCGAGCACGCGGACTCCTGCGCGACGCAGGTCGCTCATCCGGTTGCGGCGCTCGACGGCGGCCAGCTGCCGGCCGACGGTGCCGTCGGTCGTCGGGTCCGGACTGACGACGGTCACGAGGTGGCCGTGGGCGTCGAGTCGGCGGACCACCGTCGGCATGTAGTCGTCCGTCAGCGGCGTGCAGACGATGAGCTGGGTGTCCGCCGAGAGCCGGCGCCGTAGCCGCCGCAGTCGGACGTACGGGTAGAACGTGCCGTCGACGGGCGTCGGCGCGAACGCCGGATGAGTCGCCAGGGTCTGCCGGAGTCGCGTGCGGTGGTCCGTGCCGGTCGCCGGCGCGAGCCAGCACTCCTGCGGGGCGAACGCGGCGAGGCCGACCCGGTCGCCGGCGTCGAGCAGCGCCGGCGCGACGGCGCCGGCGGCGTCGACCGACCGCTCGACGGCGTTCTCGACGCCCTCCGCCGGCGC
The DNA here is from genome assembly GCA_042216705.1 of Halolamina sp. GTDB lineage: Archaea > Halobacteriota > Halobacteria > Halobacteriales > Haloferacaceae > JBDGTQ01. The sequence goes on along the minus strand of JBDGTQ010000041.1, from coordinate 2,778 downwards.
GCGGTAGGCCTCCGTGCGCCCGTCGACCAGCAGGACGACCGTGGCCGCCCGCTCCTCGCGGAACTGCCGGGTCGCCAGCTCGCCGGTCCGGGCGAGCTGGTTCCAGTCCACCCGCTTCAGCGGGTCGCCGTGGCGGTACTCTCTGAGGCCGTGGAACTCGACGCCGGCGCCGCCGACGTCGGTCGGGACGCGACCGGTGTACTGCGTCGTCAGCCCCCGCAGCGGGAGGTCCGCGGTCGCGTCGAGGTCCGGCGTGCAGGTGAAGACGGTCGGCTCCTCGGCGGCGACGGACAGCTCGCGCTCGGCGGCGCCGCTGGCGTCCCGGACGACGGCCTGCATCGGCTCCCACTCGTGGACGCCCCGCACCGCCTCGACCGTGTATCGGAACCGCGCGCGCTTCCCGCCCCGGAGTGCGGTGCCGAGCCGGGCCGGACCGTCCTCGACGGCGAGGCCGTCCGGGACCCCGTCGACCAGCCGCAGGTCCGGAACGAGCCCGTCGCCGTCGTGTGCGACCGTCACGGTGACGGTCACTTCCTCGCCGGGCTCGGGGGCGTCGGCGCTCAGCTCTCGGCTGAGGGTCAGCGACGGCGCCGGCGCGGTCGCGCTACGGGCGTACGCCTCGAAGCCGACCGCGGCGACCCCGGCCAGCAACAGCGGCGGCGCGCGCACGACCACGGCCAGCGAGGCGGCGAGCAGGCTCACCGCGCCGACACCGGCCCAGTGGTTCGTGTCGACGGCGGCGGCGACGTCGCTCACGCGCGCACCTCCGCGTCCCCGTCCGCGTCGGCGTCGGCGGCGGTTGCGTCGTCCGGCTCCGCCGTCGAGTCGTCGATGTCGTCGGTGACCCGGCCGTCGGCGCCGGGCTTCCCGTCGCGAGCGACGCCGACCGCGTCGGCCTCGCCGGTCTGGATGCGCTCGATGGCGTCGACCGCGTGGGCGGCCGCCGTTCGGTACCGCGACCCCCCGACGAGCGTGCGCAGCCGCGCCGACAGCGACAGTCCGAGCTCCGGCGAGAGATACCACGCCGCCAGCGGGTCGTCGGTCCACTCGCCGGCGTCGATGCGCTCGCGAGCCGCCGACTCCGAGAGACCGGCACCGGAAAGCGCCGCGACCGCCGCGGTCGCGACCCGCTCGCGGAGATCCGACCGGCGCCGAAGACTCAGCCCGGACAACCCGTCGGCGCCGGCGAACCGCTCGTCGAGGTCCGTTCCGGGCCGCGGCGCCTCGTAGCGACCCTCCACGTCGTCGGTGTCGGCGAGCCGGCGGTCGAGGTCGCGGCGCTCGCGGGCCGCCCCGAGTCCTAACACGAACGACAGCACCGCCAGCACGAGCAGCAGCGACCGGTCCAGCGTCAGCAGCGCCGCCAGCCCCCGGTCGCCAACCGCAACGAAGCCGATCGCGACCGCAATCGCCCCGACGAGTTCCGGAATCCGACTGCTCACGGCCGTTCACCTCCGTCCGTCCGGTCCGAGCCGGTCGCGTCGTCGGTCCAGTCGGCCGGGTCGGCGTCGGCGTACGTCGACTCGATGCGTCGGAGCGCCCCGACCGCGCGGTCGACGCGGTCGGCGGTGGGCTCGCGGCCGCCGTAGCGAACGGCCTCGAACACCTCCGTCAGCTCCGCCACGTCCCGCCGCGCCATGCCGGCGTCGACGGCCGCGTCGGCGAACTCCGCGGGCGTCGCCGTCTCCGGGTCGGCCACGTCGAGGTGGGTGGTCATCTCCCGCCAGGCCTGGAACACCTCGTTCTCCACGTCGCCGGCGTCGCCGATGCGGTCGGCGGCCGCGCCGGCGGCCCGGGCGGCGGCGGCGACATCCGGTTCGGGCGGCTCCAACACCTCGGTCTCCGTCTCCGGCTCGTCGCTCCCGGTGCCGACGACGAGCAGGGCGACGGCGACGACCACGGCGACGGCGAGCAGCAGGAACAGCGCGACTTCGGGCTGTGCGACCGTCTCCACCGTCTGGTCGCCCGAACCCCCGCCACCGCCGGGGGTCGGGGTCGTCGCGCCGAGGCTCCCGTTCTGCATGGGCAGGCCGATCCGGAACGGCTCGGACGGCCCGGGACAGGTCGCGAGCAGGAAGTAGATCAGTCCGACCGGAATCCCGGCCATGAAGAAGATGGAGAGTCCGACGAGGAAGGCGTCGCTGGCGTACCACGCGACGCCACCGGCGGCGAGCAGACCGGCCAGCAGCGCCGCCTGAACGAGCGGCTGTCTGAGCCAGGGGAGACACAGACCGAGGCGCAACTGCCCGGAGATGCCGTCGGGATTGCTGTCGGCGTCGGGGCCGCTGGCGCCGTCGGAGCCGGAGTCGAAGCCCGACCCCGAGCCGCTCCCGAGGCCGGAGCCGTCGCCGACCGAAACCGTCTCCGTCAGCGTCGCCGCGGCGACCGAGAGAGCAAGTACCGCCAGCAGCGCGAGGACCAGCGTGCGGGCGAGATCGCGATTCACGAGGACATCTTCGCCGGCTGTGACAAAGGGGTTTCGCCGTCACGTCGGCGGGTCGTGACCGACGAGCGCTCAGCTGTCGAACGTACCGAAACGCCAGAAGAGCGTCGATTGGCGGGCCGGGCAACCCGCGTCGACCGACGCTCACTCGTCGTCCGCCCTCGGTCGGGTCGAAGACCCGCGAGCGCGGAGCGAGCCGGAATGCGCAATCACACCGTCGCCGGGCGACAACGGCTACGACTGCAATCACATGTACTAGTGAAAAGGACATATGGTTATCTGGCCTTGTTGAAACCCTCAATCGGTGATAGGTTTCAGCAGTCTTGCTGAATACA
>JBDGTQ010000043.1:0-24604 GCA_042216705.1 Halolamina sp. | reverse complement strand
TCGGGCATGTACTCGATGAGCTGGAGCTGGAGCCCGTCGTTCTCGGCGACGTGGTTCACCATGTCGGCGACGTACCCCTTCGTGTGCTCGAAGACGACCATGTTCAGCTTCACCGGGTCGAGGCCGGCGTCGAGGGCGGCTTCGACCCCCTCGAGCACCTGGTCGTACGCCCCGGACTTCGTGACCCGCGCGAAGTCGTCGGGGTCCAGGGCGTCCTGTGAGACGTTCACCCGTTCGAGGCCGGCGTCGACGAGGGTCTCGGCACGACCCGGCAGGAAGGTGCCGTTGGTCGTCATCGACACCTCCATCGACTCGGGGGTCCGCCGGACGATGTCCGCCAGGTCTTCCCGGAGCATCGGCTCGCCGCCGGTGAACTTCACCGAGTCGACGCCGAACTCGGCGGCGACCTCCAGAAAGCGGACTACCTCGTCGGCGGTCATCTCGTCGTCGGCCGGCTCCATCGGCCCGCGCGTGTCGCCCAACCCCTCGTTGTGGCAGTACACGCAGTCGAAGTTACACCGGTCGGTGAGCGACACCCGAACGCCCGTCACCTCGCGACCGAAGTCGTCGGCCAGCGGCATTACCTGAAACGTCCGGCTTCGAACGGTTAAGTCGGCGGGTCGGAAGCGACGAAGTGTAACCGACAACGGTTTCTCTCGGCGGCCGTCCGCTGTCGATTTCGGTCACGTTTTCCGGTCTCTCTACCGCGACGCCGACTGCCGGCGGTCGCCGTCGAGAGCGCCGGGTTCGGGCTGGCTGCCTTCGTCGACGGGGTCGGTTAGCGGCGGCGGCGCCGCGCCCTCGCGGGCGGCCAGGAACGACGCCTCCGGGTCGTCGGCCCCGCGCTCGCGGAAGATGTCGAGTCCGCACTGGTAGGTCGCCTGGTCGCGCTCGCCGGGTCGTTCGAGGATCAGCTCCGCGAGCCCGGTGCGGCGACCGGTGAACGCGAACCCCGCTTTGTAGACCGCGTCGTAGGCGAAGGGGTTATTGACGGCGATGCGGAGGCGTCGGTACCCCCGGTCCTCGGCGCGTTCGGCGACCGAGGCAGCGAGGCGCCCCCCCAGGCCGTCTCCGCGGAGGTCCGCGTGAGCGGTGATGTACCGGAGCCACAGCACACTCGAATCGGTGCGGTCCTCGTTGAACGCGGCCGCGGCGAGCACGTCGTCCTCGAACGCCGAGGGGTCGAGCGCGTCCTCGGGAAGCTCTCGCGTCGGCGGCGGCGACAGCGACCGTTCGGGGTCTCGCAACACCGCCTTCCCCGTGTTCGACATCACGAACTTCCCGGCGTAGCTGAACGCCCGGAAGTCCAGCCTGAGCGTCGGCCCCACCTCCGGCCAGCCCAGCAGGACGAACTCCATATCCCGAGGCTGTAGCTGGAGCTACAAGAGTGTGCGGCTCCCCGGAAACCGCCGTCAAACGTATCAGTCCGCGCCCGGAGTGTCGAGCGTGATGGACGACGGCGGTCGGTTCGGCCCCGGCGACGTTCGCTTTTTCGACCGTACCGCCGGGCTCTACGACCTGGCGATGCCGGCGGCGCCGGCGGACGCGGTCCGAGCCGCGCTCGCGGAGGCGCGTCGCCCCGTCGAGCTCGTGGTCGACCTCGCCGGCGGCACCGGACGGGCGACCGCCGCCCTCGACGCACCCGACGACCCCGAGGTGGTCGTGGTCGACGCCTCGGCGGAGATGCTGGGCGCCGCCCGCGCCGGAGTGAGTCGGGTTCGGGGCGACGCCGCCCGACTTCCCCTCTCGCCGGCAGACGGCGGGCGCCGCGGGGTCGACGCCGTCGTCGTCGCCGACGCCCTCCACCACGTCCCCGAGGGACTGAACGCCCTCGCGGAGGCAGCCCGGGCGCTCGAACCCGGTGGCGTCCTCGTCGTCCGCGACTTCGACCCGACGACGCTGCGCGGCGGCGCCGTCGCCGGCGCCGAGGCGGCGCTGCAGATGGGGTCGACGTTCCGGACGCCGTCAGCCGTCTGCGAGCTGCTGGCCGACGTAGGACTCCGGCCGACGCCGCTCTCGGAGGGCTGGGTGTACACCGTCGTCGGTCGCAAGCCGACGTGGTAGATCCGGAGCGGCCGAAACCGACGACTCAAAGGGCAGGCAGTCACGACGGCGAACCATGGCCGAGACGGCGTCGTACCTCGACGACAGAATCGACTCCGGAACGCTCCCGCTGTTGGCGGTCGACCTGGTCGCTATCTTCGGCGTCGTCGCCGTCGGGATGATGCGTCACAACTCGCTCACCGGGGCCAGCGCGCTCGCGCTCACCGCCGGGCCGTTCGTCCTCGGCTGGGCGCTGTCGGCGGTCCCGATCGGCGCCTACTCCGCGGGCGCCGGCGAGTCGGCGAAATCAGCGGTCCCGCTGGCGATTCGGGCGTGGGTGCCGGCCGTCGTTCTCGCGCTGGTCGTCCGGGGGGCGACAACGTCGAGTTTCGGCGTCGACCTCGCGGTGTTCGGCGTCGTCATCCTGCTCGTGGGGTCGCTGTCGCTGTCGCTGCTGCGGTGGCTGTTCCTGAAGCTCCTGGGCTGACCCCGCCCGAAGCCGCGCTCTCGTCGCTCCCGTCTTTCCCGTTTCGTTCCGGCCTCAGCGCTGCTTGCCTCGCTTGGCCTTCGGCCCGCAGGCTCCTTCCGTGGCCCCTTATCATTGCATAAGTTATAGAGAATAGTCTCATCTCCATTGCGGTGGGTCTCTCCATGCAAGCAAAGGTTTATGCAGGAAGGCCTCGTAGCTATGAGTACATTATGCCTGAGTACTACGACTACATCCTCGGCCTCATCCCCGCGGTCATGCTCGGAATCATCGCGTCGCTCACCGCCGTCGGGCTGCCGTGGACGGTGACGGTGCCGGCCGGCGCCGGCGCGTCGGTGTTGCTGATCGGGCACGCGCTGTTCGTCAACGCGCCGGTCGGGCCCTCGACCGTGCCGGACGCCGCCGCCTCGCCCGTCGAACGGCCCGCGGACTGACCCCGTACTCAGGCGCTCGATCCCCGTACGCTCCGTTCTCCGACCCCCAAATCGCTTTTTGACGCCGGGACCGTCGAAGTCGACATGACCGACACCCTGTTCCTGCACAGTGCCGACGTCGCCGACCTCGCGGAGCCGTCGGAGTACGTCGCTGCCGTCCGGTCGGCGTACCGTCAGCGCGGCGAGGGCGCGCAGGCCGAGCCCCGGACGAAGCTCGTGAACATCGACCCGCCGGGGATGCTGACCACGTACGCGGCCGTCCTGCCCGAGACCGGCGCGATGGGCGGCTACATGTACGCCGCCGGCTTCGACGCCGAGGACGCCCACTTCGTGACGCCGCTTTTCGACGCCGACTCGGGCGAGCCGCTGGCGCTGCTCGACGGCGCGGCGATGAACCCGTTTAAGACCGGCGCGGCGGGCGCCGTCGGCGTCGACGCCCTGGCCCGCGAGGACGCGACCAGCCTCGCGCTCATCGGCTCGGGGGCGCAGGCCCGCGGGCAACTCCGCTGTACCGCGACCGTCCGCGACCTGGAGACCGTGTGGGTGTACTCCCCGACGAAGGAGCACCGCGAGTCCTTCGCCGGCGAGATGAACGACCGCCTCGACGCGTCGGTCGCCGCGGTCGCCTCCGCGAGCGCCGCCGTCGAGGCCGCCGACGTGGTCGTCACTGCCACCTCGGCCGCGGAGCCGGTCCTCGACGGCGACGACATCGAGCCCGGCACCCACGTTACCGCGATGGGCCAGTACAGCCCGAGCAAGCGCGAACTCGACGCGACGCTCGTCGAGCGAGCGACGTACGTTCCGGACCTGCGCGAGCGCGCGACCCAGGACGCCGGCTCGTTCGTCCAGGCGATGGAGGAAGGCGTCGTCGACGAGGACCACGTCCACGCGGAGCTGGGGGAAGTCGTCGCCGGCGAGGCGGCGGGTCGGACGAGCGAGGACGAAATCACGGTGTTCGACTCCGGGGGCACCGGCGTCGAGACCGTCGCCGGCGCGCACCTGCTGTACGAGAAGGCTCGGGAGGCCGGTCGTGGCCAGCGCCTCGACTTCGCGCCCGCCAGCGAGGCGTTGACCGGGCGTTGACTGGTCGCTAATCGGGCGCCGGGACGGGCGCCCTACTGCTTACTGCAGGCGATAGCGCAGAATCGCGGCGATACCCCCGAGGTTCTGGAGCTGTTCGCCGGGGGCGAACTCCGAGGAGAACACGACCACGTCGCCGCCCTGGCGCTCGACGTTCCGGACGACCTCGTTGACGTCGACCTCCCAGTCACCCTCGCCCTGGCGCTCCTTGCGCAAGCGCTCGTCGAGGACGAGCAGCGTCTCGACGGCGCCGAACTCCGCGGCCTCGGCGGTCTCCTCGACCCCGTAGGTCGCCTTCGCGCCGTCGGCGATGTTGCCCGTGAGTTCGTCGATGAGTTCCGCTTCTTCGGCGATGCGGGTCTGGTCGCGCACGTCCTCGACGGCGCCGCGTTTCAGCACCTCGTGGACGCCGCGCTCGCCGGCCGCCGAGGTGTCGACCACCTGCGCGAACGACTCCGCGGCCTCGGGGTACTCCGCCTCAACGTACTCCTTGGCGTCGTTTTTCGTGAACCCCGGCCCGGCGAGGACGACGGCGTCGACGTCCAGCCGGGAGAGCACCTTCCCGAGTTCGTCGAACAGCTCCTCGCGGGGCTGGGCGTACTCGCCCTTGCCGGTCGGCCGGGTGAGCGAGGCGTTCTCCTCGGTCCCGTACTCCTGAACGAGGTGGACGTACGCCTCGCCCTCCTCGACGGTGGCGACGGCGACCTCGGGCTGGTCGCTGGACTCGACGGCCTCTTCGATGCGCTCCATCTGGTCGGGCTGCCACACCTTCTCGACGGTGAGCTCGTCGTGGGGCTCGACGTTGATGGTGTGGTGCTGGTTGAGCTGGTCCTCGCGCGAGCAGGCGACGATGACGCCGCCGACCCGGAGGCGGTCGGCGAAGCGGGCGAACTCCACGTCCCCGACCTCCAGCGTGACGTGGAGGTGTTCGCGCTCGCCGCCCGTATCGCGCATGTCGTCGTCGGTGCGCTGAATGCGCCGCGTGGTGTCGCCCTCGACGAAGTCCCCCGGTTCGAGGGCGTGAGAGACGTGCCAGAGGTCGTCGACCGTCTCGGGGGCGAGCGTGACCCGCTCGCGGCCCTCCTCGGCGCGACCGCGGCTGACGATTCGCATGTCAGACCCCTCGCGGCCGAGCGTTACAACCCTTGTCTTTGTGGGCGGCCGAGACCCACTCGGCTCCTCTCCAGACCCCACTCCCGTTCAGCTCACCCCTCGTCGCGGTCGCTCGTCGCCGGCGGCTCGTCGCTCCCCCCGACCCGAGACGTCACGCCGCCGACCGCTGCGCCGCTGCCGTCGCCCCAGAGATGCGCGGCGACGACGAGCCCGTAGGCGAGAATGAAGTAGCCGACGGCGACGTCGAACAGCGGGCGTCCAAGCGCCGTCGCGACCGCCAGCGACGCCGCGCCGGCGAGCACGTTCGTCAAGTACCGCGCCGAGCGCACCGCCCGCCACAGCGCCGTCCGGTCGAAGCCGGCCCGGAGCCGCCCGGCGTGACCGACCAGCGCCAGCACCGCCGGCAGCGGGTACGCGACCGCGACGGCGACGCTCAGCGTCGACACCGCCGCCAGCGGCAGGAACAGTCGCTCCGACCCGTCGAAGGCGACCGCCTGCTCCACCGCGGGACCGACCGTCACCGAAAGCAGCGCCGCCGGCGGGAGGAGGAAGACGACGACGGCGACGCCCCCACGGACGCCGTCGACGGCGAGGCTGCGGAGCCGCGTCGGGTCCGGCGCGTCGACGTCGGTTCGGCCGGGAGCGGCCTCGGCTCGGGCGGTCGCGGCCGCGACGCGGGCCAGGTAGCCGACCATCGGCACCGCGGCGACCAGCGGGATGAACCGGCCGGCGAGCGCGAGGCCGCCGAGGAGGACGGTCCCGAGTCGGAAGTCGGGGTCGGCGACCGGGGCACGAAGCGCGGCCCTGAGCTGGCGGAGCATTCGGCGTGGCTGGGTCGCCCGCCGACTTCAGCGCTCCGTTCGGTCGTCGAGACCGGCCGCCGAGTGCCCCTCGTCGATGTCGTCGATGCCATCGACACCATCGCCGTCGTTGGTGCCCCCAGCGTCGGCGATGCCGCCGTCGGACTCGGCGGACGCGACGCCGCGGCCGACCTGCACCGCGACGGACGGCTCCGAGGCGACGGCATCGAGGCGGCGGCCGGAGTCGCTCCCGGGTTCTCCGGCCGACTCCTCGCCGAGCGCCGTCGACAGCCCGCGGCCGACCAGTCCGGCGGCGACGACGCGGGCGTAGAACAGGACGGCGAAGCCGACGGCGACGACGCTCAGCGGCCAGCCGAGGACGGCCCCGCCGGCGACGACGGCGACCGTCCCGGCCAGCGCGAGCAGGTACGCGCCCGAGGCCGCCCGCGACAGCACGCGATGCGCCGCCAGCCCGTCCCGGAGCCGCCCCTCGACGGCGAGGGTCGCCTGCGCGGCCGGCAACGCGACGGCGGCGACCAGCGCGTAGCCGACGCCGACGCCCAGCGCCACCAGCAGCGTCCCCGCGGCCGCGAACCCCGCCGCCGTCTCGGGAAGTTCGTTGGCGGTTAGCCCGCCGAGAACGAGGACGGCGACGACGACGGCGACCCCCGGAAGCAGATACGCGGCGGTGAGGACGTACGACCTGAGCCCGGTTCGGACCAACCCGCCCCAGCGGACGAACGACGGCGTCGCCGACCCCTCGCGGACGCCGGCGGCGACGACCCGGAGCGTGTAGCCGCGGCGGATCGCCCCCGGGAGAGCGACCGCCGGCGTGAGCACCAGCCCGAGCGGCGAGGACGCCGTCGCCAGCGCCCAGGCCGCCCCGAGCACCAGCGTCACCGCCGTCAGGAGCGTGCCGACGATGACCGTCCCGGCGGTGTCCTCGGACTCGACGGGAGCCGAAAGCGCTTCACGAAACACGGTGGATCAAGGGGCTCCGGCGTCTAATACTCGTGGGTCGGGTCCGGCGACGCGAACTCAGTCGTCGACGATGTCGGATCCCCCCGGCGGGAGGAACTCCTGAATCCGGTCGGCCGAGGCCACCTTGCGGACGAACGACTCGTCGGCGAAGCGCTCCTTGAACGTCCGGTAACACTTCACCGCCGCGTCGTTCTGCGCGAACTTCCCGGGCTCGATCCGGACGCTCGTCTCCGCGCGGGGCTCGACGGCCGCCGGCGGCCCGCCGACGACGCGGGTTTCCGGCTCGCAGGTGATTCCGACGGCGACTGCCGCCGGCACGTCCTCGTGATAATCTCGGTCGCCTCGAATCGCGAAGCCGCCTTTCTCCAGATACTCGCCGCTCTCGGGGGTTTTCGACACCTGCTCGGGGTCGACCGCGTAGGCGTCGCCGGCGTAGCGGCCGTCCTTCCACACCGAGGAGTACGACACCGCGAACTGCGCCGCCTGTCGGCGCGAGGCCTCCGGGAAGTCGACCGGCTCGGACGGCTCGGAGGGGCCGCTCGCCTTGAGCACCGTCACCGGGCCGCCGTGGGCCTGACTGTGGAAGAAGCGGTCGTGTTTGTCGAGGTACTTCTTCACGAGGGCCTCGTTGTCGTCGGCGTCTCGGCCCCCGATGACGAGGTAGCCGTCGCTGGTGTGGAACCAGCGGAACCGCTCGTACCAGTAGTCACTCTGGGTGACCGGGACCGACGACCGCGACAGCCAGTCGACCTCCGGGTCGGCGTCGCCCTCGTCCTCGTCGCCGTCGTCGCCGGCCTCGGCCGACTCGTCCTCGGCGTCCCACTCCTCCCGGCGTCGCTGGAGTGCCTCCAGCTCCGCGCGGGTCTCCTCGACCGCCTCCTCGGCGCCTTCGCGCTTGTCCTCGATGCGTTTGGCCTCGGTGTAGAGGCGGTCTGCGTTCTTCTCGACGCCGTCTTCCGGGTGGAGGGCGATGCGCTCGCCATCCAGCTCGACCGTGACGGTGCCCTCGCTGCCGTCGACGTCGACGACGGCTTCGGCGGCGGGGATGCCCCGTTCGGCGCCGGCCTCGAAGCGGTCCGCGACGTCGTCCCACCCCATGCCCTCCTCACGGGCGGCGACGACCGTCGAGAGCACCTCGTCGACGAGGTCGTAGCGCTCGTACAGCAGTTCGGCCCGGCGGCGCTCGCGCTCGGCCTGAGCCTCGAAGTCCTCGATGGCGCCCTCCTGTTGGGCGATGATTCGCTTCTGTGTCTCGATTTCGGCCTCGAAGTCCGGACGGTCGCGTCCGGTGGCCTCGGCGGCTTCCTGCTCGCTGAGACGGTGGAAGTACGTATCGAGGGCGGCGTTGAACGAGTCGAACGCCTCGGCCGCCAGTCCGGCGCGTTCGCGCTCGGCCAGCGGGAACGGCGTCGCGTCGACGACCTCGCCGTCGGCGTCGTCGTCGACCGCGTCGCCGTCGTCCTCGCGCTCGGCGTACAGCCGGGGGTCGAAGTTCCCGGCCGCGAGGTCGGCTTTCAACCCCTGGAGGGCGTCGTGGACCGCGCGGTACACCGACTCGTCGGCGTCGTCGATGTCCATCGTCTTCTCGATGCCGGCCCGGGAACACACCTCCTCGGCGTACAGTCCGCCGAGGTTGAACTGCGTCGCCAGCGTCCGCACCACGTCCGTGTCGGAGTCGTCCATCCGGGCGGCAAGCCCCTCGTAGCTCACGGCCAAGGGGTTCAGCCGCGACTCCGGGAACTCGTAGACGCTCCCGGGGGCGACCGTCCGTGACTTCAGTCGGACGGTTTCGAGGCTCCGGAGCACCTCGCCGTTCTCGTCGAGCACCGCGACATTGCCCTCGCCGAACAGCTCCGCGACGATGGTGACGTCCTGGTCGGGACGCTCGAACTCGAAGACGAGGATGCGGTCGAACTCGTACTGCCGAACGTCGACGAGGTCCGCGGCCTCGATGTGGCTGCGCAGCGTCTTGGCGAACTCCGGCGGACGACCCGGGGCGTCCGGCACTCGCTCCTGGGCGACCGTGTGGGCGCGCTTGGTGTCGTCGGCGACCTGCACGAACAGGTCGACGCGCCCGCGGTCGAAGTCCCGGAGTTTGAACCGGAGGCGGTCGTCGCCGTAGAGGTAGACCTTGTCGACCTTCGCGCCCTCGTAGCGGCTCAGTTCCGTTGAGAGCGCGCGGAGGTCGACGCTCGAAAGCTCCCGCTTCGGTTCCATACCGTCGGGTTGCGCGGCAGACGGTAAGGTGGTTGCGCTCCGTCGCCCGGTCAGAGCCGCCTGCGAAGCCGACACAGAACCGCACCGACGGCGAACCCGACCGCGCCGAAGACGACGCCCGAGAGCGTCCCCGAGGTGATCGATCGGAGGGCGTCCGCTTCCAGTTCCCGCGGCCCGAGCGCGATCTCCGGGGTGAAAAAGCCCAGCCCGACCCCGGCGGCCAGCGCGATGCTTATCATCAACCCGTCGTTGAGGTACGCGCTGGCGCCGGCGAGCAGCAGCATCGTCGCGGCGACGACGCTCCACAGCGTCCCGAACGCCGGCGTCGGCGCCGACAGCAGCGACAGCGTGCGGACGCCGGCGGCGAGGAAGAAGGCCCCGCCGGCGACGGCGACGAGCGTGGTCGACAACCCTGGATCCCGCCCGAACAGCAGCTGGTCGACGCCGTCGGAGCTGGTCGCCATCAGCGTACCCTCAACGAGGAATCGGATTATATGCGGTGGCTGTCGGGCGAGACCGAGTTCGCGTCGAGCCACCGACACCCTCTCATCTTATACGGGCTGGCTACCCAAGGGACGTCATGGCAGCGACGACCGAGCGACCGGGAACTGCGCTCGTGACCGGCGCCTCCAGCGGCATCGGCCACGAGCTGGCGACGCTGTTCGCGGCCGACGGGTGGAAGCTCTTGCTCGTCGCCCGGAGCCGCGACGACCTCGAGACCGTCGCCGACGAACTCGTCGACGCACACGGCGTCCCCGTTCACGTGTTCCCGCAGGACCTCTCGACGGCCGCGGGCGCCGAGGCGCTGTACGAGGCGGTGACCGACGCCGACCACGAGGTCGACGCCCTCGTCAACAACGCCGGCTTCGGCTCCTACGGCGACTTTCTTGAGGACGACGCCGACACCGACGACGCGCTCATCGGCCTGCACGCCGCCGCGGTCACGCGACTAACGAAGCTGTTCGGCCGGGAGATGGCCGCCGGCGACGGCGGCTACGTGCTCAACACCGCCTCGGTTGCGGGGTGGGCGCCGTCGCCCGGAAGCGCGGTGTACTCGGCCGCGAAACACTACGAGCGGGCGTTCTCGGAGGCTATCGCCGAGGAGTTCGAGGCCGAGGGCATCACCGTCACCGCGTTGTGTCCGGGGGAGACGGCGACCGGCTTCTTCGACCGTGGCGACTACGGCGCCTCCGGGGCCGCGTCGGCGCCAATGATGTCCGCCGCCGAGGTCGCTGCGGTCGGCTACGAGGGCCTCATGAACGGCGACCGCATCGTGGTTCCGGGAGCGCGCAACAAGCTTCGGGTGCTCCTCGGACGACTCCTCCCGCGGTCGCTGTACGTGAAAGCCGCCGGACGCTCGATTCGGGACTGACTACGACCGCCGGTTCGAACGGACGCTCACAGCCGTTTGCTGACGTAGGGGCCGTCCTGCCGGTAACCCAGCTTCTCGCGGTAGTACGGCCGGACGCCGATGCCGGAGATGACCGCCAGCTTCTCGAAGCCGGCGTCGGCGGCGAGGTCCTCGGCGCGGCGGATCAGTCGACGCCCGTACCCCTGGTGTTGCCAGTCGCCGTCGTCGTCGCCGTCGAACGTCGCCGGCGACCCGTAGACGTGCAGCTCCCGAACGAGGGCGGCGTCCTCCAGCTCTCGGCGCACCGAGTCGCGGGGGTTCATCGGCCCCTCGGCGGCGTGGGAGTACGAGGGAAACCGCAGTCGACAGAAGCCGACCAGCAGGTCGCGCTCGGTGTCCTCGAAGGAGATGAACTGCTCGACGCCGCCGCCGGCCTCGTAGGTCATCACGTCCAACTCGACGTCGCTGGGGTCGGGGTCGGCGTCGTTGTGGCCGACCTCCCGGGCGCGGATGTCGCTCAGCGTGTATCCCCTCTCGGCGGCGCGCTGCTCGGCGAGCTGACGGAGGTTGGACTTCCAGACGCCGGCGTCGATGAAGTCGGCGGGGATGTCCCGCTGGACGCGCTGCAGACGGGTGTACTTCGGAATCTCGGCCATCGCCTCGGCGACGAGGTCGGCGGCGGTGTCGTTGTCCAGGGGCTCGAAGTCGTCGCGGCGCCACTGGTCGTACACCCGCGTTCCGCGGACGACCAGCGTCGGGTAAATCTTCAGGTAATCCGGTCGCCAGTCGGGGTTCTCGAACAGCCGCCGGAAGTCCTCGACGCACATCTCCCGGGTCATGCCCGGCTGGCCCGGCATCATGTGAAAGCCCACCTTGAACGCGGCGTCGCGAAGCCGGCGGTTGGCGTCGCGAGAGGCCTGGGTGCCGTGGCCGCGGTGCATCTCGCGGTTGATGCGCTCGTAGGTGGTCTGGACGCCGACCTCGACTTTCGTGCCGCCGAGGTCGAGCATCCGGTCGATCTGCTCGGGGTCGCACCAGTCGGGCTTGGTCTCGAAGGTGATGCCCACGTTCCGGACGTCGGCGGACTCGTTGCGCGCCTTCACGTCCTCCAGGTACTCGAAGTCGTACTCCTCGGGGTTCTGTGCGAAGCTGCGACCCTCGGCGGGGTCCGGCTGGGCGTCGGTGTCGTACTCGTTCATCGCCTGCAGCGCCCGCTTGACGAACCACTCCTGGTAGTCGTGGCTCCGGGCGGTCATCGTCCCGCCCATCAGTATCAGCTCGGCCTTCTCGACCGGGTGGCCGATGTGACGGAGCTGTTCGAGTCGCAGCGTGACCTGGCCGTAGGGGTCGTAGTCGTTCTGTTTGCCCCGGGCGGCGGCGGGCTCGTGGCCGGTGTAACTCTGTGCGGAGGAGAACTCCGAGGCCGGCCCGCCGGGACAGTACAGACACTTCCCGTGGGGACACATCTTCGGGGATGTCATGATGGCGACCGGCGAGACGCCGGAGGCGGTTCGGACCGGCTTCCGGCGGACGACCTCCGTGACCTCCTCGCGGCGGCCCTCGGGAGCGTGACGGAGGATTTCGCCGTTGGTCGGCACCTTCGGCGCCGAGTGCTCCGAGCACACGTCGAGCTTCGCCGATTCGAGGCCGTCGCGGTCGACCTCGCCGTCGAGGATGCGGTCGACCAGCTCCTCACAGACCCGTCGGAACGTCTCGGTCTCTTCGGGAGCTCGGTCGGTACTCATTGCTCCGCAGGTCGGCGCCGTCGGCGGTTAAGCGTGTCGTTCCGGGGGTCAAACCACAGTGTCCGGTCCGGCACAGCCTCGAACGGACCGACTCGGGCGGGGTCGGGGGACCGCCACCGCGTCAGGTCTCGGTCGCCCGCGACGACGCCGCCGGCGTGGGCAGACGCACGCGGACCTCGGTGCCGCCGTCGGCGGTGTCGGCGATGTCGAGCGAGCCGCCACAGTCCGCGACCACCGTGTGCACGAGGTAGAGGCCGAACGGCTGGTCACCGGTCTCGCCCGGGTCGCCCGCCGTCTCACGGACCTCCGCGGGGATGCCCGACCCGTTGTCGCGGACGGACACCACGACTTCGCCGTCGTGGTCGGGTTCGACCGCCACCCGCACGGTCGGTTCCGGCGCGTCGTTGTGCTCGATGGCGTTTTCGAGCAGATGACCGACGGCGACCGACAGGCCGCCGTTGGAGGCGACCGGGGCGGACTCGGGCAGCGACCACTCGACGGCGGCGTCGTAGGTGTCGTCGAGCTTCACCGCCTCGGCGCGCACGACGCCGACGAGGTCGGTGGGGCGAAGCCGCTCGCGGCCGGACACCGCCTTCGTCACCGCCCGCACGTCGGACACGACGTTCGCGACGGAATCGGCGTGGCTGCTGATGGTTTCGAGAAACCGTCGCTCTCGCCCCTCGGCCGTTTCGAGCAGCAGGTCAGCGTAGCCGCCGAGAACGTTCATCCGATTGAGGACGTGATGGCGGAGCAGGTTGTTGAGGAACTCAAACTCAGCGCGTCGCTCGCGGGCTCGCTCGGCGTTGCGACTCGCCGCCGCCGTCCGGCGTCCGACGACGTAGCCGAAGACGCCGCCGAAGCCCAGGGTCGTGGTCACGTGGAGGGCGACCGAACTGGCCCTGAGTCCGTTGCGGGCGAGGTGGTGGAGGAGTTCCGTCGTCGCGAGACTCAGCGCCAGCAGCGCCCCGGCGGCCGTCCACCGGGCGACGATGTGGTAGCCCCGTTCGTCGAGGGCAGCCCCCGTGAGCCGGTAGGCTCCGATGAACAGCGCCACCGGCGGCACCGCCAGCGCCAGCGACTCCAGCACGGCCGCGCTCAGAACCGTCGTCGTCGCCGCGCTGTCGAGGAGGTACGGCAGCGTCGACTCCGCGTGCGTCACCGCGGCGGCGACGAACAGAACGGCGGCGAACCACCCGACGAGGTAGCGACCGTCGACGTGCCGGCCCACGGCGATGCCGACGCTCATCAGTCACTTATAATTTCCGTACACTCTCGGCGCTGATATATGCGGCCGGGGTGCCGGCGGCGGACGGTTGACCGCGGGCGACGCGGTCAGTAGTAGTGGTCGGTGATGGCGGCGACGACGGCGTCCTCGACATCGTCGCGGACGCCGGCGAGGAATTCGAGACGGCCCTCGCGGATGCCGTGGGCCGTGAGGCCGGCCTCTGGCGACAGCTCCGCGGCGTCGTCGGCGACGGCGCGAACGTCGAGGTCGGCCGCGGCGCGAATCCACAGTTCGTCGGCTGCGACGCCGAGAGTCACGTCGACGCCGTCCTCGCGGAGCCGTCGGTGGAGCTCGTCGCACAGCAGCGGCGTCGGCGGGAAGTCGTACTCGTGGGTGTACGCCTCCGCGTCGAGGACGGCGAAGGAGACGCCGCCGGTCTCGTGGCGCTCGACGTTGGCGGCGGCGGTCTCGACCTCGGTGGCCATCTTCTCGCGGAACTGGGCGGCGACGTGGCTCGCCAGCGACTCGGGGTCGGCCGCGTCAGCGGTCGCGCCCGCGCCGGCGTCGCCGAACAGCAGGTCGGTGATGAGTTCGCGCTTGTCCTCGTAGGACTGATAAAAGGCCTCTAGGGCCACCGCCTCGCGAAGCTCGGCGACGCGTTCGGCGTCGTACCCGGCGTCGGCCGCGAGGTCGACGTACGCCTCGGGGGCGTCCTCCCAGTAGCTCACCGCCGGCAGGTGAGTGAGGTCGTCGGTCACGTCCTCGTTGACCGTGGCGGCCAGCGTCGCCGCCAGCGCCCCCGTCGAGAGGTCGGCGGCGTCGGCGTCGGCCAGGTCCGGCGCCACGACGGCGCCGGCAAGGTCGGTGGTTTCGTCGTCGGCCGGCCCGGCGTCGACGACGGCGCGCTTGGCGCCGTAGACATCGAGCAGCCCGAGCCCGTCCGCGGACTCGACAGTGGCGCCGGTGCCGACCAGCAGCACCAGCGGCAGCTTCTCGTCGTGGCGGTCGCGGTCCTCCAGCATCCGCGTCACGTCGTTCGTCGCGGCGTCCATGTCGTAGGCCGCTTCGTCCAGGGGCCGCCGGTCGAAGTAGTGGTACTCGGCGTCGGACTTGCTGTGTTCGTCGCGGACCAGCGGGAGCACGGCGCGCTCGATGGCGGCGCCGGCGACGTAGCCGTCGGCGGTCGCTCCGTGGCGGACCACGATGGGCCGGCCTTCCAGAACCGCCCGACGAATCGCCTCGGCGGCGTCGAGCAGCGACTCCTCGGCGGCGGCGATGTCCTCACGGTCGGCGAGCCGCGTCGCCGTCTCGGGCCGGGCCTCGTCGGTGAGCGCGTCGGCGAGACGGCGCTGGACCGTCGCCGCGGCATCGCCGTCGAGGGCGGCGAGGGCGTCGGTCTCGACCTGAATCTCGTTGCGCCGGAGCTCGACCTCCCCGTCCAGCCGGACGATGTCGCCGACCTCGATTTCGGGGTAGGCACGGACCCCCGCCTCGACGAAGGCGGCGCAGTCGACGACGCCGGTCTCGTCGCGGAGCTCGAAGACGGTCGGGCCGCCGGTCTGGCGCGCGCCGACGACCTCGCCCTCGATGCGGACCGCCTCCCCGACGAGGTCGTTCAGGCGCTCGACCGCGACCCGCTCGCCGTCGTCGGTCGGCGCCCCGTCGTAGTCGGCGCCGTTCTCCCGACCGCCGGTTTCGACGGTCCGGTCGGCGTCCGTCTCGGGGTCGGCCCCAGTTTCGGCTTCAGCTTCGGGTTCGCCCTCGCTCTCAGGTTCAGCCTCGGCTTCGGCCTCGTTCTTGATATCGTCGGCCGCCGCGTCCTCGGCCGCCGCGCTCGCGGCCGCCTCGCTCGCGCCGGACTCCGCGCCGCTGGCGGTCGTCGCCGCCGCTTCCGTCCCCGCCTGCGCCTGCGCACTCTCTGCCTCGTCCGTCGATGAGGGCGTCTCCGAGTGCTCGTCGGCAGTCCGGGAGTCCTCCTCGGACTCTTCGGACTCCTCCGATTCCTTGGCGAGGCGGTGGTCGTCACCCTCCTGGACCAGCGAGCCGCGGAAGCGGCTCTCGTCCTGACGGATGGACCACGCGAGGTCGATGTTATCGTTGTCGCGGACGTTCTTCACCTGGACGAACACGTCGTCGCCGGGCTCCCAGTCGAGGGATTCGAGCCGCCTGTCGAGTTCGCTCCGGTGCAGTAGCCCCGTCACGCTGGGGGCGACGTCGACGAACACGCCGAAGTCGGCGTAGCCGTCGACCGTGCCGTGGTAGTACCGGCCCGAGACCAGCTGGTCCGGGCTGTCGCCGCGGAACTCGAAGACGACGTCCTCCTCGTGAGAGTCGCAGATGTGGCCGTCGACGTCGGTACCGCAGATGATACAGTTACCCATTTGGTCGAAATCACGATGTCCGGCCTAAAGGTGTTGTCGAAAGTCCCGAGAGGGTGATAGCCGCGCTGGCTTGCGTCGGCCGCCTCCGAGGCGTTCGGCGGGCACCCAGGCCGGCAGCGGGCGTCGGCGACTCCCACAGCCTCAGGTCAACGCGGCGACCGCGTCCACGCCGCCGGCCGCGAGGCCGAACAGCAGATACGCCGGAACGACCCCCGCGGCGGTCGCCCGGGGGAGGCTCGTCTCGTGAACCGTCGCCAGCCCGACGACGAGCAGGACGCCGGCGTAGCCGGCGGCGACGGCCCGCAGCGCCGGAATCGGCGGTCCGGCGAGCGCCAGCGGCGCGGCGGCGTAGCCGACGACCTGAACCGTCTCGCTGACGCCGGCACGGTCGTTGGCGGCGACGATGAGCAGAACCGTCTGTAAGGCCGCCGTCAGGTGCAGCGTCGCCGGGGCGACCGCCACCGCGACCGCCAGCACCGCGAGCGTGACGGCGGCGGCGGTGCCGCCCGGTAGCGCGGGCACCGCCGAAGGCTCGGCCGCGAACAGCCCGACGACGTACGTCAGCGCCACGAGGTCGAAGAAGACGAGACCGGGGGCCTGGTCGCCCGGAGCGACGCCGGCCGCGAAGAAGCGCCGCGGGCGGGTCAGGACTGACAGCCAGGCCCGGACGACGCCGCGCAGGCCGCGGTCGCGGCCGCCGCCGGAGTGTTCGGTCCAGGTGGTCACGTCACACTCAACCGGTGCGGAGCGTATGACAGTTGCGACACCGCGCCTCGTAGGACTCCTCGGCGGCGACGACGATGGTCGGGTCCTCGACGTGAGCGGGCTCGCCGTCGACCAGCCGCTGGTTGCGCGTCGCCGGCTCGCCACAGACGGCACAGATCGCCCGCAGCTTGTCGACGTACTCCGCGACGGCGACCAGCTTCGGCACCGGCTCGAACGGCTCGCCGCGGAACGTCTGGTCGGTGCCGGAGACGACGACGCGCCGGCCGTCCGCGGCCAGCGCCTCGCAGACGTCGACCAGCTCCGCCGAAAAGAAGTTTGCCTCGTCGACCGCGACGACGGCCTCGCCGTTGAGCCGGTCCGGAATCTCCCAGATGCCGTCGCCTTCCTCCTCGTCGACGACCCGGGCCTCCCACTGGCGGCCGTTGTGCGAGCCGATGGTGGTCTCGCCGTAGCGGTCGTCGACGGCCGGGGTGAA
Organism: Halolamina sp.; assembly: GCA_042216705.1. Taxonomy (GTDB): domain Archaea; phylum Halobacteriota; class Halobacteria; order Halobacteriales; family Haloferacaceae; genus JBDGTQ01. The sequence continues at coordinate 7,546 of JBDGTQ010000043.1, read as the reverse complement.
CGCCGCCACGTCCTGGCCGGCAATTTCAGCCCGGCGGAGCCGCCGCAGCAGCTCCTCCGTCTTCCCGGAGAACATACAGCCCGTGATGACCTCGACCCACCCCGACTGGGTGATAGCCTGCATACGTCCGGCCAATACCCCCCTGCGCTAAACCGTTGCCCTCTGCGGTCGCCGCTGGCGGACGGGAGACGGCTGTGTGGCACACGCGACCGACCGACCAGAGAGTTATTCGGCCGCGGCCCGACCGGATTCTATGGACAGACGAGAGTTCATCGCCGCGCTGGGCGTACTGACCGCCGGGTGTGCTGGCGGCAGCGGCGGCAGCGGCGACGCCGCGACCGACTCACCGACAGAGAGCCCGACTCCCACCCCGACAGAGACGCCAGCCGGGACCGTGAGTCCGACGCCGACGGCGACGCCCGCCGAAACCGCCCGCGAGGCGTATCCCGAGTACGACTGGAGCATCGTCGACGGCGCCGACCCCGTCGCGACGACGACGGTTCGGATGCAGGGGTTCGAGTTCGCGCCGACGGTCGCCGCCTTCGAGCCCGACACAGAGGTCACGGTGATCAACGAGGCCGGCAGCGGCCACTCGCTCACGGTGCCCGCCCTCGACGTCGACCGCACGCTCGGCAGCGGCGAGCAGACGACGCTGACGGTCTCCGAGACCGGCACCTACGAGTACGTCTGCCGGTTCCATCCGACGGACATGGTGGGCGCCTTCGTCGTCACCGACGACCCGGAGGGCGCGGCGGAGACGGACGGGACGGCGACGGAGACCGAAACGCCGACCGACGGCGGCCCGACCACGACGACCGACGACGACGGTTATTATTAAAGAACACCTCAGGCTCGCCGGTCAGTCGTCGGCGCTGGCGACGGCGTCCGAGTCGGTCGCCGGCACCGTGAGTTCGCCGGCGTCGAGTTCGGCCTCGACCTCGCGGGCGGCGGTCACGAGGTTCGCCATCTTCTCGTAGGCGATCTCGCGGGGCAGCAGCTTCAGCCCGCAGTCGGGCGAGACGGTGAGCTTCTCCGGGGGCACCACCTTCAGCCCCTCCTGGATGTTCTCCTTGATTTCGGCGACAGACTCGACGTCGGTGTCATGGGCGTCGACGACGCCGAGAGCGAGATCCGGCTGGAACTCGCCGTCGGCGAAGACGCCGATCTGCTCGTAGTCGCCGTTCGCGAGCTCGACGTCGATCTCGTCGATGGGGAACTCGTTGACCTCGGGGTACACCCGCGAGTAGTCGCCGTAACAGACGTGGAGGCCGACGCGGACCTCCTCCGGGATGCCGTCGACGATGCGCTCCAGACACTCGCCGACGATGGCGTGATCGTCGGGTGTCGTCGCCAGCGCCGGCTCGTCGATTTGGATGTAGCGGGCGCCGGCGTCGACCAGCTTCTCGACCTCCTCGTTGACGAGGTCCGCGAGGTCGTACGAAAGCGCCTCGTCGTCGTCGTACGCCTCGTTGAACGACCAGTTCGCGAGGGTGTACGGGCCGGTGATGGGCACCTTCACCGGGCGGTCGGCGACGGATTCGGTGAACTCGAACTCCTCGACCAGCCACGGCTCGTCGTACGCGACGGACTCGGTGACCGAGGGCTTGTCGAAGTAGTTGTGGCCCCACACCTTCACCTCGCCGTGGAACTCGTAGCCGTCGATGCGGTGGGCGAAGAACTCTACCATCTCGTTGCGGCGCATTTCGCCGTCGACGACGGTGTCGAGGCCCGCCTCTTCGTGTTCGTGGGTGATTAGCCGGGCGGCGTCGTCGTGGGCCTCCGCGAGGTCGCCGTCGTCGAACTTCTCGCCGTCGTCGTCGACGAGTTCGTCGGCGCGGTTGAGCCAGGCCGGCTTGGGGTAGGAGCCGACGACGGTCGTCAGCAGGAAGTGGTCGTTCGGGTGGTCCTCCGGGCGGAACTGGGCGCGGTTGGTCGGGTTGCGGGCCATCAGGCGGTCACCTCCTCGGTGTCGGCGATCTCATCGGCGGCGACGTCGACGGCGGCCGCCAGCGCGGTCAGCTTCTCGCGATGCTTCGAGACGGGGAGATAGAAGGGCTCGGCGTTCGGGGTCGCGTACACGCGCTCGAAGGTCTGTGCGGGCACCTGCCCCTCGAACCAGGTCAGGCGCTCGCCGAGGGTGTCGGCCGACTCGACGAGTGTGTTCTGTGCGTCGGCGACGCCGAGGGCGACGGCGTCTTTAGTGCCGTACTCGTTGACGTTGTACAGCGTCTGCTCGCGGTCGCCGGCGACGAGGTCGAAGCCCAGCGCCTCCACGTCGGCGTCCATCAGATGGGCGTACGTCGTCTCGTCGAGGGCGCCCCAGTAGGTGTGGACCACCACGTCGCTGTCGACGGCGTCGGCGACGGCGTCGATTGCACTGGGCACCGCGGCGGCGAGGTCGTCGCCCGGCGCGTCGGTTACCAGCGACGGCTCCAGCAGGAATAGCGTCTCGTGGGCGGGGAACTGCTCGGCCTCGGCCGCCAGGAGTTCTGATACTGCATCGAGGAAGGCTTCGTCGTCGCCGTACTGCTCGTCGGTCGCCAGCCGAGCCAGTGAGTACGGCCCCGGCAGGGTCGCCTGCAGCGACGAGGGCGCCGCCTCGCCGAGCAGTTCGCTCGCGGCGTCGAGTTCGGCGGCCACGTCGCCGGTGGCGGCGAGGTCGTCGACGACCTGCGGGTCGCGGTAGAAGTTGTTGTTGTCGTAGTAGCGGACGATGCCGCCCGTGTCGACCGCGTCGCCGACCGTTAGCGGGTGGGCGAGCATGTCGTCCCAGCGGAGCTGCCCCTCGACGACGCGGTCGAGGCCGGCCTCGCGCTGGTCGGCGACGACCGTCTCGCGGGCGTTCGCGTAGGCGTCTCGAATCTCTGGGCCCTCCTCGCCCGAGATGAGGTCGTGTTTCTGGTGGCCCTTCAGCTCGGCCAAGCGGTCCTTCGCCGGGTCCGGGAGCGGGAACAGCCCCGGCGTCGTGGCGACGTACTCTGTCATCGTCGCTCAGTTACCGATACGGCCCTATAATATTTCTTGTTCTGTTTGATTACCAGTAGAAATCCCTCGGGGCGAGCGTTTATTCCGTCCACGGGCGGATGGGGCAGGTGTGTCCGTCGACATCGGGGTCCATCGGTCGGTCGAGAACGCCTGCCCGCCGGCGGCCGTCGCATCGGCGGTCGCGGAGGGGGAAGCGGTCGGCGACGTGGTGGTCGGCGACGCCGAGACGGTCACGGCCGCCGACGCGGTCGTCACCTTCGCGTACGACCCGGCGCTGCTGGAGGGAGCGGCGACGTGGATTCACTCGGTCCAGGCCGGCGTCGACCGGTTTCCGTTCGCCGACCTCCGCGAGGCCGAGGTGGCGCTCACCAGCAGCAGCGGCATCCACGGCGACGCCGTCGGCGAGACCGTGCTGGGGTACGCGCTGTCGTTCGCCCGCCGACTCCACCGCCACCGCGACGACCAGCGCGAGCGCACCTGGGAGTGGCCGGCCTACGGCGACGCCTTCACGCTGGCCGGCGAGCAGCTCTGCGTCATCGGCCTCGGGTCCCTCGGGGAGGGGGTCGCTCGCCGGGCCGACGCCCTCGGGATGGAAGTCGTCGGCGTCCGGCGCACGCCGACGCGGGTCGAACACGTCGAGACGGTGTTCACCCCCGACCGGTTGCAGACGGCCGTCGCCGACGCCCGGTTCGTCGCCGTGACCGTCCCGCTGACGCCGGCGACAGAGGGGCTGGTCGACGCCGACGCGCTCGGGGCCATGCCAGACTCGGCGTACCTGCTCGACGTCTCCCGGGGCGGTGTCGTCGACGAGGCGGCGCTGCGTTCGGCCCTGGCGGCCGACGGCCTCGCCGGCGTCGCCCGCGACGTGTACGACGCCGAGCCGCTGCCGGAATCGTCGCCGTTCTGGGACCGCGAGGACTGCATCGTCACGCCCCACGCGGCCGCCGCGGTCGACGACTACCACGAGCGCGTCGCCCGCATCGTCCGCGAGAACGCCCAGCGACTGCTCGCCGGCGAGTCCCTGGCCAACGCCGTGGTCGAGTGAGATGTACTCCCGTGGCCACGCCGCCCTGTCGCTGGCGGTCGGCCTCGCGTCGCTGGCGGTCGTCCCGCCCGGGACGTCGCCGCCGGCGGTGGTCGGCCTCGCGCTGGTGCTGGGGGTCGGCATCGACGTCGACCACTTCCTGCTCGCGCGGCTGAACGACGGCAGCTGGCGCCACGCCGTCGCCTGCCTGCGCGACCCGCGACGCGTGGTCCTCGACCAGGCGGCCATCTTCGAGCGCGGCGACCTCTACCGCGACCAGCGCCTGCTCAGCCACCACCTCGTCGGCGGCGTCGTCGTCGCCGGACTGTGGCTCCTCGCGCCGGCGCTGGCTGGCGTCGCGCTCGCGACGCTGTACGTCCACGTCGTCGCAGACCTCTACAGCGACGCTCGCAGCCGCGAGGCGTACGTCGAAGGCCTGGCCGAGGAGTGAGGAGAGAGTCACCGACGGCACCCGGAACTGTCGGCGCGACGGACCGGGAAGCCAAGCCCCTAATACGGTGGCCTCGAACCGCAGGTGTCCCCTTGATGTCCCTCCCGAATCCGGTCCGGCTGACGATTCTGTGGCTCGGCCTCGCGCTGGCCCGCGCCGGCGTCGCCGACCGTGACCGCGTCCGCCGGACCGTCGACCTCGCGTGGCCGCGGGTCGTCACCGGACTGGCGCGGATGTCGAAAAACGCCGCCGACGCGGCGATGGTCGGCGTCGCCGTCGGCCCGGTCGCCATCGCCGGCGTCGGCTTTGCCGGCCCCTTCTGGGGGCTGGCGTTCACCGTCGGCGGCGGACTCGCGGCGGGCACCATCGCGCTGGTCTCCCAGCGGTACGGCGCCGCCGCGACCGAGGAGCTCGGGCAGGCGGTTCGGTCGAGCGTCCTACTCGTGCTCGTCGTCACGCTCCCGCTGACGGCGCTGTTCTGGACGGTCCCGGAGCGCCTGGTCGGCGTGCTTTCCAGCGACGCCGAGGCGGTCGGACTCGGCGCCCGGTATCTCGGTATCGTCGCCTTCGGCGTCCCCTTCGCCGGGCTGAACCTCGTCGGGAGCCGCGTGCTCATCGGCGCCGACGACGCCTGGACGGCGATGGTCGTCCGCGGGGGCGGCGCCGTCACCAACGTCGGGCTGAACGCGCTGTTCATCTTCGGCCTCGGCGCGGGCGTCGCCGGCGCCGCGCTGGCGACGGTGCTCGCGAACGTCGTCGTCACGGCGGCGTTCGTCGTCGGACTCGTTCGCGGACGGTGTCCCCTCGCCGGGGAGTTCCCGGTGACGGTCGCCCCCCGCGGGCGGTACGTCGACGTCGGCGAGCTTCGAGACCTCGTGAGAATCTCGCTGCCGGTCGTCGGCCGCAACGGGGTCTGGACGGTCGCGCGGTTCCCGATGCTGTACATCGTCGGGCTGTTCGGCCCGACGGTGGTCGCCGCCTACGTCATCAGCCGGCGCATCATCGGGCTGATGAACACCCCCGGCTGGGGGTTCGGCACCGCCGCGAGCAGTCTCGTCGGTCAGTCGCTGGGCGAGGACGACGAGACCACCGCGGAGTCGTTCGGCCGGGAGATAACGCTGCTCTCGGTGGCGACGTACGTCGTCTCGGCGGCGCTGGTGGCGGCGCTGGTCCGGCCCATCGTCGTGCTGTTCGTCGGCGACCCGGCCGCGCCGGCGGTCGAGGTGGCGGTGCCGCTGGTGCTCGCGGGCTGCGTGTCGATGCTCGGCCAGGGCGTCACGGCCGCCGTCGCCGGCTCGCTCGACGCTACCGGCGACACCCGCTGGCCGTTCTACGGGCGGGCGCTCGGCATGTTCGGCTGCTCGATTCCGCTGTCGTACCTCGGCGCGACCACCGCTCTCGGCGTCTGGGGGCTGTATCTCGGCTACGTCCTCCAGAGCTTCGTCCCCGCCGGCGTCAACTGGTATCGCTGGTCGACGGGGAAGTGGAAGGCCATCAGCCGGGCCTACCGGCCGGAGTCGGCGGTGGCCGACGACTGAGCGCCTTCCGCCGGGCGATCGGTTCTCTCGGCTCTCCTCTCCGTCGTCTCCCCGGTCGTGGCCGTCGCCGTCCCCGTGTGAACGCGTCCGGGGTCGGAGACGGTTCGTGAGCCTTAAGTACTGACCCCGGGATAGCTCATGTGTAGCGTCTCTGTAGGGGCAGCGGTCCCGAGTCCGAGAGGGCGGTCATGAAGCAAGCGGGTTGCGGTAGCCTAGCCTGGCCCAAGGCGCTGGGTTGCTAACTCAGTGGCGAGAGCCTCCGGGGTTCGAATCCCCGCCGCAACGCTCGCAGACAACCACCAAGACATGAGTGCAGAACAACCGGAAGACGGCTCGACGGAGGAGGACGACGAGGACCTCCAGTACTTCGTCCGCATCGGTCAGACCGACCTGGACGGGACGAAGGCGGTCGAGCGGTCGCTGACAGATCTCAAAGGTATCGGCAAGCGGACGGCGCGCATCGTCGCCGCCGAGGCCGAGGTGGACCGAACCGCCACCTTCGGCCGACTCGACGAGGACGTCATCGACGACATCGTCGAGGTCGTGGAGAACATCGACGAGCACGTGCCCTCGCACATGGTCAACCGCGTGAACGACTTCTACTCCGGCGAGGACTCCCACGAGATCGGGAGCGACCTGGAGCAGCGTCGTCGCCACGACATCAACCGCATGAAGATGATCGACTCCTACAAGGGCGTCCGTCACAAGCGCGGCCAGAAGGTCCGCGGCCAGCGGACGAAGTCCACCGGCCGGACGGAGGGCACCATCGGCGTCAACGTCGAGGAGATCCGTGAGGAACAGGAGGAAGCCGCCGAGGGCGGCGAGGAGGAGGAGTAGCCGATGACGACCGGTAACTCCACCAAGCGATACGAGACGCCGAACCACCCCTATCAGGGCGAGCGCATCGCCGAGGAATCGGACCTCGTCTCCCGGTACGGCCTCCGCAACAAGGAGGAACTCTGGCGCGCACAGTCCCAGCTGCGGGACTTCCGGCGCGAGGCCCGGAGCGTCCTGGGCGAGGCTCAGGGTGACATCGAGGTCGCCAACGACATCGGCGGCGACTTCCTCGCACGCCTCCGGAAGCTCGGCATCCTCACCGAGACGGACGACATCTCCGACGTGCTGTCGCTGGACGTAACCGATCTGCTGGAGCGTCGCCTCCAGACGGTCGCCTACCGCCAGGGGCTGGCCTCGACGGTCGCGCAGGCCCGGCAGTTCGTCGTCCACGGACACGTGACGGTCGACGGCGCCCGCGTCGAGGAACCGTCGAAGAAGGTGACCGTCCACGAGGAGGACGCCGTCGCGTTCGACGGCACCAGTCCCCTCGCCGACGACCTCCATCCCGCACGCGCGGAAGGTGAACAATGAGTGAATCCGAGACAGCAGGTGACAAGTGGGCCATCGCCCACGTCTTCGCATCGTTCAACAACACGCTCATCACGGTGACCGACGTCACCGGTGCCGAGACCATCGCGAAGCTCTCCGGCGGGGCCGTCGTCAAGCAGAACCGCGACGAGGCCTCCCCGTACGCGGCCATGCAGATGGCCG
>JBDGTQ010000017.1:0-28066 GCA_042216705.1 Halolamina sp. | reverse complement strand
GACCGTCCAGAACTGGTCGAAGAACACGTACAACCTCAACACCAAGCGCGCCATCACCGAGAAGGGCGGCCGGATGGAGTGGATTTCCGGCTCCATGGGGTCGAAGGCGACGATGCTGTACCCCTCGACCATCCTGAAGGGTCGCGGCGCCTCCGACAACCACATCACCATCGCCTTCGCCGGCGAGGACCAGGACATCGACACGGGCGCGAAGGTGTACCACAACGCCCCCGACACGAAGTCCACCATCGAGTCGAAGTCCATCAGCAAAGACGGCGGCCGCACCAACTACCGCGGGCTCGTCCACATCGCCGACGGCGCCGAGGGCTCCTCGACCGCCGTCGAGTGTGACGCACTGATGTTCGACAACGAGTCGACCTCGGACACCATGCCGTACATGGAGATCAACGAGTCTCAGGTCGACGTCGCCCACGAGGCGACCGTCGGGAAGATCGGCGACGAGGACGTGTTCTACCTCCAGAGCCGCGGTCTCGACGACGACGACGCCAAGCAGATGATCGTCTCCGGCTTCATCGAGCCCATCACGGAGGAGCTCCCCATCGAGTACGCCGTCGAACTCAACCGGCTCGTTGAGCTGGAGATGGAGGGGTCGCTCGGATAATGTCGACGCAGGTACCCAAGCAGCTGTCGGCGGAGACGGTCCGCGAGCTCTCCGCCGAGCGCGACGAACCCGACTGGCTGCTCGAAACCCGCCTCGACGCCTTCGAGGCGCTTTCGTCGGCCGACCTCCCGGACGTCATCCAGACGCCCGGTCGACGGTGGACCGACCTTGAGGACCTCGACTTCGAGAGCCTCGTCGACCCGCTGAACCAGGCCGACGACACCGAGCGCGTCGCCGCCGAGGGCGTCGAGGTGCTGCCGTTCACCGAGGCGACCGAGGAACACGGCGAGGTGCTGCGCGAGGAGTTCGGCTCGGTCATCGACCCTCAGCGCAACTACCTGACCGCGCTGTCGGTCGCGCTGTTCACCACGGGGACGTTCGTCTACGTCCCCGAGGGCGTCGACGCCGAGGACGTGAAGATTCGCGCGGAGATGAACTCCCGCTCGTTGTTCAGCCACACGCTCGTCGTCGCCGAGGAATCGTCGTCGGTGACGATTCTGGAGCGCATCGACAACGGCGACGCCGCCGTCGACGGCGACCGCTACTTCAGCAACATGGTGGAGGTCGCCGCCGGCGAGAACGCCTACGTCCAGTACGGGTCGCTGCAGGACCTCGACGACGACGTGTACGACGCGACGCTGAAACGCGGCGTCGCCGAGGAGTACGCCACCGTCTCCTGGATCGAAGGCAACCTCGGCTCCCGGCTAACCCGCTCGGACATTGAGACCGAGCTAGACGGCGACTCCTCGGAGACGAAGATCGTCGGCGCGTTCTTCGGCCACGAGGACCAACACTTCGATCTCAACGCGCGGGTCTGGCACAACGGCGAGCACACCACCGGTGACCTCGTCACCCGCGGCGTGCTCGACGACCACGCCCGCTCGGTGTACGAGGGCGTTCAGGACGTCGGTCGCGACGCCTGGGACACCTCCAGCTACCAGCGCGAGAACACGCTGATGCTGAGCGACGAGTCCGAGGCCGACGCCTCGCCGAAGCTCATCATCCACAACCACGACACCGAGGCCTCCCACTCCGCGACCGTCGGACAGGTCGACCAGGAAGACCTGTTCTTCATGGAATCCCGGAGCCTCCCCTCGCGGCTGGCCCGGAACATGCTCGTCGAGGGCTTCTTCGTGCCTGTCCTCGAGGAAATCGAGGTCGACGAGCTCCGCGAGGACGTCGAGGAGCTCGTTCAGGCGCGGCTGGACTGAGGACCCACTAACCGGCCGCGGCCACCTGCCGCGGCACCGTTCTCACGAGCCGTTCGTCCGATTCTCGTCGCTCGCGGTTCTTTTGGCTCCCGCGGCGATGAGCCTCAGCCGAACACCCGCTCGCGGGTCGGGTCCATCCGCGACAGCGCCGGCAGCGCCGCCGTCGCCAGCAGGAGTTCGACCCCGCCGGCGACGACGAAGGCGGCGAGAAAGCCGTACTCGGAGGCGACGCCGCCGCCGACGAGCGTCCCCACGAGAAACCCCAGGCTGCCGGCGGCGTTGAAGCCGGCGACGGCGACCCCGCGCTGGTCCGGGCCCGCGAGGTCGACGACGAGCGCGAGCGTCGCCGGCGCCATCAGCGCGCCGAGGACGCCGACCAGCGCCATCGCCGCCGCGACGGCGGGCACCGTCGGCGCGACCCCGACGGCGACGACCGCGAGCCCGTACGCAGCCGAGCCGACGGCGACCGGGACCACCCGCCCGATGCGGTCCGAGAGCAGTCCGAAGGGGTACTGCAACAGTGCGAACGGGCCGAAAAAGGCCGCGAGCAGGGCGCCGGTCGCCTCCGGGCCGAGCCCGAACGCTGCCCGGAAGTACAGCGTCCCGACGAGGGCGAAAAAGCCGGCCGAGAAGCGGTCGGCGAACCCGAAGGCGTACGGCACCAAGAGGTCCCCCTGCCGGCGAAGCCCGTCGACGAGCGCGCGGAGCCCGTGGTCCGCGCCCGCCTCCGCTTCCGCCCCCACTCCCGCTTCGGGCCCGGAGCCGGAATCCGGGTCGGGCGCGCGGTCGGGGACGAGCACGACGAGGCCAGCGACGACGGCGAGCAGGGCAGCGGCGACGACGAGGGGCGCGACGGTCGCGTAGCCGTACAGTCGCCCGCCCAGCGGGGCGCCCAGAGCCGTCCCCAGCCCGACGGCGATGCCGGCGGTGCCCATGTTCCGGCCGTTGCCGCCGCCGAGGTCCGCGAGCGTGCTCATCGCCAGCGTGAACGCGCCGACGGTCGCCGCCCCCTGGAGGCCTCGCAGCGCGAGGACGGCCGCGTACGGGACGGAGCCGACCGCCGGAACGAGCGCGAGGGTGACGTAGCCGACCGCGCCGCCGGCGGCCGCGAGTGCGACGTAGCCGGTTCGGCGGCCGGTCCGGTCGCTGAGCGCCCCCCACGGGCCGGCGAACAGCGCGAACGCGGCGAACTCGACGGCGAGAAACAGCGTCGAGCCGGCGATACCGTCGCCGCCGAGCGTCCCAACGAGCACGTCGACGCCGGGGTAGACTAGCGTCTGTGCCAGCAACACGGCGAAGACCACGGCTGCCAACACCACCCGGTCGCCCCGCTCTGTCATCGCCCGCGTTAGTCCCGGGAGGGCCTTGCATGCTTCGTGCCGGTCGCAGGGGAACCGCTTAAGTCCCGCAACCCCCGATTACGTTGTGAATGAAACACGTATCGCTCGCCGCCGACCTCGACGGTGGGACCGCCGCCGCTCCTGTCGTCCCCGCCGCCGCTACCGTCGACTGCCGTCGGAGGTGGCTCCAGTGAGCGCCGGCACGCAGGTCTCATCGGACCACCAGCTCGCTCGGCTGCTCCAGATCGGCGTCGTGTTGGAGGAGGTCGTCGAGGCCCGGTCGTACCACCACTACCAGTCGCTGTCGGCCGAGGAACAGCAGCTGGACGAGGAGCTGGAGCGGCTCCTGGAGGAGTCGGCCGAGGAGTCGGCCGCCCACCGCGAGCGCCTGGAGTCGCTCGTCGAGGAGCTCGACGCGGAGTCGGTGCCGTTCGAGCAGGTCGAAACCCTCGTCGAGGCCCAGTACGCACAGAACAAGCCGGAGGACTTCGACGGCGTCCTCTACGACCAGCTGTGCAACGAGGAGACGGCGTACAAGTTCTACGACGACCTCATCGAGGCGGTCGCCGACAGCGACGCGACGTTCTCGGTCGACCGCGACCGACTGCTCAACCTGCTGGAGCGCATCCGCGAGGAGGAGGCCGAGGGCGTCGAAGAAGTGACCGCGGTCATGGAGCGACGGGATTGAGATGAACACAGCAGACCAGTACCTCAAGGCGATTTACCTGATTCAGCAAGCCGAAGACGGCCCGGCGGCGACCGGGGCGCTGGCCGACGCACTCGACGTGAGTCCGGCCAGCGCGAACGAGATGATCGGCAAGTTAGAGGACCGCGACCTCGCCGAACACGAGAAGTACAAGGGCGTCACGCTAACCGAGCCCGGCATCGTCCGCGCCCGCGACGCTTTACAGAACTACTGCATCATCGAGCGATTCCTCGCGAACGTGCTCTCCGTCGAGGAGTTCCAGGCGGAGGCCCGCGAACTGGAGCCGGTCATCGACGAGACCGTCGCCGAGCGGCTGGACACCATCGTCGACCGCAATCCGCAGTGTCCGGACTGCTTCGACGCCGAGACCGACGCCTGCGAGTACCTCCCCGAGGCCCTGACCGAGGTGGAGGCCGAAGCCGACGGGACGGCGGACTGACGGGCCGCGTTTCGTAACTGTTTGATAGGCCGACGACCAACGACCGTCTGCAGTCCCGTGGTGTAGTGGCCAATCATCTGGGCCTTTGGAGCCCAGGACGGCGGTTCGAATCCGCCCGGGACTATCCCGCTGCGAACACCGTCGTGAGCAGCGGGTGTCCCTGCGGAGTCGGGCCCAGAGGGCGAGCGGAGTCGAGTCCTCGTAGTTCGAATCCGCCCGGGACTATCTTCGCACGAACGACAGTTAGTGACGAATCCGCCCGGAACCCGCTTCGCAGACGACGCCGACGCGAACCCGCCTCACTCGTACCGGACGGCGTCTCGCACCGCTCGCACGTCGTCGTCATCGACGTCGCCCGCGTCCACAAGGAGGTCCTCGACCTCGCCCTCGCATTCGACGACCAGTACCGTCGAGCGCGTCCACAGCCACGCGCCGAGCCCGGCGACGCCGACGAGGAGCCCGACGGCACCGGCGGCGACGAGCAGGTCGTCGAGCAGCGCGAGCAGCCGTTGCAACGTCGACAGCAGCGCCGCCAGCGCTCCGAGGCCGGCGAGTCCGGCGGCGTCGGGGACGGAGACGGCCCCGACCAGCCCGTCGAGGGAGACGGAGAGCCCGACCCCGAGACAGATTGCTCCGACGACGCCGGCCCGGACGGCCGGCGCCAGCGGGCGGGTCCACCCGCGGCTGGTGAGGCTCACGTCGGCGACGTTCGGGCGCTCGACGCTTCGTAGCGTTCGGCCGTCGGTCTCGGGGGTGTGCGCGAGCACCCGATGACCGGTGACGGCGAACTCTCCGCCGTCGACATCGACGGTCGCCGTCACCGACTCGCCGGGGTACAACACGTCCTGTAGCGACGGGTCGCCGGCGAGGTCGTCGTCACCGAGGCGGTCGGCCAGGTGGTCGGTCAGCTCCCCGCGCAGGCGGTCGGCCATCGCCTCAGTCCGCGAGTCGTTCGGCGATGCGGCGGGCGCCGACGGCGGCCGCGAGGTCCGGTCGGTCGGCGGCGGTCGCCGTCACGTCGCGGTCCAGCTCGGCGCCGAGTCGGCGCTCGAACTCGCCGACGACGCCGGGAATGCAGGCCATCCCACCGGTCAGCGCCACCGGGCGGTCCAGCGCGATCTGATAGGGCTTCATGTGGTCGTTGGCCAGCGTCGGCAGGAACTCGTTGGCGACGGCGTCGACGACGCGGTCGAGGTACTCCTCCAGGGGGTCCATCACGCCGCGTTCGACGGTGAACTCGTGGCTGCCGCCGCCGGGCTGTTGGAGCACGTCCGAGAACGGGTCGAAGTCGTCGAAGTCGGCGTGTTCTTCCTTGTACTCGCGGGCGGTCTCGACGTCGACGTTCACGCGGCCCTGGGTCTCCTCCTCGACGGCGGCCGCGACGGCGCGGTCCACGCCGTTGCCGGTGACCGCGCCGGTGGTGAACGGCGAAAGCTGCTCGCCCCGGCGATAGGCCGACGCCTCCAGGTTCGTCGATCCCATGTTGACGGCGACGAAGATGTCGTCGACCGCGTCCAGCCCGTCGCCGTATGCCGGAATCGCGCCACAGAGGGACTCGGGGTAGCTCCGAGTGAGCGACTCCCCGACCGGGCTCGACTCGACGACGTCGGTGAGGTTGTCGAGACCGGCCTCGTTGTCGATGGTCGGGACGGCGTAGACGACGGCGCTGTCCTCGGGCACCTCTCGGGAGCTCACCAGTTCGGTGAAGAAGCGCTCGGCCTTGTCCGCGCCGGCCTCGCCCTCGGGGAGCCCGGACCGGAGCGGGTACTCCACCCGGTCGGGGTACTCCTGGGCGGCCTGCTCGCCGTAGAGCACGCGCTCGTCGCCGGTGAGTGCGTCCTCGTAGGTCGCCAGACAGGTGAGCGTCCGCACCGTCGAGAGGACGTCGCTGTCGTCGGGATACTGGACCACGGTTCGCGTCGAGCCGAGCTTGACCCCGACAGGGACGTCGCCGCTGCCCGCGAAGGCGTCGTCCTCGTCGGCGTCCTGGGAATCAGCTGCCATACGAATCCCGTCGATCAGGGGGTAAATGTGTCTTGCCCCCTAACTATCAGTTCTGAGTATCGTCGGCCAGCGCGGCCAGCCCGAGGACGTACGTCAGTCCGGTCCGATGGTCGGCCGGTCGGAGCCCGCCGGTTGGGGCGGGTGAGGTATCGTCGTCCCGTCGTCCGTCGGCGTGAGTGAGTCCCGGCGGGAGTCCGTCGTCCGGCTCGTCGCCGAGGTGCCGGCCCAGCGTTGCCGCCGCGTCGTCGCCGAGCCAGCCGATGCGAGCGTAGTAGCCGAGCGCCGCGCTGGCACCCTGGCGGCCGGCGCGGTCGCGGAGGTACTCGACCCATTCCAGGGCCAGCAGCTCCGCCTGGGTGCCGCCCGGGATGCGGGGAAGGTACGGGCGCTCGGTCGGCGTCGGCGCGGCCCGTGCGAGCCGGAGCAGACGCCGTCGCTGGCGACTCCGGACGACCTCGTCCGGATGCGAGCGGCCGTCCTCTTGGGCTGGCGAGCCCGCTCCGACGGCCGCTGGCGACTGGCCGTCGGCCAGCGACCGTAGCTTCGCGTGGTCGTACTCCCCCGGGTTCAACACGGCCCTCGATTCGTGGTCGGAGTACATCAGCGTTTCCCGGCCGCTCTCGGAACTGATAGCTGGCGTCGCGGTCGACGCCGAGGATCGGTCCGGTCGGCTTAGCGCCGATAGAGCGACGCGTCGCCGTGTTCGTCCCGCCAGTCGAGTGCGGACAGCCGCCGGACGGACAGCCGCTCTAGGGGCTCCTGGTCGGCGTAGATGTGCGTCGCCGGGTTGTCGAGCGGGCGGCCGGTCGCCGGGTCCCACAGCGCCCCCTCGCCGCGGAGCCCGCCGCGGGTCAGCTCCCAGTCCTGTCCCGGGTCGCGGTAGGCGTACAGGTCCTCCTCGGCGGCGACGACGAGCACGTCGGTCCCGCCGACCGTCGCGGTGACGACCCCACCCTCGGCCTCGACGACCGGTCGGGAGAACCCGACGGCGTCGCCGCCGCGCTCGACGCCGAGAACGGTCGCCTCGGAGTTGACGTTGCCGCCCTCGTCGTCGCCTTGGTCGTCACGCGCTCGTCCGTCGTCGCTCATCTCACGCCTCCGCGTGATCGGCGAGGACGAACTCGATGCGCTCCTCGTCGCTCCCCTTGGTCTCGCGGCCGGTGACGCGCACTTCGCCGACGTCCGCCGTCGAAGAGACGTGCGTCCCGGCGCAGGCGGTGCGGTCGTACGGCGACTCGGCGTCGTCAGCGTCGTCGCCCCCGGCAACCCCCCCGATTTCGACGATACGGACCTCCGTGATGGAGTCAGGCAGCAGCGACAGGCGGGTGCGCTCGGGGTCGAGTCGCTCCTCTGCCACGTCGCGGTCGAGGACGTACCACTCTATGTCCCGGGCGTCGGCGACGAGTTCGTTGAGCCGGGTCTCGATGCGGTCGAGGTCGGCCGCATCGAAGCGGTCGTACCGGCAGTCGAGGTGGGCGTGGTCGGCGTACAGCTGGTTGCCGGTCGTCTCGGCGTCGAACTCCGCCAGCAACAGCGCCGAGAGGAGGTGCTGAGCGGTGTGATAGCGCATGTGTGCGGCTCGTCGCTCCCAGTCGAGTTCGCCGGTGACGGTCGCCCCCGCCGCCGGCGGGTCGCCGTCGACCTCGTGGTAGATGGTGTCTTTCTTCGTCACATCCGTGACTGTCCAGGTCTCTCCGTCCGGCCCGGTCAGCGAGCCGCGGTCGGCCGGCTGACCGCCGCCGGTCGGGTAGAAGGCGGTGCGGTCGAGGACGACGCGGTCGTCGACGACCCGCTCGACCGTCGCCTCGAAGGACCGCCGTGAGGAGTCGGTGAGATACAGCTGCTCTGTCACGTCCGGGGTGAGCGCACCGACGCACTTACCCGTTCGGTCGGCGGCGACGTAGACGCCTGGCCGAAACCGATGGCACGCGGCGACCGGTGACCGTGCCACGCCCCTTGTCAGCGTTCGCTCGGCGGCGCGAGCGGCCGAACGGCCGTCATCGCCTTTCGTGGACCTGTCGTAACGACTAAGACGCGAACGCGCGTCAGTTTTCACAATGACAATCGATTTCGCACCCGACCAAACGGAGGTGAAAGCGTGGGCGTCGAAATAAAGGACTCGCCCGTCTCTCCCGCGGAGTTCGAGGAGATGGAGACGTTCGTCCGCGACTACCTCGCCGCGAGCGTCGAGTCCGAGGACGACGGCGGCCGGATGCGGTGGTACCCCTGGCACAGCGCCGAGTACCGCTTCAACCACATCCGCAACGTCGTCGACCTCGCGGCCCACATCGCCGAGCGAGAGGGGGCAGCGGCCGACACCGTTCGCGTCGCCGCGCTGTTCCACGACATCGCCAAGCTCGACGCCGAGCAGGACGTCCACGCCGAGGAGGGCGCCCGCATCGCCCGCGAGTATCTGACCACCCGCGGCGACTACCCGCAGTCGTTCGTCGAGTCGGTGTGTCAGTCCGTCGCCGACCACTCCTACCAGGGGCCGCTGACGGACGTGCCAAAGGAGACCCAGTGTCTCATCGAGGCCGACATCCTCGACAAGGTCGGCGCCAACGGCACCGCCCTGATGTTGCTGCGGATGGGGTACGAGGCCCGGACCCACACGGACACCGCGGAGATGGTCGACCGGGTGCTCGAACGCGGCCGCGACCACGCCGAGCGCATCGAGTCCGACACCGCCGAGAGCATCGCCCACCGCCGGCTCAAGCGCGTGACCTGGTTCCGGGAGTGGCTCGAAGACGAGGTCGTCGCCATCGCCGAGGACGGCGACGAGGACGACGACTCCACCTGAGCCGGCGACGTCGTTCGAGCCGCCTGAGCCCCCAAGAGGTCCGGATACTGACCGGTGCGTCGTGGAGTCGGCTCTCCGATGGTCGTTCGTCTCCCGCCTCGACCCTCCGGTCGCCTCAGACCGTGTCGAGCACGGAGAGCACCCGCTCTTCGGCCTCGCGGCCGGGGTCGTGGTCGCTCCCGTCGCGGTCGGCGGCGAGGTGCTCCTCGGCGGTTCGGGCCATCGCCTCCGCCGGCGGCGTCGACTCCCAGCCGAGGGCAGCGAGGTCGCTCGTGTCGAGGACGTGTGGGTACTCCCGGTAGAGGACGAACTCCTCGGGGGCGAGGTCGGCGGCGGCGAGTTCGCGCTCGCCGGCGCGGACGACCTCGACGTCGGTGTTCAGCGCCTCCGCCATCAGCTCCAGGGTCTCCTCGATGGTGACGAGCCGGCGGTCGCCGACGTTGTACGCCCGGCCCGGTTCGCCGCGCTCGGCGACCACGCGGAGCGCGCTGGCGACGTCTTCGACGTACGCGCGGTGCCAGAGGTTCTGTCCGTCGCCGGGGACGACGACGCGGTCGTGAGTCGCCACGCGGTCGAGCCAGTAGTCGACGCGCTCGGTGTAGTCGTGCGGTCCGTAGACGATGCAGGGCCGGACGCTCATCGCGTTCACGCCCTCGGCGGCGGCCTCGAAGACGACGCGGTCGCCCTCGGCCTTGCGGTTGCCGTAGGTGTCTGGGGAGTCGTCGGTCGCCTGTTCGTCGCTGCAGGGCCGCAGCGCCGTCTCTCCGGGTCGCTTGGGTATCTCCTCGCTGGCGTAGGCGTCGCCCGAGGAGATGTACACGTACCCCTCGACGTCGTCGAACACCTCGACCGCGGTCGCGACGTCTCCGGGCCGGTAGGCGACGCAGTCGACGACGACGTCGGGCTCGACCGACAGCTTCGCCGTCCGCAGGTCGGTGTCGTTCGTCCGGTCGCCCTCTACGCGGGCGACGCGGTCGTCGTCGGCGAAGGGGTTGTCGTGGCTCCCGCGGTTGAAGATGGTGACCTCGTAGCCGTGTGCGAGCAGTTCCTCGACGGTGTGGCGGCCGATGAAGCGGGTGCCGCCGACGACGAGCGCGGAGTCGGTCATGCGAACCGGTCGGACCGGCCGGGAGAAAAGCGTGGCCGTCTGCGGGCGATCGGACGGCCAGCGCCCCCCGTCAGTAACGGTCGATGATCGGAGACCCGGTGAGCGCACACGTCCCCGGACGACGTTTATCCCCGTCGGCGATACGGCCGAGTGCATGACGAAAGCCGCAATCGTTCTGCTCGCAGGCAACGAATCGCACGCCGATTACGGTCGCCTCGCCAACGCCCTGGAGGCGGGCAAGGAGTTCGCCGAGACCGACGGCGACGAACTGGAGTTCATCTTCGACGGCGCCGGCACCCAGTGGATTCCCGAACTGGAAGACGAGGACAGCGACTATCACGAGCTTTACCAGGCCGTGAGAGACGACGTCTCCGTCTGCGATTACTGCGCCAGCGCCTTCGACGTCGCGGAGGCCGTCGACGAGGCCGGCCTGGCGACGCTGGCCGAGTTCGAGGGCCACCCGAGCGTCCGCTCGCTCGTCGACGACGACTACGAGATAATCACTTTCTGAGCCGATCCGCGCCAGCGACGGTCCCTCTCCGGTCTCCCCGGACCGGTCCAGTCCCCGTCCCCGTCACCGCCTTTCCCCCGGCTTTTCGACCGTCTCGACGCGCTCGCGGAGCCACCCGGCCGCGCGCTCGACGCGGTCGCCGTCCTCGCCGCGGACCGTGATTCGGTTGTGGGCCTCCGTGTCGGGGTAGCTGCCGACGGCGACCGCGAACCGCTCGCGGGCGGTCGCCAGCGTCTCGACGACCGACCCCTCGGGCTGTGGGGTGTACAGCGTGCGGCTGACCTCGTCGCCGGCGAACGCCTCGGCCATCCGGCCGAACACCGCCCGGACCTCCGCGGGAACCCCGGGAAGCGCGTACACGTTCTCACAGACGAACCCCGGACACAGCCCTTCCGAGTTGAGCACCGGCCGGCTCCCCGCCGGCAGCGCCGCCCACGCTTCCACGTCGATGTCGAGGTCGTGGGCGGCGACCAGCTCCGGGTTGGCGTCCCGGTAGGCGGCGACGGTCTCGACGACGTCCGCCCGGACCGCGTCGTCGACGACCAGCTCTCGCCCGACGGCGTCGGCGACGGCGCCGGCGGTCACGTCGTCGTGGGTGCCGCCGAGGCCGCCGGTAACGACGACCGCGTCGTACCGGTCGGCCCACTCGCGCACGCGGCCGGCGATGACCGCGCGGTCGTCGGGGAGCGTGAGAATCCGCTCGACTCGGGCGCCTCGGTCGGTCACCTCGCCGGCGAGCCAGGCGGCGTTCGTGTTCGTCGTCTCGCCGGCGAGGACCTCGTCGCCGACGGTGACGATAGCGACCTCCATCGACCGTCGAGTGGGTGGGAACGGACAAAAACGCACGGTCGTCGACGCCGGTACCGTTCGGCCACGAGCGCAACCCCAACCGGCTCCGAACCGGCGAGGTGGAACGCTCTCGGCGCCTTTCAGTCTCGCCCGACTCAGTCGTCGCCGGAGGCCCGTCCGACGTCGTGGCCGGTGCCGGCGGCGGTTCCGGCCGGACTCGGCAGTTCGGTCCGGACGTCGTCGCCGACGCCCTCCTCGATGACCTCGGCGTAGGCGTCGGGGAACACCCGGACGAAGTCGTCGACCGCGGCCGGCCAGTCCGCGAGCAGTTCGGTCGCCCGCTCGCTGTCGGTGTAGGAAGCGTGGTTCTCGACCAGCCGCCGGAGCATCGCCTCGTCGCGGTCGCTCAGCGACTCCGACAGCGTCACCATCTCGGGGTTGAGTCTCGACTCGAACCCGTCGTCGGGGTCGTAGACGTAGGCGACGCCGCCTGACATCCCGGCGGCGAAGTTCGCCCCCGTCTCGCCGAGCACGGCGACCACGCCGCCGGTCATGTACTCACAGCAGTGGTCGCCGGCGCCTTCGACGACCGCCTTGACGCCGGAGTTGCGCACGCCGAAGCGTTCGCCGGCGACGCCGTTGACGTACGCCTCCCCGCGGGTCGCCCCGTACAGACAGACGTTGCCGACGACGACGTTCTCCGCGGGGTCGTAGGTGGCGGTCTCGGGCGTCGAGACCACGAGCTTCCCGCCGGAGAGCCCCTTGCCGACGTAGTCGTTGGCGGCGCCGGCCAGGTCGAAGCGCACCCCTGGCGCGAGGAAGGCGCCGAAGCTCTGCCCGGCCGTGCCGTCGAAGTCGACGCGCAGCGTGTCCTCGGGGATTCCGTCGGTCCCGTGGCGGCTCGCGATCTCCCCCGAGAGCATGGCGCCGACCGCGCGGTCCTCGTTGTCGATGGTCGCCGACAGCGCGGTAGGCGTCCCCTCCGTCACCGCGGCGTGAGCGCCCTCGGCCGCGAGGAGGTCCCGGTCGAGCTGGTCGTCGAGGCCGGCGTGGGCCTGCTCGGCGGTGTTCGTCCGGTCGTCGCCGGCGGGCTCGGCCAACACCGCCGAGAGATCGAGCTTGCTGGCGGTCTCGTCGTCGACGTCGCGCTGACTGAGGAACTCGGGCCGACCCACCAGCTCCTCGACCGAGCGCAGCCCGAGGTCGGCCAGCAGCTCGCGCAGCTCCTGGGCGACGAAGGTCATGTAGTTGACCACGTGGTCGGGGGTGCCGGGGAAGCGCTCCCGGAGGTCCTCGTCCTGGGTTGCGACGCCGACGGGGCAGTTGTTGGTGTGACACACCCGCGCCATCACGCAGCCGGAGGTGACCAGGGAGGCGGTGCCGAAGACGAACCTCTCGGCGCCCAGCGCGGCGGCGACGGCCGCGTCACGCCCGGTCTTGAGCCCGCCGTCGGCCGAGAGCCGGACGCGGTCGCGCAGCCCGGTCTGCCGGAGCATCTGGTTGGCCTCGGCGACGCCGAGCTCCCAGGGGAGACCGGCGTTCTTGATGGACGTCTTGGGGGAGGCCCCCGTCCCCCCGGAGTGACCGGAGACGTGGATGGCGTCGGCGTTGGCCTTGGCGACGCCGGCGGCGATGGTGCCGATGCCGGCCTCGCTGACGAGCTTCACGTTGATGTCGGCGTCCTCGTTGGCGGCTTTCAGGTCGTGGATGAGCTGCTTGAGGTCCTCGATGGAGTAGATGTCGTGCAGCGGCGGCGGCGAGATGAGCCCGACGCCCGGCGTCGCGTACCGGACGTGGGCGATCATCTCGTTGACCTTCTTGCCCGGGAGGTGACCGCCCTCGCCGGGCTTGGACCCCTGGGCCATCTTTATCTGTATCTGCTCGGCGTTGGCGAGGTAGGAGGCGGTGACCCCGAAGCGCCCGGAGGCGACCTGCTTGACGGCACACTCCTTCTCGGTGTTGAAGCGCTCGGGCGGTTCGCCGCCTTCGCCGGTGTTTGCCCGCCCGCCGAGACGGTTCATCGCGACGGCGTTGTTCTCGTGGGCCTCCGGCGAGAGGCTCCCGAGGCTCATCGCGGCCGTCGAGAACCGCTCAACGATGTCGCCGACGGGCTCGACCTCCTCGACCGGAATCGACTCGCGGTCGTCGGCGTCGAACGCGAGCAGTCCCCGCAGGGTCGCGGCGTCCTCGTTGCCGGCGTTGACGAGGTCGGCGAACTCCTCGTAGCGCTCGTACTCGCCCGAGCGGACCGCCTGCTGGAGCGCGCTGACGGTCTCGGGGTTCCAGCCGTGTTCCAGCCCGCCGGTGCGGTGTTCGTACTCGCCCTGTCGTTCGAGGTCGTCTTCGGCGGCGGCGAAAGCGTCTTCGTGGCGCCGGCGGACGGTCTCGGCGATGTCCTCGACCCCGATGCCCTCGGTTCGAATCTCGGTCCCCTCGAAGTACTCGGCGACGAACTCGGAGTCGAGGCCGACCGCCTCGAATATCTGAGCGCCCTGGTAGGATTCCACCGTCGAGATGCCCATCTTGGCCATCGTCTTCAGCAGGCCGTCCTCCAGCGCGTGGTGATAGGCGGCGACGGCGTCATCGGGGTCGGCGCCGTCGGGGCCGGCCACCAAGTCGCGGATGGTCTCGTGTGCGAGGTAGGGGTTCACCGCGCCGGCGCCGTAGCCGACGAGCGTGGCGAGGTGGTGGACCTCGCGGGGGTCGCCGGATTCGACGACCAGCCCGCACCTCGTGCGCAGCCCGGCCCGAACGAGCCCGTGATGGACGGCGCCGGTCGCGAGCAGGCTCGGAATCGCCGGTCGGTCCGCGGCGAGGCCGCGGTCGGAAAGCACCAGCACGTCGGCGCCGTCCTCGACGGCGGCTTTCGCCCGCACCCGGAGGTGGGCGACGGCGTCGGATAGCGACGCCTCGGCGTCGAACGTCGTGTCGAGGACGACCGACTCGAAGTCGTCGTCCGCGTCCTCGTTCGCGTCGCCGAGGGACTTGATGCGGGCGGTCTCGTCGTCGCCGAGCACCGGCGAGTCGAGCACGAGCTGGCGGGCGTGCTCGGGGGTCTCCGCGAGCAGGTTGTTCTGGGCGCCCAGCCGCGACTCCAGAGAGGTGACCAGCTCCTCGCGGATATAGTCGATGGGCGGGTTCGACACCTGCGCGAACAGCTGCTTGAAGTAGGTGAACAGCGGCCGGTCGTGGTCGGCCAACACCGACAGCGGCGTGTCGTCGCCCATCGACCCGACGGGGTCTTTCCCTTCGGTCGCCATCGGCTCGATGAGCTCTTCGAGCTGGTCGTGGGTGTAGCCGAAGGCGGCCTGTCGGGTCCGCAGTCCGTCGGCGACCGACGGCGGGTCGTCCGCGGTGGCGTCGTCGCCGACGACGAGCTCGTCGAGGTGGCGCTGCTCGTCGTCGACCCACTCGGCGTAGCGGTCGTCGGCGAGCTCCTCAAAGGCCTCCGCGTCGGGGACGAGCCGGCCGGCGTCGGTGTCGGCGACGAACAGCTGGCCGGGTTCGAGCCGGCCGCGCTCGACGACCTCGCCGGGGTCGGCTTCGAGGGCGCCGACCTCACTGGCCATCACGAGCCGGCCATCGGTGTGGCGCTCGTACCGACACGGCCGGAGTCCGTTGCGGTCGAGCACGCCGGCGAGACGGTCGCCGTCGTAGCCCAACACCAGCGCGGGGCCGTCCCACGGCTCCATCAGCGAGGCGTGGTAGTCGTAGAACGCCCGCCGGTCGTCGCTCATCGCGTCGTCGCCGCGGAACGCCTCGGGGACGAGCGTCCGCAGGGCGTGGGGCAGCGAGCGTCCAGTCCGAACGAGGAGTTCGAGCACGTGGTCGACGCTCGCGGTGTCGCTGCCCTCGGGGCGGGTGATGGGCGTCAGCGTGTCGACGTCGTCCTCGCCGAAGGCCTCGTGGGCGAGGTCGTTCTCGCGGGCCCGCATCCAGTTGACGTTGCCCTGGACGGTGTTTATCTCGCCGTTGTGGACGACGTTGCGGTACGGGTGGGCGAGGTGCCACGCCCCGAGCGTGTTCGTCGAGAAGCGAGCATGGACGAGCGCGACCTCCGTGCGGAGGCGGTCGTCGACGAGGTCGGGGTAGTACGTCGGGAGCTGCTCGGCGGTCAACAGCCCCTTGTAGGTCACCGTCGAGCGCGACAGCGAGACGACGTAGAAGCGCTCGTCGTCGACGTCGGCCGTCTCGGTCTCGACGGCGCGGCGGGCGAGATACAGCGCGCGGTCGAACGCCTCCCCGTCGGCGGCGCTGAAGTCAGCCGCCTCGCCGGGGGCAACGAACACCTGCCACACCGACGGCTCGGACTGCCGGGCGGTCTCGCCCAGCGGCCCGGCGTCCGTCGGCACCTCACGCCAGGCGAGCACGTCGAGGCTCTGGGCCGCTAGCTTCCGCTCGACGACCGCGCGGAGCTCGGCGCGCTCGTCGTCGTCCTGCGGGAGAAAGACGGCGCCGACGGCGTACTCCGCCGGCAGGTCGGCGTCGACGACGGCCTCGAAGAAGTCGTCCGGGCGGTCGACCATCACGCCCGCGCCGTCGCCGGTGTCGGGTTCGGCGCCTTTCGCGCCGCGGTGTTCGAGGTTCGCGAGCAGTTCGAGCGCGTCCGTTACTACCTCGTGTGAGGGGCCGCCGTCGAGGTCAACGACGGCGCCGACCCCGCAGTTCGCCCGACGGTCGGTCGGATCCGCCAACTGGGCGGAGCCGCCGCTCTCGACGGGGTCGTCGCGTGACTTGGTCATCGTGCCCAAACGTAGGTTTTGACCCTTGAAAGGGCTACTCCTGAAGGAATAAGGCCCTACAAAGGGCGAATAAGGGAGTATAAGGACTCCCGGGCGGCTGGGCGTGAGGCCGACTGATGAGACCGGCTCAGTACGACTTCGCGAAGTAGGCGGTCTCGTCGGCGTCGTCGCCACAGACCGCACAGGACGCGTCGCCGGCGACGACGGCGTCGTGGTGGCCGTCCTCGTCGTCGGGGAACGGCACCATCACGATTTCGGCCGCGATCTGGTCTTTGATCTCCGTCTCGCAGTCCTCGTCGCCGCACCACGGCGCCTTCACGTAGCCGCCGTGTCGACCGATAGTGCCGAGGATGTCGTCGCGGTCGGTCGCCGACCGCACCTCGCCGTCGAGGGTGGCCTCGGCGTCGGCGTACAGCTTGGCGTACACCTCGTCGAACTGTGCCCGCATCGTCTCGGCGACCCCCTCGCGGTCGACGACGGTCTCCTCGCCGTCGGGGCGGTGGACGACCGTCAGCTCGTCGTCCTCGACCTCGTTGGGGCCGATTTCGACGCGGACGGGGACGCCTTTCAGCTCCCACTCGTTGAACTTGAACCCGGGGTTGCGCTCGTCGCGGTCGTCCAGTTCGACGCGGACGCCGGCGGCGTCGAGGTCGTCGGCGACGCCCTCGGCGTACTCCAGGACGGCCTCCTTGGTGTCGGACTGCCAGATGGGGACGACGACGACCTGTTCGGGCGCGACCGTCGGAGGGAGGACGAGCCCTTGGTCGTCGGAGTGAGTCATGACGAGCGCGCCGAGTGCGCGCCAGGACAGCCCCCAGGAGGTCGTGTGCGGGACCCGTCTGGCCTCGTCCTCGTCGGCGTAGGTGATGTCGAACGCCTCCGCGAACGACTGCCCGAGGTGGTGGGAGGTGCCCGCCTGTACGCTCTTGCCGTCGGGCATCAGCGCCTCGACGGTCGAGGTGGTGTCGGCGCCGGGGAACTTGTCGTGGGGCGGTTTCCGTCCGCGCAGGACCGGCAGCGCCAGCAGGTCCTCGTACGTCGACTCGTACTGGTCGAGCCGGGTGAGCATCTCCTCGCGGGCGGCCCCGGCGCTCGCGTGGGCGGTGTGACCCTCCTGCCAGAGGAACTCCTTGGTCCGGAAGAACGGCTTCGTCTCGGTGGCCTCCCACCGAACGACTGAACACCACTGGTTGACCCGCAGCGGCAGGTCGCGGTGGCTCCGAATCCACTGCCCCATGTACGGGGCGATGATGGACTCGGAGGTGGGCCGCACCGCGAGGCGCTCCTCCAACTCCTCGTTGCCGGCCTCGGTCACCCACGCGACCTCGGGGTCGAACCCCTCGACGATGTCCTTCTCGCGCTCCAGGTAGGACTCGGGGATGAACATCGGGAAGTAGGCGTTGTCCACGCCGGTGTTCTTGAATTTCCCGTCGAGGAACCGCTGGATGCGCTCCCAGATGCCGTAGGCGCGCGGTCGCGTCACGATGAACCCAGACATCCCCTCGGGACCGTAGCTCGCGAGGTCGGCCTTGCGGACCACCTCGGCGTACCAGTCGCCGGTCGCGTGCGCTTTGGACTCGGTGATGCCGAGCTCCTGTTCGTCGCTGCTCATACTCGTTGATGTCGCACTGTCGGTTTAAACTCGGCGCGTTCGGCTGCGGGCGAGCGAAGACGCCCCTACCGTCGACGCCGCCGGTCACACCGCCGCCCGTAGCGCCAGCAGCGCCGCCAGCCCGCCGACGATGGTGAGCAGGATGTCGTCGCTGTACCACGCAACGGCGGCGGCGACGACGGCGGCACCGACCCGCGGATCGGCGACGGCGACGCTCCCGTCGTCGCGGACGAACACCGCCGGCGCCACCAGCGCCGACAGCACGGCCGCCGGCACCAGTTCGAGCGCGCGCTCGGCCAGCGGCGGGAGGTCGAGGTACTCGTAGAGGTAGATGAACGAGGCGCGGATCGCGAAGGTACCGACGCCGATAGCGGCGATGGCGACCCAGGCGTTCACGCCGTCACCTCCCGGTCGGGGACGCTCATTCGGTCACCTCCGCGGCGAGGCCGGCGAGGATGCCGGAGACGCCGCCGCCGAGCAGACCGAGGTTGAACGGGAGGCCGGCGCCGACGACCGCGACGGCGCCGCCGACGACCGCCGCGACCACCGAGGGGCGGTCCTCGACGGCGGGGACGAGAATCGCGAGGAAGGTCAGCGGGACGGCGAACCCCAGCGGGAGCCACGCGGGGAGTCGCGCGCCGACGACGGCGCCGACGAGCGTACAGCAGACCCAGACGACCCACAGCGGCGACGCGACACCGAGGTAGTACGGCATCGAGGTGCCGTCCTCGCGGAACCGGACGACCGACAGGGCGTACGCCTGGTCGGTGAGCAGATAGGCGGCCAGCGCCCGCACCCGCCCGGAGCTCCCCTCGAAGTGCGGCGCGATGGACGCCGAGTACATCAACATCCGGGCGTTGATGACGAGTGCAGTGGCGACGACGACCGGGAGCGACGCGTCACCGGCCAGCAGCTCGATGGCGGCCAGCTGGGAGGCGCCGGCGAAGACGACCGTCGAGAACCCCATCGCAGCGTCGACCCCGAGGTCGGCCTCGACGGCGGCGACGCCGGCGACGAGTCCGAACGGCGCGATGCCGACGGTCACCGGCGCGACCGTCCGGACGCCGGCGACGAAATCCGAGCGACGGGACACGCACGGAGCTGCGAGGCCGATCGTTAGATGGGTTGCGGTTTCGGCCGGTGGAGCGGGCGGCCGGCCGGCGCCGACGCCGCCCGTCACTCCCGCGGCGGGACCGCGAACGGGCTGTCGCCGGCGGTCCACTCCCACCCCGGCAGGCGGGTCTGGAGGCCGGCGGCGAGGGCGGCGTCGAGGTCGTTGACGCCGGCGCCCTCGCCGTCGTCGCCGCGGACGCGAACGTCCGCAACGTGAAACGTCGCCTCCGCCAACACCGACAGCGGCGTCCCGCCGGCGACGGCGGCGGCCAGGCGGCGACCGAGCACCTCGTCGACGACGAATCCGGGGTAGTCGCCGGCGACGTCCAACTCCCGCAGGAGCCCGACGTACGCAGCGACGTTGACCGCGCGGTCGCCGTCGGCGAAGACGGCGTCGACCTCGCGGCGGTACTGGACCGTCGCCACCCCGTCGACGTCGGCGTCGAACAGTTCCCCGAGGTGTGCGCGCGTCTCGTTGAGAATCGGGACGACCGCGTCGGCGCGGTCGGCCACCCGGTCGCGCTCGGCGGCGACCGACTCGGGCGTGAGTTCCATGCTCGGGTCTGGACCGGCGCAGCCTTCCACTTTGCGAAGGCTTTTATAACGTCGGTGATGTAGCTCGATGCAAGCGGGTTCTCTTCGGCGACTCCCGCAACCAGAGTCCCGACAACGGACGGTGTTTCCACCTGATGCTCTCACGTAGGCGACGCGAGTACGCCGACCGCCCACGGTCGCGCAGCGGTCGCCGACGGTCGAGTCCCAGCGTGGGCACCTTTTGACATATGAGTGCAGTAGACCAGCAGCTCGACGAGTTGGAAGCAGAGATCGAACGCGAGATTCCGAACGACATCTCGGTGTCCGACGTGAAATACGAGGGCCCCGAGCTGGTCGTGTACACTCGCCACCCGAAACAGTTCGCCCAGAACGGTGACCTCGTGCGCAAGCTCGCCTCCAAGCTCCGCAAGCGGATCACGGTGCGGCCGGACCCGGAGGTGCTCTCACGCCCGGACGAGGCTCGTGAGGACATTCACCGCGTGGTGCCCGAGGAGGCCGGCGTCACCGACCTGGACTTCCACGAGGACACCGGCGAGGTCGTCGTCGAGGCCGAGAAGCCCGGGATGGTCATCGGCCGCCACGGGTCGACGCTGCGGGAGATAACACAGGAGGTCGGCTGGACCCCCGAGGTCGTCCGGACGCCGCCCATCGAGTCTTCGACCGTGTCGAACGTCCGGAACTTCCTGAAACAGGAACGCGACGACCGGCGGGACGTGCTCGAACGGGTCGGCCGACAGATTCACCGCGAGGAGATGGCCGACGACCAGTGGGTGCGCATCACCACGCTGGGCTGCTGTCGAGAGGTCGGTCGCGCCGCGTTCATCCTCAACACCGCTGAGACGCGGGTGCTCATCGACTGCGGCGACAAGCCCGGCGCGGAGGACGAAGTGCCGTACCTACAGGTGCCCGAGGCGCTGGGTGCCGGCGCACAGAACCTCGATGCCGTGGTGCTGACACACGCCCACCTCGACCATTCGGCGCTCATTCCGCTGCTGTTCAAGTACGGCTACGACGGCCCCATCTACTGTACGGAGCCGACGCGGGACCTGATGGGGCTGCTGACGCTCGACTATCTCGACGTCGCCGCCAAGGAGGGCCGGACGCCGCCGTACGACTCCGAGCAGGTCCGGGAAGCCATCAAACACTGCATCCCGCTGGAGTACGGCGACGTGACGGACATCGCCCCCGACGTGAAGCTCACGTTCCACAACGCGGGTCACATCCTCGGCTCGGCGGTCACGCACTTCCACATCGGCGACGGCCTCTACAACGTCGCGTTCTCCGGGGACATCCACTACGACGACACCCGGCTGTTCAACGGCGCGGTCAACGACTTTCCCCGCGTCGAGACGCTCGTGCTCGAATCCACCTACGGCGGCCGCAACGACTACCAGACCGACCAGGAGGACTCAGAACGGGAACTGAAACGCATCATCAACGAGGCCTACGAGCGCGACGGGAAGGTGCTCATCCCGGCGTTCGCCGTTGGTCGCTCCCAGGAGCTCATGCTCGTCCTCGAAGAGGCGATGCGCGAGGGCGAAATCCCGACCATGCCGGTCCACCTCGACGGGATGATATGGGAGGCGACGGCCATCCACACGACCTACCCGGAGTACCTCCGCGACGACCTCCGGGACCGCATCTTCCACGAGGACGAGAACCCGTTCCTCGCCGACCAGTTCAACCACATCGACGGCGGCGAGGACGAACGCCAGGAGGTCGCCGACGGCGAGCCCTGCATCGTCCTCTCGACGTCCGGGATGGTCGAGGGCGGCCCCATCATGTCGTGGCTGCGCCACGTCGGCGACGACCCCGACTCCACGATGGCGTTCGTCGGCTACCAGGCCCAGGGAACCCTCGGCAGCCGCATCCAGAGCGGCTGGGACGAGATTCCGTTGAACGACCGTAACGGCGGCCGCGCCGACACGCTCACGCTGAACGTCGAGGTCGAGACCGTCGACGGCTTCTCCGGCCACGCCGACCGCCAGGGGCTGGAGAACTTCGTGAAGACGATGAACCCCCGGCCGGAGAAGGTGCTGTGCGTCCACGGCGACGAATCCTCCGTGCAGGACCTCTCCTCGTCGCTGTACCACGACTACAACATGCGGACGTTCGCGCCGAAGAACTTGGAGACGTTCCGGTTCGAGTGACGGCGCCGGCGGCCGAGGTCAGTGGCTGCTGAAGCTGCTCTTGTGGAAGACGTACCCCCAGACGAACGCGGCCACGCAGGCGACCCCGAGAGCGAGCAGCGTGACCACCTCGGCGTACACCAGGCCCACGCCGAAGCGCTCCGAGAGCAGCGTCGCGACCGTCATAAGGCCCGACTCCATCCGCGCCTCGGTGATAACGAGTCCGAGCGTGCTCTTGAACACTGCCCACGTCGTGAGCAACACGAGCGTCAAGACGGCGTGTGAGGCCCCAGTTCAGAGTGGCACGTTGATACAGACCTTACGCGCGGGTGACAAAACGTTTTAGAGTGCGTCGCCGGCGTTTGGGATGCCGACCCGCGAATCGGCAGTGTGCATCCGTTTCGGTCGGCGCTCGGTCGGACCGACGGGACCGACGGCACGGGTCGACGTCGAGCCACACGGTTCCGGCGACCTCGGACGAGAGGTCAAGTACCACGGCCGCGATGGCCCGCACGTGCCACCTAGACTCGCGCTCATCGCCCACGACGAGATGAAAGACGACCTGGCCGCGTTCGCGACCGACCACGCCGAGACGCTGGCCGACTACGACCTCGTCGCGACGGGGACGACCGGCAAGCACCTGAACGAGTCGACGCCGCTGTCCGTCGAGCGCAAGGCGTCGGGGTCGCTCGGCGGCGACGCACAGATCGGCGGCGAGGTCGCCAGCGACGACTGCCACGGGGTCGTGTTCCTCCGGGACCCGCTGCGGGCCCAGCCTCACGAGCCGGACATCTCCGCGCTGTTGCGGCTCTGTGACGTCCACGACGTGCCGCTGGCGACGAACCTCGCCAGCGCGACGGCGCTGGTCGAGGCGCTGCCCGGGTTGCTCGCCGACAGCGACGCTGGCGTCGACGCCGACGCCGACAGCGACGGCGACTAACCCACCGCTCAGCGGACGTCCGAGTGGACGGCCTCGGCGGCGTGTTCGCCGCTGACCAGCGCCATCGGGACGCCGATGCCGGGGTTGGAGTAGGAGCCGGCGTAGTAGACGCGGTCCGTGCCGGGGGCGCGTCGCCCGGGTCGCATCGGGCCGGTCTGGAACAGCGTGTGCGCCAGCCCCAGCGCGGTCCCCTGCGGGGCGTTGAACGCGTCGGCGAACTCCGAGACGCAGGCCTGTTCCTCCACGCGGATGCGGCCTCGGAGGTTGACCCCCGTGTGGTCAGCGACGTCCGACAACACCTTCTCGCGGAACTCCGCGCGGACCTCGGGCCCGTCGTCCAACCCGGGTGCGATGGGGACGAGTACGACGACCGCCTCGCCGTCGTCGGGTGCCACCGTCGGGTCGGTCCGGGAGGGCACGCAGAGGTAGTACGCGGGGTCCTCGGGCCAGCCGGGGTCGTCGAAGATGCTACGGAAGTGACCGTCCCAATCGGTCGGGAGGACGAGCGTGTGGTGGTCGAGTTCGGGGCACTCGCCCTCGACGCCGAGATAGAGCATGAACGCCGAGGGAGCGTACGTCGGCTCCCCCCAGCCGCTCTCGTCGCTCACGCCGTCGGGCAGGAGGTCGCGCTCGACGTGGGCCGGCGGGGCGGCGGCGACGACGCGGTCGGCCGCCCGCTGCTCCCCGTCGACGCTGACGGCCACGTCGCTGCCGTTCGGCCGGATGGCGTCGACCTCGGCGTCCGTCCGGATGTCGACGCCGAGGTCGCCCGCCAGCTCGGCGACGCCGTCGACGACGCTTGCCATTCCCCCGGTGGGGTAGTAGACGCCCTTCTCCATGTCCACGTGGCTCATCAGGTTGTAGATGGCCGGCGTGTTGTGCGGGGCGCCGCCGAGGAAGACGAGCGTGTACTGCAACAACTGTTGGAGCTTCGGGTGGTCGACGTAACGAGCGACGTGGTCGTCCATCGACCGCAGCAGCGGCAGCCCTCGACCGGACCGAACCACGTCGAGGTCGAGCATGTCGCGGAACGTCGAGCGGTCCTCGTAGACGAACCGCTCCATGCCGATCTCGTAGGACTCGGCCGACTTCTCCAGGTAGCGGTCGAGCGCGTCGGCAGCGCCGGACTCGTAGGACTCGAACAGCTCGCGGATGCCGTCGAGGTCGGCCGGCACGTCGACCCGGTCGCCGTCCTTCCAGAAGACGCGGTAGTGAGGGTCCAGCCGCTGGACCTCGTAGAACTCCGCCGGCGAGCGCCCGAAGTGGCCGAAGAAGCGCTCGAACACCCCGGGCATCAGATACCAGGTCGGCCCGGTGTCGAAGCGGTACCCCTCGCGCTCGATGCGGCCGGCGACGCCGCCGACCCGCGGGAGGCGCTCGTACACCGTCACGTCGGCGCCGGCGTCGGCCAGGTAACAGGCCGTCGAGAGCCCCCCGAAACCGGCTCCGACGACGGCCACTGATTCCTCCCCGAGCGACGCCGTGGACCGCACGTCGGCTGCGAGTTGAGACATCACGTGACCGTTGGGTCTCCAGCGCGGAACGGGCGAGCCGTCGCTGTGGGGGCCTTCTTGTTCACCTAAATCGCCCCACGAAGCGGCGGTCGCCGGGTATAAACGGCGCCCGTGCCTACCAGTAGACATGTCCGGTGTTCGCGCGCGGCTGGCCGTCAGCGACCCGCCGAACTGCCCGGTCGCCGACGTCGCGACCGGCGCGGCGACCGACGTCGACGACGTGTCGTGGACGCGCGAGACCGAGGACGGCCGCATCGTTGAGGAGTTCCACGCCTCGGCGGAGCCGACCGCCGAGAACGGCGACGGCGACGCCGACCTCGACCGGGTGTTCACCGCCGACGGCGAGGCCGTCTACCGGCTCACCCGCGACCCCGACGCGAACTGCCCCTGCGAGGTCGTCGAGTCCCTTGGCTGTCCGGTCGACGACATCTCCGTCGACGGCGACACCGGGACGCTCCACATCTCGCTGTACCTCTCGGACGTGGCGGCGCTGCGGTCGGTCGTCGACGACCTGGACTCGATGGCCGGCGGGGTCGAACTGCGATACCTGGTCCGGGACGGCGAGGCTGACGAGGCCGACGAGGTGCTGGTCGACCGCGGGCGGCTCACCGACCGCCAGCGGGAGGTCATCGAGACGGCCTACCGGATGGGGTACTTCGAGTACCCGCGGGAGTCCAACGCCGAGACGGTCGCCGACGAACTCGGCGTCGGCGTCTCGACGTTCGCCGAGCACCTCGCGGCCGCGCAGTCGCGCCTGCTGACCGAGCTGTTCACCGAGTGAGCCCAGTCGACGGACGGGGTCAGGGAGTCGACTCGCGGGGGAACGGGGAGGTCCTCTCTTCAGGGCACGAACCAGATGCCTCGCTCGGGGTCGAGCCAGTCGCCGACGACGACGTGCGGGAGCGCGATGACGCAGACGAACAGCGTGTAGAACGCGACCAGCCCGGTCAAAGGCGAGCCGGTCGGCAGCGGGTTCGGGACGGCCGCGAACAGCGCCCCGCGACGGCGGAGATTGCGGTAGTGCTCGTAGCCGCCGTGGGAGAGGTTCAGCCCGACCATCCCGACCAGATATAGTAGCGTTCGCAACTCTTTTCAGCTGGCATCGCGAGTCACGCTGTGAAACGGCCATCTGATGAGCTGTGACGAAATGGGCGAGCAATTACTTCCAAACGCTAGTATAAGTGAGAAGCTGTGCGTCCGGCGGGACGTCGACGCCGGCGACGGCCGCCAGCCCGAACCCCGCGATGAGCGCACCGAGTGACGCTCGCGACAGCGTCGTCGCCGTCGTCGGTTCGACCCCGACCGACCGCGCGACTGACCGAGTCTCCATGTGCCGCGGTGTCACCCCCGACCGGAGTGGTGACTGCGCCGCACAGCTACGACATTTCAAGCGCGGTAGTCGTGCGACGGACGCACACGAGCGCCGACGCTTCATTCGAGTGGTCGCCGAACGACGGTTGATGAACCGACGTTCGCTTTTGCGCGCGACGGCCGCCGCCGGCGTCACCGGCGTCGCCGGCTGTCTGGGTGTCGGCGGGAGTGCCGGCGACGACGGTGGCGGAACGGGTGGCGGAGGCGATGATGGAGGCGAGGCCGGCACCGCGGCGGGCGACGGCCAGACGCTGGAGACGCACCCGGCCGGGCGGTCGCTGTCGACCCAGCCGACGCTCGGGCCCGACCCGGCCGAGGCGACGGCCGTCCTCGTCGCCTTCGAGGACCCCTCCTGTCCCCGGTGTCGGCGCTTCGAACGGCAGACCGTCCCGACTATCCGCCGCGAGCTGGTCGAGCCGGGCGACGCGGCGTTCGTCTTCCGGGGGTATCCGGTGGTGTACGAGTGGGGCAAGCCGGCGACGCAGGCGCTGGAGGCGACCTTCGCCCGCGACGAGGCGACCACCTGGGAGCTGGCCGGCCACTACTTCGACCAGCAGTCGTCGTTCACGACCGACAACGTG
This sequence comes from Halolamina sp., assembly GCA_042216705.1. GTDB lineage: Archaea > Halobacteriota > Halobacteria > Halobacteriales > Haloferacaceae > JBDGTQ01. Next base: position 1,979 of record JBDGTQ010000017.1, on the reverse strand, counting down.
CTGTCGAAGACGGAGTCGTTCCTCGTCGAGACGCCGGTCGACGCCGCCACGGTGGTCGCCGACGCCGAGGAGCGGGCCCACGACGACGCCGTCCAGACCGACCTCGACGCCGGCGACGCCGCTGGGTACACCGCGACGCCGACGGTGGTGATGTTCGAGAACGGCTCGTTCGTCGCGGCCGTCGAGGGCGCACAGAGCTACGACGTGTACGCGAACTCCCTCGAGGTCGCATGAGCGTTCGCCGCCGGCTCCCGGACGTGCCGACCAGCACCGCCGACTGGCGGCTGGTCGCGCGGACGATTCGGCTGGTGGTGGGCAAACCCGCCTACGCCGCGGTCGCGGCCGTCGCCGGGTTCGTCGGACTCACGCTGTTCGTCGTCTCGCTGAACGTCTCGCTCGTCTCGACGGTCGTCGTCGGCGGGTCGCTCCCGCTGGGCCGGCGGCTGGCGGTGCTCGCGAACCTCTACCCGGTGGTGAGCGGGACGGCGTTCACCGGCGTCGAGTCGGCGGTGCTGCTGACGACCGCGTCGCTCATCGGCGCGAACGTCGCGCTGGTCACGTACCACGTTCGGGAACACGTCGGCGGGCTCCGCAGCGGGTCGGGAAGCCTCCTCGGCGCCGTTCTCGGGACGCTCGGCGCCGGCTGTGCGGCCTGCGGCTCGACGCTGCTTGCTGGCGTCTTCTCCGCGTTCGGCGTCACCGGCGGACTGTTGCTCCTCCCGCTGGAGGGGCTGGAGTTCGCGCTGGCGTCGCTGGTCGTGCTGGCGCTGTCGCTGTACTGGGTCGCCGACGGGATGCGCGGCGGGCGGATTCGGGGCTGTCCCGTCGACCCCTAAGCGTCGTCGGCCGGGTCGACGACTTCCCCGGCCGCGGGGTCGACGTCCACCTGCTCACAGCGGTCCGCCAGCGGGCAGGCTTCGGGGTCGTCGAGACAGGCCGAGTCGCGGGCGGTGCAGTACTCCCGTCCGAACTGTATCATCGCCGTGGCTCCGAAGCCTCACTTCGGTCCGGGAACGTCCGCTTCCAGGTGCTCCCGAACCGTCTCGTGGTCCGCGTCCGCGGGGGCCAGTCCGAGTCGGCGCGCGATGCGGTGAACGTGCGTGTCCACCGGGAACGTGCCGTCGCGGCCGCCGGCGAACAGCAGCACGCAGTCGGCGGTCTTCGGCCCGACGCCGTCGAACGCGAGGAGGCGGTCGCGCACCGTCGTGCGGTCGGCGTCGGCCAGCGCCGCTGCGAGGCCGGTCCCGGTGCCGTCGTACCGGGCCAGCAACGCGTCGTGAGCCGGCTGGCTGGCCTCGTCGCTGGTGTTCTGACCGAGCACGGTCCGAACGAGACACTTGAAGGCGTCGCGACCGCCGTAGGCCGTCCGCCAGTAGCGGTCGCCGAGCGCGTCGACGACGGCCTCCGCTCGGGTCACGGGGCCGCCGTCGTCCTGCGGAACCGTCTCGTGGTCGTCGCCGTCGCCGCCGCCGGCGATGTTCACCGCCGGCTCAGTGCGTCACTGACCGTCGTCGCTCACGGGCATCCGTTCGGCTCCGGAGAGAAAAAGCGCGTCCCGAACGACCGGCGGCGGCCGACGAGCGGGCGCGAAAGCCCGCGTCGGCGAGCGTCGCCGGGTCAGTCCTCGACCCGGAGCGTCAGCGTCAGTGACGCGTTCTCCTCGGCGCGGGTCAGCAGCGTGACGAGCTTGCGGTCGAAGTCGGCGGCGGCGCGGTCGGCGTCGACCAGCACCGTCCGGTCGTCGACGTACGTGCTCGTTCGCGCGACCAGGCTGCGCTCGTTCTCGAAGGTGAGCTCCGGGTGCCCGCGGCCGACGACGGTCTCCTCGGCGCGACGGCTCCCGGCCTCGGCGACGACGGTCGCCTCGATGGTCGCCGACCGAGACTGGCAAGCGGCGACGAACGCGGGGTCGAACGCCGCGGGGGCGCGGTCGGCCTCGACGCCGACGATGCAGTCGCCCGCCGGCGTGAGCCAGTCGT
>JBDGTQ010000036.1:0-28533 GCA_042216705.1 Halolamina sp. | reverse complement strand
ATGAACCCCGAGAACTGTATCTCGGGGACCGGCTTCAGCCCCATCGCCGCCATGCCGACGGCGGTGCCGATGATGCCCGACTCCGCCAGCGGCGTGTCGATGACGCGCTGCTCGCCGAACTCGTCGTACAGGCCCTCAGTGGCCCGGAAGACGCCGCCGTTCTTGCCGACGTCTTCGCCCATGACGACGACCTCGTCGTCGTGATGCATCTCCGTCTCCAGCCCGTCCCTGACCGCCTGGACGAGCGTGAGACTCTGGCTCTGACTCTGTGCCTCGTCGCCCGTCTGTTCGGTGTCTGCTGACATCAGTCTTCGAGGAAGGCGTCGTCGCCGTGTGTCTCGCGGACCGCCTGAAGTTCCGCGAGCTGCGCTTCGAGCTGGTCGGGCACGTCCTCGAAGACGTGCGCGAACATCTCGCTCGGTTCGGGTCGGGGCCGGGACTCGGCGGCGTCGATGGTCGCCGCGACCTCGTCCTCGATGTCGGCCTCGACCTCGGCGACGCGGTCGTCGTCGAGGATCTCCTCCGACCGGAGATACGCCTCCAGCCGGGGAATGGGGTCTCTCTGCTTCCAGCGCTCGACCTCGTCCGCGTCGCGGTACACCGTCGGGTCGTCGGCGGTGGTGTGGGCGCCGAAGCGGTACATCACCGCCTCGATCATCGTCGGACGGAGCTCGTCGTCGTCGGGGTCGCGGGCCTTCTCCAAGGCGTCCGTCGTCACCTGATACACCGCCAGCGGGTCCATCCCGTCGACCTGGATGCCCTCGAAGCCGTAGGCGCGGGCCTTCTGTGCGAGGGTGTCCGAGGCGGTCTGACGCTCGCGGGGGACCGAGATGGCCCACTGGTTGTTGTTACAGAAGAACACGTTCGGCGTGTCGAACACGCCCGCGAAGTTCAGCCCCTCGTGGAAGTCCCCCTCCGAGGTCGCGCCGTCGCCGAAGTAACAGAGGACGACGCCGTCCTCGTCGCGGAGCTTCTTCGTCCACGCCGCGCCGGTGGCGTGAGGTATCTGTGAGGCGATGGGCACCGCCGCCGGGAAGACGTTGACCCCCTCGGCGACGCTGTTGCCCTCCTCGTTGCCCATCCAGTACAGCAGCGTCTTCTCCAAGGGCAGCCCCCGGACCAGCGCCGCGACGTGTTCGCGGTAGGAGGGAACGATCCAGTCCTCCTCGGCGAGGGCGAGCGCGCTGCCGACTTGTGCGCCCTCCTGACCCGACAGCGGGGGGTACGTCCCCATCCGGCCCTGTCGCTGGAGGCTAACCGCCCGCTGGTCAAAATGTCGACCTAGCTTCATCGTGCGGTACATCTCGACCAGCTCCGCCTCCGAGAGGTCCGGAACGTCCCCGACTACCGCGCCGTCCTCGTCGAGGACCTGTACCATGTCCGTGGGGTCGCGCTGTATCGTACTCACGGCTGAACCCACCTGTCCATGCGCGAAGGGAATCACCCCCGCGTAATAGGGTTTTCGTAAAAGATTTACTATGGTCACAAAATCCGTTCCCGAACGACCGTTCATTCTCCGGAGCGACGGAAATTTTGAAATTTTAAATCTAAGCCGAGCAAGACCGACGGTCGCCGCGTCTATCACGGTTATTTTCGGACGTTACTGAACGTTCGCACGCCTCTCGTGCGTAAAGAAGTGACGCGGTCTGTACGACGCGACTGTCAGATGCGGCTCTGGCAAGCGGTTCAGGAGTCGTTCTACCGTGGCGACTGAATAGAGGGAGCAAGCGGGAGAGAAACGGAGAGGTGGAAAGCGAAGAGGAAGGGAGCGGCGAAAGGGTGAGAAGAGGGGAAAAAGCGGAGAGCGAGCCAGTCAGTCGCTCGTCGCCGCCCGGGCCTGTCGACGGGCGTCTTCGACGCTCTCGCCGTCCCGAACCAGCGCGTCGACGAACAGCTCGCCGGCCTTGTACGACGACCGGACCATCGGTCCGGAGGCGCAGTACAGGAACTCCAGTTCCGCCTCGGCGACTCGGCGCCACGTCTCGAAGGCGTCGGGGTGGACGTACTCGAAGACGTCGAGGTGCGACCGCGACGGCTGGAGGTACTGCCCGAAGGTGACGATGTCGACCCCGGCTTCGCTGAGGTCCGTAAGCGTCCGGTAGATCTCGTGGTCGTACTCGCCGACGCCGAGCATCAGACTGGTCTTGGTGTAGATGTCCGACTCCCGGGTGACCTGTTCGAGCACTCGGAGGCTCTGTTCGTAGCTCGCACGGCGGTCCCGGACCGGCCACTGGAGGCGCTCGACGGTCTCGATATTGTGGGCGATGACGTCCGGCTCGGCGTCGATGATCTCCCGCACCGCCTCGGGGTCGCCCTGGAAGTCCGGGATGAGCACCTCGATCAGGATGCCCGGGTCCCGGCGCTTGATGGCGCGGATGGTGTCGGCGAAGTGACCCGCGCCGCCGTCGGCGAGGTCGTCGCGGTCGACGCTGGTGAGGACGACGTACTCCAGGCCGATTTCGGCGACGGCGTCGGCGACGTTTTCGGGTTCCTCCGGGTCGAGCGGCTCCATCCCGCCGGTCTCGACGTCACAGAAGTTACATCCCCGCGAACAGCGGTCGCCCATCAGCATGAACGTCGCCGTCCCCGGGCCGTCGCGCCCGCTCCAGCACTCTCCGAGGTTCGGACAGTTGGCCTCCTCGCACACCGTGTGGAGGTCGTGGTCACGGAGCGTCTCCTTGATCTCCGTGAACCGACGGCCAGAGGGCGGCTGCATCGACAACCAGTCGGGCTTCCGCCTGCTGCTCATGCCCCGTGTTCGGAACGCCCGCGACAAAAGGATGCGGTTCGGCGCCGGGCATCTGTCAGTATTCAGTATCGTTAAGCATTTATTATTCATCGGACAGTGTAAAACGATACCAATGTTCGATCTCTCGCAGGAGGAGATAACGGAGGGGTCGATTCCCCGGACACTCCTGCTGCTGGCTGCCCCGCTGGTCGCCCAGAACATGGTCCAGGTGGTCAACGCCGCCGTCGACATCTTCTGGCTCGGGCGTCTCGGCGAGGACGCGGTCGCCGCAGTCGGTCTCAACTTCCCGCTGACGGCGCTTCTCAGCGCCCTCATCCTCGTCGCCGCCGTCGGAACGCAGGTGCTCGTCTCCCAGCGAACCGGCGCCGGCGACCGCGAGCGCGTCCGCGAGACGGTCGTCCACGGGACGGTGCTTTCGTTCGCGCTCACCGCCGTCACCGCCGTTGCCGTCGTCGCGACCGCCGGGAGCGTCGTGCGCCTGGTCGGCGCCAGCGGCGACGTCGCCGCCCTCGCGGCGCAGTATCTCGTCTTCTACATGCTGCTGTTCCCGTTCATGGCGATGAGCGACACCCTGGAGTACGCCTTCATCGGCGTCGGCGACTCTCGGATGGCGCTGTACGTGAACCTCCTCGCCGTCGGCATCAACGTCGTGCTCGACCCGCTGCTCATCTTCGCGGCCGGGTTGGGCGTCCGCGGCGCGGCGCTGGCGTCGGGGGTCGGCTACACGCTCGGGTTCGTCCTGTCGCTGACGGCGGCCGTCGCCTGGCGCGAGAGCCTCACCCTCACCCGCGACTCGGTCGGCTTCGACCCCGCGACGTTCCGGGAGATCGCCGAACTCGGCTTGCCGATCGGCGCACAGCGCGTCGCCGGTCAGTCCGTGCGGGTCCTGGTCGTCGGCATCGTCGTGGTCGTCGGCGGTGCGCCGGGACTGGCGGCGTACACTGTCGGCGCTCGCATCGCGACCATCTCGTTCGTCCCGGCCAGCGGGCTCCAGCAGGCCGCCCAGAGCATGATCGGCCAGAACCTCGGCGCCGACCGTCCGGACCGGGCCCGGCGGACGACGTGGATCGGCGTCGGCATCGCCGCCGTCGGGCTCTCGGTCATCGGCCTCGTGCAGTGGTTCGTTCCGGAGCTGCTGGCGGGGCTGTTCGCGCCCGACCTCTCGCCGGCCGGCTTCGCGCTCACCATCGAGTACCTGCGCGTCCTCGCATACGGGTACGGCGCCATCGGCGCGACGTACCTCCTGTTGGCCGGCTTCAACGGCGCCTCCAGAACCAAGACCAGCTTCGTCGTCGACCTGGCGAAGTACTGGGGGATGCGGCTGCCGGTCGCTATCGCCGCCCTTCCGGCCGGTTACGCGGTGTCGACGTTCAGCCTCTCGGTAGTCGTCCCCGGGCTCGACCTTGGGATGAGCGCCATCTTCTGGGCTGTCACCGGCTCGAACCTCGTCGCCGCCGTCGCTGTCGGCGCCTACTACTACCTCGAAACCGCCCACGGCGGGATGCTCGAACGGGCCGCCGAGCGGGCCGCCGCTGACTGAATCGGGCGCGGCTGAGTCGACCTCAACCCTCCGCTCGCGTCGTCTGCCGACCGAGCGCGAACCCGACGCCGAGTCCGAGCAGCGCGAGGCCGAGACCCAGCATGCCGGCCCCGAAGGCGGTGCCGGAGCCGACGGCGTTGAGCAGCGCCAGCGCCCCGGCCGTGGCGGTCCCGCCGAAGACGCCCGACAGCATGTTCGGCTCCTCCCCGCCGGTGACCAGCGCCGGATACCGGGCGACGACGGCGGTGGCGACGGCGTAGACGACGAACGCGCCGCCGACGACCGCCAGCGTTGCCCCGGTCGCCCACACCGCCGCGGCGACGACGGCGGCGACCGCGACCGCGAGGCCGAATCGAACGCTCTGTGGCACGGGTGACCGTCCGTAGTGCCGACGGTTATGCGCTGTGTCGCGTAGCCGGGGCGCTGTCGCCGACTCAACTGGGGTGAATCCGGCTTCGGTGGCTGGGCCCCTTTTCACCGTCCGGGCGGTAGCCTCGTTCGCACATGCCACCGTTTCCGTCACCGCTGTCGTTCGCGGCCAGCCTGCTCGTCGGCGGCGTCGCGCTGTACGTCGGCGCCAGCACCGTCGCCGACGGTCCGAACCGCGCGGTCGGCGGCGTCGACCACGCCGTGCTCACGGCGCTGCTGGGTGCCGTCGTCTGGGCCGTGCTGGGATGGGTGCCGCTGCTGAGCGGCGTGCTCGCCCTCGGCGGGTGGCTGGCGCTGGTGAAGTACCGCTACCCCGTCGGTTGGCTCCGCGCGTCGGCCATCGCCGTCCTCGCGTGGGTCGTTGGAGTCGTCGCCACCGCCGCGCTCGGGCTCCTCGGGCTTGACGTCTCCGCGCTGGGCGTGCCGGGGACGTGACCGGCCCCCGCGGCCGCGAGGGAGACGAGCCACGCCCGCTCGGCGTGTCAGCGGCGACCGACATCGTTGCCCGTCAACCACGGACGAAGCGGGCGAGGTGATGAGGATCACCCACGGTAACACGGCGCTGGGCAGCAGCGTCGCGGCCGGAATCGCCGTGGGAGTGATTCGCAATCCCGTGCAACTTCCGTCCCCGAAGCAAGCCTTAACCTTGCCACCGGCGTCCGTTCGGACAGATGAAGACGCTCGTCACGGACCCGATAGCCGACGCCGGCCTCGAACTCCTCCGGGACGCCGGCCACGAGGTCGTCACGGAGTACGAGGCGACCGGGGAGGCGCTCCGGGAGGCGGTCGCCGACGCGAACGCGCTCGTCGTCCGGTCGGGGACAGAGGTCGACGAGGCGGTGTTCGAGACCGCCGACGACCTGCGAATCGTCGGTCGGGCCGGTATCGGCGTCGACAACATCGACATCGACGCCGCCACCGACCACGGCGTCGTCGTCGCCAACGCTCCGCAGGGCAACGTCCGGGCGGCCGCCGAGCACACCGTCGCCATGACGTTCGCTGCCGCTCGGTCCATCCCGCAGGCCCACGCTCGACTGCGCGACGGCGAGTGGGCGAAGTCGGCGTATCTCGGCACCGAGCTGAACGCCAAGACGCTGGCAATCGTCGGCCTCGGTCGCGTCGGCCAGGAGGTCGCAAAGCGGCTGCACTCCCTGGGGATGGACCTCGTCGTCTACGACCCGTACATCTCCGCGGAGCGGGCCGACCAGCTCGGCGCCGAACTGGTTGAGGGCCTCCACGACGCCCTCACCCGGGCCGATGTCGCCACGATTCACACGCCGCTGCTCGAGGAGACCGAAGGGATGATCGGTCCCGAGGAGCTCGACCTGCTGGCCGACGGCTACCTCGTCAACTGCGCCCGTGGCGGCATCGTCCAGGAGGACGCGCTCGCGGAGAAGGTCGCCGACGGGACGCTGGCCGGCGCCGCCATCGACGTCTTCGCCGAGGAGCCGCTGCCGGCGGACTCCCCGCTGCTGGACGTCGAGGGCGTGGTCGTCACCCCGCACCTCGGCGCCTCGACGGAGGCCGCCCAGGAGAACGTCGCCGTCGACACCGCCGAGCAGGTGCTCGCGGCCGTCCGCGACGAACCCGTCGTCAACGCGCTCAACGCCCCCTCCGTCGACGAGACCGCCTTCCCGCGCATCGAGCCGTACATCGACGTCGCCGAGACCGCCGGCAAAATCGCCGCCCAGACGCTCGACGGGCGCGTCAACGAGGTGGAGGTGACCTACGAGGGCGACATCGCCGAGGAGGACGTCGAGCTGGTGACGGCCTCCGCGCTCGAAGGCGTCTTCGAACCCCTGGAGTGGGAGGTCAACGCGGTCAACGCCCCGCGGCTGGCCGACGAGCGCGGCATCGGCGTCACCGAGTCCAAGACCCGTCAGACCGAGGACTTCCAGAGCCTCGTGACCGTCACCGTCTCCGACGGCGAGACGTCGCTGCCGGTGTCGGGCACGCTGTTCGCCGACGACGACCCCCGCATCGTCCGCATCGACGGCTACCGGGTCGACGCCGTCCCCTACGGCCACATGCTCGTCTGTCGCAACTACGACGAGCCGGGCGTCATCGGGCTCATCGGCTCCGAGCTGGGCGCCGCCGCCGTCAACATCGCCGGGATGTTCAACGCCCGCCGCGAGAGCAAGGGGAAGGCCGAGGCGCTGACCGTCTACAACCTCGACGACCCCGTCCCCGAGTCGGTCGTCGACAACCTGCTCGCCGACGATCGCATCACCGCCGTCGACCGCATCGTCCTGGACGGCCGAGCCGACGGCGGCGACCGCGACGGCGTCTAACCGTTGACGGCTCACCCCACGCCCCTCGCCGCTTTCCTCCCGGTGAAGTGGGCCCGCCGAGTACGACGGGGCGGTGAGCGACGCCGCCTCGACCGAATCGGTCGGCGACGCCGGCACGACCGCCGACGAGGAGCGGCTCCTCCAGGGTCGGGCCGGACGGCTGTTGCTGACGGCGTCGCTGGGCTGGCTGGCGATTCAGGCTGGCCGGCTCGTCCTCTCGCCGATGTTGCCCGCCGTCAGAGCCGACCTCGGGGCGACGACCGCTCAGATGGGGTTCGCGCTGACCGTCATCTGGGGGCTGTACGCCGCTTTCCAGTATCCGAGCGGTCGGTTGGCCGACCGGCTAACCCCGGCGACGCCGCTGGTCGGTGGGCTGGCGCTGCTGTCGGTCGGCTTCCTCGGGTTGGCGGCGGCGCCGACGTATCCGGTGTTCCTCGCCGGGGCCGTCGTCGTCGGGGCCGGCGCCGGTCTCTACCCCACCGCGGCCCGGACGCTGGTCGCTGACCTGTTCGTTCGGCGTCGCGGGGCGGCCTTCGGGCTCCACACCGGCTCCGGCGACGTCGGCGGGGTCGCAGCCGCCGGCCTCGCCACGGCGGTGCTGGCCGCGGCGGTCTGGCGGGCCGCCTTCCTCCCGGTGGTCGTCGTCCTCCTCGGTGTCGGGCTGGCGCTGCACGCCTGGCGGACCGAGCCCTACGCCGTCAGGATGCCCTCGCTGGGAGTGGTCGCGACGGCTAGGCGGCTACTCGCGGACCCGACGAGACGCCGCCAGCTCGCCGTTTACTCGCTGTACTCGTTCACCTGGCAGGCGGCGGTCGGCTTTCTCCCGACGTATTTCAGCGTCGGCAAGGGGTTTTCGGCGGCGGTCGGAAGCGGCGCCTTCGCCGTCCTCTTCGGCGTCGGCGCGGCGGTGAAGCCGGCCGCCGGCCGCGTCGCCGACCGGGTGCCCCGGGACGCCGTCGCGCTCGGGGCGCTGACCGTCGCGGCGACCGCGCTGGCCGGGGTGGTGGTCGCGGACTCGCCGGCGGTCGCGCTGGCGGCGGTCGTCGCCTTCGCCGTCGGGCTCATGTCGTTCCCGCCGGTGATGCAGGCGTATCTGATGGACGCCTTCCCGAACGACAGCCGTGGGGGCGACCTCGGCGCGGTGCGGGCGACGTACATCGGCGTGGGCGCGCTCGGCCCGACGTACGTCGGCGTCGTCGCCGACGCCGTCGGCTACCGCGCCGCGTTCCTCGGACTGGTCGGCTGTCTCGCGCTCGCGGCGGCGGGACTGCTCGCCGAGCGGCGGTGAGCGTCGTCGACGGCGCGAACGGCAGCGACACCGGCCAAGGGACCGTCCTCTCACGGCGAAGGGGACGGCACCGGCGACCGCACACGGAGAAATCGCTCCGCTGACACCGACGACGCTCGGAGATTCTACCCGTGCATTTATTGGTTTGTCCTCGGTGCGGGGAATCGACCCGACGTGGCCGCGGGGTCGATTGGGGACATATCGATGCCGAACATCAGCGACGCGGAGATCGGAACGGCTTACGCGGCGGTCCGCGAGGGGGCGGACGTCGCCCGACCGACGGCCAACGCGGTTGCCCCTCGCGGACTCGCGTGGTTCGGTCTCTGCTCGTTGCTCGTCGCCGTGGTCGTGGTCGGTGCCGTCGGGGCAGCCGGCACGCCGGCGCTGACCGCGTCGTCGAACGCCTCGGTCGTCGCCGACCCGAACGGACCCGGACAGGTGTCGACGCACACCGTCACGGCGGTCGTCGGCTCGGCGTCGGCCAACGACTCGCTCAACGGCCTTCTCGTCGACTACTCCGTCGGCGCCGCGCCGGCGGACGTGAGCAACGTCGGCCAGAACGACGTGGTCCGCGTCGGCATTGACACCGACGGCGACGGCACCATCGACACGGACATCTCCGACGACTTCGGCGAGGTCAGCGTCTCGAACGACGGCGAAACCATCATGTTCGGCTTCGGCGGGTCGTACTCGCTGTCGAAGGGCGACCGGATCGTCGTCGAGTTCGCCGACGCCCGCAACCCCGACGCCGAGGGGAGCTACGACGTCGGCGTCGTCATCAACCCTCAGAGCACCGGCGGCGCCTACACGGCGACGCTCGACGTGAAAAGCGACACCGGAGGGACGGGGGGCGACACGGGAGACGGGTCGGACGGCGGCTCGAACGAGACGACCGACGACACGACCACCGAGACCGGCGATCGGACGGCCAACGAGACGACGACCGACCCGGCACCGCTGCGGGCCGACATCGCCGCGTCGCCGGCGACGGCCGGGAACGTGACGACACACCGGCTCCGCGTCGAGGTCGGGGGGGAAAACGACGGCGAGTCGCTGTCGGGTCTCGTCGTCGACTACGACGACAGCGACGTCTCCGAGGTAGAGCTGAGCGAACTCGGGGTCGGCGTCGACCGCGACGGCGACGGGACCGTCGACGCGTCGCTGACGGGGCGACTCGACGCTGTCCGGGTCACCACCACCGGACGGCTGCGTCTCGTCTTCGACGGCGTACACCGGCTGTCGGGGGACGACGTACTCGTCGTCACCGTTCGGGACGTCCGCAACCCCGAGGCCGGGAAGCACCATGTCGGGGTCGAGGTCAACCCGGGACGGAGTGACGTGGCGACGACCGCGACGCTGCGGGTGGCGGGGTCGACCCCCGAACCCTCCGACGGGGTCGTCAGCGACGGCTTCATGACCGTCTCCCCGCCGGTCGCCTACGAGACTGCGGTGTACGCCGCTCACGCCACGTTAACGAAGGCGGTCGCCGTCAGGCAGATGACCGTGCGGTTCCCAGAGGCGGTCGACGTCGGTCGGGTCGGGCTCAACGACCTCGCCTGGGTCGGCGTCGACACCGACGGCGACGGGCGCCTCGACGTCGACCTCGCTCCCGCGGTCGAGAACGTCACGGTCCGCGACGGGGCGGTGACGGTCTCGCTGTCCGACGCTCGGACGGTCGGCCCCGACGAGACGGTCGTCGTCGGGGTCAAGGACATCGGTAACCCCGGCATCGGGCAGTACGTCGGCGCCGTCCGCGTGAACGACCGCCAGGCCCAGCCGGTGACCGCGTCGGTCGGCGCCGCCGAGGAGCCGGTGGCGTCGGTCACGACGGACAACGGCACCCAGGCGCTCGTCGAGCAGCCGCCGGCCGGCGAGACCGTCGCCATCGGGTTCGGCGCGGTCCGCGACGGCGGCGTGGCGCTGGAGCGACTCTCGGTCCGCTTCCAGCCCGACGGGTCGGAGCTGTTCGTCGGCAGCGGCGGCCAGCGCCACTCGCCGGTCGACGCCAGAGGGGAGTCGCTGGGACAGCTCACGCTCCGACACGCCGGGACGGACGCCTCCCGCGTCGTCGTCGAGTTCACCGTCGAGCGGGCCCGGCTGAACCGCACGGCGTTCGGGCCGTCGAACGTGTCGCTGTACTACCGCGCCGACGGCGGGTGGCAGCGGGCGGAGACCTGGCTGGTCAACGGGACGGGGTCGACGTACCGCTTCCGCGCGGCCGCGAAGACGGTGTCGACGTACGCGGTGCGGGCCGAACCGCCGAACCCGCGACAGCGCCCGGCCCTCGGCGTCGAGCGACTGGCGGTCAACGAGTCGACGCCGGCGCTCGGCGACAGCGTCGAGTTCACCGCCCGCGTCCGCAACACCGGGCCAATCGCCGGGCAGCGCGAGTTTTCGGTCACGGTCAACGGCGTCGTCCTCGTCGAACGGACCGTCTCGCTCGCCCCGAACGAGTCGGTGACGTTCCGGTACAACTACACCTTCAGCCGCGGCGGCAGCTACGAGGTCGCCGTCGGCAACGAGTCCGTCGCCGTCGACGTGCGGGGCGACGGGTCGGCCGGCGAACCGCCGACGAGTTCGAGCTCCGGGCCGGGGTTCGGCGCCGTCACCGCCACGGTCGCGGTCGCGGCGGCCGGGGTCGTCCTCGCGCGGCGGCGGCACGGAACGGAGGGAGACCGATGACACGAGCGACGCGAGCACGACGAGCACGGATACGGGTACGGGCACCGACGCGAACACAAGCGCGGACCCCCGGACGGGTCCGGCCCGCGCCGACCGGACAGACGCGCCGGCCGGGGGCCGTCACCGAGGAGGGACGGCCATGACGACGACCGGTGGTCGGTTCGCGGTCGCCGTCGCGGTGGTCGTCGCCGTCGTCGCCGTCGTCGCCAGCGTCGCCGGCGTCGCGGCGACGGCCGGTGCCGCCGGGAGCGCGACGGGGCCGGGACAGGTGTCGGTGTCCGTCGAGGCGGCGACGGCGGACGGGACGGTAACGGTGGACGTTCGGCTCACCAACCGGGGCGAGACCGGCGCCAGCTACGACGTCGACCTCGTCGCCGACGGCGAGACGGTCGCCGACCGGCGCGTCCGGGTGCCCGCCAACGGCACCCGAGAGGTGGTGTTCGAACGCCCGGCGACGGCGGCCGACCGCTACGCCGTCTACGTCAACGGGGTTCGCGTTGAGACGGTGACGATCAGGACGGCGACGGCGACGGCCGCGACGACCGACTCGTCGGCGGCACCGTCGAGCGGCGTCCGTCCGGTCGTCCTCTCCCGGCCCGCGACGCTACTCGGTCTCGTCGGCACCGTCGGCGCTCTCGTCGTCGCCGGCGCCAGCGTTCTGGTCCGGCGGCGGTGACGAGGCCCGCGGCAACACGAGCGTTATCGTCGTTCCGCCGAGGTCGTTATCCGCGACGAGCACGTCGCCGTCGACGTGCTGGACCGTCCAGTAGACGAAGCGAATGCCGATCCCGCTGCCGTGTGAGACGGCCGTCTCCTCGGCCCCGGTGAGTACGCGGCGGTCCTGTGGGGGGATGCCCGGGCCGTCGTCGCGGACCGCGAGCCGGACGGAGTCCGTCGCCTCGGCGGCGTCGACGACGACCTCGACGGTCGGGTCGTCGGTGTTGTGTTCGACCGCGTTCTCACACAGCTCGGCGACGGCGTGGGGCAGCAGCGACGACGCCGCCACGTGAACCGCCTCGGGCATGTCGGTCGTTATCGACGCGTCGTATCGATCCCCGAACTGCGAGAGCGCCTCCTCGACGATGGACGTGAGCTCGGTCGGCTCGACGGTCGTCGGGCCGGCGACGAGCTCTTCCAATCGGCGGGCCTTGTCGGCCTGGTCGGTCAGCTTCCGGCTCATCGCGGCGATGTCGGCGGCGAGTTCAGTGACCCGCTCGTCGTCGGTGTGGTCGGGGATGAGTCGCGCCCGGCCCATGATGACGTTGATGTCGTTGCGGACGTTGTGTCTGAGAATCCGATGGAGCATGCTGCGGCGGCGGCGCTGTTCCTCGATTTCAGCTTCGCGGTCGGCCAGCGTCGTCGCGAGCTGGTCGAAGCGGTCGGCGATGGTCTCCCACTCCTCGGCGGCGCTGAGCGACAGCCGGTGGTCGTACTCCCCCCTGGACAGCTCCGAGAGGCCCTCCAGCAGCCGGTCGACGGCCCGGAGGTTCGTCCGGTACTCCCAGACGCCGAAGGCCGCGACCGACGCGAGGACGATTCCGAGCACGCCGAACTGCGCGTACAGCGCGGTCCGGAGCCGGCTGTTCAGCCGGGCTCGGTCCCGGCTCACCGTCACCTCCCAGTCGGTCGGGGCCACCGTCGCGGTCGCGGTGATGTTCTGTCGGTACGCCCGCCGCGAGCCGCCGAAGGTGACCGTCCCGTTCCGCGTGGGAGCGACGACGTACGCCGTCGTCGTCTGCCCGGTGTCGGTCGCGGAGGCGAAGAACACGCCGTCGCCGACCGGAATCGTCGCCGCGAGCGCGCCCGCGACGCTGCTGCCGTCGTCGCCGGCGGCGAACACCGGGGCACTGATGCGAACGCGACAGTCGCCGCCGGAGCAGGCGAGCCGCGACACGGACGTCTCGCCGGCGAGGGCGCGACTCACGTACTCCCGATCGGAGTGGTCAGCGCCGACGGCGGGCGCCGACGCCCCGGGCTCGGCGTAGGCGGCCCGGACGGTGCCGTTCGGGGCGACGACGCTGGCGCCGACGAATCGCGTGTTCCGAACGAACGTCCGGAGATACGGCTCGACGTCGTCGCCACGGGCGGCCGGTCGGGCGGCGAGGTAGGCGACGCGGCTCTTCCGCTCGCGTATCTCGCCGGTCACGCGGTCGGCGACCATCGTCGCGGTGCGCTCGACGGCCGCCTCCGACTGCGCGACCGACCGGTCCTGCAGCAGCTCGAAGCCGACGTACGTCGTCGACCCCAGGACGAGACCGACGACACACAGCGCGACGAGGAGTCGTGTTCGGAGCTTCATGTCTGCGGCAGAGGACAGCCTCCGAACACCAGGCAACGGTATAAAGCTGGACGCCGAACTTCGGACGGCCGTAGAGCCGACCGCTCACTCCGCGAGGTGGTCGAGCACGGCGTCGGCGGTGGCGCCGACGGGTTCGGGGTCGGCGCCGGCGACGGCGGCGGCCTCGGGGTCTTTCAGCAGATGGCCGGTGGTGAGACAGACGACCCGTTCGTCGGCGTCGACGACGCCCTCGGCCCGGAGCGCCCGGAGGCCGGCGACAGAGGCGGCGGAGGCGGGCTCGACGCCGACGCCCTCGCTCGCCAGATCGCGCTGAGCGGCGGTGATGGCCTCGTCGTCGACGGCGACGGCGGTGCCGCCGGTCTCGCGGATGCCCGGCAGCGCCTTCGGCGCGTTCACCGGGTTGCCGATGCGGATGGCGGTCGCGCGGGTCTCGACCTCCGACCAGCGCTCGATGCCGGCGGCGCCGTCGGCGACGGCCTCGACCATCGGGGCCGCGCCCGCGGCCTGGACGCCCGTCAGCGTCGGGACCGCCTCGGGGGCGAGCGCGCCGGCCCACACCAGCTCGCGGAAACACTTGTACAGCGCCGCGGTGTTGCCGGCGTTGCCGACCGGGAGGACGATGCGGTCCGGGAGGGTTCCCTCCTCGTCGCGGAACGTCTCCAGGATTTCCAGGCCGATGGTCTTCTGACCCTCCAGACGGAACGGGTTCAGCGAGTTGAGCAGGTACACTTCCCCGCGGGCCGCGAGCTCCTGGACGATATCGAGACAGGCGTCGAAGTTGCCGTCGACCTCGAGG
Source organism: Halolamina sp. (assembly GCA_042216705.1). Lineage (GTDB taxonomy): Archaea > Halobacteriota > Halobacteria > Halobacteriales > Haloferacaceae > JBDGTQ01. The sequence continues at coordinate 14,459 of JBDGTQ010000036.1, read as the reverse complement.
ATGCGGGCGTCGTGGAGGCTCGCCTGTGCGACCTTGCCGGCGGCAACCTTCCCGGCCGGGAGCAGGACGAGCGTCTCCATGCCGGCGCGGGCGCCGTACGCCGCCAACGCCGCCGAGGTGTTGCCGGTGGAGGCACACGCCAGCCGGCCGACGTCGAGTTCCTGTGCGACGCGGACGCCGACGGTCATGCCGCGGTCCTTGAACGCGCCGGTGGGGTTCATTCCCTCGTGTTTGACGCGGAGGCGTTCGACGCCGACATCGGCCTCCAGGCGGGGCACCTCGTGCAGCGGCGTGTCGCCCTCCGGCAGCGAGACCCCCTCCGGGAACGGGAGCGCGTCGGCGTAGCGCCAGACGCCGCGGTCGGCCGTCCCCGGCCGGTCGAACGACTCGAACGTCGGCAGGTCGGCGTACCGGACCTCCAGCAGTCCGTCGCAGTCGTCGCAGGTGTACCGGACCGTCTCGAACGGCCGGAACGTCGCCCCGCAGGCGATGCAGGCCAGCCACACGTCGTCGGCGTCGTCCGGAGGGCGGGGCATTGGGCTGTCGAGTGCCAGCCCGTGGTCGTGCTCGAAGGCCGCGTCGCTCATGTATTGGTCTCCGGACGAGCGGACAAAAGCCGGACGGTCGCGTCAGATCCCGCGGTCGCGCGACGGCGGGCCACGAGCCCCCTCAATTCAGGGGTCGTCCTCGCCGAAGCCGTCGATGGCGTCGTGGACCTGCTCGACCCACTGGTCGAGCGCGTCGTGGAGCATCGACTTCGCCTCGGGTAGCGGGGTGGCGGTGTACTGGTAGACGTAGCCGCCGGGGTCGAGCAGGCGACGCTGGCGCTCGGCCAACCCCTTCTCCAGCAGCGTCGTCAGCGACCGGTTGACGTTGCTGCGGTCGCGGTCGAGCTCGTCGGCCAACTCCTCGACGGTGCTCGCCGGGTTGTTCAGCAGGACGAGATACGTCCGGCTCTCGTGGTCCTGAATGCCGAAGACGCAGGCGAGGACGTGCTGGAAGCTGGGATTCTCGGTCCCGACCAGCTCCTCCATGTCCGGGGCGTCGCTCATACGCACATTCCCGGGGCCGAACAGTTAAAAACGGTCGCTCTCCCGAACGAACGGCGTTCAGCCGAGAGAGCTTTCTCCGGCTCCGCATCGCCAAGGTCGAGAGGCCCCGACCCCGTTCAGTCCCGCTCGTGTCGGTTGGTCGAACATTCACCGCGTGTCTAACCACCGTCCCGAAACGGGCCCGACGGTCCCGAAACGGCGGTGCCGACGACCGCGACGGTCCCGACAGTAGCGACCGGACCGCCGGCCTCATACTGATTACTGCGACAGTTTTCAGAGGGTGTATCGAACAACGCCGGTCCAACGGCTCTACTCACCGATTCAGGTCGTCACGGCGGGACAGACTCGCAGTAATCAGTCTCAGTCGTCGGTGTCGTAACCCATGTTCTGGATGCACTGTCGCATCTTCGCCTGTTCGTCGTGTTTGTGGAGCCTGGTCGGCGTGTCGCAGTAGTACGTGTCGCCGTCGTGACGGAGGGTGAGTTCGTAGTCGCTCCCGAACATCTCGGTCGCGACGACGACGCGGCGACCCTCCTCCAGCGCCGTGAGGATCTCGTCGGCGCTGCGCTCGCCGGCCTCGATTCGCAACGGGTCCATGGCGGGACTGACGGCCTCGGAGATAATCACTCCTTGCACTGTCGCCGAGGTGGTGTTCAGGTAGGCGATGGAGGTTCGACCGATATACACCGAGTGGGAGTGAAAGGGGTCGGGCGCTTTCCACGTCGTCGGGGCAGAGCCGGGTAAAGCTGCTCTCTTCTCTGCACAGTATCGGCGCCGACGCGAGCCGACCGACCGTCAGCAGGCTCGTCCGGTCGCCGTCAGAAGGTTTACACTCGTTCGACCCCTTAAAATGGTCGATGAGTGCCACCCCGCCCGGTCCCAAGGGTCTCCCGCTGTTCGGCAACAGCCGTGCGTACGCCCGCGACCCGTTTCGATTCATGGCCGCCTGCGCGGAGACCTACGGCGACCTCGTCCGGTTCGACCTCGGACCGTTCGAGACGTACATGATCACCGACCCCGACGCCGTTGAGCGCGTCCTCGTCAGCGAGGCCGGGAAGTTCCGGAAGGCGTCGTTCGGCACGGCCATCGACGACCTGCTGGGCGACGGCCTGCTGATGAGCGACGGCGAACAGTGGCGCCAGCAGCGCACCCTCGCCAACCCCGCCTTCCACCAGCGCCGGGTCGCCGCGCTCGCGCCGATGATGGCCGAGGCCGCCGAGGAACACGTCAACCGCTGGAGCGACGGCGACCAGGTGGACGTCCACGTCGAACTCGCCCGGCTGACGGTCCGCATTATCGTCTCGGCGATGTTCGGCACCGACGTCGACGACGACACCGTCCGGACGGTGCAGGAGAACCTCGAACCGCTGGGCCAGCGCTTCGAGCCCGACCCGCGCCGGGTGCTCGTCCCCGACTGGGCACCGACCCGCGAGAACCGCGAGTTCGACGCCGCCGTCGAGACCCTGGAAGGGGTCATCGACGACCTCGTCGCCCGGCGCGTCGAGGAGGGCGTCGACGGCGACACCGCCGTCTCGGAACTGGAACCCGACGGGGAGAACACCGACCTGCTGTCGATTCTGCTGCGAGCGAAGCGCCGCGGTGAGCAGACCAGACAGGAGGTCCGCGACGAGCTGATGACGATGCTGCTGGCGGGTCACGACACCACCGCGCTGACGCTGACGTACACGCTGTACCTCCTCGCCGAACACCCCGAGGCGATGTCGCGGTTCCACGCCGAGGTCGACGACGTCGTCGGCGACGCCACCCCGACCGCCGCGGACGCCCGCGAACTGACGTTCACCGAGACCGTTCTCGACGAGTCGATGCGGCTGTATCCGCCGGTGTACGCCCTGTTCCGGGAGCCGAAAGGCGACGTGCGCCTCGGCGGCTACCGGGTGCCGGAAGGCGCCGGCGTGATGGTTCCCCAGTGGGTTATCCACCGCTCGGAGCGGTTCTACGACGACCCGCTCGCGTTCGACCCCGATCGCTGGCAGTCCGAGCGGGCGAGCGAGCGCCATCGCTTCTCGTTTTTCCCGTTCGGCGCCGGCCCTCGCCACTGCATCGGCAAGCAGCTCTCGCTGCTGGAGGCGAAGCTCATCCTCGGCGTGCTCGGTCGGGAGTTCACCTGGTCGTACGACGGCCCCGGGGAGTTCGACCTCCGGGGGTCGCTGACGATGCACCCCGACGGGCCGGTGCCGGTGTCGCTATCGTCGCGGTAGGTCGACTCACCCGAGGGGCAGGCGGGCGACGGCCGCGTCGTACTGCGAGTCGTACAGTTCCAGTTCGTCGACCGTCCACTCCAGGCGGGACACGTCGCGGTCGGTCAGCGCCGCCGCGGCCTCGGGGTCGCCGCCGCGGGCCAGGGTGACGTGCATCTCGTAGCTCTCGCCCTCCAGCTCGCGAATCGCGCCGAACTCGTCGACGAGACGGCGATGGAGCCGGTCGAGGCCGGGGCTCTCGACGGCGAGATAGACCACCGGCGCCGCCCCGACCGGCGGGTCCTCGAACGTGTCGATGCCAGTGACGACGACGTTGATCGGGTCGGTTCGGGCCAGCAGCGGGCGCAGTCGTTCTCGGAGGCGGGTGAGGGGTTCGTCGTCACCCAGCCGCTTGACGAGCAGCGAGTGCCGGTCGCGGACACTGTCGAACGGCGTCAGCCGCGGGTGAAGCTCCGCGGCCAGTCGGCGGACGCGCGGCGGGACGGCGGCGTTCAGGCTCGCCACGGGCGTACTCCGAACCGGGTCGAAAAGTGCGTGACGGTCCCGGACGAGGACCTGAGCGGCCTCCTCAACGAGCGTCGCTGTCCCGACGACCGCACGCGATGGGCGAAAACAACGACTATAGGGGGGCCGGACGCAGTGACGGACGATGCGAGGCGCATGGGCAGTCGCGGTCGTCGCGCTCGTCGCCGTCGCGCTCGTCGCCGCCCCCGTGGCAGGGGCCGCCGGTAGCGGGGCCCAGGGCGCCAGCGCCGGCGCTCTCCCGGCCGACCGAGCGGGGACGGCGGCCGGCCACGAGTTCGACGACGCCGTCTTCCAGACCGGCGCGGTCGACCCCGACGCGGTGACCATCCGCGCCGAAGTCGAACCCGACGGCGACGCGGCGTGGACCGTCGAGTACCGCGTCCGGCTCGGCACCGACAACGAGACCGAGGCGTTCCGGAGCCTCCAGGCGGACGTCCGGAACAACACCACCGCCTACGTCGACCGCTTCGCGCGGCGGCTGAACGCCACGGTTGCGACCGCGGAGAACGCCACGGGTCGGGAGATGGCAGCCGGCGACTACCGCGTCTCGACGCGGATACAGCGGCTGGGCAGCGACCAGTTCGGCTTCGTCACCTACCGGTTCAACTGGGCGAACTTCGCCGTCGTTGAGGGCGACCGCGTCGTCGCCGGCGACGCCGTCGCGGGGCTGTATCTCGACGGGTCGACGACCTTCGTCGTCGCCTGGCCGGAGAACTACTCGCGTCGGCAGGCGGCGCCCACGCCGGTCGACATCGACCGCGAGAACGCCGTGGGGTGGCGCGGCGAACGCTCGTTCGGCACCGGCCAGCCGACCGTCGCCGTCGCCCCCGAGCGCACCCTGCCGGCCTCGCCGGTCGTTCTCGCCGGCGTGGCGGCGGTGCTCGTCGTCGGCGGCGCCGGCTTCGTCCTCCGTCGCGAGCGACTGCTCGGGGACCGCGCCGCGACCGCCAGCGGCGCCGCCGACGCCGAGGCCGGCGAAGGGTCAGCCGCCGCGGCCGAGAGCGAGGGCAACGGCGATTCCGCCGCGGCCGAGACCGGAACCGGACCCGGAACCGAGAGCGGGAGCGGGACCGAAGCGGACGCCGACGGCGACGAGCCGTCCGAAGGCGAGGACGGGCCGCCGGAGGAGCTGTTGAGTCCGCAGGAGCGAGTGCTCCGGCTGTTGGGAGAGCACGGCGGTCGGATGAAACAGAAGGACGTGACCGAGGCGATGGACTGGAGCGCCGCCCGGACGAGCCAGGTCGTCGGCGACCTCCGCGAGGACGGGGCGGTGGAGACGTTCCGTCTCGGCCGGGAGAACGTGCTCCGGCTGCCAGAGGAGGACGACGACCTCGGGCCAGACGGCTGACGGACACCGGTGGGGGCGGCTTGGAGCTGTTAACCTCGGTTAACCGTGCTGAATCCGGGTGGAGAGACCTCACCGTATTAGAGGGGAGAGTCCGTTGGGTGAGATATGAATCGAGTGGCCGTCGCTGCCGTTGGGGCCGCCCTCCTGATGGTGGTCGCTCCGGTGGCGGCGCTGGGGGCGGCGCAGACGCAGTCCCAATCGGAGGGGGAGGTGGCCCCCGGTGCGCAGCTGTCGGGGGTCGTCGCAGTCCAGGGGTCGGAGGTCCGCGGCGAGGTGGCCCAACGGGCGCTGTCCGAGCGCCTCGCCGAGGCCGAGTCGAACAGTTCGCGGGCCGCAATCGTGGCGGCCGAGACGGAAAGCGCCGAGCAACGACTCGCGGAGCTTCGCCGGCAGAAGCAGGCGCTGAAGCGGGCCTACGAGGCCGGCAACGTCTCGAAGAGCGTCTACCAGGCTCGGCTGGCGGCCATCGTCGCCGAGTCGAACGCGCTGCGCCAGCGGGCCAACCGGACCGGCGAAGTTGCGGAGGAACTACCCGAAGAGGCACTGAAAGACGCCGCGGTGAACGTCTCCGAGGTCCGTGAGGTCGAGCGAAGCGCCGATGAGATGGGCGACGACGAGGCCGCCGAAGCCGCCGAGACGGTCGCCGGCCGGGACGCCGGACGCGACGTCGGCACCGGGCTCGACGACGATGACGACGGAGACGACCGCGGGTCGCCCGAGGGGTCCGAAGGAGAGGGCAACGGAGACGAGCGCGAGGACGGGGACGGCGGGAACGGCGCCGACGACCGCGCCGACGGCCAAAATGAGACCGAAACCGACGACCCCGGAAACGCCCCGGATGACAGGCCCGACGACGCTCGCAACGAGAGCGACCCCGGGAACGACGGTGACACCCCCGAGGAGACCGACTCCGAGGGACGCTCAGACGACGCGGGGAACGACGGTGAGGACGACGACACCGAGGGCGACGATACGGGAAATGAGAACGGCAGCGACGGGAGGGGTAGCGACGAGAGCAACAGCGACAACGGGCGAGACGACACCAGTAGCGACAACGAGCAAAACGACGGGGACGGTTCCGACGGAGCCGACGACAGCAACGACAACAGCGACAGCAACGACAGCGGCGACGGCGACGACGAGTCGACGCCGACGGACGCCGAAGAGGACTGACCGAGCCGGTCGGCGAGTAGCGGGACGTTCGGCGAGCGGTCGTCGGCCGACCAGCGCGTGAGCGACCCCGTCGGGCCGCGGGGCTCAGAACTCGCCGTCCGGTTCCGGAACCACGCCGTCGGGCGCGTCGGAGTCGCCGGCGAGGTCGTGTTCCTCTCGGAGCTGCCGGATGCGGTCGCGGATGTCGGCGGCGAGTTCGAACTCCAGGTTGTCGGCGGCCTCCTCCATGCGCTGCTCAAGTTGGGCGATCTGCCGGGCGGCCTCGTCGGCGTCGTCCGGGTCGACGTCGGCGGCGTCGCCGGTGTCGGTCTCGGCGCCGGGGAGGTTCGTCTCGCCGACGGCCTTCTCGATGGTCTGGGGCTCGAAGCCGTGTTCCTCGTTGTACGCCTGTTGGATGCGCCGGCGACGCTGCGTCTCGTCGATTGCCGACGCCATCGCGTCGCTGGGGTCGTCGGCGTAGAGAACGACCTCGCCGTTGACGTTGCGGGCGGCCCGGCCCATCGTCTGGATGAGCATCGTCTCCGAGCGCAGGAACCCCTCCTGGTCGGCGTCGAGGATGGCGACCAGGCTCACTTCCGGGATGTCCAAGCCCTCCCGAAGCAGGTTGATGCCGACGAGCACGTCGATGTCGCCCAGCCGCAGCGACCGGATTATCTCGTGGCGCTCCAAGGTGTCCGTCTCGTCGTGCATGTAGGCGACGGAGACGCCCGCCTCTTCGAGGTACTCGGTGAGGTCCTCGGCCATCCGCTTGGTGAGCGTGGTGACGAGCACCCGCTCGTCGCGGTCAATGCGGTCGTCGATGCGGTCCATCAGGTCGTCGACCTGGCCGGTCGCCGCCGTCACCTCGACCGCGGGGTCCACGAGGTGGGTCGGCCGGACGATCTGTTCGACCACCTGGTCGCTGTGTTCGCGCTCGTAGTCGCCCGGAGTCGCCGAAACGTACAGCGTCTGGTCGGTTTTCGCCTCGAACTCCTCGAAGGTGAGCGGGCGGTTGTCGTAGGCGGTCGGCAGCCGGAAGCCGTTCTGCACCAGCGAGTCCTTGCGCGATTTGTCCCCCTCGTACTGGCCGCGAACCTGGGGCAACGTCTGGTGGGACTCGTCGACGACGGTGAGGAAGTCTTCGGGGAAGTAATCCAGCAGGGTGTACGGCGCCTCCCCGGACTCTCGGTCCGAGAGGTGGACGGAGTAGTTCTCGATGCCCGAGCAGTACCCCGTCTCCCGGAGCATCTCCACGTCGAAGGTGGTCCGCTCCTCGATGCGCTGGGCGGCGACGAGGTCGCCCTGGCGCTCGAAGTACCGGACGCGGTCGTTCATTAGCTCCTGAATCTCGTCGATGGCGGCCTCCAGCTTGCTCTCGGGGATGGAGTAGTGTTCGGCCGGGTGAATCAGCGCCTTGCGCTCGGTGTCGACGGCCTCGCCCTCCAAGACGTTCACCTTCGTCAGCCGGTCAATCTCGTCGCCCCAGAACTCCACGCGGACGGCGTAGCGGCCGTACATCGGGAATATCTCGACCGTGTCGCCGCGCACCCGGAAGGTGCCCTGGGTGAAGTCCACGTCGTTGCGCTCGTAGTTGAGATCGACCAGCCGGGCCAACAGCTCGTCGCGGTCGATCTCCTGGCCGACCGCCAGTTCGAGGCTCATGTCGACGTAGTTTCGCGGGTCGCCAAGCCCGTAGATGGCCGAGACCGAGGCGACGACGACGACATCCTCCCGGGTCAACAGCGACCGGGTCGCGGAGTGACGCAGCCGGTCGATCTCGTCGTTGATGGAGGCGTCTTTCTCGATGTGTTTGTCCGTCGATTCGACGTACGCCTCCGGCTGGTAGTAGTCGTAGTAGGAGACGAAGTACTCGACGGCGTTGTCCGGGAACAGCGACCGGAACTCCTCGTACAGCTGAGCCGCGAGCGTCTTGTTGTGGGCGATGACCAGCGTCGGCTTCTGAATCTCTTCAACGACCCAGGAGACCGTGTTCGTCTTGCCCGAGCCGGTGACGCCCAGCAGCGTCTGCCGGTCCATCCCCTCTCGGAACCCCGCCGCCAGCTGCTCGATGGCCTCGGGCTGGTCGCCCGCGGGGTCGAAGGGAGCGTCGACGCGAAACGGCCGCTCGGCGTCGGGTCGGTCCGGCGACAGCGGGCCGGAATCGGCGTCGCTCATTGAGAGAGTGTTACGGGACGGAACCACTTGACCAACCCGGTCAGTTCGACCGGCTCGGCGCCAAAAAGAGTTCAGTCGAAGGCTGCGATGCGACGAAGCCCGAAACCGAGGCCGCCGGTCGGCGCGTCAACGCCGGTGCGCTCGCCGCCGAGAGGCGGACTCCCGAGAGTGAGAGTCAGTCTTCGCGGCGCAGCGCCAGCAGCGCCGCCGCCAGCAGCGCGACGAGGGCGACGACGGCGCCGAAGCCGGGTCCGGACGTGTCAGTGGTCGTCCGCGCGGTCGTCTCCGTGTCGGGTTCGGGTTCGGCCTCGGTCTCCGTCGAGTCGGACGAGTCGGTTTCCGTCGACTCCGTCGGTGTCGCCGTCTCGGTCGTCTCCGCCGACTCCGAGACGCCGATGACGAACGGTGAGAAGCCGTCGGTCTCGGCCTCGAAGGTGACGGAGCCGTCCGCGCGGCTGACGACCGACGTGTCGAGTTGCGTCCACTCGCCGTCGTCGTAGTGGAGCATCACCACGTCACTCGGGGAGCGCTCGCCGAGTTCGTCCGTCGAGAGCGTGAACCGCAGCGTCGCGCCGACGTTCTCGGCGTCGCTGGGCACCTCGATGTCGAGCGTCTCGAGCGTGGTCACGCTCTGAGAGGGTTCAGGAACGCTCTCGGGGAGCCGTTCGAGTTCGCTCACCGTCACGACCGAGCCGTCGAACGAGCCGGTGAAGGCGATGGCTCCGACCGGACCGCTCTCGTAGTCGACGGTGGGGTTTTCCGACCCCGAGAGGACCTCGGAGTAGCTCGCCTCGACCGGCGGGCCGGTGTCGGCGCTGCCGGAGCCGCCCGTGCCGCCGACGGCGCCGCCGCCGACGTTGCCGCCGTCGTCGCTGTCGACGCCGTCGCTGCCGCCGTCGCCGCCGCTTCCGCCGTCACCGCCACTGCCACCGTCACCGCCGCTTCCGCCGTCACCGCCGCTTCCGCCGTCACCGCCACTGCCACCGTCGCCGCCGCTTCCGCCGTCACCGCCGCCGCCCGAATCGGGGGCGACGAGGGTGAGCGAGGTGTCCGTGCTGGCGATCGTCACGTCGTCGCTGTTGAACCTGTCGCCGTCGGTGGCGGTCACGCTCGTGCTCGCGTTGCCCGACCGATTGGAGGTGTTGACGCTTCTCGTGGCGTCGTACGTTCCGTCGCCGTCGCTGTCGGTGAGTTCGATTGTGCCGAGGCCAAACTCGGAGAGATCGGCCTCCACCGTTTCCGAGCCCTCGGCTGGGAACGTCGCTCCCGCGGCGACAGTGACGTTCTCGCCGTCGGTGACGTTGCCGTCGCCGCTCGCGTCGGTTAGCGTGACGCTCGACGCCGTCGGCCGGACGTCGATGGTCGCGCTGTCGGATTGGCCGTTGGCGAGGTCGTCGGCGCTGTCGGAGGTCACCGCCTGAGTCAGCGTGCCGTCGAACTGGCCCTCCGGCGAGGCGTCGTAGGTGGCCTCGTAGACGTAGAGGTCAGAGGAACTCGACACCAACTTGAAGCTGGTAACATCGGTGCTCTTGACGTTAGCCGTGATTTGGCTGGTGTCCAGTTTGGTCGTCGCGTTCACCTGAACCGTGACGTTGTCGTCTGCGTCCGGAGTCAGGCTGAAGTTGGCGATGCGGTCGATGTCCGTCGGCGCGGTCGTGTTCGCCTCCGCGATGCCTGCGCTGTTCACAGCGCCGATGTTGTTTCCATCAGCGTCGTACACCGTTCCGACGGTGCCGTTGAGGGTCGCGTAGCGGATGTTACTGTTCGAGAGATGGACGACCTCGAGATCGCCGTCGCCGGTCCAGTCGACCGCACCGACAGGGTTCTTGTTCGCCCCGCCGGCGATCTTCGTCTTAGTCCCGTCGGGGCTGATGAGGTCGATGTTTCCCGAGCCGTCGACGATCGGTATCCGAAGCTGGCCGTCACGGTCGAAGTCTGCGGGTGCTCCCACTCCGAGCCCGTTCTGGTTCGAGCCGATGCTGGTGAAACCAGTCGTCTTGCTGGTACTCCCGTTCCACCACTTCAGTTCCGTCGACTTGGTGTCGACGTAGATGATGTCCTTCGTCGAGTCGTTGGAGAAATCGGCGAAGCCGACGACCGCTTGCGCTCCATTGGGCAGCTGCGCGACGCGCTCCTGCTCGCCCGTCATCGGCTCGTAGCGCCAAATGTTGTCCTCGTCAGTCTTGTTCGCGTAGATCACCGAGGAATTGCCGTCGCCGTCGACATCACCGGTCGCGAGCCGGCTGTTCGCCTGCCGTGCGGTGCTGCTTCCAGTGACGCTCGTCTCGTTACCGTTCTCGTCGACGATGTACACCGTACCGCCCGAGTCGACGAACGGCACTTCGAGCGCCGCGTCGTCGTCGAGCTGTCCCAGCGGACCGATGATTTCCGCGGTCGTGGTACTGTCGAGCGTCGTCTTGTTTCCGTCGTGATCGACAATCGTCAGTTTGCTATTGCTGCTGTCGACGTACGCGAACGCCGTGCTGTTGTTGTTCGTCGCCGCCGCCGTCGCCGTCGATGCGGTCACCTCCGAACTAATCGCCGCCGTGGCCGCGCCCGGAGCGGCCGCTGATGCGGCTGACGGGGTCGGTTCACTGTGCTGTGCTGCTACGGTCGTGCCCGAAACTGCACCGCTGACGAGGAGCATCGCAACGAGTGCTCCCGCCAACAGTTGCCCGGTTGTCGTGCGTCCTGACATACCCTCACCCGTGAAGGTTGTTGACCGAACAGAGGACGTGAACAAAAGGCTTGGTGCCGTCCGAATCGCCGTAACGAGCTGTCTTTCCAGGCCAGGACCGGTGAAAACTACGGTTTCGAGGACCGAACCCGCCGGAGAGTGCCGGCGGCAGAACCGCCATTCGGCGTGCACGCCGTCGAGGCTGGTGCGCTCGGATGGGTCTCTGTGGTCAACCTGAAGAACGTGAACCTCTAACATTCAGAGGGTCGTACGCCCGCGCATGACCCGCGAGAAGCTCCAAGCGGCGAGCGATGCGCTCCGACAGGCCGCCGTCGCCGCCGACGACGACCGCCGGGAGCGACTGTACGACCTCTCGAACGACCTGGCGACGCTCGCGAACGCCGACCGCGGCCCTGACCACGGCCGCCTCGCACGGCTGACGAACGCCATCGAGTCGGCGCGTGACGGCGCCGGCGACGCGGTCGACGACCACGCGGCCGAGGCGCGAACGGCCATCGACGACTACCGCGAAACCGTCGACGGAGTCTGAGAAGCGGTCTCCGGAGCGAACGCGGCGGGCGTCCGGCCGGCGTTCATCGGTCTCGTGACCACCCCTCGAAAGGCTGACTGACCGGTCAGTCAGTCGGCGCGAGGGATTGCGGGAGCCGTCGAGTTCGACCGAGCCACGAGCCCCAGCGTTTCGGGTGGACGCCGACGCCCGTCAGACGCCGGCTGTGCGGACGAGGGCTCAGCAGACGTCTTTCGGCTTGATACCCATCGACTCCAGCGTCTCGACGTAGTCGTCGTAGGCCGCGCCGACGGCCGCGCTGGCGGCGTCAACGGCGTCGCCGTCGTCGCCCTCGTCGCCGGCGTTCTCGGCCGCCGCGTCGGCGAGGGCGTCGCGGTGGGATTCGAGCGTCGACCGCAGATCGCGAAACTCGTCGGCGGCGCTCATCGCGGCGTTGCCGACGAAGAAGCCGACCATCTGCTCGCTCTCGGCCGACAGCGTCAGCGTCGCCCCGGCCGCGGCGGCGGTCGGCAGCGGGGACTCCGCCACCGCCGCGGCGAGGGCGGTGGCGTCCGCCGCCGGGTCGGTCGCGTCGTCGCTCCCGCCGTCGGCGACCGAGTCGGCAGCCTCCCGCAGCGCCGCGGCGGCCTCCCGCAGCGTCTCGGTCGCGCCGTCGGCGGCGACGGCGTCCATCGCGGCCGACAGCGCCCGGAGTTCGGCCGTCGCGCCGGTCCGCACCGTCTCGTCGGTCATCTCGCCGTCGGTGAGCGCGTACATCGCCTTCGAGGAGTTGAGCCGTGAGAGCTCGGTCTCCCGTTCGTCGCGGAGCCGGTCCTGAAGCGTGTCGCCGTTCACGCCACGAGGTTGGGGCGGTCGGCGTTTGAATCGTTCGGGGCCGGCAGGCGACGCCTCCGTCGCCGACGACCACCGCGGGTGCCGACCCGAGGGCGCCGCTGGCGGGGACACCCTTAGGTGGGCTGCGGACGAGGAGTCGGTCGTGTCTCCCTCCGACGCCCTCCGCGCCGCCGTGACGCTCCCCGTGGACCGCCCGACCGACGTGCTCCCGGCGTTCGTCCTCGCCGCGGCCGCCCCCTCGGCGGCCCGGGTCCCGCTGTACGCCGCCGTCACCGGGGCGTTGTGGCTGCTCTCCCGTGCCGGACTGCTCGACCCCGTCGTCGCACAGCTGCGGGAGGTCGACTGGCAGGCGCTCTCGGAGGCTGGCGGTCCCGGTCCCGGCCCCGGCGCCGGCGTCGGCGGCGCCGAACAGCCACCGGCCGGGGTCGACGGCCTCGGGCCGGCCCTCGCCGACCTCGCGCAGCCGACGGTGGTGGCGCTGCTGGCCGTCGGCGCGGGGCTGGCGGTCGTCGTCTACCTGCTTGCCCGCAGCGTCGCCGCCGCGGCGACGCAGGCGACGACGCTGGCGGCGCTCGGCGGCCACGAGGACCCGCTTTCGGCCGGCGTCGTCGGCGTCGGTCGCTACTGGCGGGCGTTCCTCGGGGTGACGCTCGTTCGACTGCTCGGGTTCGGAGCCGCCGCCGTGCCAGCCGCGGTCGGCGTCGCCGCGTTCTCGGCTATCGGCCCGGTCGGGGCGGTGCTGGCGCTGGCCGGCGGGCTCCTCAGCCTCGCGCTCGTCGTCGGCGTCGCCGTGGCGCTGACGTTCGCCGGGCCGGCGGTCGTCGTCGACGACGTGGGAGCGACGTCGGCGGTCGGCAACAGCGTCGGGTTCGTGCGCCGCGAGCCGGCGGCGGCTGCCGTCTACCTGGTCGTCACCGTCGGCCTCTCCGTCGGCGTCGGGGTGCTGTCGACGCTAGCCGGCGCCGCGAACGTCCAGCGACTGGTCGCGCTGGCTACGCTGCTGGTCGTCGGCCCGGTGCTGACCGGGTTCTCGCTGGCGCTGTACGGCGGCCTCGGGCCGGCGAGCAGGCGGGAAACGACCGCCGAGCCGACGACCCCGCGGCCGTCGGTTCGGCGGCGACTTCGTGCCGGGGCCGCGACCGGGCTGCGGTCGCTCGGGGCGTTCGTCCGCGGCCACCCCGGGGCGAACCTCCTCTCGGCGGGGCTGCTCGCCGGCGGCGCCGCGGCGGGCTACCTGTCGACGGCGCGGTACGGGGTCGCCGTCGCCCCCGACCGGGGCATCGAGACGTTCGGGCTCGTACCGGTCGGCCCGTTCCTCAACATCGCCGCCAACAACTGGCTGGTCGCGGCCGGCGGCGCCTTCGGCGGCGTCTTCGGCGCCGTCCCCGCAGCGGCGACGGTGCTGTTCAACGGCGCCATCGTCGGCGCCGTCGCCGGCGTGTTCGAGCCGACGCACTTCCTCGCGCTCGTGGCACCGCACGGCGTAGTCGAGCTCCCCGCAATCGCCGTCGCCGGCGGCCTCGGACTACACCTCGGCGTCGTCGGCGTGCGGACCGCCCGCGGGCGACTCGGGGTCGGCGTCGCCGCCGCGGAGCTCCGGCGCGCCTGGCGCGTGCTGGTCGGGCTGGCGGTCGTCATCGCCGTCGCCGCCGCCATCGAGGCGTTCCTGACGCCAATGGTGGCCGAGCTTGTGCTGTAACCGGCGCTCTCGACGGCGGTGACGGAGCGGTCAAAAAAGCGCGAATCGAGCGTTCCGCGGACCGCGCTCAGTCGTCGGCCTCGCCGGTCTCGACGGGCGCGCCGACCAGGTTGCCCCACTCGGTCCAGGAGCCGTCGTAGTTGACGGTGGACTCGTAGCCCAGCAACTCGTGCAGCGCGAACCAGGCGATCGAGGAGCGCTCGCCGATGCGGCAGTAGGCGACGACGGACTCGTCGCCGTCGATGCCCT
>JBDGTQ010000045.1:0-28932 GCA_042216705.1 Halolamina sp. | reverse complement strand
CTCGCAGGTGCTCCCGATGGAGGACATCAACCTCCACTTCACGGGCGACCTGCACGCGCTCACCTCCGCGCACAATCTCATCGCGGCGATGCTCGACGCCCACATCTCCCAGGGGAACGACCTCGACGTCGACGTCAACGACGTCGAGTGGCCGCGGGCGATGGACATGAATGACCGGGCGCTGCGGGAGACGGTCGTCGGGCTCGGCGGGAGCTCCGGCGGGACGCCTCGGGAGGACGGCTTCATTCTCACTGCCGCCTCCGAGCTCATGGCCGTCCTGTGTCTGGCCGAGGACCTGAGCGACCTGAAGGAGCGAATCGGTCGCATCATCGTCGCCTACGACGACGACGGCGACCCGCTGACGGTCGACGACATCGAGGCGACCGGGCCGGCAACGATGTTGCTGCGCGACGCTATCAAGCCGAACATCGTCCAGACGATCGAGGGGACGCCCGCGTTCGTCCACGGTGGCCCGTTCGCGAACATCGCGCACGGGACGAACTCGCTGATCGCCGATAAGACCGCCTTCGGCATGGGTGATTACCTCGTCACCGAGGCCGGCTTCGGCTCCGACCTGGGCGCCGAGAAGTTCATGAACGTCGTCTGCCGGAAAGGCGAGATGGTCCCCAACGCGGTGGTGATGGTCGCGTCGGTGCGGGCGCTGAAGTATCACGGGCTCGGCCAGTGGCCGGTCGACTACGACGAGATCGACGAGGCCGGCGTCGACGCCGTCGAGGCGGGGCTGGAGAACCTCGACCGTCACATCTCGAACCTCCAGCAGTTCGGGGTTCCCGTCGTCGTCGCGGTCAACCGGTTCCCGGACGACGCCGACCCGGAGGTCCGGACCGTGCTGGACCACTGTCGGGACGAACACGGCGTGCGGGCCGCCGAGTCGCAGGTGTTCGAGCACGGAAGCGAAGGCGGCGAGGCCCTCGGCGAGAGCGTCATCGAGGCCGTCGAGGACAGCAACGAGGACGACTTCCAGTACCTCTACGACGTCGAGGCTCCCATCGCGGAGAAGATCGAAACCGTCGCGACCGACATCTACGGCGCCGAGGGGGTGAAATTCACCGGCAGCGCGCTTGACGACATCAAGCGCATGGCGGAACTCGGCTTCGACGACGTGCCGGTCGTCATGTCCAAGACGTTCCACTCGCTCAGCGACGACGCGAGCAGGAAGGGCGCTCCCGAGGGGTGGGAGCTGGAAATCAGTGAGGTGTATCCCTCTGCGGGAGCCGGGTTCATCGTCGCGCTCACCGCCGACGCGCTCACCATGCCTGGGCTCCCGGGACGCCCGGCCGCGGCCGACATGGACATCGACGACGACGGCAACATCTCCGGGCTGTTCTGAGCCGCCGTCGGCCAGCGCTCGCGTCGTCCTGTCCCGTTCCGTTCCGTCGCAGTCGACCTCTCTCCGTTTCGTTCCGTCTCAGCGAGCGGTCGCCGGGGGCGTCACTCGGTCGTTGCGACCGCACGTATCCGACGTACTTCACGCTCATCTTCACTGCCGGTATCGCCGCCGGCGTGGTGTTCTGGGGACCCGCGGAGGCGCTGGTCCACTACCGGGAGCCGCCGCCGTTTTTTGACGCCGCGCCGCAGTTGAGCGCAGCGGTCGGGAGCGCGCTCACCTACTCGTTGTTTCACTGGGGCGTCTCGGCCTGGAGCGCGTACACCGTCATCGGCGTCCCCATCGCCTACTACGTCTTCGAGCGCGGCGCCCCGCTGCGGATGTCGACGATGCTGGTGCCGTTCGTCGGGATCGAGGGGCTCGACTCGACGCTGGGGCGGCTCCTCGACGCGCTGGCGGTGTTCGCGGTCATCGGCGGCATCGCTACCTCCGTCGCTCTGTTGGCCACGCAGTTCCTCGTCGGCGTCCGCTACCAGTGGGGCGTTGCGGTCGGCGGTCTCGGACCGGTGCTGTTCGTCGGCGGCTTGACCCTCATCTTCGTCATCTCGGCCGCGACCGGCATCCACCGCGGAATTCGCCGTATCGCCGGTCTCAACGTGGTGTTGTTCGGTCTCGTCGCGGTCGTGTTGTCCGTCGTCGGACCGCTGTCGTTCGTCCTCGACCGCGGGGCCGCCGCGGTGAGTCAGTACGCGCTCGGCTTCGTCCCACTGAGCCTCTACGGCGGCGGCGAGTGGGTCGCCGAGTGGACGGTGTGGAACTGGTCGTGGTGGTTCTCGTGGGCCCCTTCGCCGGCCTGTTCATCGCCGCGCTCTCTCCCGGGCGACGCATTAGAACCGTCGTGTTCACCAGCGTGGTCGCTACCTCCCTCACCAGCGTGGTCTGGTTCCTCCTCATGGGCGGGACGGCGTTGTTCGTCCAGCATACCGGTCGGGTCGACGTGCTCGGAGCGATGGCCGCCCGAAGCGATCCCGAAGCGGTGGCCGGGTGCTCGCTGTTCGCCGCCCTGCCGCTGAGCGAGCTACTGGTGTTCCTGTCCCTGGCTTTGATCGTCGTGTTCATCACCACCTCGGCGAACGTGTCGACGCTGACGGTCGCGATGCTGGCGGCCGAGCGGGGAACGGCGCCGTCGAGGAGCAACATCGTCTTCTGGGGGGACGTTCCAGGGCGCGGTCGCCGTGGCCATGCTGACGGTCGGCGGCGCCGAGACGCTCCAGGCGCTCGCCGTTCTGACGGGCGGCCCGTTCGCGGTTCTCTCGCTGGTCGCCGTCGGTGGCCTCACCCTGACGCTGTACCGCAACGAGCGGGGACACACCTCCGTTATCAGGCGCGCCGTCGAGCAGTTCCCGGCGATACAGACTCACCACGATGTCGACCCGCCGGAGAAGGACTGACCGCCGTGATTGCCGTCGGTCCGGCGACGGGTCAGCCCCGCGCGACGGACGAGCAGAAGTTCTCGACGATTCGCATCCCTGCGTCGGTGAGGATGCTCTCCGGGTGGAACTGCACGCCGAAGTGGGGCCGGTGCTCGTGGCGAACGCCCATCACGACGCCCTGTTCGTCGTCGGTGTGTGCGGTCTCGGTCAGGACCGCCGGCAGGTCGTCGCGCTCGACGGCGAGGGAGTGGTATCGCCCCACCGAGAACGGGTCGTCGACGCCGGCGTAGAGCTCGTCGTCGGCGTGGCGGACGTCGGAGGGCTTCCCGTGAATCACCTCCGGCGCGTGGCCGACGTCGGCGCCGTGTGCCGCACACAGCGCCTGATGGCCGAGGCAGACCCCCAGCGCGGGGTACTCCGTCTCGGCGAAGACATCGATAGAGACGCCCGCGTCGGCTGGCGTCCCCGGACCGGGGGAGACGACGATACCGTCCGGATCGAGTGCCCGGATGTCGGCGACGTCTATCGCGTCGTTACGCCGGACCGTCACGTCGTCGAACTCTCCGACGTACTGCACGAGGTTGTACGCGAACGAGTCGTAGTTGTCCACGATGAGAATCACTGTACCCCCTCCGTTGGGTCGGCGCGCTCGACGGCGAACGACTGCTGCTCGCCGAGGGCCTCGTCGACCGCGGTTAGCAACGCCCGCGCCTTGTCGAGCGTCTCCTGGTACTCCCGCTCGGGGACCGAGTCGTGGACGACGCCGCCGCCGACTCTGAGCCGGTACTGGCCGTCGTGGCGGACGAGCGTCCGGATCGTCATGTTCAGCGTCGCTCGCTCGTCGAAGCCGAAAACGCCGATGGAGCCGGTGTACGGCCCGCGACGCGACGTCTCGACCTCGTCGATTATCTCCATCGTCCGCGGCTT
Organism: Halolamina sp.; assembly: GCA_042216705.1. Classification (GTDB taxonomy): domain Archaea; phylum Halobacteriota; class Halobacteria; order Halobacteriales; family Haloferacaceae; genus JBDGTQ01. Next base: position 25,224 of record JBDGTQ010000045.1, on the reverse strand, counting down.
GGGCGCGCCGGTGATGGTTCCCCCGGGGAAGACGGCGGCGACCGCGTCGGCGACGCTCGCGTCTTCACGGCGCCGTCCCTCGACGAGCGAGACGAGGTGCATCACCTCGGAGTACCGGTCCACCCGGCGGTACTCCGTGACGTCGACGGTACCGTACTCGCTAACCTTGCCGAGGTCGTTCCGTTCGAGGTCGACGAGCATCGCGTGTTCCGCTCGCTCCTTCTCGTCGGTCGTGAGGTCGGCCTCGAGTTCGGCGTCGGCCGCCGGCGTCTCCCCGCGGGGGCGCGTCCCCGCGATCGGTTCGGTCCGCAGGCGGTCGCCGTCGACGTCCAACAGCAGCTCCGGGCTGGCGCTGACGAGATCGACGCCGGGGAACTCCAACAGCGCGGAGTACGGCGCCGGATTCACTCGGCGCACCGCACCGAACGCCTCGACGGGGTGGACCGCCGCGGGGGCGACGAGCCGATGGGAGATGTTCGTCTGGAAGGTGTCGCCGTCGCGGATGTATTCCTTGACACGGCGGACCTGCTCGGCGTAGGCGTCCTCGCCGCGCTCGCTCTCGAAGGAGACGGGCCCACCGGTGCCCGAGCCCGTCCGGACCTCACGGTCGCCGTACAGCGCCGCCTCGGCGAGACTCTCCGCCCGTCGACGTCCGCGCTCGTAGGCGGCGCCCGCGTCGCCGTCGACCGTCGGGCAGGCCGTGACGCGAAGCTCGACGGCTCCCTCGCGAGGCTCGCGCCACGCCGCGACGCGGTCGAACACGCCCAGCTGGAGGCGAGGGAGCCCGTCCGACCGCGTGGTGTCCGGAAGCTCCTCCAGCTCCCGGGCGACGTCGTACGACAGCCAGCCGAACGCGCCGCAGGGGTACGGGACGTCGCAGTCGCCCCTGACGAGCGTTTCGCGCTCCAGGAGAGCGTCGATCTCCGTGAGGCTCGAGCTCCGCTCCTCTCGCGGCGTCGCTTCCGGTCCGACCTGAACGCGTTCGACCGGGTCGACGGCGAAGTACCCCCACCCGGACTGCCCGCCCGTGGTCTCGAAATGAACCCCGTGGGTACCCGGGGTGCGAGCGCGGCGATACGCCTCGAACGGGTCCGAGACCTCGACGGTGACCTCGACGGGGACGCGGGCTCCCTCCGGCGCGGAGCCGGCCGTTTCGACGAACGATTCTCGTTCCGTGACGACTGTGCTTTCGGACATACGTGTACCACCGGCGGGACTGATCCGTCCCGTAGACGATTGTCGTCGGGTACGCCCCGGTGCCGGTAAAAATTTGCCCGGGCCCGGCTCGAACCCGCGGGAACCGCACCGCAGGGACCGACGCGCCCCCGCGGTCCGGGGAGACACTTCAATACGTTAGATATGCCCGGGGAGCGGTTATACCACGTACCGTTGACCTCACGGACGAATCGCGGTGTCACGACGCTCCCCGACGCGCGGTCGAGACGGCCGACCGCAGGTCACCGCCTCGACTCCCGACGATGACCAACGTAATCGACGGCAACGAGATCGCAGAAGACATCAGGGCGGACGTCGCGACGGCGGTCAAGACGCTGCGCGACGCCGGCGTACGGCCCGGTCTCGCCACGGTGCTGATGAGCGACGACGGCGCCAGCGAGACGTACGTCTCGATGAAACAACGAACGTGCGAGGAGCTCGGCATCGAGGGGTCACACCACGAGATCGACCCGGATGCGCCAGCAGAGACGCTGTTCGAGCGTATCGACGAGGTGAACGAGAACCCGTCGGTACACGGGTGTCTCGTGCAGATGCCGGTGCCGGACCACGTCGACAAGCGGGCCGTCCTGAAGCGCATCGACCCCGAGAAGGACGTCGACGGCTTCCACCCCGAGAACGTCGGCCGCCTCGTGGCCGGCAACGCCCGGTACAAGTCCTGTACCCCTCACGGCGTACAGAAGATACTGGCCGCGGAGGGCATCGACACCGAGGGCAAGGAAGCCGTCGTCGTCGGCCACTCGGACATCGTCGGCAAGCCGATGGCGAACCTTTTTATCCAGTACGGCGACGGCGGGAACGCGACGACGACGGTGTGTCACTCCCGGACCGCGGACCTGGCTGCGAAAACCCGTCAGGCGGACATCCTCGTGGCGGCCGCCGGCGTTCCGGAGATGATCGACGGCCACATGATCAAGCAGGGGGCGACGGTGATAGACGTCGGTATCAACCGGGTCGACGCCGACACCGAGAAAGGGTACGAGTTGGTCGGCGACGTCGACTTCGAGAGCGCCGCGGAGCGGGCGGGCGCAATCACGCCCGTCCCCGGCGGCGTCGGGCCGCTCACGATCGCGATGCTGATGTACAACACGGTGAAAGCGACGAGCATCCAGTCCGGCGTGTCCGTGGAGCTATCGTGGCGTTTGGAACCCTTTTCGGCCGGGATCGCGATTCGAGACGTGAACCGGCCATCCGGCGAGGTTTGACCGAACGGGCGAGCAACTACTGGCAAACGCTACTATACCCTGACCCGTTGAACGGTGCGGACCGGTCTCGTCCGCGTCCGAGCGCAGCGGTCGAAGCCGGAACTCGACCGGTCCAGCGGCACGGAGTTCGCGTTTCGCCGCCGACTCGCCTCGTTCGGCGGTCCCACCGCGACGCCTTCCTCGACGTTTCTATCGACCGATACGATGAGGTTCGGAGCCGATCGAGCGATCAACCGGTGAGTCGAAGCGGAGGCGCCGTCAGTTCCCGACGTCCCTCGCGCGGTCGACGACGTCCTCGCCGTACAGCTCCGCTAACGCTTCGTGCTGGTCGGGGCGGTTGCGGTAGACGTCCTTGAACAGCGAAATTGGAGTCTGAGCGGCCTGATACGTCGCCTCGTCCCACATCCGGTCGTTGCTGATGTCGACGGCGACGCCGTCGACGACGAGCGTCGTCGCCTGCGTCATCGCGATGGCGCCTTTGCCGGCCTCCTTGGCGGCCTCGAACTCCGCCATGGAGTCGACGATGTCGTCCATGCTCGGGACGTACGCTGTCAGGTCGAGGAGCGCGTCCTGCAGCTCCGCGCCGTCCAGCCGCCGCTCGTCGCCCTCGACGGTGAGCACGTACTCGTCGTCCCCGACCTCCGCGAGCGAGACCGCGTCCCCGTCGTACACCTGCCGGCCGTCGTCGTCGGCGTCCAGCTCGATTTCGTCGCCGCCGACCTCCAGCAGCCAGCGGCCGGTCTCGGGCGGCAGTGGCGCGGTGTTGGCGACTTCGACCTGCGTCGGCGTCAGCGACCAGATACCGGTCATCCCCTTCGCGCGGTTTTCCTCCATCCGCTCGCGGTAGCCGTCGATGTCGCGGATGTCGTCGTACGGGCCGTCGACGGCGACGAGGCCGGCCGCGCTGGCGCCCCGGGAGGTGTTGTGGCGCAGCTCCGGCCACTCCGGGAGCTCGCCGGTCGGCGTCATCGCTCGCATGTCCTTGGTGTAGTCGACCTCGCCGTCGACGAGCAGGAACATCCGTTCGAGGTTGTTCGAGGGTCTGCCCATCTCGTCGCGGACCCGGTTGAGCGCGATCTCGGCCTCGCCGCTCTCGACGATGACCGACATCGAGAGGCTGCCCGCTTCGAGCCCGTGCTCGCGCTCGACGATGGTGATGAACTCGTCGGCCTTCTTCCAGTCGTCGACGTCGCCGACCTCCGGAATCACGAACCCGTCGATGTGGTCGACGGCGCCGTTGCCGGGGTCGGCGATCTCGAGCATCTGTTGGAACCCCTGATGGCGGGTCGTCGGCGACTCGCGGTGCCAGACGACGCGGGGATGAATCTCGCCGGGGAAGTCGGCGCCGTGGTCGGCGACGACCTCGACGATGTTCTCGACGCCCTGGTCGCGCATCGACGGCGCGGTGGCGTCCTCGTTGTCCGGCACCCAGACGTCCGGCGCCTGCATCCCTCGAAGCTGGCTGGCCCGTCGGAGCATCTTCGCCGAGTCGTCCTCCCCTTCGACGGCCGTCGGCGAGGTGAAAAACGTCCGCACGAACTCGCGGTCGTACCTTCTCTGAACGCTCATGCAGTCGTTTCCAGGGAGTCCGGGAGCCACAATAAACGTTGGCGAACCGGGGACCACTCGCGGACGGGGAGAGACAGTACGGCACGCAGTCAGGCGGTTAGCGGTCCTCGTCAACCGCCGCCGCGACGAGACGGCGCTGTGCCCGACGCAGGAGGTCAGAAGCCGCGGAGGTCGAGCAGTCGAGGGCGGCCGCCACCGTCGACAGACTCGCCTCTCTCGGCGTCTCGTAGTAGCCGAGTTCCCGAGCGACGGCGACGGCCTCGCGCTGGCGGTCGGTCAGGCGAGCGCCGGCCCCGCCGGTGCGGCCTCGGCGGTATCGACCCGTCCACAGCACCTCTACCGAGAGAGTCGGGGGGAGCGCTTCCAGCGCGGCCGACAACTGGTCGGCCTCGCCGACCATCGTCTGTCGCACGGTCCGGTCCGCCCGGAGTTCGACCGGCGTCACGACGAGCACCGACTCCCGGTCGAGCGCCTGGCGGTACTCCTCCTCCTGTGGTCTGAGTCGGGTCCGGACGTACGCATGGAATCCGTTCGGAGCCGCCGTCGTCTCCCACGCGAGCACCTCGTCCACCTCCTCGACCGCCTGCTCGTACGCCTCGCGGTCGCCGTCGACGTGCAGCAACAGCGTCGTCACCTCTCCTCGTGCGTCCCGCTCCAGGATGGTCTCACGCTCGACGACCGGCGACTCGCAGACGAACGCGTGCATCGGGTGTAGTGACTCCCTGGGAATTCGCAGCGCCACCCGTGCGGCGTGCATACGCGACGGACAGACGCCAGAAACTTCAGAATTCGTCCCGGCCGGGTCCTGAGCACTGTCGTCCGTGTGGTCGCCGGCCAACCGCTCATCCCCGACCGGGGTCGACGGCGTGGACCAGCAGCTCGTAGTCGCTCTCCAGCGGCGGGTCGAGCAACCGCTCCGGGGACGCGAACACGCGGCGGATGAGGGCCTCTCCGAGTCGGGCCGTCCAGTCGTCCGCGTCCTCGAAGCCCTCGTACAGTTGGTCCATCGACTCGGCCTCAATGTAGTAGTGCATCCGCCGGACTCCGTCGTCGTCCGGCGGGCCGAGCACGAACGACTCGCTGTACAGTCGTTCCTCGGCGAGGACCTCCGTCTCTCCGCGTAGCGCCTCGCCCAGCGGCGTCGAGCGCTTCAGCCAGTCGACGAACCGGACCGTCGCCGCCGAGAGGACGCTCACGAGCCGCGACCGCAGCGGAAGCGCGACGACGGCGATCGCGAGAGGAAGGTCGTCGCCGGCGACGGGAGCGACGAGCGGCCGGTCACAGGTCGACTCGTACCACGTCTGACGGTCCGGATGCGTCGCCGTCACCACCTGGAGGTGGCCGGAAGCGCCGCGGGCTCTGACGACCGGATCGCCCGCGAGGAGGTCGGCGAGCCCGGCGTCGAAGACGGGCGACCGACGGACGGCCGCCACGGGGTCGCTCCACGGCTCCCGTTCCCGGTCGACGACCTCAACGTACCAGACCAGCGCCGGGCGATTGTCCGCCCCGTCGAGGAACACAGAACAGAGGTTCACGCCCGCCACCGGGAGCAGCGTGCTCGCGTCGTCGTCGCGGTCGTCGTCAACCCAGTCGGCAATCGTCTCGCGGACGGTCGCCGCCGCTCCTTCCCGAAGCGAGAACCGGACGTACAGCGCGTCGAATGCGTCGATACCGCCGCGTGGTCGGTCGCTCCGGTCGACGACCCCGGCGAAGTCGCGGTCGGTTCCGTCGGTATCGGCTCTTTCGGTGAGGCGGTCGGTCGTCACGTTCGTTCACACGGACCGAAAGTTCGAATCGATTCGGGCGGCACGAGCCGCCCGTTTATTTCGGGGCCGTCGGTATCAGCCTTCGAGCGGCTCGATGAGTTCCACGACGTGGCCGTCCGGGTCCTCGACGAACGCGGTGCGGGCCCCCGCGGCGGGCTGGTCGGCGGGCGCGGAGACGACGCCGTGGTGGTCGACGTCCGCGACGGCGGCGTCGACGTCGTCGACGCCCACCGCGAAGTGGTCGTAACGGTCGCCGTCGGTCGAGGGCGACTCGCCCTCCGTGTCCGAAAGCTGGAGCTCGGTGCCGTCGTCGTCGGCGACGTAGACGTTCCGGGTCCGCCCGTCCGCGGTCGTGAACTCCCAGGACCGTTCCAGCCCGAGGTTCGCCTCGTACCACTCGGCTGCGCGGTCCGCGTCGACGACGTTCAGACAGGTGTGTAGTACGGTCACAGTTGTCGTCTCAGCGCGGCGCTCAAAACCCCACCGGAGACGGTAAGCAGACTCCCGGCCACGGCACCCACCGGCGCCGTGTAGCGACCGATAGACAGAAGCTATCACGTCACGAATCGCGGGGCAAGCGATGTTCGAACTGCACGTCGCCTTGGTCGGACTGCTCGTCGGCACGCAGGCGCTGTTCACGGCGCTGGCGGTGCTGAACGTGCGCCACAGCGAGCGCGAACTCCGCGACAACGCCGAGTGGCTACGGGAGTCGCTCGGGCTGTCCGAGCCGGAACGGAACGCCGACTATCTCCGTCTCGGAACCGGGATCGGACAGTTGGAGTCGTGGGTGTTCCTCGGCGCGGCGCTGCTCGTGCTGTACTCGGGACTGTACCGGGACGCGGTCGCGTTCGTCGCCGGGCTCGGGCTCGGTCCGCTCCTGGAGGGGGTCGTCCTCCTCGTCGGGCTGGTCGTCCTGACGCAGCTGGCGTCGGTGCCGTTCGGTCTCGTCCGGACGTTCGTCGTCGAGGAGCTGTTCGAGTTCAACCAGCAGACGCTGGGCCTCTGGGCCCGCGACCAGCTCATCGGCCTAGTCGTCTCGATCGCGCTCGTCGCGGTGCTCGGCGGCGGCATCCTGCTCGCCATCGACGCGCTGGGGGCGCTGTGGCCGGTCGCCGGGGTCGCGCTCATCGCGGCCGTGAGCCTGCTCATGCTGGTGCTGGTGCCGCAGGTTATCATGCCGCTGCAGTACGACTTCACGCCCATCGAGGACGGCGAACTTCGCGACGCCGTCGAGTCGGTGTTCGAGCGGGCGGGGTTCACCTGCGAGGGTATCTTCGAGGTCGAGCTCAGCTCGCACACGACCAAGTCGAACGCCTTCTTCATGGGGTTCGGTCCGGCCAAGCGGGTCGGCCTCGGCGACACGCTCATCGAGCGCCACGACCTCGACGAGATCGAGAGCGTCCTCGCACACGAGCTCGGTCACTACCGGCTGCGTCACATCTGGAAGCGACTGGGGGCGATGCTCGTCCGATACGGCGTCTCGCTGACGGTGCTGGCCGTCTTACTCGAACAGCCGTGGCTGACGGCGATGTTCGGGCTCCCGGCGACCGACTACGCGGCGCTGCTGACGGCCTCCATTTGGCTGTGGCCGGTGTCGCGACTCGCGGCGCCGCTGGACAACCGGCTGTCCATCCGTCACGAGTACCAGGCAGACGCCTTCGCCGCCGAAACCACGGGCGACCCGCGCGCGGAGATGCGCGCGCTGGCGAAGCTCGAGGAGGACAACCTCGGCAACCCGTTCCCGCACCCGTGGTACGAACTGGTCCACTACGACCACCCGCCCATCCCCAAGCGGGTTCGTGCGGTCGGCGAGCGGTTCCTCGACGGCGCCGACGTCGAAGAGGTGGTCGGCGGCCGCGACGACGACCACGCCACCGCGGACGCCGGAACCCAGCCCTCCTGACTCCCGGCCGCGGGCGTTCTCGACCCCCGACTGTCGTGGCTCAGTCGGCGGCGCTGGTGGCGAAGACGAACTCGGTCTCGCCGCCGAGGGGGTTGTCCGCCGTCCGCGTCCGGACGTCGACGAAGCCGGCCGCCCTGAGCTGGTCGAGCGTCCGCTCGCGGCCCGGCGCGGAGAACAGCATCGGTCCGCCCATCCAGCCGCGCTGGACGGTGTGGTACCGACCGTCGGGCAGCGTCAGCAGCAGCGTCCCGCCGTCGTCGAGGACGCGGGCGAACTCCCGGTACACCCGCGGATGGGCCTCGCGGGGAACGTGGCAGACGGAGTGATACGCCGTGACGGCGTCGACCGCGCCGCTGGCCAGCGGAATCGCCGTCATCTCCGCCTGTATCAGCCGCGCCCGGGGCACCGTCTCGGCCGCCAGTTCGAGACAGCGCCCGGAGAGGTCCAGGCCGACGCTGTCGGGCGGGAGGTTCGCAAGCGTGCGGGCGCCGTCGCCGCAGCCGACGTCGAGCACCAACGGGTCAGTCGGGCAGACCGCCAGCAGGTCGTCGACGAGCGCCGCGTCCGAGCCGTCGGGGTCGCGCTCGCGGGCGTACCTCGGCGCGACCTCGTTCCAGGCCTCCCGTACGTCTCGGCGGTCCATGTCGGGGCCAACGCGTCTCGATCATATGAGCACACGGCCCGCGAGGCTGGCGGTCGCGGCCTCGACCGCCGCCCGGCAGAAAACACATCGGCGTCGAGCGCCAGATACCGGTATGTCCGAGACCGTCCGCGGCGAGGTGATTCACGTCGTCGGACCCGACGAGCTTGACGAGTACGAGCTCGAAGCGGAGCTGGCGACGATGGCCGAGTCCCGGTACGTCCTGGTCTGTCGCGACGGCGGGGTCCCCTCTGTGCTGGAGCGAATCTGGGCGGTGCTGCGGCGCCGACCCATCGAGCCGGTGACAATCGTCGCCGAGCGCGACGTCGAGGAGGGCACGGAGCTGACGGCGACCGTCCGAGAGACGGAGCTGGCCGGCGTCTACCGCGCCGTCGACATCACGCTGTGAGGCCCTCACGGTGCCGACCGGCGAACGCGACCGGGAGCGAAACGATCAAGAGAGAAACGACGCAAAACCGGCAACAAGTTCTCGTAGCTGTGTCGTGCGAACGTCGCCCGCTCGCCGGCAGGGAAACGCGACGCGGCGCCGCGGTAGGGCCGCGACGGCGACGACGAACCGCGGGGTGTTTACGTCACGGGCGCCGACGATACGAGGAGCACAGATGGAGCGAAACGAGCACCGACCGACGCGGTTCGGGCCGGCGTTGCCCGCCGATTCGACGGCGACGGCGACCGAAGTAGCGGAGATTTTGGCATCCTTCCGCGGTCGCTCCGGAAGGTCCGACGGCCGACAGGCGAGGAGGGAGGCGATCGGCCGGACGGAGGCGGGCGAGCGATGAGCACCGGCCGACGCGCCGCCGAGGCGGTCGACCGCGGCTGGTGGGCGGTTCTCCTCGGGTTGGCGGTCGCCGCTGCGGCCGCCCTCGGCGTCCCGATTCCCTGGTGACCGTGCGGATCGCGTCCCGGCTCCCCGGTCTCGCGCTGCTGGCGGCCGTCGGACTGGCGGGGCGGGCCGTCGGCGCAGTGACGGGGATCAACCATCTCATCGCGACCATCGGGATCGGGGCGGTCCTCGGTAACGTCGTCGGTGTGCCGACCCGGTACGCCCCGGGCGTCCGGACGTACAAGCTCTGGCTCGAAACCGGCATCGTCCTCATGGGCGCCGGCGTCGCGCTGGGGCAGGTACTGGCGGCGGGGCCGCTGGTGTTCGGGCTCGTCGCCGTCGTCGTCCCGGGGACGGTGGTGGTCGTGGAGGCGCTGGGGCGGCTGTTCGGCTTCCCGCGGAAACTCGGGTCGCTGCTGGCGTCGGGGGCGAGCATCTGCGGCGTCTCGGCGGTGGTGTCGGTCGCCGGCAGCATCGACGCCGACGACGCCCACGTCGCCTACGCCTCCGGCACCATCCTGCTGTTCGACGCGCTCACGCTAGTCGCATACCCGGCGGTCGGCGAGGTGCTCGGTCTCTCGGACCTCGCCTTCGGCGTCTGGGCCGGGACGACGATGTTCAGCACCGGCCCGGTCGCCGCCGCCGGCTTCGCCTACTCACAGGCCGCCGGCGAGTGGGCGACGCTGACGAAGCTCGCCCGCAACGCGCTCATCGGCGTCGTCGCGCTCGGCTACGCGGTCTGGTACGTTCGCCTCGGGGGAGAATCAGAGTCCGAGTCCGAGTCCGGCTCCGGGTTGACGCCGACGGCCCGCAGTTGGCGGGAGCGAGCGGCGACGCTGTGGGGCGAGTTCCCGAAGTTCTTCGTCGGCTTCGTCGTCCTGCTGGTGTTTGGCAACCTCGTCCTCACGGCGCCGACCCGGCAGGCGGTCGCCAACGCCGCCGACTGGGCGTTCCTGCTGGCGTTCGCCGGCCTAGGCGTCGGGCTGCGCCTCGACGCGCTCCGGGAGGCCGGGTGGCGGCCGTTCGTCGCCGTGCTGGTGAGCCTGCTGGCGTTCAGCGCCGGGGTGCTCGCGGCGGTGACGACGCTGTTCTGAGCGGCCGGGTGCGCTCCGGAGTCGGCTCGGCACGGTCGCGTGAGTCGGTTCCGGCTGTCGACCTCGTCTCGCGGCCAAAGCCGTGTTTTCGCCTCGCACGAGCCGGGATTCCCAGCGACGGGTTCAGGGGCCGGCGCCACGTCGGGTCCGTATGGCCGAGCGTACCGGACAGTTCCGGGTGTACCGCGTCGTCGAGTCGGTGCCGCACATCAACCTCCAGGCGGTCGACTCGCCGCGGCTGTACACCGTCTACCAGTCGGGCTACGCCGACGCCCTCCAGAGCGTCGTCGACGACCTCGAAACCGGCGACCGCATCGCCGCCACCCTCGCCGGCGACCCCGACGACGATCAAGAGCCGTGGCGACTGACAGACGTCGAGCGCGTCGGCGGCGTCGACGTGGGCTTCGCCGTCGACGTGGACCCGCCGGCGGTCGCTGCCGACCTGTGGGACGAGGAGTCGACCGGGCCGGCCTTCGCCGTGCTCACCGAGGACGACGAGCGCGTCGGGGTCTGTGGCGTCCAGCCCCGCGAGCCGCTGCCCGACGGGGCATTCGTCCCGGGCGTGCTCACCGGACTGGTCCCCCTCGAGGACGTGCTGTCATCGCTGCCCGAAGTCGGCGCCCCGGCGGCGGAGGCGCTGTTTCTCGACCCCGATCCGCCCGACGCGCGGCGGTACGACGCCCCGTACGGCGTCGTCGTCCTGTTCACCGCGGCGGCCGAGTCGCTGCCCGAACGGTTCCGAGAGCGGTACGACTGTCCCCGCGGGACGGACACCCGTCCCGAGTTCGACCCGTACGGGGTGTAGCGCCGCGGGTGGCGGACGGAGGCAAGGGAAGCGGACAGAGGCGGCGCCGTGGGTGGAGGCGGCGAGGCGGACAGAGGCGGCGGGCAAAGCCGAGCGCCACCGCAGCGACGAAGAAGACGGACCGTCAGTCGCCCAGCGCGACGATGGTCGCGGAGTCGTCGACCGTCTCGCCGACCTGGGTGTAGACGAGCGCGAGGCCGACGGCGCCGCCGGCGGTGGCGACGACGAACGGGACGGGGAAGGCGAACCCGACCAACACCCCCGAGGCCAGCGTCCCGAAGGCGACGCCCAGCCCGAACCCCATCGTCAGCAGCGACAGCGTCGACCCGGACTCCCCCTCGCCGGCGCGGTCCCCGGCCAGCGCCAGCGACGGCGCGAACACGGCCGCGACCGCCAACCCTTGCAGGAACCGCGCCGCCAGCATCACCAGCGAGGAGGTGACGAACCCCTGTGCCAGCGTCGTCGGCAACAGGAGGACGAACCCGCCGAGCAGGAACGGCCGGCGGCCGTAGCGGTCCGACAGGCGGCCGATGGGAAGTTGAAACAGCACGTTCGCCAGGACGGTCGCGCCGAACTGCAGCGAGAACATGAAGGTTCCCTGGTTGAGCCGGGCGTTGACGACGTTCGCCAGCGGGGCGTACAGCGCGATGGACAGCGCCATGACGATGGTCGCCAGGCTGAGGGCGAACACCGGGTCCAACCCCGGTCCGCTGGGGTCGCGGACCCGAATCGAGATGTCGTCGCCGGCGTCGGTCTCGGTCCGCTCGGGGTCGGAGATGAGCACCGCGATGAGGGCGAAGCTTATCGCCGCGCCGGCGACGGCGACGAGGAAGGCGGCGTCGAACCCGGAGACGGCGACCCCGACGAGCCGGTACGGGCCGGCGGCGACGACGCCGCCGGCGACGAGCGGGCCAGTGCCGAACCCGAGCAGCCGGAACGTGTTGAACAGGCCGAAGTTGCCGCCGCGCTCGCCGGTCGCCGACAGCTCGTTGACCAGCGCCACCGTCACGGGGATGGTGAACGCCGCGCCGACCCCCTGCAGCGCTCGCATCACCAGGACCGCGACGTAGCTGGTGGAGACGACGTAGCCGGCGCTGCCGACGGCGACCAGCGCGAGTCCGAGCAGCAGGAACGCCCGCCGCCGACCGCTGCGGTCGGACAGCGACCCAGTGAGCGGCTGCCCGAGGCTGTTGAGGAAGCCGAACAGCGACAGCACGACGCCGATGAGCAGCTCCGGCGTGACGGTGAAAGCGACCCCGACGACGGTCAGCTCCGTGCCGACGAACGCCGGGAGCGACACCACCTCGCTGCCGACGTACAGTGGGAGGACGACGACCAGAAAGGAGTTCGCCAGTGCGTCGACCATCCGCGCCAGCGCCAGCGCGAGGATGCGCGAATCGAGGTCAAGGTTGAGGCCGAGGACCATCTACGTACTCCTGGGCCAGCAGCCACAAGAACGTGTGCTTCGGGGCCCGAGGCTGCCGGCTCCGGCGGTCACTCGTACCGCAGCGCGTCGATGGGGTCGACGCGGGCGGCCCGCCAGGCCGGGTACAGGCCGGCGACGACGCCGATGGCGAGGCCGATGCCGACGGCGATGGCCACCCAGTCGACCGCAACGGTGAACCCCACCTCAGCGTAGCGGGTCGCCGCGTAGCCGACCGCCAGCCCCAGCGGGACGCCGACGACAGCGCCGAGCCCGCTCAGCGTGACCGACTCGGCGAGAAACAGCGACATCACTTCGCGGTTGGTCGCGCCGACGGCCTTCATCACCCCGATCTCCCGGGTCCGCTCGGTGACGCTGACGAGCATGATGTTGGCGATGCCGAAGGCGCCGACGACCAGCGACATCACGGCGACGCCAGTGACGAACCGCGTGATGCGGCTGATGACCGACCGCACGCCCTCGACCACGTCCGCCCGCGACTGGACGGAAATCGCCGCCCCCTCGGGGAGCAGTTCCGCGGCGTCGGACTCCTCGCGCAGCAGTCGCTCGACGCGGTCCTTGACCGCCCCAGTCTGGCCGGCCTCGGCGATGACGGTCACCTGCGGGTACGCCCGCTGTTCGACCCCGGCGGCGGCGCTCGGCGGCTCGACGGTCGTCCGGTAGAACGGCTCCGTCGGGACGAAAAACCGCGGCGTCGCCCCCGCGAACTCCGGCGCGATGCTGCCGCGGGTGCCCGAGACGACGCCGACCACCGTGAGGTTACGGGTCCGGTTGCCGGCGAACGTCACCGTCAGCGTCGCCCCGACCGACACGTTACGCTCGAAGCTTTCGGCGGCGGCCTCGTTGAGCACCATCTCGTTCGCGCCGGGCTCGAAGGCCCGGCCCGCGACCAGCGTCTCCTCGGTGAACGCCGCCGGCGTCGTCGCCGTGACGCGGCGCTGGGCGATGGTCTCGTCGCCGCGCTGGACCGACGACGTCGGGACGATTCCGCGGGGGACGACCGCCTCCACCCCCTCGACCGCCCTGAGGTCGCCCACGTCGCCAGCGGTGAACACCGGGCGCGCGAGGTCGGTCTCGTCGGGCGACCCCTCGTCGCCGCCGGGGACGACGTATATCTCGCTGGCGCTGGTGCCCTGGAACTGCGAGACGACGTCGGCCTGGACGCTCGCCCCGAAGGTCGCGAACGCGATGACCGAGCCGATACCGACGACGACGCCGACGACCGTCAGCGCCGAGCGCAGCCGATGGGCGGCGATGGCCCGCCAGGCCAGCCGTCCTAGTTCGCGAGGGTCGAGCGAGCCCGAGTCGGCTTCTGAGTCCGAATCCGAGCCGGGAGGTGAGCCCGAGTCGGGGCCGACGGAGTCGGCCATCGTCACACCGCCTCCACGCGCTCGACCTCGCCGTCGCGCAGGTGGACGATGCGGTCGGCGTGGTCGGCGATGCGGCGCTCGTGGGTGACCAGTAACACCGTGTTGCCCTCGCGCTGGAGCTCGTCGAGCAGCGCCATGATGTCGGCGCCGGTTTCGGTGTCGACGTTGCCGGTCGGCTCGTCAGCGAGGACGAGCGACGGCTCGGCCGCCAGCGCCCGGGCGATGGCGACGCGCTGGCGCTGACCGCCGCTGAGCTGGTTCGGGCGGTGGTCCACCCGGCCGCCGAGGCCGACTCGGTCGAGCAGCGCCTCGGCGCGGTCGCGGCGGCGCCTGCGGTCCCAGCCAGCGAACACAAGCGGGAGGGCCGCGTTTTCGACGGCCGTCAGCCGGGGCATCAGGTTGAACGTTTGGAAGACGAAGCCGATCTCAGTCCCTCGCACGCCGGCGCGTTCGGCCTCCGACAGCGCCGACACCTCGTCGCCGGCGACGTGGACCGACCCCCGCGTCGGAGTGTCGAGCGCGCCGACGAGGTTCAACAGCGTGCTCTTGCCCGAGCCGCTGGGACCCATCACCGCCGTGTACGACTCCGGCGCCAGCGTGAGGCTCACCTCCTCAAGCGCCGTGACGGTGCCCCCGAGGTCGTACTGCTTGGTGACGCCGTCGAGCGCGACCTGCGCTGTCGTCGTCGCTGTCTCCATCTGTCCTCCCGGAGGGGCGCCACGATACTGAAGATTGCTCCCGTTGGCCCACCCGTAGATACATTACCGTCCGGCCCAATCTAATAATGATATGAACGTCGACGACCGCGCAGCGGTTCGCGTCGCCGCTGCGGTTGGTCTGCTCATGGTCCTCGTCGGTATCGGCGCCGCCTCGGGATTCACGCTGGCGGCGGTCGACCAGCCCTCAGGAGAAGAAATCCTGAACGACACGAGCGATCGCTACGACGCCGCCGACACGGTGACCATCAAGGCGACGGTGCGGGCGACCAACGGCACCAACGCCACGAGCTGGAACGTCTCGGCGGTCGCCGCCGACGGCAACCGCTCGCGGGTGACCGTCGAAGGCGAGAACCGCTCGGTCGTCGCCGGCTCCAACGGCACCGCGGCGTGGACGTTCGACCCGACGACCGGGACGACGACCATCTACCGCAACGGAACGGTGACGACGGTCGGACCGCTCGGCAACCGGACCACGCGTAACGTCAGCGACCACGGCGCCGCGAACCACAGCGCCGCCAACTACAGCGCGGAGAACTACACCGCGCCCTCCGACCCGGCGTTTTACTGGGACGCCGCGAACCGCTCCGTCGAACGCGTCGACACGACCCGGTACGAGGGCGCCGAGGTATATGTCGTCTCGGTCACCCACGTCAACGAATCCGTCGACGGCGAGGCACGGTTCTGGATTCGAACGAACGACTCCGTCGTGCTCAAACAGCGCGCGACTACGCCCAACGGGACGCTCGTCGTCGAGTACGAGCAGACGCGGTTCAACGTCAGCGCCGCCAACAGTACGTTCCAGCCGCCCAGCGCCGACGACGCCGCCGGGTTGACGCCGGTCGACTCCCTCGGCGACCTCGCCGAGGAGACGCCGTTCCGGGCGCTCGCGGTCGACGGCGACGACGCCGACGGCGACCGTGCGGTCGCCTTCGAGCGCGGCGTGGTCACGGCTCTCGGCGCCGACGACGGCACGACCGCGGTGAGCCGCTACGCCGACGGGTCGAGGACGGTGACGCTCGTCCAGACCGGCGCGGAGACGCCGCCGGTCGACGCCGACAACGCCTCCACCGAGACGGTCACCGTCGGCGACCGGACGGTCAACGTCACCGAGACCGACGACCGCGTCGTCGTCTGGTGGACGACCGACAAGACGACAGTCGCGCTGTCGGGCGACGCCCCCCGCGAGCGCCTGCTCGACCTCGTCGAAGCCGTCGAACCGGCGACCGAGGCGGCCGACGACGGCTGAGCGCGACCACAGCGTTCGAGCTGCGGGGTTCGGGTTCTGAGTTTAGTAGTCGCCGAGCACGCCCAGCCGCCGCGCTCGTCGCGTCGACGCCCTGAAGACGACGTACCCGACGCCGAGATACACCGCGGGGACGCCGACCAGCAGCGCCAGGTCGGGCAGCGGAAACTCCCAGAGGCGGACGCCGTCGACCATCGCCCGCTGGAGGAGCGCGCTGCCGTGGGCCAGCGGCAGCAGCCGCAGCCACCAGAGCTCGAACGCCGGCGCGGAGATGAGCACGACGAAGCCGAACTGCAGCAGGTTCAGCCAGTTGCCGACGCGCTTGTACAGGACCGCGATACCTCCAGCGGCGAAACCCAGCCCGAGCACCGAGAGGACGGTCAGTCCGGCGACGACGACGACCGTGAGGACGTTCAACTGCAGCGTCGTCCCGGTCAGCAGCAGCATCACCGCCAGCAACACCGTCGAGGTGAGGAACGTCCGCACCACCTTGGCCACGCCCTTCAACAGCGCGACGGGGGCGAACCCGAACGGCGTCGTCACGTGTCGCTCCAGGGTGCCCCACTGGACCTCGCTGCCGATGTCGTTGGAGATGGCCGAGTACGCGCCCACTGACAGCGACCAGAGGAAGTAGCCGACGACGATGCCCTCGATGGAGTCGGTGACGGCCCGACCGGCGAGCATCCGACCGCCGTAGAACAGCAGTCCGAAAAAGACCAGTCCGAAGACGATACCCCCGGCGGCGTTGGCCGGGTACCGCAGGAAGATGAGCGCCTCGCGGTACAGCACCGCCCGAGCGAGGTGGTAGTACGACGCCGACCGAACGTCGCTCGAACTCACGCCTCTCCCTCCGTCGTCAGGTCGACGAACACGTCTTCGAGGTCGGGCTCGACCGTCTCGACGCGGTCCGGGGTCACCCCCTGCTCGCGTAGGCGGTCCATGACGGCGTACAGCTCGTCGCCCGCAGCCGCGACCTCGACGCGGGTGGCCGTCCGCGTCGACTCGACCGCCCGAACGCCGAAGCGCTCCCGGAGGTCAGCGACCGTCCGGTCGTCGATGTCGGCGCTCACCACCCGGAGGCCCCGGGTCGCCGTCCCGTGCAGGAGTTCGTCGACGCCGTCGTCGGCGACGATCTCCCCGTCGGCCATGATGACCACGCGGTCGCAGACGGTCTCGATGACGTCCATGTCGTGGCTGCTGAGCACGACCGTCAGGTCGCGCTCGGTCGACAGCCGGCGCAGCTCTCGCTGGAGGGTGCGCCCGCTCTCGACGTCCAGCCCCAACGTCGGCTCGTCCAAGAACACCACCTCGGCGCCGCCGGCGAGGACGCTCGCGAGCGACACCTTCTGTTTCATCCCCCGCGAGAGGTCCCGAACCGGCACGTCGGCCTTCTCGGCCAGCTCCAGCTGGTCGAGCAGCCGGTCGTGGCGGTCGGCGACGGCGTCGGGATCGACGCCGCCGACGGTGGCGAAGTACCGGAGGTTCTCGCGGACGGTCAGCCGCCAGTAGTCGTTGCGAGCGCCCTCCAGCATGGCGTCGACGCTCTCGTAGGCCCCACGGGGGTTCGCACGGGCGTCGACGCCGCCGACGCGGACCGACCCCTCGTCGGGGAGCACCAGCCCGAGAATCGACTTGATGAGCGTCGTCTTGCCGGCGCCGTTGGGGCCCAGCAGGCCGACGACCGATCCCTTCTCGACGGCGAAGTCGACGCCGTCGACCGCGGTGACGCCGTCGTCGCCGCCGAAGCGCTTTCGGAGTCCCTCGACGGCGACCGCCGGCTCGCGGTCGGCGTCGGAAGCGGCGTCGACCCCGACTCCGCTCTCGGCGGCCGCGCCGTTCGTCCGACGGCCCGCAGCGCCGTCACCTCGTCCTGACATGGCTCTCGGTACGGTCGCCACGCTGAAAAGTCCGGCCGCATCGCGGTCGACGGCTCGCGCTCGTGCAGGAGAGTCGGGCGACGGGTGAGCGTTATCCGTTCGCACGTCGAACGTCGGGTAGATGTCTGACTTCGACCTCGCCGCCGGCGGCGACGCCGAGAGCAACGCCGCCGCGGTCGTGCGCGGTTCAGACGCCGGGTTCGTGGCGTGAGCGTCGCGTTCGACCGATTCGGGCGAACGCCGCCCGGCTCGGGCTCAGTCGGTCCGGACCCACTCTCGCAGCGTGAACCGGTCGTACTCGGTCTCGGCCGCGACCGTCCACGCCTCGGGGTCCCACTTCGGGTAGTAGGCGTCGCCCGCGTAGCTGCCGTGGACGTGGCTCAGCACCATCCGGTCGAGGTGGGGCTGAAAGAGGTCGTAGATCGCTTCGCCGCCGAGGACGTACGCGGTGTCCCCGACGGCGGCGGCGACGTCAAGCGCCGCCTCGACGTCGACGGCGTGGCGAGCGCTCTCGACGCCGAAGGACCGCCGACTGCGGCTCAGGACGACCTGTGCGTCCCCGGGCAGGTCGCCGCGCATCGCGTCGAACGTGCGTCGACCGAGGACGACCACGTCCCCGGCGACGCGGTCGCGGTACTGCCGTTTGTCGGCCGGAATCGACGGCCACGGGAGTTCCCCGTCGTCGCCGATGAGTCTGTTCTCGTCGACCGCGGCGACGCTGACGAGTTCCATACGTGGCGCTGGCGGGGGAGGCGAAAAGCGTTGGCGGCTTCCGGCGGCCGCGTCCGCTCGTCGCGGTATCGGGCACCCGCGGAGGGAGCGTGACGCCGCCGCTCACCCCCGAGCTCGTCGGGGCGGTCGTCGCCGTCGTGTTCGTCGCCGGCGCGGTCAACGGCGTCGCCGGTTTCGGCTTCGCGGTCGTCGGCACGATGGCGCTGGCGACGGCGCTGGAGCCGGCGACGGCGGTGGTGTTCATGATACTCCCCGTCCTCGGGGTGAACGTCTCGCTGGCCGCGGAGCTGTCGAGCCGACAGCTCCGGCGCTGTGGGCGGCGGTTCGCGCCGCTGCTCGGCGCCGCGCTGGTCGGGACGGTCGTCGGGCTCGTCCTGTTGCGCCGGGTGCCGACCGCGCCGCTGCGGGTCGGTCTCGGCGTCGTCTCGCTGGCGTTCGTCGCGACCGTCCAGGACGCAGTGGCGCTACCGACCGTCGGGGGGTCGGGAGAGAGCGAGACGGCCGCGTCGGCGCCGGCGATGGCCGGAATCGGCGCCGTCTCCGGGCTGGTGTTCGGCGGCACGAACGTCGGCGTCCAGCTCGTCGCGTACGTCCGGAGCTTCGACCTCTCGCACGGCCTGTTCGTCGGCGTCGTGGCGATGGTGTTCCTCGGGCTCAACGCCGTCCGCGTCGTCGCCGCGGCGGTCCTGGGGCTGTATCCGAGCGCGACCGTCGCCGTCGGCTCCGCCGTCGCCGCGGCGCCGGCGCTGGCCGGCGTCGCCGTCGGTCGTCGTCTCCGGGGGCTGGTGAGCGACCGACTCCGCGAGGCGGTCGTCCTCGGGCTGCTGACCGTCGTCGGCGTTCGGCTCGTGCTCGGTGGGCTCGGCGTCGCCTGAGCGTCCTCGGTGTCGGTCGAGCAACCCCGGCGTCGCCAAACTGCCTCCGGCGTCACCCGAGCGCCCCCGGCGTCGTCTCGACGGTCTTCTATCGTGCAGGCCGGTCGGCGCTGTCCCCGTTTTGGGCGGTGTGCGGTCCTGTGTCTCGTTTTCCCCGCCTCCCGAGAGGCGCGACAAGCTTCAAGACGCCAGCGGGAATAGGTGTACATTGTACATGGACATCTCGGACATTGCTGCCGAAGAGTACGTCGAGGTCGAGGCCGACACGCGCCTCGCGAAGGTTCGGTCCCTGTTCGAGCGCGAGAACCCCAAGGGCGTCGTCGTCACGAACGGCGGGGAGTACGCGGGCGTCGTCGGCGAGAAAGAGCTCGTGCGCTCCCAGGTCGACGACGACACCAAGGCGACGGCCGTGACGACGCAGGCCCCCGAGCTTGACCGCCACGAGGACGTCCGCGACGCCGCCCGGAAGCTGGTTGAGGGCAACGTGAAGATCGCCCCCGTCTACGAGGGCAAAAAGCCCTGGGGCATCGTCACCGCCGACGGCATCCTGCGGGCGGTCGTCGACAGCCTCGACGCCATCGACGTCGACGACATCTACACCGAGAACGTCGTCACCGTCGACGAGAAGGACCACGTCGGCCAGGCCATCAACCGCCTGCGCGAACACGACATCTCGCGGCTGCCGGTGCTCGGTGAGGACGGTGACCTCACCGGCATCGTCACGACCAACGACATCATCGACTTCGTCGTCCGGGACGGCGAGCGCCAGGGCAGCGGCGACCGCAGCGGTGACACCGACAGCCTGCTCGACCTCCCGGTGTACGACCTGATGACCTCGCCCGTGACGACCGCTCAGCCCGGCGAGACCGTCGAGGCCGCCGTCGAGCGGATGTTCGACCAGGACATCTCCGGGCTGGTCGTCAGCCCGACCGCCAGCGCCGCCGCCGTCACCGGCATCCTCACCAAGACCGACGTGCTCCGAGCGCTGTCGTTCACCGAGGACGAGACGATGGACGTCCAGATAACGAACGTCTCGCTGCTCGACACCCTCTCGCGGGCGGAGATCGTCGAGAACATCACCGAGGTGGCCGACAAGTACCGGGAGATGCAGGTCCACCACGCCCACGTCCGCTTCCACGAGCACAAGGAGAAGCTGCGGGGCACGCCGCTCATCCAGTGTCAGATTCGGCTGCGGACCAGCCACGGTCAGGCCGCCGGCTCCGGCGAGGGGTACGGCGCCGACCACGCGTTCAACGTCGCCCTCGAAAAGCTCCAGCGCAACGTCCTGGAGATCAAGGACATCAACGCCGACGAGGAGTACCGCGGCCAGCTGCTGCGCAAGCTGAACGAACTCTGAGGAGGGTACGGTCGACGGGCGGGCGCTCTCGGTCGCCGTCGCCCGCCGTCGCCTGCTCCCGGCCACTGTCACCTATTACCGCGGCTCGCCGCCGACGAGGCCGTCGCCGGTGATCTGGAACGTCGCCGACTCCCCGGTCGGCTTCGTGCGGTGTTTCTCGAGTGTCGCCCGGCGGTTCCCGCCGCGGAAGCGGTCGAGCCGGAGGACCACTCCAGTCCAGTGTTCCAGCGTGTTGCCGCCGAGCGGTTTCGTTCGGTCGCTGTCGGGGTCGGTGAACACCTGGTTCGTGACGGCGACGGCGAACTCGTGTTTCCGGGCCAGCGACAGCAGATGCGTCACCTGGTCGGCCACCCGCCGGAGCGCGTCGCCGGCGGCCTCGTCGTCGGCGCGTTCGAGCCGGTAGAAGCCGGTCGCACTGTCGAGCACGACGAGGTCGACGCTGTCGGCGAAGCCCTCGACGTCGCGGACCGCCTCGGCCTGCTCCGCGAAGTCGTGGGCGGCGGTGACCAGCAGCCGCGAGGCCGCCTCCGAGAACGCCTCGTCGCCGTCGACGCGGGCGTCGACGAGCTGTTCGAGCCGGGCCAGCGACAGCCCCTCGGTGTCGACGTAGAGGACTGTCCCGCCGGCGACGGCGGTCTGGACCGCCGCCGACAACACGACGTTCGTCTTTCCGGCGGCGGGCTCGCCGTACACCTGCGAGACGGTGCCGCGCTCGAAGCCCCCGCCCAGCAACTCGTCGAGCGGATCACAGCCGGTCGGAACGTGGTGGCCGTCCCCGACCGCGGCTCTGGCGTCGCCGCGCTCGTCGTCTCCCCCCGACAGCGGCGCGTCGAAATCGGTCACGTCAGCATCTGCGTCGGGATGGGGTAAAGGGTCCACGGTCGTTTCGGCCGAGCCGCGGCGGTACGAGTCGGAGCCCAGCCGAGCCACCGCCGACGCGACACGCTTTCCCCCTCGGGCCGTCTCCACGGAGCCAACGGTGTTTGTCGTCGCGACAGAGAACTTCGAGCTGTATCACGACGCCGTCGCCGAGCTCCGGGAGCGCGGCGTGACGTTCACCACCGTCGAGCCGGGCGACCCGCTCCCGGAGGGCACCGACGTGGTGCTCTCGGCGCCCGACGACGAGCCGCCCGCGAACGGGACGGTCGACCACGTCGTCGCCGAACTCGGCGAGTCGGCGGACGACGACCCGGAGAGCGCGGGGTCCGACGTAGACGCGGACACGGATTCAGATACGGATACGAACGGAGACCCGAACGACGCGGACCCAGATGCCGTCGGGAACGGTCCCGAGGACGCGGGCGACGGCCGCGCTGACGACGACCGCGACCGCGCTCCCGAGGCCGACCCGGTTCGCCGGGCCGTCGAAGAGGGGCTGGCGCTGCTGCGCGGGGGCGACGACCGCGTCGTCGTCGGCGTCGACCCGGGTGACCAGCCGGGCGTGGCCGTCCTCGCGGGCGAGACGGTCGTCGCCGCCTTCCAGGTGCCGCGAGGAGAGGTCGCCGACGTGGTCCGGCGGGAGGTCGACGGCGCCGCCGACCCGCTGGTCCGGGTCGGCGACGGCGCGCGGCTGTCCTCGGCCCGCATCGTCAACCGGCTGGACGACGTGGCGGTCGAACTCGTCGACGAGACCGGGACGACCCCGTCGCTCGGCACCGGCGCCCGAGGCATGGGCGACGTGCTGGCGGCGGTCAACATCGCCCGCCGCTCCGGCGAGCGCGTCGACGGGCGGGCGGTGGAGCCGACCGCCGGGGAACTCCAGCGCATCAAGGACCGCTCGCGGGAGCGTGCCGCCGACGACCGCGCCATCGACGAGTCGCTGGCCCGCCGGGTCGCCGTGGGCGAGTTGACCGTCGAGGAGGCGTTGTCGGTCCACCGCAACGGCGGCAACGAGGGCGACGACGAGGAAAGCGAGCGCGAGGACTGACCCCGCTCACGCCTCGCGGAGCGAGTCAGAGAGCGAGTCGGGGAGCACGTACCGGCCGTCCTCGCGGGGCAGTGAGAGCACGTCGACGACGGCGTCGACGTTCAGCGGGCCGTAGGCGTGGGGGAACGCTCCGCTGGGGGTCTCCTCGTATTTCACGTTGGGGGCGAGGCGCTCGCGGTCGAGCACGACCAGCCGCGGGTCGGTCGCCTCGGGGTAATTATACTGTGCGACGCCGACGACCTGCGCCGGCGTCGAGAGGTGGACGAATCCCGAGTCGGACAGCGACGCCGGCTCGTAAGTCGCGGTCTCGTCGTCGGCGCCGTCGGTGGCCGCCGCCCAGCGGTCGGCCTCGACGACGTGGACGAGACGGTCGGCGCGGGCGGTCTCGACGGCGGTCTCGGCGCGGTCGCGGACGGTCCGCACCGCGAGGTCGGTCACTTCGGCGACCGTCAGCGCGTCGTCGTACTCCGCGCTGCGGTCGTACACCGCGCCGTCGGTGGTCCTGGCGACCTTGACCGTCACCTCGTGGGCGTCGCCGGCGACGTCGAGCACGGCGGTCGCGTACTCGCGGTCGGCGACCCAGCGGTGGCCGGCGCCGTGTTCGCGGACGCCGAGCGTCCCGGTCTCCTCGGCGAGTCGGCGGGCGACCCGCTCGGCGTCGCCGGGCTTGCAGACCACCTTCACCAGGTGGCCCGGCCGGGACTTCTTCATCCCCGCCGGGAGGACGGACACGTCGCGGGCGCCGACCTCGCCGAGGGTCCGCTGAAGGCTGCCCAGCACCTCCGGAGCGACGTCGTCGACGTTGGTTTCGAGCACGGTCACCGCCTCGCGGCGGAGCCCGCCGGCGCCGTCGCCGACCAGCGCGCGGAGCACGTTCGGTCGCTCCGGGAAGTCGTAACCGCCGGCGCCGTAGCCGGAGGCGGCGAGGTCGAGCGTCGGCAGGCGGTCGACCCCCTCGGCGACGTGAGCGAGAATCGCCGCCCCGGTCGGCGTCAACAGCTCGGCGTCGACCGGGCCGGCCCGCAGCGACCAGTCGGCGCCCTCGGCGAGTTCGACGACCGCCGGCGGCGGGACGGGGTAGGCGCCGTGGCTCATCGTCACCGTTCCGTCGCCAGCCGAGACGGGAGTGGTGACGACCCGGTCGACGCCGAGGTCGTCGAGCAGGAGACAGGCCCCGACCACGTCGGCGACGGCGTCGTCGGCGCCGACTTCGTGGAAGTGCGTCTCCGTCAGATCCGTGCCGTGGACGCTCGCCTCCGCCTCCCCGAGCAGGCGGAACACCGCCGTCGCGTCCGCGAGCACGCCGGCCGGGAGCGCCATCTCCTCGACGATGTCGACGACCTCGGGGTACGTCCGCTGGGGGCCGGCGCCCTCCGCGTGGCGGTGGTCGTGGTCGTCGTGGTCGTGCGAATGACCGTCGTCACCGTGGTCGTGCGAGTGACCGTCGTCGCCGTCCTCGCTCTCGCTGTCCTCGTCGGTCAACACCACGCGAACGTCCGTCGCTCGGATGCCGTTTTTCGTCGTCAACCCGACCTCGTAGCGCACCGGGAGGGCGTCCTCGACGGGCGCGAGCGCGTCGCGGTCGGCGCCGGCGGCCAGGAGCGCGCCGAGAATCATGTCGCCGGAGGCGCCCATCCGGCCGTCGAACGCGAGCGTCGTCATGTCTTTACGGCGAGGACCACGGCCCAAAAGCCCCGCGCTCGGCGGTCCGTCGCCGACGGCGACAGTGATAAGACCGCTCCGCGAGAACGTGATAGCATATGGCACATGACGGCGGCGGTTTCGACCCCTCTGTGCAGGCAAAGCACTTAACCGGGGACGCGCCTGAACTCAGGACATTCACCCCGCCTAAATCATGAACGAAGTTCAACTCGAAGTGGCGAAAGCGTACCCGAACGACTCGGGACGTGGTATCGCCCGTCTCGACCCGGATACGCTGCTCCACCTGAAGCTCTCGCCGGGTGACATCATCGAGATCGAAGGCGCCGAGACGACGGCCGCGAAGGTGTGGCGGGCCGACCGACAGGACTGGAACACCGACACGGTCCGCATCGACGGATTCACTCGTCAGAACGCCGACATCGGCATCGGCGAGCGGGTCACCATCCGCAAGGCCGAGGCCGAGACCGCGGACGAGCTGGTGCTCGCGCCGCCAGAGGAGGCGTCGGTGCAGTTCGGCTCCGACGCCGCCGACATGGTCAAGCGTCAGATTCTGAAGCGGCCGGTCGTCGAGCGCGACATCGTCCCCGTGATGTCGTCGACGAACCACCCGTTCATGCGCTCGCCCGGACAGGCCATCCCGCTCATCGCCGTCGAAACCGATCCCAACGGCGTCTGTCTCATCACCGAGGACACCGACGTGACCCTGCGCGAAGAACCAATCGCCGGCTTCGAGAAGACCGGCGGCGGCATCACCTACGAGGACATCGGCGGCCTCCAGAGCGAGATTCAGCGGGTTCGGGAGATGGTCGAGCTGCCGATGAAACACCCGCAGATATTCAAGAAGCTCGGCATCGAGCCGCCGAAGGGGGTGTTGCTGCACGGCCCGCCCGGCACCGGCAAGACGCTGCTGGCGAAGGCCGTCGCCAACGAGACCTCCGCGAGCTTCTTCTCCATCGCGG
>JBDGTQ010000034.1:0-29720 GCA_042216705.1 Halolamina sp. | reverse complement strand
GTCTCGGCGACCTCGACGATCATCTCGGCCGTCGGGTTGTCGATGTCCATCTCCTCGAGGATGGTGACGCCGTCGTTGGTGATGGTCACGTCACCCATCGAGTCGACGAGCATCTTGTCCATCCCTTTGGGGCCGAGCGTCGAGCGTACGGCCTCTGCGACCGCCTGGGCCGCGGAGATGTTGTACTCCTGAGCGTCCTTGTCCTTCACGCGCTGGGAGTCCTCGTCCATGATGATCATGGGCTGACCTCCCATTCGCTGTCGCTGACTCATAGTCGTCCTTCGATTGTCTGTGGTTCTATATATACCTTTGGATTCGGAGCAACCAGCCGACCGAGGCGAGGCGTCGCCGAGCGGGAAGGAACCGACTGCAGGGAGTCGACTCCTGGCGGGGTCTTGTGGTTAGTTGTCACGGCACGAGAAGCACGTCGAACTGCTCTTTAGGATCATTTATACGGTGAACGCGTCCGCGAGTCGTGGCGGTCGCTGGCGGGGACGCGGGACGTGACGGCGTGAAAATCGAGCGCGGAACCGCGGCGGTCGGTGTCTCGGTCAGTCGCTTCCGCGGTCGCCGGAGTCGACCTCCGGCGACGCGAGGAGCTCCGAGTCCGGGTCGGCAGCGTCGAAGTCGGGGAGTTCGGTCTCCTCGTCGAGCGTCTCTACCTCGCGTCGATAGAGCCGCGATTCGAGCTGCTGGCGCTTGTTGCGACCCTTTCGCTCGCGACCGCTCTTCGTGTCTGGCATCGCATCCATGCTAACGACACCCACACATAAGAAGCTTCGCCGCCCCTTGCCAAACGTTCACAAACGTAGGGTCGCGACCGGCGCAGTTGGGGAATCCTTCTCTGTAGCGGCCCGAACCGAACGACGAGCGTCATCGTCGGCCGGCAAAAACGCCAGGACAGGGATTTGAACTCGGTCGGTCCGTTCGCCTGCGCTCACTCCCCTCCCTGTTCAAATCAGTGAGTGTCTTCGGCTCACGGGAGTGTTCGCACCGCTCCGCGGTGCTCACGAGTTCCGTTCGCCGGAAACGCCAGGACAGGGATTTGAACCCCGGATCCCGTGAGGGAACACGCTTTCCAGGCGTGCGCCTTGCCACTCGGCCATCCTGGCTCGCAGTCGAACTACCTGACTAACCAGTTTAAGTCCTTCCCTTTCTCGCGAGTCGCGGCTCCGCGAGATACGCCGACGCGGCGACGACGACCCCGGCCACGAGGCCGACGGCGAACAGCGTCGCGTACCCGAACGGGAGGTCGACGCCGACCAGCAGCGCCCCCTGTCCGACCACCAGCACGGTGAACAGGGCGACGCCGCCCCACGCCAGCGCCGAGGTCGCTCGCGAGCGCGGACTCATCGCGACGGCGCGGACGGCGTCGGTCGACCGTCCCACATCGTCGTCGGTTCAGACGCCGACGACGGCCTCGATTTCGACGGCGACGCCTTTCGGGAGCGCTCCGGCCTGGACGGCCGACCGCGCCGGCGGCGACTCCTCGAAGAAGGCGGCGTACGTCTCGTTCATCTCCTCGAAGTCGTCGATGTCGGCGAGGAACACCGTCGTCTTCAGCACGTCCGAGGCGTCGGCGCCCTCCTCGTCGAGAATCGACAGCAGGTTCGTCAGCGCCTGCTCGGTCTGAGTCGCCACGTCGGCGTCGTCGAGCAGGTCGCCGTCGGGCGTCATGGGAATCTGCCCCGCCGTGAACAGCAGGTCGCCGTTCGTCGTCGCCTGGCTGTACGCCCCCACCGCGGCCGGCGCGTCGTCGGTCTCGATAGTCCGTTTCATATCCCATTCTGGGATCGGCGGTCACTTAAACGCCGGTGGACCGCCGGCGCGGGTGGCGACCTCAGCTCAGCACCTCGACCTCGTAGCCGTCGCCGCGGAGCTCGGCGATGAGATCGTCGAGATGGTCGTGTCCGCGGGTCTCCATGTCGATTTCGACCTCGGCGTCGTTCATCGCCACGTCCCGGTTGGTGCGGTCGTGGCGGATGGCGTAGATGTTCGCCCGGCGCTCGGTGATGACGTCGGTCAGCCGCCGGAGCGCACCGGGGCGGTCCTTCAGCGTCGTCCGGATGCGGACGTACCGGCCCATCTGGGTTAGCCCGCGCATCACGATCGTCGTCAGGTCGTTGAGGTCGATGTTCCCGCCACAGAGCGCCGGGACGACGACCTCGCCCTCGTCGTAAGCGAACTTCTCGCCGAGCATCGCCGCCAGCGCGACTGCGCCGGCGCCCTCGACGAGCGTCTTCGACCGCTCCAGAAGCAGCGTCAGCGCCAGCGCGGTCTCCTCGTCGGAGACGGTGACGACCTCGTCGACGCGGTCGTCGATGACCTCGAACGGCCGCTCGCCGACCGCCCGCGTGGCGATGCCGTCGGCGATGGTGTCGACGCTGTCCAGTTCGTGAATCTCGCCTTTCTCCAGCGACTGCGCCGCCGACGACGCCCCCTCCGCCTGCACGCCGACGACCCGCACGTCGTCCAACTCGCCTTTCACCGCCGTCGAGACGCCGGCGATGAGCCCGCCGCCGCCGATGGGGACGACTACCGTGTCTGCCTGCGGGCAGTCCGCCGCGATTTCCAGGCCGATGGTCCCCTGGCCCGCCATCACGTACTCGTCGTCGAAGGCGTGGACGTACGTCCGGTCCTCGGCGGCCGCGATCTCCTCGGCCCGAGCCTGGGCCTCGTTGTAGTCCTCGCCGTGGAGCACGACGCCGCCGCCGTACCCCCGCGTCGCATTCACCTTCGCTATGGGGGCATGTTCCGGCATGACGATTTTCGAGTCGACGCCCGCGCGGGTGGCCGCGAGCGCGACGCCCTGTGCGTGGTTGCCCGCCGAGGCAGTGACGACGCCGGCCGCCTTCTCCGTCTCTCCGAGGGTCGCGATACGGTTCACCGCCCCGCGAATCTTGAACGACCCCGTCCGCTGGGTGTTCTCCAGCTTCAGGTGGACCTCCGCGTCGGTCATGTCGCTGAAGGTGTGAGAGTACTCCAGCGGCGTGTGTCGGGCCACCTCCGAGACCCTGTCGCGCGCCGCCTGGACGTCGGAAAGCGTGACCATGCCGGAGCACTCCTCCGTGGGTGGTAATCGCTTTCGATGTCGTGCCGTCGGAGGAAACACGCAGAGGGCGACTGAACGCGCCGCTCGCCGACGCGAAAACGGATGGGGAAAGGGAATGCACGCGTGTGACGTGCAATGTATACTTTGCCCCCCGGGTACATAAAGCTGTGTCACCCGAGGCGGAAGTGTAATCGCCCGACGTGAGCGGGGTGATTCCCTCCGTCAGACACGCGTCCGCGCGTCGGCTGGCGATTTCGGCCCCTCACCGCCGCCGGACCACCACGTCGTTCCGCCGGCAGTAGCGGTCCACCGCGGCCGGGAACGCCTCGCCCGGCCAGGTCGCCGCCGCGTCGAGGCGCTCGGGGTCGCCGACGTACACCGCGACCTCCCCCAGGTCGTCGCCTCCGTCGCCGGATTCGTCGCCGTCGACCTCCCCGCGACCGGTCTCGTCACCGCCGACGAGCGGGATCTCAACCCGGACGTACAACCCGTCGTCGACGCCCTCGTAGGCGTCGAGCGCCGCCTGCTCGGGCGTCCGAAGCAGTCGACCGGGTGTCTCTCCGCCCGGCGCGAGGGTCGGGTAGCGGCCGTCGACCGGGTGGAGCCCTTCGAGCACCGCGTCGCCGACGAAGACGTAGCTGTCGACGACCTCGCCGACGGTCGTCGGGTCGGTCAACGTCCCGTAGACGAAATAGCGCACGGACTATCAACGCGGCCGGGGGAATTGAATCCGGGGGTGCGGTCGCCGCCGACTCGCGGGCGAATCGTCGCCGTGCCGCTTCCCCAGTCCTGAAACCCTCGGGTCCCGCCGGTGTCCCCATGGAGTGGTCCAGACTGCACGCGGTGTGGCGGCGCGTGCTCTCGCTCGGCTGGCCGGTGATGGCCGAGCAGACGTTCCGCACCGCCATGCGGACCACGGACGTGCTCGTGACGGCGACGTTCTCGCCGGCGGCGGTCGTCGCCATCGGGCTGGCCGACCTCTACGCCCGCTTCCCGTTACGGGTCGGCCTCGGCCTCGGCGGCGGCGCCATCGCGCTGTCCAGCCAGGACACCGGCGCCGACGCCGCCGCGACCCGCGACGAGGCCATCACGCAGGCGCTCCTGCTCGGGGTTGTCGCCGGCGTCCCCTTCACGGCCGCCGGTTGGCT
Source organism: Halolamina sp. (assembly GCA_042216705.1). Taxonomy (GTDB): domain Archaea; phylum Halobacteriota; class Halobacteria; order Halobacteriales; family Haloferacaceae; genus JBDGTQ01. The sequence goes on along the minus strand of JBDGTQ010000034.1, from coordinate 25,520 downwards.
GTTCGGTGAGGAGTTCGTCGCGCTGCTGGGGGCGGGCGAGCGGGCGGTCGCCCTCGGAGGCACCTACCTCGCCATCATCTACGCCACGGCGCCGGCCCGCCACGTCGCCCTCGTCGGCGCGCGCTCGCTGCAAGGGACGGGTGACACCCGGACACCGATGTACATCAACGTCGCCTCGAACGCGCTGAACGTCGCCGGCTCGGTCGTCTTCGGCCTCGGCCTGCTGGGCATGCCCGAACTCGGCGTCCGCGGGGTCGGCTACGCCACCGCCTTCGGAAACGCGTTCACCGCCGCGGCGCTGGTGGCGGCGCTCCTGACCGACCGGACCGAGGCCAGCTTCGTCCGGCCCCGAGACGCGACCGTCGCCCGCCAGCTCGTCAGGGTCTCGCTGCCGCGCATCGGCGAGGGATTGGCGGCGACGCTCGCGGAGTTCCCGTTCAACGCCATCCTGCTCGGGTTCGGCACCGCGGTCAACGCCGGCTTCCAGATCGGGCGGCGGCTGTACCAGCAGGTGACCGCGCCGCTGTCGCGGGGGTACAACGTCGCCGCCAGCGTCGTCGTCGGCCAGCGCCTCGGCGAGGGCGACGCCGAGGCGGCCCGGTTCGAGGGGTGGGCCATCGTCGGGCTCGGCCTCGCCACGGTCGGCGTCATCGGCCTCGTGCTGGCCGTCGCCGCCGACCCGCTCGTCCGCCTGTTCACCGACGACGCCGCGACGGTCGGACAGGCGACGGCGTTCGCCCGGGTCTACGGCGTCACTGGCACCGCGCTGGTCGCGTTCACCGTGCTCTCGGGGAGCCTGCAGGGCGCCAGCGAGACGCGCATCCCCTTCGCCGGGCGGGTCTCCGGCGTGTTCGTCTTCATGCTCGGCGGCGCCTACGTCGTCGGCGACCTCCTCGGCTACGGCGCCGTCGGCGGCTACGTCGGCGTCGGCGCCTCCTACATCTGGATGGCGCTGGTCGTCGCCTACGGCTTCGCGCGGTCGGACTGGGCCGGCCGAGCGGCGGGGATGATGGCCGAACGCGGCACCGCCGAGAGTGAGGCCGAGGCCGACGCCGAAGCTGACGACTGACGACAGAGGGCTAAGGGCTGACTCGGGTCGTGAACGACTCTCACGCCATCGAACCGTTGAACTCGGCCCCAACTGAGATTTGAGCGTGGTCCCCGAACGGCTCCGTACTGCCTGGTCTCGCCTCCCGGCACCGTACGAGGAGCTGTGGCCGCGGCTCGTCGCCCTCGGCGCACCGGTGTCGGCCCACGGCGTCGCGCGTAACCTGATGCGGACGACCGACGCCCTCATCGCCGCCTCGCTGTCGCCCGCCGCGGTCGCCGGCCTCGCCGTCGCCGACCTCTACCGACAGCTGAACGGCCGCGTCGGTGGCGGCATCGGCGGCGGCGCGGTCGCCCTCGCCAGCCAGGACACCGGCGCCGGCGCTGACGCCAACCGCGACGAGGCGCTGTCGCAGGCGGCGCTGCTGTGCGTCCTCGTAGCCATCCCCTTTGCGGTCGCCGGGGTGGCCGCCGGGCCGACGCTCATCCGGCTGGTCGGCGCCGAGGGGGAGGCCGTCGACCACGGCGCCGCGTACCTGGCCGTGACGCTCGGGGTCGCCCCGCTCACGCTCCCGAAGGCCGTCTTCGCGCAGGCGTTTTCGGCCGTCGGCGACACCAAGACGCCGACCGGTATCGGGGTCGTCGCCGACGCGCTCAACGTCGTCGGGTCGCTGGCGCTCGGACTCGGCTTCGCGCCGCTGGGCATCCCTCGACTCGGCGTGTTCGGACTCGGTGTCGCCACCGCGACGGTGTCGGTGTTCGCGACCGCGCCGTACGTCGTCCTGCTTGCGGCCCGGAGCCCGTACCGGTTCGTCGTTCCGTCGAACCCGACCGTCGGGAAGCAACTGCTGCGGGTCGGCGTTCCGCAGGCGACGGAGGGGTTCGCAACGACGTTCGCGGTGTTCCCGTTCAGCCGCATCCTGCTCGGCCTCCCGTCGGGGACGGCCGTCTACGCCGGCTACCAGGTCGCTTGGCGGCTGTACGGCCAGCTCGTCGGCGTCATCAACGCCGGGGCGTCGGTGGCGACGAAGATCGTCGTCGGCCAGCGCCTCGGCGACGACGACGTCGCCGGTGCCCGCGCGGCGGTGCGGGCCGGCGTCGCGCTGGTGGCACTGCTCGCAGGCACCGCCGGCGCGGTGATGATCGTCGCGGCCGAACCCCTCGCCGCGCTGGTCATCGCGGGCGACGCCGGGAGTTCGGCGGTCCAGTTCGCTCGCCTCCTCGGGGCGGTCGCGCTGGTCGGCGGCGCCAACAACGTCGTCGGCGCCGCGCTCCAGGGCGCCAGCGAGACGCGGATTCCACTCGTCTCGCGGCTGGTCGGCATGTTTGGCGGGATGGTCGGCCTCACCTGGCTGCTCGCCGTCGGCCTCAATTGGGGAACCGCAGGTGCTTACGCCGGCGTCGCGGCGACGTACGTGCTCTTCCTCGCGGTGTCGACGGTTGGGTATCTGCGGACCGACTGGGCCGGCCGGGCGGCGGAGATGATGGCTGAACGCGGCACCGCCGAGGCCGAGCCGAGCGAGGACTGACGGCGAGTACTGCGAACGGTTTCGTCGAGCCGACTCTCGCCCGCCGTCACAGCCCGGCCGCGGCGAGGACGCTGCCGACCGCGCCGGCGACGACGCAGAGCCGCAGGGTGTTCCCGGTGAAGGCCGCGGCAGCGTACCGGCGGGCGTCCCCCTCCAGCACGGTGAAAGCGTACGTGCTCAGCGTGTCGGGCATCAGCGGCACCGCGAGCGCGACGACCAATCCGACGACGCCGCGGTCGCGGACCAACCGCTCGAGGCGGCTGCCGACCACCCGTCCCGGTGAGCGCAGCCGTCCGAGCGGGAGCCGACCGCGAATCCGCCCGACACAGCTCGACTCGGCGACCCGCCGGCCGAGCGTCAGCGCGACCGTCGCACCGGCGGCGCTCCCGAGCGCGCCGGCGAGCACCGTCGCGCCGAGCTCGACGTACCACGGCGCCCCGAAGTCGACGGGCAGCGTGAAGATGAGCTCGCTCGGGAGCGGGAGGACGACCGCGGTCAGGAACGTATACAGCGCGATGACGCCGAGCACGCCCACGCCGTGCCAGTACAGCGGCGTCGTGTGAAACCAGGCGTGCAACGCCTCCGCCGTGCCTCCGAGGCCGTGCCAGTACAGCGGCATCGCGCGGGACCACGCGTGCGACGCCTCTATCGCGTTCATTCTCGTCTCCCGAACAGACCCCTCGGCAAAAAGTTCGGTGGCCACCGCCGGGGCGACGCCGTCTCGGAACCCTGAGACAGCAATCGCCCCGGATTCTCAGCGGTCGTCGACGTCGACCCACTCGTTGTCGTCCGCGCCGACGTAGCGCGCCCGGGGCCGGATAAGGCGGTTGTCCTCCCACTGTTCGAGCACGTGAGCGACCCAGCCGCCGACCCGGCTCATGGCGAAGATGGGGGTAAACATGTCGACGGGGATGCCGAGCTGGTAGTAGACGGTGCCGGAGTAGAAGTCGACGTTCGGGGCCAGCCCCTTCTCGTCGAAGCCGGCCTCCTCGGCGAGGTACGTCTCGATGTCGTTGGCGTAGTCGAACCACTTCTTCTCGCCGGAGGCCTCCCCGAGGTCGCGCGATTTCTGCTCCAGGATGACCGCGCGGGGGTCCTTGACATCGTAGACGCGGTGTCCCCACCCGGGGACTCGGCGGCCGTCGTCGAGGGCGTCCTCGACCCACTCGACGGCGTCTTTCTCGCTGGCGTCGACCTCCAGCAGCGTCTCCATGACGTCCTGGTTGGCGCCGCCGTGGAGCGACCCGGAGAGGGCACCGACGCCGCCGGTGACGGCGTTGTACATGTTCGCCTGCGTCGAGGCAATGACCATCGCGGTGAACGTCGAGGCGTTGAGGCCGTGGTCGGCGTGCAGCGTCAGCGCCATGTCGAACGTCTCCTCGGCGACGGGGTCGGGCTCGGCGCCGGTGAGCATGTAGAGGAAGTTGCCGGCGTGGCTCAGGTCCTTTCGGGGCGCGACCGGCTCCTGGCCGTTCCGAAGGCGCTCGTAGGCCGCGAGCAGGGTTGGAATCTTGGCGGCGATGCGCCGGCCCTGCCGAAGCGACACCTCGCGGTCGGTGACGTCGGCGTTGGGGTCATGGTCGGACTCGTTCGCCGAGAGCATGGACACGCCCGTTCGGAGCGCGGCCATCGGGCTCTCGTCGGCGGCCGCGAGGTCGGACAGCGCGGCGACGACGTCGTCGTCGACGGCGCGTTCGGTGGCCATGGCGTCCTCGAACGCCGCCAGCTCGTCGGCCGTCGGGAGGTCGCCGTGCCACAGCAGGTGCAACACCTCCTCGTAGCTCGCGTTGGCCGCGAGGTCTTCGATGTCGTGGCCGCGGTAGACGAGCCGGCCGACACTGCCGTCGATGTAGCTCAGCTCGGACTCGGAGACGACCACTCCTTCCAGGCCACGGTTGAGTTCGTCCGACATGTTCCGGAGCTTTCTATCCGTGCGGAAAAAGCGTTATCGTATTTCCCCGCGGCGGTGCCCGGACGGTCGCCGACACCGGCGAAACGGGCCGGACTCTTCGACGAACAGTCGGTGCAGGCGATGAATCGCTGATTCAGGTGCTCGCGCCGTCGCGCCAACGCTTATCCCCACCCCGGTCGAACCGGGAGTATGGACACCGGTGAGGTCGATTACGAGCCGGTCAGCGTGAAGGCGGTGTTGGCGGAGATGAAAGACACCGCCGAGCTGCTGGTCGACCTCTCGTACTCGGCCGTTCTTCACGGCAGCGAGCCGCTCGCGGGCGAGGTGCTCTCCCTGGAGGAACGCATGGACGTGCTCCAGGTTCGAGCGCGGATGAGCCTGCTGCTGGCGGCCCGCAACCCCGAGGACGCCGAGACGCTGGCGCCGGTGCTGGGCGTCGTCAGCGCCGCCGAGAAGATCAGCGACGCCGCCGGCGACATCGCCAAGGTCGTCCTCGACGAGACCGGGCTGCCCGAGGCGATGCGCTCGGCCATCCCGGAGGCCCGGGAGGTGCTCGTCCGCACCGAACTCGCCGCCGACTCCGCGTACGCGAGCCGAACCCTCGCAGACGTCGACCTGGAGACCAAAACCGGCGTTCGCGTCATCGCGATCCGCCGGGCCAGCCGGACGGGCAAGCGCCGCTGGCTCACCAACCCCGGTCCCGACACGGAGCTGCAGGGCGGCGACGTGCTCATCCTGCGGGGCCCCGAGGCCGGACTCTCGGACGTCCACGAGACGGCGACCGGCGAGCCGTACGACCCGCCGACGCCGCCGGCCGACGCCGACACCGACCTCTCGCGGGCGGTCGATACGCTCGTGCTGATGAAAGACGTGAGTGAGTTGGCCGTCGACCTCTCCTACGGCGCCGTCCTCTTCGACAGCACCGCCGTCGCCAAGGAGGTGTCGGAGCTGGAGGCGGAGGTCGACGCGCTGAAGGCCCGCCTGGAGGCGTGGGTGTTGCGCGCGGCCGGCAGCGTCGCCGACCCGGTCCAGTTGCGCGGGCTGGCCCACGTCGCCGCCGCCACCGAGGTCGTCAGCGACGCCGCACTCGAGATTTCCGAGGGCGTGTTGCGCGGGCTCCCGGCGCACCCGGTCGTCGCGGCGGCAGTCGAGGAGTCGGACGAGGTCATCGTTCGACTCACCGTCGCCGCCGACGCCGCGGTCGCCGACCGGACGCTGGCGGCGGCCGACATCGGCGGCGAGACCGGCTGCCGGGTCGTCGCCGTCCGGCGACCCGGCGACGACGACGAGAACGACGAGTGGCTGGTGTCGCCCGACGGCGACACGCGGCTCCACGCCGGCGACGTGCTCTTGGCGAAGGGGACCCGCGCGGGCGCCGAGCGACTCGGCGACATCGTCGGCGACCCCCGGGAGTTCGAGGACTGAACGCGGCCGTCGCCGGCCGTCCGTCGGTTCGGCGTCCGCTCACTCGACCTCGCGGACGAGACGGACCGCGGAGCCGAGGGTGAACGCCGCCGCCGCCAGCAGCGTCGTCGACGCGAACAGCACGAACGCCAGCAGCAGGAACCACCCCTCGGCCCCGACCACCGGAAACTCGCGCGTCCCCCCGAACGGGCCGAACAGCTCGAGGACGCGGACCAGATACGCGAAGACGGCGACGGCCAGTCCGACCGCGGCCCCTCGGGCGGCGTTGCGCCGGACGTTCAGCGCGTCGGCGAGGCCGCCGGTCGATGGGCGGTCGGGGCGCCGGTTCGACGGCCGCCGGCCCTCGGTCGAGTCGTCGCGGGACACGCTCGCCGATAGTCGCGCCGGCGACAAATTCCCGTCGGCTTCGCCTCGCGGCCCACCGTCCGGCTCCCCCGCCGACCAGCAGCGACCCCGGCGAGCGGGGAGACTCCGGAGAGTCGACGACGCGCGGGACTGGCCGGCGACGTTCCCTGCTTATCGAACGGCTAAAGGGGGTCGGCACCGAGTTAGGACCAATGAGTACCTCGCTCGGAACAGCGAGCGCGGCTCCCGGTGAAATCGACACCGGGCGGCTGGAGGTGGGGGAGACCCGCGACGGCTCCGTGGTGGGGCTGCCGGTCGCCGTGGTCAACGGGACGGCGGACGGGCCGACGCTGTATCTGCAGGCGGTCAGCGACGGCGACGAGCTGAACGGACTGGGCGTCATCAACCGCGTCGTCCCGCGACTGGACCCGCAGACCCTGTCGGGAACGGTCCTCGTCGTCGGCGTGGTGAACTACCACGCCTTCCAGCTCGCCCAGCACCGCAACCCCATCGACGACACGAAGATGAACCGCGCGTATCCGGGCGACGCCGACGGCACCTCCTCGGAGCGCATTGCGGCGGCGACGTTCGAGGTCGCCACCCGCGCCGACGTGATACTCGACCTCCATCAGGGGTCAACGAGTCGGATGATAGACGAGGTGCGGGTGCGCTGTGGCAAGCGCCACCGGCTCCATCGGGAGTGTCTCGAACTGGCGAAGGCCTTCGGCTGTGGCTACGTTCTCGACCAGAAGGGACCGGACGGCCAGCTCGCTCGCGCCGCGCCCGACGAGGGCGTCCCGACGGTCGACCCCGAGCTCGGGGGGAGCGTCGGCTGGGACGAGACCAGCATTCGCAAAGGCGTCGAGGGCGTGTTCAACGTGCTCCGCCACTACGACTTCCTCGACGACGACGCCGACTCCGAGAGCCAGACCCGCGCCGCCGGCTTCGATCAGTACGGCTCCCCGACCGGCGGGCTGGTCCGGCTCCAGCGCGACCTCGGCGAGCGCGTCGAGCGCGGCGACGTGCTGTTCGAGGTCAGCGACACCTTCGGCACGCTGCAGGCGCGGGTGACCGCCGACAACCCCGGCATCTTCTGGCGCGCTCGCCGACTCCCGCAGGTCGCCTCCGGCGAGTACGTCTGCTCGGTCGGGACCGACGTCGACTCGTACTGAGACGCGGCGGCCGGGTCGAGCGGCGATCGAGCCGACGTCGCTCGTCTGAACGCCGCCTTCTCGAGGAGACAGCGGTCACGACGGTGAGGCCGGCAGAACGGTCGAGAAGGGAGGGAGCGCCACCCGACACGTCACAGTCGCAACCGACACCTACTGGTATCCGCCGCCCCCGACGTCCGGTATGCCCGCCGACCTCGTCTGCCCCGACTGCGCGAACACCTACGCCGACCGCTGGCGCTGCGAGTGCGGCCACCCGTTGCGGTTCGCCGAGCGCCCGCTGCTGGAGGGCGGCCCGCCCGCACCCGAGGGGGTCGACGCCCGCGACGGACTGTGGGCGTTCGAGTCGTTGCTCCCCGTCGAGCGCCGCGTCTCTCTTGGCGAGGGGTTCACCCCCCTGGTCGACGCGCCGGCGTGGGGCGCCCAGTTCAAGCTGGAGTACGTCTTCCCCACCGGCTCGTTCAAGGACCGCGGCGCAACGACGACGCTGTCTCGGGCCGCCGAACTCGGCGTCGACCGCGTCGTCGAGGACTCCTCGGGCAACGCCGGCGCCGCGATTGCGACCTACGCCGCCCGGGCCGGCATCGACGCCGCCGTCTACGTCCCGGCCGACGTCAAGGACGCGAAGCTGCGGGCCATCCGTCGCGCGGGCGCCGAGCCGGTCCGCGTCGAGGGCTCCCGGGAGGACGTGACCGACGCCTGTCTCGAGGCGGTTCGGGCCGGCGACGGCTGGTACGCCAGCCACGCCTGGAACCCGGCCTTCTTCGCCGGCACCGCGACCGTCGCCTACGAACTCGCCTGCCAGCGCGGCTGGAACGCCCCCGACGCCTTCCTCGCGCCGTTGGGTCACGGAACGCTGTTCCTCGGCGCCTATCGGGGCTTCCGCGTGCTGGCCGAGGCCGGCTGGATAGACGCGGTGCCGACGATGCTCGGCGCCCAGGCCGCCGGCTACGCCCCCATCGCCGTAGCCCGCCACGGCCCGGCCGAGGGGAGCAACGACGCCGCCGACGGGATTCAGATCCGCGAGCCGGTCCAGGCCGACGCCATCCGCGACGCCATCGCGGCCACCGACGGGGACGCCGTCGCCGTCGACGCCGACGCGACCCGGCGGGCGCTCGATAGGCTCCACGAGCGCGGCTTCTACACGGAGCCGACCTGTGCGGTGGCGCCGGCGGCACTGGAACGCTACCGCGAGCGCGGCGTCGTCGACGACGGCGACGACGTGGTGGTGGCACTCACCGGGAGCGGCCTGAAGAACTGAGCGACCCGTCGGGAGCGGGTCGGGAGGGCCGAAGGAAAAGTAAAGTGCTCGTCCGCGAAACGAACGTCCGAGATGCCCTCCCTGCTCGCGCGACTGCTCGGCGACGACGAGCCGGACGAACAGGTCGACCTCGAACGCCGCCAGTCGGCGGCCGACACCGCGCTCTCGACCCGCGTCGACCCGGCCGGCTACGGCATCATCGACGCCGGCGTCACCGGCGTCGCCGTCGTCAACGAGGGACCGGAAGGCGAACCCATCGTCGTCCCGATCGCTCGGTTTGCCCTCGGAGAGGACGTCGAGTCGCCCGACGCGGACCTCGTCTGGGAGCTCGTCGGCGACGCCGTGCGGGCGCTGTACGACCCCTTCGAGGACGTGTTCGTCCGCCATTACGACGTGCAGTTCACCTTCGACGGCGACGAGCTGTTCGAGGCCGAGCAGTGTCGCCGCGTCGCCGTCAGCCGGGCGCTCGCCGCTCGAACCGCGACGGAACCGACGTTCGGGACCGCCGACCTCCGCGAGGCGATGTTCGAGGCCCACGACATCGACGACGGGGTCGCACCGGTCGCGTGGGGCCAGCCGCGGGACTACGCCGAGGACGCCACCAGCGCGGTCGTCACCACCGCCGCAGCCGGCGCCACGGCGGCGAGCTGTGCCGGCGCCGGCGCGGGCGGCTGCTACTGAGGTCACTGCGGCCGCCGAGGTCCTCGCGCTCGCCGCCGTCACCGCACCCGTCGCCGTCGCCGCTCGTGCTCACCGCTCCGGGTGCGTCGGCGCGTCGAACCCGCCTCTGACGAGGGGCTTGGCGACGTGCCGGCGGGCGACCGGCGGCACCTCGTACCAGCCGACGTCGAGGCCGCGCTCCACCGCGACCGTCGTCTTCCCGGGCGCCGACGTCCCGCAGTCGCGACACCGATACCCCTGGTCGCGGCCCGCGGAGGACATCCGACGACCGCAGTCGGGGCAGTCCGGGACGCGGCGCTCGGTCGTCACCGGCTCCCGGAGCGCGAACTTCTCCAGCTTCAGCGTCCCCCGCCCGACCTCGCCACAGACCGTGACCCGGTCGCCGGATCGGAGCTTCCGGACCCGGTCGCGGAACCGCTTGGTCGGCTCGAAGGCGACGCAGTCGATGGCGGCGTTCTCGGTCGTCGAACCGGCCCCCTCGTCGCGGAGGGGAACGAACACGTGTCCGCCGGCCCGCGTCTCGGGCTCGCCGGCGACGACGCCGTCGACGCGGTAAGCGCGTCCGTCTCGCAGCTCCGCCAGCGACGCGGCCGTCCGGAGGTGGCCGTCCGTCCCCTGGTTCGTGTGGAACAAGGCGGTGCGCTCGACCGTCTCGGAGTCGATTCCGGCGGCGACCCGGCGGACCGCCTCGGGGTCGTCGCCGCGAATCCCGTAGAGGATTGGCCCGGGAGCGTTGGGGACGCAGACCGCCTCGCCCGCCTCGCGGTCGACGGTGTCCCACGCCGCGGGGTAGGCGTCGGCGGCGGCGTCGAACACCGACGCGTCGTCGACGTCGCGGGGGGTCCCACAGCGGTCGAACGCGCGGTAGGAGATGTGCTCGTACGTCCACCCCTCGAAGGCGGCCCAGGCGCCGACGGCCGCGAGCGCGCCGATCCGGCCGCGACCGGTCGGGTCCGTTCCCCAGCCGCGGTGGGCGAACCCCTCCGACTCGGCGAGCGCGACGGCGTCGTCCAGCTCTTGGAAGTCACGGACCGCCCGGCGGGCGAACGCGGCGACGTCGTCGTCGACGGCCGTCGGGTCGCCGTCGGCGGCGACGACTCCGGGGCTCGTCCGCGGGTCCTCGACCTCGGCCAGCGGGGCGAGTTCGTCGGCGGCGACCGCGAGCGCCTCCTCGGGGGGAACGTCCGTGTGAACCGCGAGCGCGGCGTTTCCGCGGGTCTTGGCCTCGACCGCGGGGTTAAGCCGGACCAGCAGCAGACGCTCGACCCGGCCGCGTTCGCGCAGGCGCTCGGTCACCCGCGCGGCGAGGTAGGTAGTGCACATCCCCCGCTCGCGGGAGTCGGTGTCGTCGATGCCGAGGACCGTCATCGGCGGTCGTTGGTCGGTCGGCCGCAAGTCCCTTTCGCGTCGGCCGCTTTCGGACCGCCAGACTGGGGCTCGTGGCGACGTCGCCGGTGGAGAGCCGGCCCGAAGTGGGCATCATAATAGTACAAAAAGATACCGCCCACTCTCGCCACGAATCCGGAGACGTCGGTGGTTCGACCGGGGAAACGCATATTAGGGATGAACGGCTTAGACCGTTTCATGTCCCGGTCCGCCCTCATCGGCAACATCACCGCGATGCTCGAAGACGCAGGGTTCGTGGTGAGCGACCGCTGCGAGGTCCGCCCCCGGAGCTTCGACCTCGCGGCCCGTCGCGGGGAGGACCTCGTCCTGCTGAAGGTGTTGGGTAACGTCGACGCCTTCGACGGGGCGACCGCCGGCGAGATGCGACGCCTCGGCGAACACCTCTCGGCGACGCCGCTGGTCGTCGGCCTCCGGACCCGCGACGAGGAGCTGAAACCGGAGGTCGTCTACTTCCGTCACGGCGTCCCCGTGTTCAACCCCGACACCGCTTACGACCTCTTCGTCGAAGGCGTCCCGCCGCTCATCTACGCGGCCCCGGGCGGGCTCTACGTCAGCATCGACGGCAACCTGCTCGCCGACGAGCGCGAGGAGCGCGGCTGGAGCCTGGGTCGGCTGGCCTCCGAGCTGGGCGTCTCCCGGCGGACCGTCTCGAAGTACGAGGACGGCATGAACGCCTCCATCGAGGTCGCGGTCCAGCTCGAAGACCTGTTCGACCGACCGTTCTCGGACCCGGTCGACGTTCTCGACGGCGCCGAGGACGTCCGCGACGAGGAGCCGACGCCGGACGACCCCGAGGCCGACCCGGACGACGAACGCGTCGTCGCGGTGCTCACCGACGCCGGCTTCACGGTCCACCCGACGGTGCGGGCGCCGTTCGAGTCCGTCACCGAGGACGACGCCGAGACCGAGCGCACCCTGCTCACCGGCCACTCTCGGTTCACCAAGCGCGCCGAGAAGCGCGCCCGCATCATGTCGTCGCTCGGTGCGGTCACCCAGACCCGCTCGGTGTACTTCACCGAACAGAGCGCCGACCGCGACGCGGTCGCCGGCACCGGGCTGGTCTCCATCGAGGAGCTGGCCGAGGTGGACGACCCCGACCGCATCCGCGACCTGCTCCGCGAGCGCGCCAGCGAGCCCGACGAAGTCGAAGCTTGAGGGAAGTTCGGGGCGGCTGTCGGCAGCTGCTAGTCACTTGGCCGTGGGCACGCAGTGAAAGAAACTAACGGACGGAACGCGGAGCCGACGCTTACGCGGCGTCGCCGTAGGTCTCGTTGAGGTACTCGACGATGTCGTCGCTCTCGGGCATCCCTTCGACGCCGTGTGCCTCGTCGACCAGCACCGGCACGCCGGTCTGGCCGCTGACCTCCTCGACCTCGGTGCGCTCGGCGTGGGAACTCGGGACCATCTTCGACTCGTACTCCAGGCCGAGCTCGGACAGCTTGTTCTTGACCTTCGCGCAGTACGGACAGCCCTGCAGTTCGTAGAGGATGAGATCGCTCATCGTCCGAACATAACGGCGTCGGAAATAAAAGCACGACGGGCCTGTGTGGTCGTTCGGCCATCGCGGGCGAACGCCGTCGGACGGCGACGACGCGGACTACGACCCGCCGCCGATGAGCGTCTGGCCCCGGCCGACGAACGCACGGGCGACGGCCAGCAGCCGGCGACGCTGGTAGATGCCCTCGCCGAGGCCCCAGCCGAGTCCGACCAGGGCAGCGCCGACCGCGTACGCGAAGTCCCAACCGGTCATCCACACCGGCCGAATCCAGGGAGTGACGTGGGCCCACCGCGCGGCGACCGTCTCACCGAGGCCGGCCAGCGGCGTCCCCGCCGTGGTCCGAGCCATCCAATCGGCGAACGGCGAACTCGTCCCTTCGAGCAGTCCCGCCGACCCACGCAGCGCGTACTCGCCCTGTGCGCCCATGTCGCGGATGGTCGGGCCGTCCTGTGAGGACCCGTCGCCAGTTCCGATCCGTTCGGCGTCGTACGGTCCCCAGGTGGCGTAATATTCCCAGACGACCTTCCCGTCCGGGGTCACCTCGATGACGCGGTGGTTCAGCGAGTCCACGATGAGCGTGTTGCCGTTGGGGAGGCGGTCGGCGTCCCGCGGCCAGTTCAGTTGGCCTTCCCCGACGACCCAGGTCTGTCGCCACTCGCCGTCGACCTTCGCGTACTCGACGACGCGGTCGTTCTCGGAGTCGGCGACGAGTATCGTCGGGTTCCCGGCGTCGCTGCGGAGGTAATCCGGGTTGTGCTGCTCGTTGAGCATGTCGTACTCGTCGTCGGCGCCGAGCCGTTGCTCGATGGTTCCGGTCGTCAGGTTGAGTACGACCGCCTGGTCGAAGTTCCGCGGCGACAGCAACACCCGGTGGTCGTCGATGACGTCCACGTCGTTGACGTGGCTCCAGTCCTCGTTGAAGCCGCCGTCGGTCGAGTTGGGGTAGTGGTCGCGGAACAGCCACTCGCGTTCGATTTCGCCCTCGACCCGGTCGTAGACGACGATACGGTCGTTGGAGACGCCGCTTTCCTCGTCGTAGTTACGCATGTTGGCGACGACGAGGTGGGTGTCGTTCAACCGGTCGACGTCGTGGGTGTCGGTCATGTCCAGGCGCTCGGTCCACACCGGCTCCCGCGTCTGGCGGTCCAGCTCGAAGACGACCGTTCCCTCCGGGTTGGTCGAGCTGACGAGGAGATTCCCGTTCGGAAGCGGGTCGACGTCGTAGAACCAGCGCGCGTCGACCGCTCCGCCGCCGAACAGCCACTGCGTCTCCGCGGTGCCGTTCGCAGCGACGAGTCGGGCGGGCTTCTTCGATGAGCCAGTTCCCTGGAAGTGAAACCCCTGGATGGAGACGACCGTCGAGCCGTTCGGCGTTCGCTCGACGGTGCCGGGGCTCAGCTCCCCGGGCTCGGCGGCTCCGCCGGACAGTGCCGTCCCCGCCGCGGGGGCCAACAGCGCGACGACCAGCGCCGCGGCGACCGCGCGGACGACCCACCGGCGAGGGAGGCGACTCCTATTCATACACCACGTCGCGGGACGGCGCCGATGAAATCCTTGTGGTTGGGGCGGGTCGCGTCAACGGCGACCCGCCCCAAACGGCCCCAGTCGAGACGGCGGCGGCTCAGAGCTGACCCGTGAGCACGCCGCTGGTCCGGACGAAGAAGTAGAGGACGAACGCGCCGGCGAGCGCCCACTGACCGAGGCGGACCTCGTCGGCCTCGCCCGCGCCGGCCTTGACGATGGGGTAGGAGACGATGCCGGCCGCGATGCCGTAGGCGATGGAGTACGTCAGCGGCATCACCAGGATGGTGAGTCCGGCCGGGGCGGCGTGGGTGAAGTCGTCCCAGTCGATGTCGGTCACGTTGCGCAACAGCAGCACCGCGACGACGACGAGCGCGATGTGGGAGGCGTACAGCGGGATGGCGGCCGCCAACGGGACGAACGCCAGCGACAGGACGAACAGCCCGGCCACGGTGAGTGCCGTGAGCCCGGTCCGACCGCCTTCCTCGACGCCGGTCGCGGACTCGATGTACGTCGTCACCGTGGAAGTCCCGAGCATCCCGCCGACCGTCGTGCCGACGGCGTCGGCCATCAGCGGCTCGTCGATGTCCGGGAAGTCGCCCTCCTCGTCGAGGAAGCCGCCGGCCTGTCCGACCCCGACGAGCGTTCCGGCGGTGTCGAAGAAGTCGACGAAGAAGAACGTGAACACGATGAGCGCGAACGCGAACGGCTCGAAGTTGTCGAAGCCGGCGAGGAACGCGCCGACCAGCGGGGTAATGTCGTACGTCGCTCCCGGGAGCTTGGCCGCGTCGACACCGCCGGCCTGAACGGCGTCGATGGCGAGCGTCCCGGGTTCCACGAGGCCGGCCAGCGTTGCGAGGGCGCCGGCGACGGTCGTCACCACGATGCCGACGATGATAGAGCCGCGAATCCCGGCAGCGTACAGCGCCAGCGTGAGGAACAGGCCGAGCACGGAGAGGATGGCGACCGGGTTGCTGGCGACCGATCCGAGAGAGACCAGCGTCGCCGGGTCGTCGACGACGATACCCATCGCCTGCAGACCGATGATGGCCAGGAAGAGTCCGATACCGGAGCCGACGCCGAGCTTGACCGGCTCCGGGAACAGTTTGATGACGTACTCCCGGGCGCCGACGGCGGTGAGAACGACGAACAGGACGCCCTCGGTCACGACCGCGGCCAGGGCCGTCTGCCACGGAACGCCCAGCACGCCGATGACGGTGATGGCGAAGAAGGCGTTCAGTCCGAGTCCCGGCGCCAACCCGAACGGGAGGTTGGCGTAGAACGCCATCACGAGCACGGCGACGATAGAGGCCAGAATCGTCACCACCGCGATCATCTGATACACCTCCGTCGCCGAGTACCCCTGAATCGCGATGCCGCCCGGAATGTTGTCGTCCGGGAAGTCGGTTAGAATCGCCGGGTTGAGAACGACGATGTAGCTCATCGTCAGGAACGTCGTCAACCCCGCGAGCAGCTCCGTTCGAACGTCCGAGCCGTGCGCTTCGACGTCGAAGTACGACGCCAGCGCTTCGGTGAACCCCATGCGTGAATATGCGTAATCACGTATACCGACTTAATCGTTCCCATCGAAATCTTCAGACATGCACAACGCTGACCAGAAACGACGCGCGCCCTCGACGCAAACGAGAAATTGGACACGAAAGTGTATACAAGGCGGTAGACCTGGCGTCGCCTACGGTCCGGTCAGGGCTCGAACGTCGTCAACGCGCCGACGGGGGCGTCGACGATCTCGTCCGCGCGGCCGAAGCCGTCGTCGCCGACGGCGATGAGCGCGAACACGCCGGCAACGTCGGTGTCCGACTGGAGCGCGATGTCCAACAGGAGCTCCTGGGTCTCGCCCGAGCGGATGAGGTCGTCGACGACCAACACCGTCTCGCCGGCCGACAGCGCACTCGCCGGGAGGTAGTAGGTGAGTTCGATGCCGGAGGCGAGTCGCTGGCGGGATTCGACGAACTTCTCGACGGCGGTCTCTTTGGACTTCTTCGCGTACGCGAGCCGGGCGTCGAAGTAGCTCGCTATCGCCGCGCCGATGGTGATGCCGTCGGTCGCCGCCGTGAGGACGACGTCGGGACTGTCGAACTCGAACGCCTCGGCGACGACCGGCGCGACGAGATCGAGGAACGGCTGGTCGAACACCACGTCGGAGTTGTCGACGTACCCCTCGTCGTCGAAGCCGACTCGACTCTCCAGCTCGTCGGCCAGTGCGTCCCGACCGACGCCGGAGACGACCTCTCGGGCGCGCTCGACGCCGGGCAGGACGTGTCCGTTGACGTAGCGGTTCAGGTCCCCCGCAGGTAGTCCCGTCACCTCTGCCAGCTCGTCGTACGTTCGCGTCTCTTTCAGCATCCGCAACACCTCGACCGCCTGCAGCTGGAGGGCGGCCTTCTCCGCTCTGTTCATGACTTCGATTTGGAGGTTACGTAAGCATGAATACTTCGGAAGCGATTTCGGGCGTTTTACACAGTGTCGTGCAACCGTGATGTGTCCTCCGGCGTCCGTCAGTCGCCGTCGCCGTCGCTGTCGGCGCTGTCGTCGGCGTCGGCGAGCAGTTCCGAGGCGGTCACCAGCGATTCGAGCTCCACGTCGTGGTCGGCGAGCAGTTCGGCGGCGCCCTCCTCACGGTCGACGACGACGAGCACGCGGTCGACGACGGCGCCCGCCTCGCGGAGCGCTGCGACCGCGTCAGCCGCGGACTGACCGGTGGTCGCGATGTCCTCCAGGACGACGACCTCCTCGCCGTCGTCCAGCCGCCCCTCGATGCGGTTGCCGGTGCCGTACTCCTTGGCTGCCTTCCGGGCGATGACGTACTCGCTGTCGGTCTCGACGGCGGTCGCGGCGACGAGCGGGACCGCCCCGAGCGCGACTCCGGCGAGCTTCGAGCCGCCGACGCGGTCGGCGAAGGCATCGGCGATGAGCCTCAGACACGCCGGGTCGGTCTCGAAGAGATATTTATCGACGTAGTAGTCGCTCGTACCGCCGTGAGAAAGTTCGAACTCTCCGAACTTGACCGCCTCGGCCGCCTCCAGCGCGGCGATGAGTTGCTCGTCGACCATCGTGTCCACAGGCGGTCCGTCGGCTCATAAGCCGGACGGTCTCGCCGCGGCGGCGACGCGCGTGGCGAACAGGCGGTCGAAAGCGCACCGCGGGGGAGTGACCGCGCACCCGCCTCGTTCTCCCCGCGGCCGGTCGTCAGCGCACGCCACGACGTGGTCCCGGCTTCGCAGTTGAACTCTCGCGTCTCTCGTGCGGTCACCAGGGTTCGTCCTTCACGCCGATGCCGTAGGCGACGACGTTGGTGCCGACGTGCAACAGGGGCGTCGCGACCACGACGACGACGAGCCGGGCCGGGGTGAACGTCGACCCGAACCACGTCGGCGCCGCCAGCGCCGCCAGTCCGAGCGCGCCGGCGACGAAGTCGAGCTGGTCGAGCAGCGGGAACGCGGCGCCGCGCTCGCGGCCGCTGCGGCGTTTGAGGAACGAGGCGGCAACGTCGCCGGCCATCGCGCCGACGGCGAGAGCGACGGCGGCGGCCAGCGGAAACGTCGGGAGCGTCCCCGCCGAAACGCCGAGGAGTCGGCTCACGACTGGGTTGAGAGCGTTCAACCCGACCGCGAGGGCGACGCCGACTGCGGTGCCCACTGCCGTCCCGCGCCAGGTCTTCCCGTCGCCCAGCAGCCGCGTCTCCCCGAGCGTCCGGCCGCCGTCGATGGGCCGACCGCCGCCGGCGACCACCGCCGCGTTGTTCGGGACGTAGGCGGGGACCATCGCCCACAGCGCACCGACGATCAGCGAGACGAGAGAGCCGACCATGCGGGGTCAACGACAGCCCCCGATTTAACGACCCCGAGTTCCGGTCGCGTCGGCGTTGGAAGTCGACGGTCGCCGCCCCGGACAGAAACAGTCATGTCGAGTGCCCGGAAAGGCTTGCTCATGATTCCGCCCATCGCCAGTCGATTCGTTGCCGGCGAATCGCCCGCGGCGGCGCTGGAGCACACCCGCTCGGCCAACGAGGACGGCGTCGGCGTCATTCTGAACCTGCTCGGCGAGCACTACGACGAGCGCGAGCCCGCCGACGGGGACGCGAGGGCGTACGTCGACCTCGTCGAGGACATCGCCGACAGCGGCCTCGACGCCTGCGTCTCGGTCAAACCCTCACAGCTCGGCATCGACGTCGGCGACGACGTGTTCCGCGAGAACTACCGCCGGGTGGTCGAAGCCGCCGCCGCCCGGAACGTGTTCGTCTGGTGTGACATGGAGGACGCGGCGACGACCGACGCCACGCTCGACGCCTTCGAGGAGCTCGCCAGGGAGTTCGACGGCGGCGTCGGTCAGTGCGTGCAGGCGAACCTGCGGCGGACCCGCGACGACCTCGAACGCCTCGCGGACGTTCCCGGCGCCATCCGACTCGTCAAGGGCGCCTACGATGAGGGACCGTCAGTCGCGTACACCGACAAGGAGGAAGTCGACGAGCGCTACCGGGCTGACCTGGAGTGGCTGTTCGAACACTACGTCGGCACCGTCGCCGTCGGGAGCCACGACCCGGCGATGATCTCCCACGCCGAGGGCCTAAGCGAGCGACACGACCGCGACTTTCAGATACAGATGCTGATGGGCGTCCGCGGCGACGCCCAGCGCGACCTCGCCGCCGACGGCCACGAGGTCTGGCAGTACGCTCCCTACGGCGAGAAGTGGCTCTCGTACTTCTACCGTCGGGTCCGCGAACGCAAGAAGAACCTCCTGTTCGCGGCCCGAGCCGTCCTCACCGGGTGACGGACCGGGCGTCGGTGTAGCCACCACTAAGACCCCCGACGGCAACGTGATAGACGAGAGATGTCCTCCTGGAAGCGCGACTTCGCGAGCGGGCTGGTCATCGTCGTGCCGGTGCTCGTCATCCTCTTCGTGTTCAACTGGCTGTACGCCCGGCTCCTCAACCTCCCCTTCCCGACCATCACCGTCGAGGGGTTACCCGCTCCCGCAGCAGAGTTCTTGCAGGTCTCGCTGTCGGTCGTACTGTTCATGGCGTTCGTGATGGGCGTCGGATACCTGATGCGGACCACCGCCGGCCGCGTCGCCGAGGGGTATCTCGACGACCTCATCAACCGCGTCCCGCTGGTACGGGTGCTGTACAACGCCTCGAAGCTCGCCGTCGAAACCGCGCTCACCGGAACCGAAGACTTACAGAAGCCGGTGAAGCTGGAGCCGTGGGAAGGCATCCGGATGACGGCGTTCAAAACGGGGAAGACGACCCCCGACGGTCGCATCGTCCTGTTCATGCCGACGGCGCCGAACATCACCACCGGCTTCGTCATCGAAGTCGACCCCGACGACGTCACGCCGACCGACGAGTCGGTCGAGGAGGCGCTCACCCGTATCCTCAGCGCCGGCTTCGGCGAACGCGACGAGGAGACCATCCCGATCAACGTGACCGAAGAGTCGGTCTCAGCGGACGACTGAGGGTCGGATTCAAACGGCGGTCAGCACTCGACGGATGCGTACGGCACTCCTCCGCCAGTTCGCGATTTCGTATCGCCGTGAGTCGTTTACGAGCCGGTGAACGCGCGAACCGACTCGAACTCGTCGGCGACGACGGCGTCGGCGACGGCGTCGGTATCGACGGCGGAGACGGCCCGCGGATACTTGCGATCGAAGTAGCCGACGACGTTCTCGACGTCCCGGGCCAGCAGCTCCGCGGCGTTTTCGTGGACCGTGGAAACGGCCTGGGGCCAGTCGAACACCGTCACCCCGGACTCGGCGACGGCGACGTTGTGCTCGCTCATGTCCGCGTGGACGTAGCCGGCGCGGTACGCCGCCGCCATCTCCCGAATCACGAGGTCGAGCACCCCGACCAGTTGGGACTCCGGGAGGTCGGCGCGGGCGAGTTCGACCCCGTCGTACTTCGCCATCAGGATGCCGTGGCGGTTGTGGTCGACCGGTCGCGGCACCGACACGTCCGGATACAGCTCGGTCAGCACGTCGTACTCGGCCTCGGCGGCCTTCCGAGCGGTGTACAGCCAGGAGACGTGGTCGCGGTCGGCGGTGTACTCCCGCTCGCGGTCGACCGCCCGGAACTCGGTGTACCCCTCGCGATGGAATTTCAGCGCCATCGGCTTGTACGACTGCGCCTCGAACACGTCGCTCTCTTTACCGACGCCCAGCGGACTGCCCAGCCCCTCGACGGTGTCGCGCTCGGCGAAGGTGTGCAACGCGAGCGCGTCGTACCCCTCGAAGGTGAGCTGATACCCCTCGTACTGGATGGTCTGACGTTGAATCAGCTCGCGGTCGGCACAGCGGTCGATGCGGTACTCGACCTCCTCCGGCGTGAGGTCGGCGTAATCCGGCAGCTTGTCGACGCGCACCCACTCGCTGAAGCGCATCCCCTGCTCGACGCCGGAGAGCAGGTAGAAGTCCTCCGGCTCGAGTTCGGCGATGACGCCGGCGACGTTCTCGACCATGCGGGCCCTACCCGGGCACCGGACAAAAGCGCGACGCGTCGGTCGCGGTAAAGTTTCGTGTGCTATATCGAATCGGTGAGGCGGTCGTCGACGACGTGACTGCGACCGCCGCGACGTTCCCGAAACCGGTTTCACGACCGGCCGCCGATGACGTGACGATGACCGACCTGGCCGACCGCGAGTGGCGGCTCGTCCGCGAGGAGGCCCGCTCCGGGGCGATGAATATGGCGCTGGACGAAGTCGCCGCCGAGACGGCGGCCGCCGGCGGCCCCCGGACGGTCCGGCTCTACCGCTGGGAGCCGTCCTGTCTCACGCTGGGGTACCGCCAGGACCCGGCGACCGTCGACTGGGCCCACTGCGAGACCGCCGGCGTCGAGGTGACTCGGCGACAGACCGGCGGCGGCGGCATCTATCACGACAACCACGGCGACGTGTCTTACTCCATCGCGGTCCCCGCCGACGAGGTGCCGGGCGATCTCCTCGAATGCTACCATCTGCTGTGCGAGCCGGTGTTGGCGGGGTTCGACGCTCTCGGCGTCGACGCCGACTACGTCGCCGGCGAGCGTCCGTCCATCCACCAACCGGCGTGTTACCTCCGCGGACTGAACCCCGCCCACGACCTCGTGAGCGACGACGGAGCGGGCCGCAAGCTCGCCGGCAACGCGCAGTACCGCCGCGACGACGCGGTCATCCAGCACGGCTCCGTCACCCACGCCGTCGCCGCCGCCGCCCATCTCGCGGTCTTCGCCGACCCCGGAATCGACGCCGAGCGGTTCCGCGAGCGCGTCGCGGGCGTGACCGACTTCGTCGACGCCGACCGCGAGGAGACGGTCCGGGCCTTCGAGGAGGCGCTGGCCGCCTGGGTCGACGCCGAGGCGGGGTCGTGGACCGACGACGAACTCGCCCGGGCCCGCGCGCTGGCCGAGACGAAGTACCGCGCCGACGAGTGGGTTCGTGAGCGGTCGGACCCGACGGCGTAGCCCGAGGTTGACGAGTCGAGTGCGACGGGAAGAGATAGGGGGCGTCTGGTTCCGATACGCATTTGCACCGCCGTGGCCACCAGTTGGGTATGAGCCTCAGCGTCGGCGCCCACGTCTCCATCGCGTCCGGAAAGGCCACCCACGACGACGAGCAGCCGCCGTACGACGACGTCGCCAACGCCGTCTGGCGCGAAGACCAGGTCGGCGGCAACTGCGGGCAGATATTCACCCACTCACCGCAGGTGTGGCAGGACCCCGACATCGGTGACGACGAGGCCGAGCGGTTCCGCGAGGCGACCGCCGAGCACGGCACCGGGCCGTGGGTCATCCACTCCTCGTACCTCGTCAACCTCTGTACGCCGAAAGCCGACCTCCGCGAGAAGTCCGTCGACGCGATGCAGAAGGAGGTCGACGCCGCCGCCGCCCTCGGCATCGATTACGTGAACGTCCACCTGGGCGCGCACACCGGTGCCGGCGTCGAGGGCGGCCTCGACAACGCCGCCTCCGCGCTGGACGAACTCGCCGTTCCTGACGGCGTCACCGTCCTCGTCGAGTCCGACGCCGGCAGCGGGACGAAACTCGGCGGCGACTTCGACCACCTCGCTGGCGTGCTCGACCGCTCCGAACAGGACCCCGACGTCTGTCTGGACACCGCCCACGCCTTCGCCGCCGGCTACGACCTCTCGACGGCCGAGGCCGTCGACGAGACCGTCGCCGAGTTCGACGAGGTCGTCGGACTGGAACACCTGGAGTGCATCCACCTCAACGACTCCAAACACGACTGTGGCACCAACAAGGACGAACACGCCCACATCGGCGAGGGCCACATCGGCGAGGAGGGCATGGAACGCATCGTCAACCACCCCGAGCTGGCCGACGTGCCGCTCGTTCTGGAGACCCCTCACGAGGACGGCAAGGGGTTCGCCTGGAACGTCGAGAAGGTCCGCTCGTTGCGGGCGGAGTAGCGGGCGCCGGTTGCGAGTTGGTGGTTGGTGGTCGCGGATTGCGGATCGTCGACCGCCGGCTTCCGGTCGTCGTCCGCGACTCAGCCTGCCGACCGGCATCGGCCCGCTTTTGTCGCTGCCTCGATTACGCGGGGTCGTGCGCCGATTCACGCCCGAGTACCTCGAACGGACCCGCCGCGGGCTGTGGGACTCCCGGGCGGCGTTGTCCGGCCTCGACCTCGGGCGCCGCGAGCGAGTGCTCGACGTCGGCTGCGGCTCCGGCCAGCTCACGCGGGTGCTCGAAGAGGAGACCCCCGCGGACGCGACCGTCGTCGGCTGCGACGCCGCCACCGACCTGTTGTCGGTCGCCCGCGCCGAGACCGACGCCGAGACGGTCGCCGGCGACGCCACGCGGCTGCCCTTTCCCGACGACCGCTTCGACTGCGTCGTCTGTCAGGCGCTGCTCATCAACCTGCCCGACCCGGCGGCGGCCGTCCGCGAGTTCGCCCGCGTCTCGACGGACGTCGTCGCCGCCGTCGAGCCGAACAACGCCGAGGTGAGCGTCTCCTCGACGGTCGACGCCGAGTCCGAACTCGAAGCTCGCGTCAGGCGCGCGTACCTCGACGGCATCAACACCGACGTGGCGCTGGGCGAACGGGTCCGGTCGCTGTTCGAGTCAGCGGGGCTGTCCCCGTCGTCGGGACGGACCCGCTACCACGAGAAGCGCGTCGCGCCGCCGTACTCCGAGGCGGCGCTGCGGTCGGCGGCGAAGAAGGCGAGTGGCGAGGGGCTGGCCGCCCACGAGCGCGAACTCCGGACGGCGCTGTCCGACGGCGAGTACGACGCGCTGCGGACCGACTGGCGCGAGATGGGGCGGGCGGTCGTCGCGGCGATGGGCGACGGCGAGTACGAGCGCGTCGAGGTCGTCCCCTTCGAGGTGACGGTCGGCGAGGTCTGAGCGACGCAGCACGGCGCGGCACAGAGCAGAATGGAGCGGAGTCGAGTCGGTCAGGCGTCCAACGCCGACAGCAGCGAACACTTTCGGCACACGTCGCCGGAGGTCGTCGCGCCGCAGCGCTCGCAGTCGCCGAGGTCGTCGGCCCCGTCGCCGTCGTCGCCGCGGTAGGCCGCCGCCGCCAGCCGAGCCAACTCCTCGTAACCGGCCAGAATCGAGTGTCGCGTGCCGGGGTGGTTTTCCTCCAGTTCGAGCAGCAAGTCCCGAATCTCGCCGCGATAGGCCTCACTCGCGTGGGGACACTCCGTGATGTGAGCGGGGAGGTCGGCGAGGTGAGCGTACAGCGCGACCTCCTTCTCGGGGACGTCCCGGAGGGGCTTGGCGCG
Organism: Halolamina sp.; assembly: GCA_042216705.1. Taxonomy (GTDB): domain Archaea; phylum Halobacteriota; class Halobacteria; order Halobacteriales; family Haloferacaceae; genus JBDGTQ01. The sequence goes on along the minus strand of JBDGTQ010000034.1, from coordinate 1,987 downwards.
GGGGACGAACGCCTCCTGGTCCTCGCGGTCGGCGAACCCACCGAGCGAGGCGTCGAAGTGTTTCGCGACCTGTGCGACGTCGCCTTCGAGGACGTTCATCAGCGCCGTCTGTGCCTCGTCGTCGAGGTTGTGGCCGGTCAACAGCTTGTCGGCGTCGTACTCCTCGGCGTACCGCTCCAAGAGGTCTCGCCGGAACACCCCGCAGTAGGCGCAGGGAGCCATCCCCTCGGGGTCGTCCTCAACGACGTCGTCCATGCGGACGTCGAACTCCTCGACGTAGGAAACCGTCTCGTGGCGGAGGTCGCGGTCGGCGGTCAGCTCCCGACAGGCCGCCAGGCTCTCGTCGCGGTACCCCTCGATGCCCTCGTGAATCGACAGCGCGACCAACTCGACGCGGGGGTCGCGGCCGAACGTCTCGTCGAGGATGTGGGTGAGCACGACGCTGTCTTTCCCGCCCGAGAGGCCGACGACCCACGTCTCCGGGTCCTCCGGGGTGACGTCTCCCGGGAGGAGGTCGTCCTCGCGGATGCGCCGACGGACCCGCTTCTCGACCGAGCGACGGAAGTGGTCACCACAGAGGTGTAACCCGGAGTAGGCGGCGTGTGTGACGGCGTCGTCGCCGCATTTGTCGCACTCCATCGGCTGCCGGTTGCTGGGGCCGAGGGATACGGATTGCGGTCGAAGGGGCGCCGACACGGCGGCGGCGTCCGGTTCGCCGTGTCCCGACCGCAGGCCCGCACCCGGTCCGAAACGGTCATCTCTCCGGGACGGCAAGCACGGTCGTGAACCGCGACGCCGCGCTCGACAGGGTGGCCGAAGTCGTCGACGCCGTCGAGGATGAGCGCATGCCCGTCCCGGTCCGCGAGGTCTGGGTGTACGGCGACGTCGCGCTCGGGCTGGACCCCGTCGAGCGGTTGGACATCTACGTGACCAAGGACATCCGACTGGAGTCAGACGGCGACGCGGTCGCCGAGCGCTTCCGCCGGGAGTACGGCGTCGAAGGGGTCGGCAAGACCGTCTCGGCGGAGTGGGCCGAAGCCCATCCCGAGTACGTCCGCGCCAACGACAGCGGTCACGTCGCCCCGGAACGCTGTCTCGGGGCCCACCTCCTCGGCGACGACGAGCCGGTCCACCTGGAGGTGTGCAACGCCTCCTTCGAGGACAACGTCACACAGCGGTTACGCGGTGCACTCGCCCGCGACTCCTACGAGGAAATCCTCGACCCTCGCGGGGTCTGTCTGTGGCTCGAAGGTCACCGCGACGAGGAGACGTTCGCGAAGCTCCGGGCGGGTGAGCTGCCGTTCCCGACGCTTTCGGGTGCCCTAGAGATGCTCGGCCTCGACGACAACCGTGCTGAGGAGGCGGCGCGGGCGATGAAATCGTACCGCGCCGACCAGACGGGTCGGACGGTCCGCGGCGACGTGGTCTGATACCGATTGCCGCGACCGGTTTCACGGGGATGTCGATGGGCGCCGGGTCAGCACGCGGGTCACCGCGGTGGGAGAGACTCGCAGCAATCACTGTGGGCCCCGTCGCTGGTCGGTGTGAGAACGGCGTTCGAGAGCGACGGTCGCGGTCGGCGGTCGACCACGGTTGCGTGCGCGTTTCCGGTGGTGTCGTGCGTCCGGTTAGCGGATGACGTCGAGCCCGTTGTTCTGCTCGGGCTCTTCGCGTCCGCCGTCGGACTGCCAGGCGCGCTCGGAACCGCCGGCACCCGAGGTCGCCTCGGCGTTCGCTTTCGCGTCGAACTCCGAAGCAGCGACGTCGTCGTTCAGCGCGGCGCGGGACTCGTCGGCCTGCTTCTGGGTGCTCGGCCCCAGGACCTGGGCGGACTGGACGCCGGTCATGATGGCCATAACCCGCACCTTGCCGTTGTAGCTGTCCTGGATGCGTGCACCCCAGATGACGTTGGCCGACGCGTCCAGCCGCTCGGTGATGTTGTCGGCGATGCCCTCGGCCTCCTTCAGCGTGAGGTCGGGGCCGCCGG
>JBDGTQ010000013.1:0-31620 GCA_042216705.1 Halolamina sp. | reverse complement strand
TCGCGCGCGGGCCCTTGTCGGCCTGCTCGATGTCGAACTCCACTTCCTGTCCCTCCTCGAGGTCGGGGCCGCCCACGTCCTCCATGTGGAAGAAGACGTCCTCGTCCGCGTCCTCGGTAGAGATGAATCCGTAACCGCCAGTGTCGTTGAAGAAGTCAACCGTACCGGTTGCCATTGCCTTTGGAGTAACGAACGCACCACGTATAAATCTGCCGAGTGAGCGGCTCCCGGGTTCGATGCCGCCACAGCCCCGTCACACGGCCGCTATGGCCGATTCAGCTCCTCTCCCGGACGCACGCCCCGCAGTCGCCGACCCACCTGCGCCGTTCATCCGGTCGCGTCGCGTGGGTCGTGCAGGTCACGCAGGTCGGGGTGGTCCGGGTCGACGCCGAGGCCGGTCGGATCGGCGCCGCCGGCGACCGCGTCGCGGACCGCCTGCCACTCGGCGTGGCGTCGCAGGACGTACACCGGCACCCTGTCGACGTCGAGCAGCTGCGCCACGCCCAACCGGTGGAACCCTTCGCTCCACAGTACCTCGCCGTCGCGGCCGACGAGCACCAGCGGCTCCAGGTCGTGAACCCGTTCCACCTCGGAGGGGTCGCCGTAGACGGCGCCGCGGTTAGGCCGGTAGCCCTCCGACCGGACGCTCTCGTACAGCTCGTCGACGGCCGGGAAGTACGCCTCGCGCAGCTCCGCCTCGCTCTCGCAGCCGTGGAACCGCTCTCCGTCGGCCACGCGGTCGACCACCTCGTCGTAGTGGTCGGTCTCCGGCCATGCGCGGCCCTCGACGTAGCGCTGTCGCAGCCCCTCGAACAGCGAAGTCTCGCCCAGCGCGCGGGTGTTCTCCGGGCGGTCCCAGTCGCCGCCGCGGACCCGTCCCAGGCCCCACAGCAACGAGACGACCGAGAACCGTTCGACGGCATCAGGATCGACTCGAACGAGTCGCCAGGGGTCGACGGGAGCGTCGTACTCGCGGGCGTTCGCGTGGGCGGTCCACGCCGTTCGTGAGCGGAAGCTGTCGAGCCACACGGCGACGACGAGGACCTGTTCCGTGGAAAGTCCGGCGGTGGTCTGGCGGCAGCGCTCGCTGTCACCCTTCAGACGCCGAGCAGATACCCCCGCAGCCAGAGCCGCCAGTATAGCCGCGGCAAGACGTGCACGTCGGCGATCCACCCAAGCCGGGACTCCACCGCCGGCGCGGTCGCACCGTCGTAGTCGTACGTCGCGACGACGGCCTTGCCGGCCTCGGTCAAGAGTGGACAGGCGGCGAAGCCCTCGTAGTGGACCTCGCGGTCCCGATCGGTCACGTCGGCCGTGAGGTTGTCCGTCAGGGCCGCCGCCTGCTTGCGCGCCGCGGCGGCGGTCTTCGAGGTTGGCAGGTCGGTGCAGTCACCGAGGGCGTACACCCGGTCGAACCGCCGGTGGCGGAGCGTCTCCGGGTCGGTCGCGACGTACTCTCCCGGCTCGCCGGCGACCGGCGTCGTCAGCGGCGACCCGTCGGTGAGCGCCCGCGGACACCGCTGGGGCGACACCGGCGCGTAGAGGTCGTACGGGAGCCGACGGCCGTCCTCGCCGACGACGACGCCGTCGGTCACGTCCGCGACGTCGAAGTTCGGCACGTGCTCGACGCGGTCGTCCATCACGTCCGCAACCAGGTCGTCGTATCGCGCCTTCCTGCCGGTGCCGAACACGTGGTCGCCGGGCGTCGTCACCGTCACCTCGCAGGGGACGCCGTGACCGGTCAGGTGATCCTCCGCGAGCAGCGCCATCTTCAGCGGCGACCCGCCACAGGAGACGGTGCTCGTCGGCGTCGTGACGACGACCCGCAACGGCGTCTCCGGCGTCGGCTCCGGCACGGGACCGGATTCGGCGACGACGCCGGCGCCGTCGGTCGCGACGCCGCCTCGTCGAGACGGCTCTGCGGCGGGCGTCTCCGCCTCGTTCTCGCCGTCGGCCGCGTCGTCGCCGACGACCCGCTCCAGAGCCGTCGCCAGCGCGCGGGCGGCCTCCGGGCGATAGAACGGGTAGACGCCCGGTTCGCCGTCCCACGGGACCCGCTCCTCGGCGACGGCGTGGCCCAGTGTGACGACGAGGCGGTCGTATTCGAGGGTGCCGGCGTCGGTCTCGACGGTTCGTGCGCGGGGGTCGACGCCGGTGACGGCTGCCTCGACGAACCGCACGTCGTCGCGGAGATACGGCCCCACGTCGCGGCTGTGGTCGTCGAGGTCGAGGTGGCCGAACGGGTGGAGGTAGTACGCTGGCTGGTAGCGATGGACCGGGTCGCGGTCGACGACGACCACCTCGCCGAGGGCGGCGAGCTGGCGGTCCAGTCGGTTCGCGGCCATCGTGCCGCCTGCGCCGGCGCCGAGGACGACGACGCGCTCGCTCATACTTGACGTAGGCGTCCCAGCAAGGAAAAGCCGACGCGTGGCCGGCGTCTTCTTGGGGTCGCCGGCCGTATCGTCGACCATGCTCGACCGCGATACGGTGACGGAGCGACTCCGCGAGGCGAAGGCGGCCGCCGACGTGTCCTTCACTCGACTGGCCGACGTCGTCGGGCGCGACGAGGTGTGGACGGCGGCGCTGGTGCTGGGCGCCGTCAGCGCCAGCGAGGCCGAGGCACAGGCACTGTGTGAGGCGCTCGGCGTCGACGACGAGGCGGTCGTCGCCGCCCTCCAGCGGCCACCTCGGAAGGGCGAAGACGACCCGACCATCCCGTCGGACCCGATGCTGTATCGGCTGTACGAGATTCCGCAGGTGTACGGCGACGCGATCAAGGCCTGCGTGCACGAGGAGTTCGGCGACGGCATCATGTCCGCCATCGATTTCGAGTGCCACGTCGACCGCGTCGAACGCGACGAGGGCGACCGCGTACGGGTCACCTACGAGGGGAAGTTCCTCCCGTACAAGAAGTGGTGACCGGGCGGTCAGTCCTCCATCCCGAGCACCACCGCGGCGGCCGAGAGCCCGACGCCGCTGAGGACGTGGACCGCGGCCGCGGCACCCCCGCCGGTCAGAAACCAGACGGTGCCAACGACGCTCGTGGCGACCATCCCCGCCGTGAGCGCACCGACCCGGCGGTCGCCGGCGCTGGCGGCCGCGACTGCGGGGAAGGCGATGGCCAGCGCGGCGCCGAGGGCGTGCACGACGACGGCGACGGTGACGCCCGAGAGCGCGAGGACGCCGGTGACGAGACCGAGAACCCCTGAGGCGAGGAGTAGCCGGCAGCTCACACCGACACTCGTCGACAGAGCCGGTTATGATCCGTGCCGCAACTGTGGGGTCAGCGACGGCGTCGAGACCCCACAGAGCCGCCGACCCGGTAGCTCAGTCGGCGGGTTCCTCCGGCGGCCGCGTGTACCACCACGCCCAGAGAACGAGCACGGCCTGTAGCGGGAGCCGTCCCCACCTCGTCGCAGTCGAGGGGTCGCTGGCCCACGCCGGCGCCGCCTGCACGACGACGCCGCTGGTCGCCATGTACACGTTCGCCGGGAAGACGGCGACCAGGAGCGCGACGAGGCCCCAGGCCGCGAGTCGTCGGGTCCGCGGGACCACCACGCCGACCCCGAGGACGACCTCCGCGACCCCCGAGAGGTACGCGAGCGCGAGCCGGTATGGGAACAGCGGCGGTATCACCTCGGCGTACGCCGCCGGATAGACGAAATGCATCGCGCCGGCGACGACGTAGAGTGCCCCCATCGCGTACCGAAGCGGGCGTTTGTACCGGACGAGAACGGCGTCGAGACGGTCGCGCACGGTATCGGGAGTCGCGCTGGAGAGTCAAGAGGATTGTCGATGTCGTCGGCGCGAACCCGTGGAGTGTTGGTGTCGGGGGCGGAGACCGACGCTGACTCGATTCGAACGTTGGAAAACGGTCGCTCACTGCGTTCGCGCTGCGTCTTCCAGGCTCAAATCGTGTCGGCGTCGTTTTCTCGACGGTTCGCCGTGCTCACCGTCTCGAAATATGCCGCCTCCCCGATTTGAACGGGGGACAGCTCGATCTTCAGTCGAGTGCTCTCCCAGTCTGAGCTAAGGCGGCGTGCAAACCACCGAAAGGCGACAGGGAATAAATGGATTACGAAACCCGGCGCCCTCAGTCGACGTCCCGGCGTTCCTTGAACGTGACCGTGGTGTCGTCGGACTCGACGGTCGTCAGAATCGTGATCCAGCCGTCGTTGTTGCGAACCTCGAGCGCGTCGCTGTAGGACAGCTCCACGCGTCGGGTGGAAGTGGTCGACCCCCCGGCGCCGAGGGTACCGACGCTCTCGGTGCCCTCCCACACCTTGTCGTCGGCGTCGGTGCTGTTGCCGGCGTAGATGCGCGTGTACACCTCGACGCCGGTCGCCTCGCGGTCCTGATTATTGTTCAGCTCGACCGTCACGTCCCGACAGGTGTTGCCACACTCCTCGATTGTAACCACCTGGAAGCTGAACGGCGGTGCCGACGCCGTCTCGGTGCCGGCCTCGCCGCCGTCGTACACCGTTCCGGTGCTGGCGGGCGTGTCGGTCGTGCTCGACGCGCCGGTCGCGTCGTCCTCGTCGGCGACGACACCGCTGGCGAACGGGCCTACGTCGAGAGCGAATGCCCCCGCGACGCCGCCGACGGCGACGACGACGACCGCCGCGACGACGAGTCCCTTCGCGCTCATACGTCTCTGCCTCCGTCCCCGTCACTGTGAGCCGGTCTCCGGCTGTGACCCATGCCGTCGGTTCCAACGGCCGACGGTATAACGATTGTCGGCGTCTTAGCTGGATTTGGGTGGATGAAATGGAATGAACGACGCTGTTCGCTGTCGCGGGTGTCGAAGCCGGACTCGGGTGGTTCTAGATCGCAGTCGCGATGATTCGCGTGAGAACTGGGCTCGGGCGGATTTGAACCACGGTCACCTCGCTCACTGCGTTCGCTCCGTTCCCTGATCCAAACCGCCCTCGCGAGCAGTTCTCACCGCTCGCTACCGCTCGCGTGAGAACTGGGCTCGGGCGGATTTGAACCGCCGCCCTCTTCCTTGTAAGGGAAGCGTCATAACCACTAGACCACGAGCCCTCGACAGCGACTCCTCCGCGCGGTCGGTTCAACGTTACGTTTCGACGCCGACGGAACGCTCAAACCCCTCGGACCGCAACGCCGCCCCGTGAATACCCGCGCCGTCGCCGTCAGCGCCCTCGTCGCCGTCGCGCTCGTCGCCGGCGCCGCCGTTCAGATCGGCGTCGTCGGCGACGAGACCACGACCGCGACCGTCACCGTCGTCGACGGCGAAGGCGGCGACACCCTCGCGACCGTCTCCGTCGCGGTCGCCGACACCGACGCCGAGCGCTACACGGGTCTCAGCGACACCGACTCCCTCGACCGCAACGAAGGAATGTTGTTCGTCCACCCGGAGGAGGGCCGCCACACGTACGTGATGCGCGACATGGCGTTCCCGCTGGACATCGTCTTCGTCGCCGCCGACGGCACCGTCACGATGATTCACCACGCACCGGTCGAGAGCGACGACGACCTCACCGAGTACCGCGGCCGAGGGAAGTACGTGCTCGAAGTGCCCCGCGGGTTCGCCAACCGCACCGGCCTCTCAGTCGGCGACCGCGTCGTCGTCCCCGAGGAGTACCGAAAGGCCGAGGAGTGACCGGCGACGATGAGCAAATATGAGTGACGACGCCGGCGAAGACGGAGCCGTCGACCGCGACACCGCCCCCGACGACGGGGGCGGTCCCGAGTCGCTGTCGGCGCTGTCCGCCCGCGACGGGTGGCAGGTCGACGGATACGCCGCGCGGGTCCACTACCGCGGGGCAACCGACAGCTACAGCGTGGAGTACTACGCCCCGAGCGACTGCGTCCTCTACTGGAAGGTAAAAGGCGACGGCGAGACGGCGGTGCCGGTCGGCCGCGACACCGTACCGGAGCCGCTCAGAGAACGCGTCCGTCGCGACCTCGTCGCCGCCGACGTCGACCCGGCGGTCGAGGACCGCCGCCTCTGACCGTGTTAACAGCCGGCACACCACCGCAAGGCTTGCGTACCCCCCGCCTGAACCGGAGAGTCCATGCCCTCCCCGATGGACCCTTTCGAATCGAAAACAATACTTAACACCCGCCACCGCGTGACTCGATATCAATGAGCCACCCCGCAGACGAAGACGACCCCTTCGAGGACGTCCGTGAGAAAACGGACAACCCCATGCGACGGCTGTTCGGCTCATACGGCCGAGAAAACGCCGTCCCGTTCGTCGTCGGGCTCCTCGGCAGCGTCCTCGCGCGGATTCTCGACCTGCTGCCGATCCTCCTCATCGGGGTCGCCATCGACTCCATCTTCCGGCAGACCATCCCGTTCGAGGAGTCGTTCCCGCTGTCGTTGCTGCCGCCGGCGTGGATTCCGGACGCCCAGGCCGAACAGTTCTGGTTCTCCATCGGACTGGTCGCCTTCGCGTTCCTCGGCGGTGCCTGTTTCCACTGGGTCCGCAACTGGGGCTGGAACACGTTCGCCCAGCGCATCCAACACGACATCCGGACCGACACCTACGACAAGATGCAGCGGCTGAACATGGACTTCTTCGCCAACAAGCAGACCGGCGAGATGATGTCCATCCTCTCGAACGACGTGAACCGCTTAGAGCGGTTCCTCAACGAGGGGATGAACTCCACGTTCCGGCTGACGGTGATGGTGTTCGGCATCGCCTCCATCCTGTTCATCAAGAACGCTCAACTCGCGTTGGTCGCGCTGTTGCCGGTGCCCATCATCGCGGCGTTCACCTGGAAGTTCATCGACGTCATCCAGCCGAAGTACGCCGACGTGCGCTCGACGGTCGGCCACCTGAACTCCCGACTGGAGAACAACCTCGGCGGTATCCAGGTCATCAAGACCTCGAACACCGAGAGCTTCGAGTCCGACCGCGTCGACGACGTGTCGATGGAGTACTTCGACGCCAACTGGGACGCCATCTCGACGCGCATCAAGTTCTTCCCCGGACTGCGGTTCATCGCCGGCGTCGGCTTCGTCATCACGTTCCTCGTCGGCGGCCTCTGGGTGTTCAGCGGCACCGGTCCCGGCCCGCTCACCGGGACGCTCACCACCGGCGAGTTCGTCGTCTTCATCCTGTTCACTCAGCGGTTCATCTGGCCGATGGCGCAGTTCGGCTCCATCATCAACATGTACCAGCGGGCCCGGGCGTCCTCGGCGCGGCTGTTCGGCCTGATGGACGAGCCCGCTCGCATCGAGGAAGATCCCGATGCCGACGAACTCGTCGTCGACGACGGCGAAGTCAGCTACGAGAACGTCAGCTTCGGCTACGACGACGACACCATCATCGAGGACGTCTCCTTCACCGCCGACGGCGGCGACACCCTCGCGCTGGTCGGCCCGACCGGCGCCGGGAAGTCGACCATCCTGAAGCTGCTGTTGCGGATGTACGACGTCGACGAGGGCGGGATCGAGATCGACGGCACCGACATCCGCGAGGTGACGATTCCGAGCCTGCGCAAGGCCGTCGGCTACGTCAGCCAGGAGTCGTTCATGTTCTACGGCACCGTCGCCGAGAACATCCGATACGGCACCTTCGGCGCCGACCACGAGGACGTCGTCGAGGCCGCGAAGGCCGCCGAGGCCCACGAGTTCGTCACCAACCTCCCGGACGGCTACGACACCGAAATCGGCGAGCGCGGCGTAAAACTCTCCGGCGGCCAGCGTCAGCGACTTTCCATCGCCCGCGCCGTCCTGAAAGATCCCGAGATACTCATCCTCGACGAGGCGACCTCCGACGTGGACACGGAGACGGAGATGCTCATCCAGCGCTCGCTCGACCGCCTGACCGCCGACCGCACCACCTTCGCCATCGCTCACCGACTGTCGACAATCAAGGACGCCGAGAAGATCGTCGTCCTGGAGGACGGCCGGATCGTCGAGCGCGGCACCCACGGCGAACTCATCGACAACGACGGCGTGTACGCCCACCTCTGGGGCGTCCAGGCGGGCGAAATCGACGAGCTTCCCGACGAGTTCGTCGAGCGCGCCCAGCAGCGCCACGCCCGCGCCGATGTCGACGACGACTGACGCCGAGCGCAGGCGGGCGCCGGCCTGGGATTGACTCGGGGGACGGCCCGCAACCCGAATTGGAGGACGGCCCGGGCGTCGACTCGGGAGACCACCCGAACGTCGTCGTCGCCTTCATGTCGGTCGGCGCCGCTACCTGAGTCATGAACCTCTCGGAGGCGACGTGGACCGACGTGCGCGACCACGACGGCCGTCTGGCTTTCCTCCCGGTCGGAGCGACCGAACAGCACGGCCCGCACGCGCCGCTGGGCACCGACGCGCTGAACGCCGTCGCGGTCGCCGAGGCCGGTGCGGAGACGGTCGCGGCCCGCAGCGGTGCGGGCGGCGGGGACGATGAGGACGGAGAGGGCAACGGCGATGTCGACCGCTCGGAGCCGGTCGTCGCGCCGCCGGTCCACGTCGGCGTCAGCGAGGAACACCGCGCCTTCGACGGCACGCTCTGGGTCTCGCCCGACGCGTTCCGTCGGTACGTCCGCGAGACCGCAGAGAGCCTCGTCGCCGCCGGCTTCGACCGCCTCGTCCTCGTCAACGGTCACGGCGGCAACGTGGAGGCGCTGGCCGAGGTCGCCCGCCGGCTCTCCAGGGACGACGGCGCCAGCGCCGGCGCAGGCGCCCACGCGGTCGCGTTCACCTGGTTCGAGGCGGTCGGCGACCACACGAGCGACATGGGCCACGCCGGACCGCTGGAGACGGCGCTGTTGCGCCACGCCAACCCGGAGCTGGTGCGGGAAGCGCGCGTCGAGGCGGCCGCGACAGACGCCGCCGCCCGCTGGGGCGAGTGGGTCGCCGGCGTCAACCTCGCCCACGACAGCGACGAGTTCACCGACAACGGTGTCGTCGGCGACCCGACCGCCGGCGACGCCGACCGCGGGGCGGAGCTCCTCGACCGAGCGGCGTCGTCGCTTGCAGACCTCGCCGCCGCCGTCGCCGAGCGGGAGTGAAAAAACCGGCTCCGTCGAGCTTCTTCACGGGGCCGCGTTCGATCGTGCACGGCCGCCACCCGCGACGGAGACGCCAGTCAGCGAACGAAGGCGAAACGGAGGGAGTTTACATCCTCTCTCGGAAGCTCAACCATGCGTCGCTAGGTCGGGACGAGCCTGTACGCCGGGGTCCTGTTCACCGTGCTCGGTGTAATCGCGTGGGCCAGTGGACAGCCGTTCGTCTTTCCGAGCCTCGGGCCGACGGCGTTCGTCCTCGCGTTCGACCGCCGAAGCGACCGAACGCGACGACATCGAGTCGTCGGAAGTCACCTCATCGGCGGCGTCGCCGGGTTCGCAGCCTGGGTCGTCGTGGCCGCCGGCGTTTCGATCACCGCGACGCCACCACCGCTCTCTGTCGAGGGACTGCGACTGAGCGCCAGCGCGACGCTTTCCGTCGTGCTGACGAGCTGGGCGATGATCGCGACCGACACGACCCACCCGCCCGCCTGTGCGACGACGCTCATCGTCTCGCTCGGACTCCTCTCGACGCCGCTCCGAGTAGCTATCATCGTCGGGAGCGTCAGCATTCTCGTCCTGTTCCACGACGGCGCGCTGCTCGCCGCCCGGGTCGCCGGCGATTCTCGGCGACGCTCCGGCGAGGAAGAAAGCCGCTGACGCCCCGGACTCGTCGAGCAACGGTCTCCCGGCCCGGCGCCATCGCTGAAAGAGAGCCAGAAACGCAGGCCGGGCCCGAGACTTGCGGCGGGAGCGGCCCGAACCGACCGCGGTCGGCCCTCACTCGTCGTCTTCCACGCCCTCGTCGCCGTCGTGGGCCTCCTGCAGCGTACTGCGCAGCTGTGGGACCGTCGCGGTCAGGTCGCCGACCTGCTCGGCGGCGGTCTCGATGTCGGTTAGCAGCTCCTCGACGGTCTCGATTTCGTCCCGAAGGTCGCCGGCGTCGTCGAAGGCGTCGGCGCGGTCGCCGACGACGAACTGCTTTTTTGCCTCCTTCAGGTGCTCCATCGCGCCGTCGGTCTCCAGGGCCCCCTTCAGCCCATTGAGGACGCCCAGCGTGTTGTCGGCGTCGACCTCCCACACCGACTCCGCCGGCGGGAGCTCCGTACGGGCGTCGTCGAGGTGGCGTTCGACCTCCTCGCGCATCTCTTCGGCCGCTTCCCCGAACAGGTCGTCGTCGCCGAGCGTGGACTGGCTCATACCCGTTGGTACGCCGGGATTCGGTTTAAAACGTCACCCGAAAGTGAAAGTGAAACCGAACGCGAACGCGGGTCGGACGGCAGAGCCGACGCCGAACCCCCGCCGTATCCCCGGGTCGCCTCGGCCGCTCACCCGGCGGCGGCGTCGTCAGAGTCGCCGTCGTCGCTCTCTCCGGACGTTCTCGCGTCGTCTCCGTCCTCGGTACCGACCGTGTCTGCGTCCTCGTCGCCCTCGTCGCCGGCGACGACCCGCTCGCCGTCGGTCGCGTCGCCGTCGCCGTTTCGCTTCGCCGCCGGGCGCTCGAACGTCTCGCCGCCGCCGAGGGCGCTCGTCACCGCGCCGGTCGTCTCGGGGTCGGTGTCGCTGTCGCCGTCGTCCGCTGGCCCGCCTTCGGTCGAGAGGCTGGCCAGCGCACCGCCGCCGGCGCCGAGCAGCGTCGCGCCGACGGCGGTCAGCGCCATCGTCGTCCGTGCCGGACCGGCGACGACGACGGCGACGGCTGCGGCGCCGAGTCCGACCGCCCCGGCGACGGCCGCGAACCGGGCGAGGCGCGCGAGTCGGTGCCGACGCGGCCGATTGCTCATCGCTCGTCGTCCGGCGCGCGTTCGACGGCGGCCAGCTTCATCCGCGGGTAGCCCGCTTCCATCTCCATCTGCGTCCGGACGGCCACGTCCTCGTAGCGGATGCGCATCCTGACGGTCATCAGCGACCCGGTCAGCTCCGTGTATCCGTTGTCGTGGTCGATGGCCTCTCGGACGCGCTCATCGTGCACCTCGACGGCGACGGCCTCGCAGTGTGGCTGATTCTCGATGGCATCGGCCATCGCCGTCTCCATGCTGGCGGTGCTGTCCGGCGAGACGGGGGTGCCCGCGAACTGGTGGTACAGCGAGCCGAACTTGATGCCGGCTTCGAAGCAGGCCTGCTGGGCGGCGGTCGGAGCGTCGTCGCTCATGTTCGATTCATCGCTCCGCGGGGACTAATCGCTGGCGTCCGACCGACGGCGCGCCGTCGCGGCGATGAGGGAATCCGGCCGAGGCGGGGAACGCGCGGAACCGCACCATTCATGCCGTCGCCAGCCGGAGACCCTCCTGAATGGACGACCCGGTCCTGCTCACCGGTGCCGGCGGGCGCGTCGGCGAGGCGATTCTCGACGACCTCGGCGACGCCTACGAGTGGCGTCTGCTCGACCGCGAGCCGATTCCGGCCGCGCGTCGTCCCGCCGGGGTCGACGAGGACGCCGTGTACGTCGCGGACGTGACCGACCGCGAGGCGCTGCGGACGGCGACCGACGGCGTCGGAGCGGTGGTCCACCTCGCCGGCGACCCGCGGCCGGGTGCCGGCTGGGACAGCGTCCTCCGGAACAACGTCGACGGCACGCAGGCGCTGTTCGAGGCCGCCGCCGATGCCGGCGTCGACCGCGTCGTCTTCGCCTCTTCGAACCACGCCGTCGGCGCCTACGAGACCGACGAGCGCACCCCCGAGATGTACCGCGCCGACGGCGACTACCGCCTCGACGGCGACGAACTCCCCCGGCCGTCGAACCTCTACGGCGTCTCCAAGGCCGCCGGCGAGACTGTCGGGCGGTACTACCACGACCACCACGGGCTCTCGGTCGCCTGCGTCCGCATCGGCAACCTCACTGAGAACCACCCGCCCCGGGAGTACGAGCGCGGCCAGGCCATGTGGCTCTCACACCGCGACTGCGCGCATCTGTTCGACCGCTGTCTCAGGGCGGAGTACGGCTACGAAATCGTCTACGGCATCTCCGACAATGAGCGCAAGTACTACTCCCTGGAGCGGGCCCGCGAGGTGCTGGGGTACGACCCGCAGGATGACTCCGCGGAGTACACCTTCGACGGCGAACCGCGGGAAGGCATCGAGAACTGAGCCGCCGGTCCGCTCGGCCGTCCCACCGCGGGCGCTACTCGAACCGAACGCCGAGGTCGTGTAATCCCTCGTTCTCGCCGGCGACGTTGATGAGCAACGGCGTCAGCGACTCCACCTCGGCGGCGTTTCCGATACCACCGGCGTCGAGCGGGCGCAGTCCCTCGATGTCGGCCGCCAGGTCGCTGACGGTCGCCTTCGCGTCGTCGTCGTCGGCGACCAGCAGCGTGTCGATGCCGAGGTCGCTGTCGAGGTCGGACAGCCGCCCCGCCGCGAGGTTGTGGAACGCGCCGACGAGAGGGACCGACTCGGGGACGGCCGCGGCCGCCAGCGCGGTGACGCTGCCGGCGCTCGGCGGATGATAGTGGAAGCCGTCCTCGTCGCGCTGCATCCCGGCCGCCGGCGAGACGACGACATCGCCGTCGTCCAGCCCGTCGGCGACGGCCTCGACCGTGTCGGTGACGTGATACGGCGGGACGGCGAGGACGACGATTTCGGCGCGGTCGGCCGCCATCTCGTTGGTGAACCCCTTCAGCGCGCGGTCCCGACCGTGGTCGGCGAGCGTCTCCTCGTAGCTCTGGACGGCCTCGCGGGCCCGTTCGGGGTCCCGCGAGCCGACCAGCAGCTCGTGGTCCGTGTCACGACCCCACCTGAGCGCCAGCCCTTCGCCGATGTCGCCGGTGCCGCCGAGGAGTGCGATTCGCATGTCACGTACGACGGCGGGGCCGGGCCTAAGCCTTGCGCGACCGGCCGTACGTGCCGGTCCGTGCCATTCGGTCGCACGGGCCCGCCGGGTCGACCGGCACCGCCGTCGACTGCCGTCACGACGCCACGACGCCGCGACCGAAGCCGGTCAGGATAGCCACTCGGGTAGGTCGTTCACCGAATCGAGGACGGCCGCCGCGCCGGCGTCCTCGAACTTCCGGCGGCCCGCCTCGCCGGTCAGTCCGCCGGTGTGGACGCCGACGCCGTGGTACGTCCGGTCGGGGTCGTCGGCGTCGGCGTTGACCGCCGTCCGGACGTCGTCCAGCGTGTCCCCGACGAACACCGTCGTCTCGGCGTCGAAGCGCTCGGCCAGCGTCTCCAGCGCCGCCGGGTCGGGCTTGCCGGCGGCCCAGTCGTCCATCGTGAACCGGTGGGACTCGGGCACGTCGAGACCGACGCGGTCGAGGGCGATGTCGGCCTCGCCGGCCGGCCGGCCCGTCAACACCCCGACGTCGAAGCGGTCGGTCAGCGCCGCCACCGTCGACTCGTCGACGACGACGGGTTCGTCGTGAACGTACCCCGGCGCCGACAGCGGCGCCTCGCCGCCCTCCAGCTCGCGATACAGCTCCTCGCCGAGATACAGCGCCTGAAAGGTCTCCCGCAGCGCCTCGGGGTCCCAGCCGCGCTCGACGGCCGCCGCGTCGACGTCGGCCTCCCGGAGCACTGCGCGCGCGGCCGCGAGCCCTCCGCCGCGGGCGGCGATCTCGTCGGTGAACGCGTCGACGTCGACCGAGAGGCCGGCGCGGCGAGCGCGGATCAAAAGCGCTGCGGCGTCGGACAGCTCCCAGTCGTTGTTGAAGCCGCCGGCGTCTTTGAACCGCTGGATGTCCTCGCGGGCGATGGTCTCTCCCTGACGGCGCTCGACGGATTCGACGACCGCCCGCCGGTACGACTCCGCCACGTCGACGAGCACGCCGTCGACGTCGAGCACCACCGCGTCGGCGTCGGCGTTCATGACGCGGCGTTCGGGGAGCCGTCTGAAGGCGCTTCCGGATGGCCGGCGACGGGTGACGCTACCCGTCCGGACCGGCTCCCGGTCGGTGGACGTACAGCGTTTCCCCGGCCGGCAGCGACTCCCGGGCGACCGGGACGGTCGGCTCGTCGAACCCCAGCGTCGTGAACAGCAGCGGACAGCCGAGCGCGGCG
This sequence comes from Halolamina sp., assembly GCA_042216705.1. GTDB lineage: Archaea > Halobacteriota > Halobacteria > Halobacteriales > Haloferacaceae > JBDGTQ01. The sequence continues at coordinate 17,649 of JBDGTQ010000013.1, read as the reverse complement.
GCGAGGTCGGCCGTCGAGCGGTGGAGCTCCGGCGGGAGGTTCAGCGCGTACACGGCGTCGCGGAGACCGACCGCTTTCGGGTCGAGGCTCGCCACGTCCGCCCGGCGGAAGGCGACCGCTTCGGGCACCGGGCAGTCGGCCACGTCGACGGCGAGCACGTCGTGGCCGGCGGCGACGAGCGCGGCCGCGAGGTCGGTCCGGTTTCCGACGGCGACCTCCAGCAGCCGGTGGTGATCGGCCAGGCGGTCACGGAGCGCGTCGCGTGCGGCGGTCTTCACGGGCGAGACACTTATTGTACCACCTCACTAAAGAGCGTTCATGCTTGTCGATATCGTGCCCATCGGGGAGGTCCCCGCACGCGTCAAGCGCGAGGCGTCGGGCGCGTTGCGGTCGGTGTACGACTGCGACGTGACCCTCCACGACGAGCAGAGTGTCCCCGAGGGCGCGTACGACCGGAGCCGCAACCAGTACCGCGCCGAGCAGTTCATCGAACTCGCCAGTCGCGTCGGCTCCGGCGAGAAGAACATCGGCGTCACCGGCGAGGACCTCTACTACCGGCGCCGAAACTACGTGTTCGGGCTGGCGTATCTCAACGGCAACGGATCGGTCATCTCGACGCACCGCCTGCAGACCTCCTCCGACGGCGGCATCTCGACCAAACCAGCCGACGAGGTGTTCTCAGACCGGGTCCGCAAGGAGGTCGTCCACGAGATCGGCCACACCTTCGGGCTCGAACACTGCGACAACAGCAAGTGCGTCATGTCATTCTCTCCGACGGTTCGCGAGGTCGACGTCAAGGAGGAGAACCTCTGTGGCTCCTGTAGTCGGCTGCTTCGGTAAGCGGACTCCCGGACGCCAGGGCTGGCTGGCGCGAGTGACCCCCGCCAGACGACGCCTTACTCGGTGTAGTAGTACTGTCCGCTGCGCTTCTGTTCGCGGTCGAGCTGGCTCCCGGGCTTGTTGATGCGCGGGCGACCGGTGCGTTCGTCCCGGCGGAAGGTGATTTCCAGGTCCGCGAGGAACTCGTTCATCCCCTCGCGCATCGCCGTCGGCGCGGCGGCGTGGCCGCGTTCGGCGGGCTCGCCGTCGAACACCATCAGCCGGTCGGCCAACAGGTCCATCATGTAGATGTCGTGGTCGATGCACAGCACGGTGGCGTCGTTGTTCTCGGCGTAGCGCCGAATCGCGGAGGTCGCCTGCACCCGCTGTTCGACGTCGAGGTGCGCCGAGGGCTCGTCCAGCACGTAGAGGTCGGCCGTCTCCGACAGCGTCGCCGCGATGGCGACCCGCTGGCGCTCGCCGCCGGACAGCTCCGTGAGCTGCTGTTCCATCAGCGGCTCCAGCTGGAGCGGCTTCGCGACCTCCGTGTTCCAGTAGGAGGTGCCGAACTCGTCGGTGATCGACGAGAGGAACGCGTCGACCCGCATCGGCTGGTCGATGTCGATGTACTGGGGCTTGTAGGCGATGTCGAGGCGATAATCGAGCTCGCCCTCGTCGGGGTCGAGCCGACCGGCGAACATCTTCGCCAGCGTCGACTTCCCGATGCCGTTCGGCCCGACGACGCCCAGCACCTCGGACTCGTAGATGGTGCCTGCCTCGACGTCGAGCGAGAAGGCGTCGTCGCCGTAGGACTTCCGGAGGGCGGGGTATTCGAGCAACGGGTCACCCGTCGAAGCGACCCGCGGGGCGTGCTCCTCGAAGGTGATGGCCTCCGGGCGAATGCGCATGTTCTCGTTGTCCAGGTACCCCTGCAGATACTCGTTGATGCCGCTGCGGACGGACTTGGGGTCGGTGATGACGCCGTAGGCGCCTGACTCGCCGTAGCCGACGTGCAGCGTGTCCGCCAGCAGGTCGAGGATGGCGAGGTCGTGTTCGACGACCATCACCGAGCGGTCCTCGTCCTCGGCGAGTTCGCGCACCAGCCGCGCGGCAGTCATCCGCTGACCGATGTCGAGATACGGCGTGATTTCGTCGAGGAAGTAGAAGTCGACGTCGCGGGCGAGCGCGGCCGCCAGCGCGACGCGCTGGAGCTCACCACCGGAGATGTCGCCGATGGGCTGGTCCATCACGGGGGCGATGCTGAGCTCGTCGACGAGGTACTCGAGGGCCCCGCGCTCGTCGGTTCGAGCCAGCAGGTCCCGCGTCGTGCCGTCGAAGCGGTCTGGGATGCGGTCGACGTACTGGGGCTTGCGCGCGACCGACACCTCCTCGGAAAGCAGCCGCTCGACGTACGTCTGGAGCTCCGTGCCGCGGTACTGCTCCAGCACCGCCTCCCAGTCGCCTTCGCTGTCGTGCTCGCCGAGGTTCGGTACCAACTCGCCCGCCAGCGCATGGACGGCGGTCGACTTCCCGATGCCGTTCGGGCCGAGGACGCCGGTGACGCCGCCGGATTCGGGCACCGGGAGGCCGTACAGCGCGAAGGCGTTGTCGCCGTACCGGTGGACCGGTCGGTCTTCGAGCTCGGAGGGGAGGTTGATTATCTCGATGGCGTCGAACGGACACTTCTCGACGCAGATACCGCAGGATTCGCCGAGACAGATCTCCTCGGAGATGCGCACCTGGTCGGGGTCGCCGTCGACGGCGTCGTCCCCGCGGAGCGTGATGCACTCCGAGCCCGTCCGGTTCGGCGGACAGTAGTTCTTGCACTCGTAGTTACAGCGGTCGGGTTGGCACCGCTCTAAGTCTACGACAGCGATACTGTCGTCGGCCATTACAGGCTCACCGCCGAGGACAGCAGCACCGCGTACGTGACGAACCACATGGTGAACGTCATGAACGCCACGTAGAGATGGTCCTTGGCGCCGAAGTCCTCCACGTCGACTCCGAGCACGAACCGCAGCACCGGATACTGGACGGCGATGAGCGCCACGAGGACCCCGAGCGAGAGCCGCTCGCTCGCCGCCGCCGCCGTCGTCCCGACGACGTTGCCGGAGACCAGGGCGGCGACGATACCCGACAGCGACGCCAGCGTCGTGACGGCGACGCCGCGGGCGTGGTCGGAGAGTTCGCGCGCCGATTCGGTAGCCATGCGTGGGTCTGCGCGACGCTGGCCCAAAAGGAGTTCGCTCCGGTTCGACGGTAGTGTTCAGATGGGAGAGCCCCTTTCACCGGTTCCGCGCCGACGACGTGGAAAGCGCCCGGCCCCTTCGAGTCCCGCCCTGCAGCGGTTGGACGAACCTCCAGGACGTATCTGAACGCCGCCAGGACCCCCCGTGAGAGCGTCCATCAAGCTTTAAGCACATGCACCGTTTCGAATCGTAGTGATGGCTGGAACGGACGAGAAGGAGACACTTGACGACTTGCCTCCCAGCGCGAAACTCGTGTTCAAAGTTCTGGAGTACAACGGTCCGCTCACGCAGAAGGGCATCGTCGAGGAGTCCATGCTCTCTGCGCGCACGGTGCGATACGCGCTGGAGCGACTCGAAGGCATCGGCATCGTCGACGAGGACGTCTACTTCGCCGACGCCCGACAGAACCTCTATCAGCTCGACGCGCCCAAGGCCGAGGCCGACGGCGGGCAGGAAGCCTGCTGCGCCGAGTGACTCGCAGTCAGTAGCCGTCGACCAGGTTCTCGACGTATTTCGCGACCACGTCGACCTCCAGGTGAACCGGGTCGCCCGGTTCCTTCTCGGAGAACGTCGTCAGGTCGTACGTCGTCGGCACGACCGCTACGTCGAACTCCTCGCCGCGCTTCTCGGCGACGGTGAGGCTGATCCCGTCGAGCGCGATGGACCCCTTCTCGACGACGTAACGCTCGTAGCCCGCCGGCAGCCGGAAGGTGTACCGCCAGTCCTCGCCGACGCGGTCGACGGTCACCACCTCGGCGACGTCGTCGACGTGGCCCTGCACCACGTGCCCGTCGAAGCGGTCGTCGGCACGGAGCGCGCGCTCGACGTTGATGAGGTCGCCGACCCCCAGCTCATCGAGGTACGTCCGCGCGACCGTCTCCGCGGCGAGGAACACCTCGAACCACGGCGGGTCGGCGTCGACGTCGAACCGCTCGACGGTCAGGCAGACGCCGCTGACCGAAATCGACTGTCCGTGATGGAGGTCGTCCAGCCCGTCGGCGGCGATGCGCAGCCGAATGCCGTCGTCCTCGTCGTCGACGGCGACGACCTCTCCCGTCGTCTCTACGATGCCGGTGAACACGGCTCCAACTCGGTGACTGCGTCCCAAAAGCGTTGGCAACCTCGCGTTCGTGACGGCCGACCCGCAGGCGTTATGAATGCCCGCCGGCGACGACCGTTCGATGGGGTTCAGCATCGGCATCTTCGACCTCGTCGGACTGGCGGCGACGCTGATGTTCGCCGTCCCGGTCGGCGTCTACGGCCTGAACCGACTGTTGTCGGGGGCGCCGCTGGTCGGCGGCTTCTTCGTCGTCGTCGCCGCCCTGATGATCGCCCTCCCGCAGCGGCTCACGACTCCACAGGACCTTCCCGGAAAGGTCGCGGAGCTGGTCGTCGGCGCCGTCGTTCCCGAAGAGGAGGAGTAGCGGAAACGGACGTGGACGCGAACGCGGACGCCAGCCTCGGCAGTGGCTCAGGCTCGTAACCGAGCGAACAGGCGACGACTGCGACTGCGAACCGGTCGGTGTGTCGCACACCCGCCTCGTCCCGACCGGCGCGATGGGTCAGCCCACGGGGGCGGTGGCCCCGGCTTCGGACTTCAATCCTCGGCCGCCGGACGAGGGGTCGTCGAGATGGGGTACTCCGCGAGGAGTTCGTAGCCGTCCTCGGTGACGGCGACGAGGTCCTCGATGCGAACGCCGCCGCGGTCGGGGTCGTACACCCCGGGCTCGACGGTCACGACGTCGCCAGTCCGAAGCGGCTCGTCGGCGGTCAGCGACGGCGCCTCGTGGAGGCTCACTCCGACGCCGTGACCGACGCCGTGGACGAACCCAGCGTCGTCGCCCGTCGGGAACCCGTACGCCGCCAGCTCCGTCGCGGCCGCCTGGTGGACGCTCTCGGCGGTGACGCCCGCCTCCAGTTCCTGCAGCGCGACGTCGCGGGCGTCGTCGCAGGCGACGTGGGCACGACGGGCCCAGCCGCCGTCGCCGTCGACGACGAACGTCCGCGTGAGGTCGCCGTAGTAGCCGTGGGGGTCGCGGGGGGAGACGTCGAGCAACACGGTCTCGCCCGGCCGGACGTCGTCGGTCCCGGTGAAGTGGAGGTCCGCACAGCTCTCGCCGGCGCCGACGACCGTGTTGCCGGCGTCGCGAACCCCCTCGGCCGCGAGGACGGCGTTCACCTCTCGGCGGAGCCGCTCTGTCGTGAGCGCGGCGCCGTCCCACAGGAGGTCGTCGCCGACCGGCTCGGCGGCGGCGAGCACCGCCTCTGCCCGGCGCATCCCCGCCGCGGCGGCCGTCTGGACGACCCGGTGTCGGTCGCGCTCGGCCGCGCTCTTCGTCCGGCGGGCCCGAGCGACCGCCTCGGTCGAACGGAGCTCGTAGCCGGCCCGTTCGAGGTACACCGCGGCGTCGTGGGGCAGATGCTGGGGCACGAGGACGGTTTCCTCGTCGTCGCTACCGGCGCCGTCGCCCCCGGTCAGGTCGGCGAGCGCTACGGCGGCGCGTCGACCCGCCGGGGCGTCGAGGTTCGCCGTCCGTACCTCGCGGGCGACGCCGTCGTCGGGCGCGTCGGCGACGAACTCCCGGCGAGCCTGCTCGACGAACAGCCCGGGCGCACAGAGCACCGCGCGGTCGCCGGCGACGACCAGCGCGTACGGCCGGTCGGGGCCGTCGAACCGCGAGAGGTATCGCATGTCGTCGTCGAAGCGGTCGCCGACGTGGACGAAGCCGGCGGCGTCGCCGGCGGCGTCGGCGACCGGACCGAGGTCCGTCCCCGGGGCGGGGGGAACCGACCCCATCGACTCAGGCCTCCGGCTCGGGGGCGGAAACCTCCTCTTGGGCCTCCTCGACCAGCTCAGACGGCGTGTCCTCGCGCAGCTCGTTGAACAGCAGGACGCTCACCGGCAGCGTCGGCGCGCCGGTGACGAGGTTTTCGAGCAACACCAGCCGCTCTCGGGCGCGGGACATCCCGACGTAGAACACGCGGCGCTCGTTGTCGGTCAGCACCGGCACCGGCGACGTCTTGGAGGTGAACTCCTCAACGCCGTCGACCGCGGTGGGGTCCTCGACGGAGGCGGCCATCTGCTCGACCACCTTCTCGGTGAGGTCGGTGGCGACGAACACGTGGTCGGCCTCCCGGCCCTTCGCGGAGTGGATGGTGCCCAGCCGGACGCGGCTGGGGTCCATCCCGCGGTAGTCGCCGTCGAAGTACGACTTCACGGAGTTCCGCTGGAAGCTCGTCACCTTCCGAACCATGTCGCCCGCCGCCGGCGGCTCGGGCATGAACGGAATGAACGCCTCGACCTCGCTTGGGTCCAGCGGCACCTCGGCCAAGTCGTCGACCTCGGCGGCCTCCTCGGCGTCGTCGAGGAAGTCGTAGAGGTCGTCGCGCTCGTTGGTGCCGAACGCCGAGTCCTGAAGCATGTCGGCCAGCCGGCGGGCTTCGAGGACGGACAGTTCCTCGCCCTCGTGGACGCCCTCGACGGCGCTGACGTAGTCGCTCAGGCGGTCGGTCCACATCCGCTGGTCGGTGAGCACGGAGAAGGGGATGCCCTCGTCGATGAACTTGTCGATGAACTGGAACATCTGGTACCGCGCCCGGAACAGCACCATGATGCTCCCCTCGTCCTGTTCGACCGTGTACCGGACGTTCCGGACGAGTTCGAGCATCGACGGCGACTCGATGGCCTCGACCTGGCCGCCCTCCTTGCGCGGGTGGAGGTCTTTCTCCTGGCGCTTGTCGATGTGGCGAATCTCCTTGTTGACGACGCTGAGCACGCTGGAGGGCAGCCGGTAGGAGTTCGGGAGGACGACGTCGTCGTCGACGCCCTCGTCCAGCAGGAGGTCGGGGTCGGCGCCCTGCCAGGCGTAGACGACCTGGTCGTCGTCGCCGGCGATGAGACAGCGCTCCATGTGCGGCTTCCACTCGTCGTACACGTCGTACTGCAGCGTCGTGATGTCCTGGAACTCGTCGATGACGAGGTAGTCGACGTTGGGCAGCAGCGACCGCTGGGCGACCCGTTCGAGCATGTCGGCGAAGCCCACCAGCCCGTGGTCGCCCTTGTAGCCGCGCCAGCCGCGAATCGCCTCCGGGATGTCGACGCGCTCGTCGTCGGAGGGCCACGTCGGCGTGTACTTGTTGCCCTCCTGGGCGTTGGGGTCGATATCTGGGGGCAGCCGAACCTCCTCGACGTCCCACTGGAAGGGGACGTCGTACCAGTCGGTCACGTCGCGGTCGGTCCGCTGGAGCCACTGCGAGGTGGCGATTATCTTGTTCCCCAGGGTCGTCGACCGGGCGGTGCGCCGGCCGGCCCCGGAGTGTTCGTCCTCGAACTCGATGCCGTACTCCTCACAGAAGGCCTCCTTATCGTCCTCGCCGACGACGTCGCCTCGGGAGAGGTCCAGCAGCTCGTAGGCCTTCGCGTGCATCGTGCAAACGTTCCCCTGGAGCGTCCGGGGGTTGACGTCTAAGCGCTCGGCGAGTCGCTCTCGCACCTCGGCGGCGGCGGCACGCGTGTAGGAGACGACGAGCACGTCGCGGACGCTCACCGATTCCTCGTCCAGCAGCTCTTCGACGCGGTCGAGCAAGGCGGTCGTTTTCCCGCTCCCCGGACCCCCGAACAGCCGGGTTACGGTGGCGTCACCGGTCATTGTCCGTCACCACGTACCGACCCCTGATAAGCGACATGGGTTGAGCGCCGGGGTCGCCGCGCCGCCCACGGGACCGTCAGACGCCGGGTCGCCAGCCGCACACCGAACACTCTGTCGCGTCCTCCTCGTGGAGTCCACCACAGTCCGGACACTGCTTCTTGTTGTACGACTCCTCCCAGCCCGGGCCCTCTACCTCGTGGCCCCGGTCGGCCAGGAAGTCGTCGAACAGGTCGTCGTCCGTTCTCGGTGCAGAGGCCATACATGGTTTGCTAAGGCGTACCACCGCTATAACTCTTTGGCCGACCGTTCGAGCGGTGGTCGAACGTGGAATCGACGGCGGCCGACGACGCTCGACAACCCGAAGCCGTCACCGACTCAGAGGTCGTAGAGGTCGGTGAACTTCTCCTCGACGTAGTCGAGGAAGTACTCGGCCGTCAGCGGCTCCCCGGTCGCGCGCTCGGCGAGCTCGTCGGTGCCGTACTTGCGGCCGTGGGCGTGGACGTTCTTCTCCATCCACTCCCGCAGCGGGCCGAACTCGCCGGCGCGAATCCTCTCGTCCACGTCGTCGACCTCCTCGCGCATGGCGGCGTCGAGCTGGGCGGCGAGGACGGAGCCGATGGTGTACCCCTGGAAGGCGGCGAAGCGACCGGTCCAGTGGATGTCCTGCAGACAGCCCTCGCTGTCGGTCTCGGGGACGACGCCGAGATACTCCTCCATCTTCTCGTTCCAGACGCGGGGGATGTCCTCGGCGTCGATGTCGCCGGCGACGAACGCCTGCCCGATCTCCGAGCGGAGGATGATGTGCATGTGGTAGGTGAGCTCGTCGGCCTCGACTCGGATGCAGTTATTCGGGTAGATGCGGTTGGCCGCCTGATACGCCTCCTCGGCGGTCAGGTCGTCGACGCCGTCGAGGTGGTCGCGCACGTCGGGAGTGATGAGCTCCCAGAACGGCTTCGTCCGGCCGACGTGGTTCTCCCAGAACCGCGATTGAGACTCGTGGACGCCGCTGTCGAGGGAGTTCCCAAGCGGCTCGCCGTAGCGCTCTCTCGGCAGCCCGAGCATGTACGTCGCGTGGCCGAACTCGTGGATGGTCGCCGTCAGCGCGTCGAGGGGGTCGTCCTCCTTGTAGCGGGTGGTGACCCGGGCGTCGAACTGCGTTCCCGAGGTGAACGGGTGCGGCGAGGTGTCTAGCCGGCCGTGGTCGCGGTCGTACCCCAGCACGTCGAGGACGTGTTCGGACAGTGCCTCCTGGTTGGCCTCGTCGTACGTGTCGCCCGCGAACGGCGACGGCAGCTCGTCGCCCTCGCTCTCGATGCGGTCGATGAGCTCCCCGAGCCCGTCTTTCAGCTCCTCGAAGATGTCTTGGAGCTTCGGCAGCGGGAGGAACGACTCCGTGTCCTCGTACATCACCTCGTACGGCGGCTGGTCGGGGTTGATGTGTCTCGCGCGCTCGACCTGCAGGTCGCGCAGCCCCCTCAGCCGCGGCGCGAAGCGCTCGAAGTCGTCCTCGGCCTTGGCCGTCTGCCATACCTGCTGGGACTCGGAGTTGAACTCCGTCAGCTCGGCGACCAGCTCGCCTGGCACCGGGGCGGCGCGGTCGTACGACTCCCGGATTTCGCGGACGTTCGCGCGCTGGTCGTCGGTGAGGTCGTCGACGGCGGCCTCGGCGCCTTGCAACGCCTCGGCGAACGCCTCGTCGGTGAGCAGGTCGTGGCTCACTTCCGACACCGCCGACTGCTGTTTCGCTCGCGCCGGGTTGCCGCCCTCGGGCATCACCACCTGCTGGTCCCAGCTGAGCACGCCCGCGGCGTCGCCGAGATACTGGACTGTTCGGTACCGGTCGAGGAGATCGTCGTATGCCTCCGGCGTCTGGTCCGTCGACATACGTGTCGATTCGTGCCCCGGGTTACGAACTTTCGGGTGGGCGAACTCCTGCCAGCGGCGGACCTCTTCGCCGTGGCTTCTGTCGCCCCGGTGCGCTTATCTACCGGGTCGCCGAATCTCGACGCATGGAAGCGGTCACACTCGGCCCCGCCGGGACGTACTCACACCGCGCCGCCCGCGCCGTCGCCGACGACGTGGCGTTTCGCGAGTCCGTCACGGCCATCGTCGCCGCCGTCGCCGACGGCGAGATGGCCCGCGGGGTCGTCCCCATCGAGAACAGCATCCAGGGCAGCGTCACCGAGAGCCTCGACGCCCTCGCGGAGTACGAGGCCGGCGTCGTCCAGGAGGTCGTCACCCCCATCCGCCACGCGCTGCTGGCCCGCGAAGAGGACTTTTCGACCGTCGCCTCCCACACGCAGGCGCTGGCGCAGTGTCGTAGCTACCTCGAAGCGGAGCACCCCGACGTCGAACAGACGGCCGTCGCCTCCACCGCCCGCGGCGTCGAGCGCGCCCGCGAGGACGCCTCGGTCGCCGGCATCGGGCACCCGGACAACGCCGGCGACGACCTGACCGTCCTCGCGGAGGGGATTCAGGACCGCGACTCCAACGCCACCCGCTTCCTCGTCGTCGCCCCCTTCGAGGCGCGCACCGAGGCCGGCGGCAAGACAACCGTGGTCGTCTATCCCAACGAGAACTACCCCGGGCTCCTGCTCGAACTGCTGGAGGCGTTCGCCGACCGCGACATCAACCTCTCGCGGATCGAATCCCGCCCGAGCGGTCGCCGTCTCGGCGACTACCTCTTCCACTTCGACCTCGAGGCCGGCCTGTACGAGCCCCGAACCCAGGAGGCCCTCGGCGAGGTCGAGGACATCGCCGCCGCCGGCTGGGTCCGTCGGCTCGGCTCCTACGACACCGAACACGTCCTCTACTGACCCCCGACCGCCGGCGACGGCGATTCTCGTCCTCTCGGGAGCGACAATATTCAAGACCGTCGCGGGCGAACGACCACCCGCATGTCTGACCGTCGACCCTCTCCGCTCGCCGACATCGAGGAACTGTTCGAGCGACTGAGCGAGGAGTTCGGCGACGTCGGCGGGGAGTTCGGCGTCACGACCGCCCCCCGCGTCGACGTCGCCGAGACCGACGACGAGGTGGTCGTCGTCGCCGACCTCCCGGGCTACGACCCCGAGGTCGTGTCGGTGACGGCCCGGAACCGCCGGCTCGACATCGCCGCCGAACCCGCCGGCGCCGACGCCGACGACGGGCCGGCAGCGACGGACGGGCCCGACGACCGTCGGTACCACCGACGCGAGCGCGTCCACGACGGTCTTTCCCGGTCGGTGACGCTACCCGCGGACGTCAGAGAGGCCGAGGCGTCCGCCGAGTACGACCGCGGCGTGTTGACCGTGACGCTCCCGAAACTCGGCGCGACCGGCGAGGGCCACACCATCGAGATCGGATGATACCACCGGACGTGCCCACCCGAATCGCGGCGCGGTCCACCTCGCTCCCTCCCGGAGCTTTGGCCCCCTAACGGCTCGGCTGGTCACGAAATCACGTCCGGTAGTATCGTTCAGAGGTCCTCGCGAACCCTCCGTGCGACCGCGCCAGTCGTCTCCGCGACGGTCGCTCGCCACCCTTTCGGGAGGTCGCCGCCGCGTTTCGGCGGTGTGACGGGCAGCGATAGGGCGGCGTATTCCAGACCGTCGACCGTCCGGGCCAGCCGCCGCCCGGCGAAGGCGGCGTTCTCGCGCTTGGCGGAGACGCCGCCGCTGGCGAGGTCGTAGTAGTCGCTGAACAGCTGGACGCACAGCGCCGAACGCTCTACGGCTCCGGATTCGTCCGGGTTTCCCGAGTCGCTCGGGCCGGCCTCGCCACCGTCGGGGTCGGGCAGCCGGCCGGCGGCGGCGTGGCGACACAGCTTCACCGGGTTGTCGACGGGGTCGGCCCGTCGCCACTCCACCTCGACGAGGACGACCCCCGAACCGGGGATCTCGCCCGTCGCGACGCCGACGACGTCGACCGGGGTTCGGCCGACGCGGCGCTCCGTCGTCCACTCGTACCGAGGCAGTCGCTCGGCGAGCGCGTCTCGGAGCCGGTCCCGGACCCGTGCGGCGGCCTCGCCCACGAGCTCGACGGAGACGCGGCTGTGGGGTGAAGTTTTCGACGGTCGGTGGGTGCGGACCCGCACCACGGACCACGGACCACGAACGCCAGAACCGCAACCGGTCCTCACTCGACGGTCGGCGACGCGGTGTGCAGCGTCACCGCCGCCAGCGCGAGCGCCGCGGCGAGGACGGGCACCGCGTAACCGAACACGCCCTCGTCGACCGCGCCGGCGAGGGTGCCGAGCGACAGCGGCACCATGGCGGCCAGACACAGCATGCAGACGCCGAACGCCGGCACGACCGCGTCGCTCGGGCGGAGGCAACCCGGCTTCGGGCGGTCGTCTGTCATCGTGCGTCAGTGAACTTCGGAGTTGAAAAAACGCTGCGGTTTCGGCACGTTTTAGCGCCGCTGTCGGGCGAAATTCGTGTCACGGGCTCCCGTGCGATGGCAACGATTGCGGCGACCGGGAGCCGCCCCACCGGTCACTCCGCGATGTCGATGGCGGGGCGACCGGGCTCGGCGCCGCGGGCGGCGTCGTCGTCGGCCGCCTCGGCGCGCAGCACCCGCACCGGGGCGTCGAACTCCCGCTCGACGAGCCAGACGGCCTCCTCCAGCGCCCGGAACTCGGCGTCGGCGTCCAGCCCGACCGACAGCGCCTCGCGCTCGGCGGCGAGGTCCTGCCCGTAGCTGGCGGCGGCGTCGCCCTGCCGGCGAATCTCGTCGTGGCTCATCAGCTCTGGGATGAGGTCGTCGGCGTCGCCGTCGACGGCGATCTCCAGCGCGCGGTGTTTCCACTCGGGGGCGACGATGACGTCGATCCGTTCCGGGTCGTCGATGCCGGCGACGTCGATTATCTGACGCACGTCTTCGCGGGTGTTGGCGACGAGTTCGCGGCGGTCGTCGGCCGTCTCGCGGTCGACGGCGGGGTCGGGCCAGTCGGCGTCGACGACCAGCCCCTCGCCGTCCAGCGCCTCGTGAAGCTCCTCGGTCAGGTGCGGCGCCACGGGGGCCAGCAGCCGGACGACCGTCTCCAGCCCGCGCCGGACGGTCGGCCCGTGGGCGTCGGTGTGGTCGCGGTACTGCCGCAGCGTGCTAACCAGGTCGCGGGCCTCCCGCAGCGCGACGTTGAACCGCAGGTCGTCGTACTCGGTGGCGGCGACGGCCGCGGCGGCGTCGACCTCGCCGGCGACGTAGTCGGCGGTCGCGTCGCGCTCGCCGGCCAGGGCCTCGAAGTCGGTCGTCTCGACCATCTTCTTCAGGCCGGCCAGGAACCGGTGCGTCGAGCGGACGCCCTCCTCGCTCCAGTCGAAGTCGCGCTCGGGCTGGGCGGCCTGCATCATGAACAGCCGGGCGGTGTCGGCGCCGTACTCCTCGACGATGCGCTGAGGGGAGACGACGTTGCCCGTCGACTTGGACATCTTCTCGCCCTCCAGCTGGACCATCCCCTGTGCCAGCAGGTTCGTGAACGGCTCGCGGTGGTCCAGCAGCTCCATGTCCGCGACCACCTTCGTGACGAACCGGCTGTACAGCAGGTGCATCACCGCGTGTTCGATGCCGCCGACGTACTGGTCGACCGGCATCCAGTCGTCGGCGCGCTCGGCGTCGAAGGGGGCGTCTCCGAATTCGGGGGAGACGTACCGCAGGAAGTACCACGAGGAGTCGACGAACGTGTCCATCGTGTCCGTCTCGCGGACGGCGTCGGCACCGCAGTCGGGGCAGATCGTCTCCTTCCACTCCTCGGCGGCGTCCAGCGGGTTGCCGGTCGTGTTGATGAACTCCGGCAGCTCGACCGGCAGCTCCGATTCTGGAACCAGCACCGGCCCACAGTCGTCGCAGTGAACCACCGGAATCGGCGTCCCCCAGTAGCGCTGCCGGGAGATGCCCCAGTCGCGCAGCCGGTACTGCGTGTCGAAGGCGGCGGCCTCGTGGTCCTCGGTGATCCGCTCGCGGGCGGCTTCGCTGTCCAGGCCGGTGTACTCCCCAGAGTTCACGACCACGCCGTCGTCGGTGAACGCCGTCTCGCTCACGTCCGGGGCGTCGGGCAGCGTCTCGCCGTCCCACCCCTCGGGTTCGGGGGCGATGACCGGCTCTATCGGAACGCCCATCTTCGAGGCGAAGGCGTGGTCGCGGTCGTCGTGGCCGGGGACGCCCATCAGCGCGCCGGTGCCGACGTCCGAGAGGACGAAGTCGGCGACGAAGACGGGCAGCTCCTCGCCGGTGACCGGGTTCGTGGCGGTCAGCTCCGTGCGGACGCCGTTGGGCTCGTCGCCGTCGGGGTCGGCCTCCTCGTGGACGAACTCGCGGACGGCCTCGTCGGTTTCGACCAGCTCCTTGCTGATGGGGTGGTCCGGCGCCAGCGCGAAGAACGTCGCCCCAAAGACCGTGTCGGCGCGGGTGGTGAACGCCTCGACCGACCCGTACGCTCGGGGCTCGGCCCCCTCGCCGCTCTCGCCGACCTCGAAGGTGAGCCGCGTCCCGTACTGGCGGCCGATCCAGTTACGCTGCATTTGACGCACGGAGTCGGGCCACCCCTCCAGACGGTCGATGTCGTCGACCAGTTCGTCGGCGTACTCGGTTATCTTCAGGAACCACTGTGCCAGCTCGCGCTGCTCGACGGGGGTGTCACAGCGCCAGCACAGCTCGTCCTCGCCTTCGACCTGCTCGTCGGCCAACACCGTCTCACAGGAGGGACACCAGTTCACGTCGGCGTCGCGACGTTCGACGAGCCCCTCCTCGCTGAAGCGTCGGAACAGCCACTGATTCCACCGGTAGTACTCGGGCTTGCAGGTCGTGACCTCCCGCTCCCAGTCGTAGCCAAAGCCCATCGACTCCATCTGCCCTTTCATCGTGTCGATGCAGTCGACCGTCCAGTCGCGGGGGCTGGTGTCGCGCTCCTTGGCGGCGTTCTCGGCGGGCAGCCCGAACGCGTCCCACCCCATCGGGTGGAGCACGTCGTCGCCGCGCAGCCGCCGGTAGCGGGCGTATGCGTCCGTGATGGTGTAGTTGCGGACGTGGCCCATGTGAAGCTCCCCCGACGGGTACGGGTACATCCCCAGCACGTACGTCGGGTCCTCAACGTCGTCGGGCGTCCGGTAGGCGTCGGCCTCCTCCCAGGCCGCCTGCCAGCGTCGTTCGACCGCCGCGTGGTCGTAACCGTCCTCGCGCATCTTATCCGTACGTCCCGACCGTCAGCGGGTTAAGCTTTCCATCCGACTGCGGAGCGGTCGCCCGACCGAGTGCGGGTAGCTGGTGGCCGGTGACTACCGGCCGACCGGCTCAGGCGACCCCGAGCAGGTCGAACGGCGCGCCGTTGTCCTCGCTGCTTGCGTGCTCGTAGACGACGTGGGCGGCGGCGACGTCCTGAATCGCCAGCCCGGTGGAGTCGAAGACGGTGACGCCGTCGTCGGCGGTACGGCCCTCGCGGTCGCCGACGACGATCTCGCCGATCTCGCCGTCGATGTCGTCGTCGTCCATGCTCCCCTCGTTGTACGGGACGTTGACCTCGCCGGAGTGGGTGCACTGCTCGTGGTCGTCGATGACGACCGTCGCATCAAGAAGGAGCTCGTCGGCGAGCTCATGTTTCCCCTCGGCGTCGGCGCCCATCGCGTTGACGTGGGTGTGCTCGCCGACGTCGGCGGCAGAGACGATCGGCTCCTCGACCGGCGTCACCGTCGAGAGCACGTCACAGCTCGCCGCCGCGGCGGGGGACCCGCTCCGGACGTCGAACTCGTCCTCGAAGTGGTCGAGGAACGCCGCGACCCGCTCCTCGTCGAGGTCGCTGATGACGACCTCCTCGATGGGTCGGATGGCCGAGATCGCTTCGAGCTGGGTGTACGCCTGGACCCCAGCGCCCACGATGCCCATCGACCCGGCGTCCTCGACGGCGAGGTGGTCGGTGGCGACGGCGGCGGCCGCGCCCGTCCGCCGCATCGTCAGCGTCGTGCCGTCCATCACCGCCAGCGGAAAGGCGTTCTCCGGGTCGGAGTAGATCATCGTCCCCAGCACCGTCGGAAGCCCGTACTCCGCCTCGTTGTCCGGGTGGACGTTCACCCACTTGATGCCCGCGGCGTCCCAGTCGCCGGCGTGGAGGTACGCCGGCATCGACCGGAAGTCGCCGTTGTACTCCGGCAGGTCGATGTACGACTTCGCCGGCATCTGTGCGTCGCCGCGCTCGTAGGCCGCAAACGCGTCCTCGATGGCCGGGATGACCTCGTCCATCGGCGCGTTCTCGCTGACGTCCTCGCTGTCCAGCAGCAGCGTCTCCATGTATCGCAACTTTTGCGGCAGCGTATTTAGTCCCTGTTGAAACGGCCGAGCGACCGGTGAGGGCCGTCGTGACGTCGGGCGGTCGACGAGCGAGCGACCGAGACACCGTGGCCGTCGCTGTCGGGGAACCGCGTCCTGATAAAAGGGGACGTCCGAAGCGGAGCGTTCGGTGGTCGGCGAGCGGTGCGACGGTGAACGGTCGAGCGGTGTGACGGGGCCTCTCAGGCCGCGTTCACATCGCGCCGCCCATGCCGCCCATGCCGCCCATGCCGCCGCCGGGGGCGCCGCCTTCCTCGTCGCCGCCCTCGGTGCTCAGGTCACCGGCGGCGATGATGTCGTCGATCTTGAGGACGAGGTTCGCGGCCTCGGTGGCGCTGGACAGCGCCTGCTCCTTGGCGTGGGCCGGCTCGACGACGCCGGCCTCGACGGTGTCCTCGATCTCGCTGGCGAAGACGTTCAGCCCGGCGTGGGCGTCGCCCGCCTCGTGGGCGGCCCGCAGGTCGACCAGCGTGTCGATGGAGTCCAGGCCGGCGTTCTCCGAGAGCACGCGCGGGACGATCTCCAGCGCGTCGGCGAAGGACTCGACGGCCAGCTGTTCGCGACCCTCGACGGAGTCGGCGAAGTTACGCAGGCGACGGGCGACCTCGACCTCGATGGCGCCGCCGCCGGCGACGACGCGGCCGTCGGAGGCCGTCGTCGAGACAACGTCCAGAGCGTCCTGGATACCGCGTTCCAGCTCGTCGACGACGTGGTCGGTCGAGCCGCGCAGCAGGAGCGTGACGCCGTGGGCGTCGTCGCCCTCGACGTAGAACAGCTCGTCCTCGTCGTCGCGGCGGATGCTGCCGGTGCCGAGGTCCTCGGCGCTCGCGCTGTCGACGTCGTTGACGACGTTGCCGCCGATGACGTTCTTCAGGAAGCCGATGTCGGACTTCTTCGTCCGGCGGACGGCCAGCACGCCCTCCTTCTGGAGGAAGTGCTGGGCGAGGTCGTCGATGCCCTTCTGGCAAAAGACGGCGTCGGCGCCGGTCTCGACGATGGCGTCGACCTTCTCGCGGAGCTGTTTCTCCTCCTGGTCGAGGAAGCTCTGGAGCTGGTCGGGGTCGTCGATGGAGACGTTCGTGTCCACGTCGGTCTCCTCGACTTCGATGGCCTCGTCCAGCAGCAGCACGTCGGCCTCGTCGAACGCGACGGGCATGTCCTCCTGAACCGGGTCCTTGGAGACGACGGCGCCCTGAAGCAGCTCGGAGTCGCCGGCGGCACGGCCGGTCTGGGTCTCGATCTTGACGTTTTCGAGGTCGACGACGTGAGAGCCGTCGTCGGCCTCGACGGTGACCTGCTGGACCGCGCTGACGACGAGGTCGGCCAGCACTTCCTTCTCCAGTTCGGCGCCCTTGCCGGTCATGGAGGTCTCGGCGACGCTACCGAGCAGCTCCTCGTCGGTCGGGTCGACGGACTCGGCGATGTCGTTGACCTCCTCGCGGGCCTGCTCGCTCGCGAGGTGGAACCCCTTGATAATGGCCGTGGGGTGAATCTCCTGGTCGAGAAGCTCCTCGGCGTTCTTGAGAAGCTCTCCGGCGACCGCGACGGCCGTGGTCGTCCCGTCGCCGGCCTCTTCCTCTTGGGTCTCGGCGACCTCGACGATCATCTCGGCCGTCGGGTTGTCGATGTCCATC
>JBDGTQ010000014.1:0-32104 GCA_042216705.1 Halolamina sp. | reverse complement strand
TCACTCGAGCTGCCGGTATTACCGCGGCGGCTGGCACCGGTCTTGCCCAGCTCTTGTTCCTGAACGACAGTACGGTTCAGAAAAGCGAAGGCGATATGCCTTCGCACTTGGGGTCCCCTTATCGCACTTGCGTGCAGTGTAAAGGTTTCGCGCCTGCTGCGCCCCGTAGGGCCCGGTATCTTGTCTCAGATACCGTCTCCGGGTTCTTGCTCTCACAACCCGTACCGATTATCGGCATGGTGGGCCGTTACCCCACCATCAACCTAATCGGCCGCAGCCACATCCTCCAGCGCCGGAGCGTTTCGACGAGTCGACGATTTCCAGTCTGACTCGAGTATGAGCGATTAGCCTCAGTTTCCCGAGGTTATGGCTCTCTGGAGGGGAGTTTGGCCACGTGTTACGGAGCTATATGCCACGAGTGTGAACTCGTGCGACTAGCATGGCTAAATCGGACCCCAATAGCAATGACCTCCGGCAGGATCAACCGGAATGTCCTCGCCCGAAAGGGCGAGGGGGTGGCGGGATTGTCTCCCGTGTGGGAGAGAATCACCAATCAATTGCATAGGTCCACGTTCGCTGCCACGAGGTCACCGCGACCGGGTGGCACCGAACTACCAAGGCTCACGTCAGAGACCGTCTTCCGGCGGACCGGAGGGGCGGAATCCTCATCTCTTCCGGACCTACACGTACCCTTCGGAGAGTAATAAACCCTCCGAAGGGCGCTTGGTCCTGAGAGCGCCGACGGGGTGAACCGCCAGGCGACCTCGTTGTGCTTTGTGCGCATTCGTCCGAAACGCCCTGTTGCACTTAAGGGCGTCGAAACGATTCGGGGTCGTTCCGTCTCGATGACGGGTCCGATCCCGACGCCGTCGGGGCGTTTGCCACGAGCGGCCTTCGCATTCTCAATAATGGGAGGGGAACATAAAAGCCCGTCGAACGGCGGCGCCTCTGTGGGGCGTTTTCGTGGGTGGTGTTCACGGAGCGGTTGTCGCGCGGACGGCTGGCGGGGCCGTTCGACGGCGACCAAAGAAGTGTCCGACCGTCCAGCGACGTTACCCGTCGAGGTGTTCGATGCCCTGTTTCGAGACGTTCGCCTCAGTTATCTCTTCGGGCATCCAGTCCGGTTTGTTGCTCGGCGCCGACTCCTCCCAGGCCCACCCCTCGTAGATGTGGACCTTGTCGGTGCCTTTCTCTCGGAGTCGCAACTCGGTCTTCTCGGCCGCCGCCTCGGAACTGGCCGGCGTGAGTCGGCGGGCGGCTTTCAGTGCCGCCTGTCGAGGCGTGTTGCCCGAAAAGACGCTGGATTCGTCGCCGCCCTGTTCTCGAAGCGCGAAGTTTCGCTTGCCGTCCTCACGTACCATGATTTTCCCTCCATGTGATTTCAGCACATGGTTCACAATAAATATAACGGGGAAATCACGGACGTGAGAGGGATGGTTTAAGAGTGCTCGGGGGGGTCACCCGGCGAGCCGGCTCGAAAACGCGGCTTCGACGCTCCCGAATCTACCTGCGCGCGACGGCGCGAGAGAAGCGCGCGAACCAACACTTATGATCCCAGTGTTACGAATGGCGTGCGACGGTCCAATGGTCCGCAAGAAGACGCTCAGTCCGAGCGGCGCCACGGATGACGAGGGGGAGTACAGCAACGTCCACGTCAATCTCCACGAGGACGAACTCGCGGTCGCCGGGATGAACATCGGCGACGAGGTGTTCGTCCGCGTGCGCGACGGGAAGATAATCATCCAGCGGACCGACGACGAGGAGCTCGAACACGACTTCTGACCCGAGCCGGCTCGCTGAGGCCCTGACGGCGACACCGACCACGGAAGGGTCGGGTACGAGGCATTCGTGCGGTCACGCCTCCGGTGGAAGCAGTCCCGTGAACGCACGACCAAACGCCTCGTCCACGACGTCGAAGTGGTTCGTGACCGACTTCACACCGAAGCGAACCTATCGCCGATACCGACGGGAACGACGTGATTGGTGGTAATCCCGAAAAAGAGGTTTCAGGGGCGGATACTCAGTCTCAAGGGTTATTATCCGTTTCTGGTTTCGTATGATATTTACTGTCGAGCGTATTAAAATCATATGAAAGACAATTATCTCTTGGATGCTCCGTTCGATGGTTTACCTGGCTTACTATCGGCCGACGGGTCGCCTGTAGACATCGCACAGCAAGCCGTCGAGCTCGGGGGAGATTTCCTCGGAGTCGACCACGGTCATTTCGTCCGTATCGTTCCCGAACTTGACCACTGGGAAGCCGTCGCCAGCACCGACGAAGCCGACGGTCCGTTTCCGACTGGGACCGTTCTTGACTTGCAGACCACCTTCTGTAGTCGGGCCGTTGAGGAAGACAGCAGCTACATGTTTGGTGAGGAATCCTCGACGAGTCTCGAGCGGGGCGATAACTGGTCGTGTTACATTTCGACGCCGGTCAAGATCGACGGCGAACTGTACGGCACGGTCTGTTTTGCAAACAAGTCCAGCGAGAAGACCACGTTCGATCAGACGGAGCAAGCCTTCGTCGACTGTCTCTCGGAGATTCTGGCACAAAAGATCACGACGAACGAGCGGAACATCCAGTTGCGGAGTCGGAACCGGCTCCTCGGGATACTGAGTCGAGTCCTTCGGCACAACTTCCGAAGCGACATGACGGTCGTTCGGGGGTACGTCGACGTACTGCGTGAACGGATCGATGACCCGGGGTCGGAGATGGAGACGCTCGAGTCGACGATCGAAGACGTGATTCCGCTCACGAACAAATCCTGGGAGCTGAAACAGATCGCGCAGGCGGACGTGTCCTTTACCGAACAGTCGGTCACGGACCAACTACAGCGAGCCGTCGAGGAAGTGACCAACGAATATCCCCATCTCAGCGTCCAGACGACTGCTCCAGAGGAGGTGACGCTGATTTCTACCTCTACGATCGAGTTCATTTTCTACGAGCTCCTCGAGAACGTCGCACGACATGCAGGCTCGAATCCGTCATGCAAGGTCACTGTCGAGGAAGACCCCGAGGAGGTGAGAGTTACCATCGCCGATGACGAGCCCGGAATCTCTGAGCATAGTAAGGAAGTGCTCGAAGGAGAGCCGGAGACGGACCTTAGCCACGGAAGTGGATTGGGTCTTTGGATCGTGTGGTGGACCGTGAGCATCCACGACGGCTGGATCGATGCGCCGTTGCGAGACGATGGGGCAGAGATAAGCGTCGTTCTTCCGCGACCGACGGCGAATGACAGCCTGATCGAAAGCTCGGTTGAGGAAGACGTACACGCGGCCGACTGAGGCGGGTCGCAGATGCGGTTTGATAGCCGTTCTGCGTCCGCGGAACTGGTTTTTTCACAGGAAAAGTGAGCTCTGCGCTCGGCCAGCGGCGTGGGGATACGTCGCTGACGATGGGTCCCAACGAGGCCACAGCAGTCGGTTTCTTCACCGTGGAGCGTCTGTCTCCGACAGCGATGGATGTGTACGACGCGGTCCGGCCGGCGCTGTTCGCGCTCCCGGCCGAGACCGCCCACCGGACGGTTCACGCCGGGCTCCGGGTCGCACAGGGGACGCCGGTCGAGCGGGCGCTGCGCGAGCGGTACGTCGTCGACGACGAGCGCCTCCGGACGACGGCGTTCGGCTGCGAGTTCCCGACCCCGGTCGGGGTCGCCGCCGGCTTCGACAAGAACGCCGAGGTGCCCCGGATGCTCGCCGCCCTGGGGTTCGGTCACGTCGAGGTCGGCGGCGTCACCGCGGAGGCCCAGTCCGGCAACCGGCGCCCACGGATGTTCCGCCTCCGGGCGGACCGCGGTATCGTCAACCGGATGGGGTTCAACAACGACGGCGCCGACGCCGTCGGCGCCCGCATGGAGCGCGTCGACCTGCCGGCGGTGCCGGTTGGCGTCAACCTCGGCAAGTCGAAGTCGACGCCGCTGTCGGAGGCCCCCGCCGACTACCGCTACACCTACGAGCGCGTCGCCGCCCACGGCGACTACTTCGTCGTCAACGTTTCCAGTCCGAACACGCCGGGGCTGCGCTCGCTGCAGGACCGCGAGTCGCTGGAGGCCATCGTCGACGAACTCCAAGACGCCGGCGCCGCGCCGCTGTTGCTGAAGCTCTCGCCGGACCTCGCTCGCCCGGCCGTCGAGGAGGCGCTGGCCGTCGTCGACGACCGCGGCCTCGACGGCGTCGTCGCCACCAACACCAGCGTCGACCGACCGGAGACGCTGGACAGCCCGAAACGCGCCGAGCGCGGCGGGCTCTCGGGCGATCCCATCGAGGACGAGGCGACGGAGATGGTCGAGTTCGTCGCTCGGCGCACGGACGCCCCGGTCGTCGGCGTCGGCGGCGTCTCCGATGCCGAAGGCGCCTACCGGAAGCTCCGGGCCGGCGCCGACGTTGTCCAGCTGTACACCGGGCTCGTCTACGAGGGGCCGGCGCTGGCCCGGGACATCAACGAGGGGCTACTCGACCTGCTCGAACGGGACGGCTTCGACTCGGTCGAGGCGGCCGTCGGCGCCGACCTAGACTGACCGGACGGCCTCGACGGGCCGGCTCCGGGTATAGGACCAGTCCCGACGTGGAAGCGACGACCGCCCCCTCCCCGGAGGAACGGAGGCGTCGTGAGACGTGAGGCGCGAAACGCGACGCGTGAGCCGTGAGAAGTCGAATCGAGTCCGCGGTCGGGGCCGACTCAGTCGTCGCGGACGACGACGACCGTGTCGTCGGCTTCGAGCATCTCGCCGTCGCCGGTGAACTGTCGCTCGCGCTCGATGGTGAACATCGCCGGGTCGAGCGTGACGCCGGCGACGTGGAGTTCGCCGTCGACGACCTCGAACTCGCCGGCCTCGACGGCGGCGTCGATGTCGGAGACTTCGGAGCCGAACTCGGGGCCGACCAGCGAGTAATCGAGGTCGACGCCGGTGACGACCGTCTCGACGGCGGGGTCGTCCTCGCGGACGACGAGGTCGTCGACGTGCATCACGCGGCGGATGTCGTCCTCGAAGCCGGCGACGTCGCCGTACACCGCGACGTGGTCGAGGGTGGCGTTCAGCGAGCGCTGGCGTTCGCTCTTGTACCGTCGGAGGGCGCCGACGACCGCCGTCGCCCGGCTGCCGGCCGCGCGGTCGCTGTCTATCCCGAGCGGTTCGGGCCACGCCGTCCGGTGGACGCTGGTGTCGGAGTCGTACATGTCCCGCCACAGCTCCTCGGTCGCGTGAGCCAGCAGCGGCGAGAACAGCGTGAGGAACCGTCGGTGGGCGGTCGCGAGCGTCCACTTCGCGGCCGCGTCGTCGGTCTCGCGCACCCGCTGTTTCGCGATTTCGAGGTAGTCGTCACAGAAGGTGTTCCAGAAGAACGTCCGCAGCTCGTCGCGGGCCTTCGAGAACTCCCGGTCGCGCAGGTGCTCGCGGACGACGGCGGCCTGGTCGTCGAGTTCGGCCAGCAGCCAGCGGTCGAGCGCCGCCAGCTCCGGGCGGTCGCCGCGCTCTCCGGGCGTCAGCGAGTCGACGAGCTTCGAGGCGTTCCACAGCTTCTGGAGCAGCTTCTCGCCGGCGCGTAGCCCCTTCTCCTGGTAGGGCAGGTCATCGCCGACGGCGGAGCCGGCCGCCCAGTAGCGGGCGGCGTCGACGGGGTACTGCGCCAACACCTCGTCGGGGGCGACGACGTTGCCCTTCGATTTGGACATCTTCTCGCGGTTCTCGTCGAGCACCATCCCGTTGATCATCACCGAGTCGAAGGGCACCTCGCCGGTGTGCTCGTAACACTTGATCACCGTGTGGAACAGCCAGAAGCTGATGATGTCGTGACCCTGCGGGCGCACGTCCATCGGGAATATCTCCGGGCGCTCCATCGTGAACTGCTCGGCGTCGTCGTCCCAGTCCCAGCCGGCGTTGATGAGTGGCGTCAGGCTGGAGGTCGCCCACGTGTCGAAGACGTCCTCCTCGGGGTCGAACGCCTCGTGACCGCAGTCGGGGCAGCGCTCGACCGGCGGGTCGTCGGACAGCGGGTCGACCGGCAGGTCGGCTTTCTCGGCGACGACCTCGGCGCCGCAGTCCCCGCAGTACCAGACGGGGAAGGGAATGCCCGAGGAGCGCTGACGGGAGATACACCAGTCCCACTGCAGCCCCTCTATCCAGTGTTCGTACCGGGAGAACATCTTCTCGGGGTACCACTCCATCTCCCGGCCGGCCTGGAGGTACTCCGATTTCTTATCGAGCAGCTCGACGTACCACTGTTCGGTGACGAGGAACTCGACGCCGACGCCGCAGCGCTCGTGGACGTTGACCGTGTGTTCGATAGGTCGGCGGTCGAGCAGGTGGCCCGTGGCGTCGAGGTCGGCGACGATCTCCTCGCCGGCGGCCTCGGAGTGCAGCCCCTCGTACTCGCCGGCGAGGTCGGTCATGTGGCCGGACTCGTCGATGGCGACCCGGAGGTCGAGGTCGTGGGCCTGGTACCACTCGATGTCGGTCTGGTCGCCGAACGTACAGCACATCACGACTCCCGAGCCGGTGTCGCGGTCGACGCGGTCGTCGGCGATGATCGGCACCTCCTGGCCGAACAGCGGCACCGTCGCGGTCTCGCCGACGAGGTGCTGGTTCTCGTCGTCGTCGGGGTGGACGAACACGGCGACGCAAGCCGGGAGCAGCTCCGGGCGCGTCGTCGAGATGGTGAACTGCTCGTCGGCGTCGGCCACGTCGAAGGAGATGTCGTTGAAGTGGCTGTCCTGCTCGTCGTCCTCGGTCTCGACCTGTGAGATGGCGGTCTCACAGTCCGGACACCAGATGGCCGGTGCCTCCTTGCGGTACTCCCGGCCCTGCTCGTAGAGGTCGAGGAAGGACAGCTGAGACACCCGCTGGACGCGTGGCTCGATTGTCTGGTAGGTCTGCTCCCAGTCGATGGAGGCGCCCAGCGCCTGCATCTTCTCGGTGAACTCCGCCTCGTACTCGGCACAGACCTCCCGGCACTTCCGCTGGAACTCCCGGCGCTCGAACTCCTGATGGCGGATTCCGAGTTCGTCCTCGGTTAGCCGCTCGGAGGCGATGCCGTTGTCGTCGTAGCCGAACGGGAAGAACACCTCCTTGCCGTCCAGTCGCTCGAAGCGGGCGACGATGTCCTGGAGGATGGACCCGTACACGTGACCCCAGTGGAGGCTCCCCGATACCGTCGGCGGCGGCGTGTCGATGGAGAAGGCGGTGTCGGGGTCGGTCGTCGCCTCGTCGTACGCGTAGGTCCCGTCGTCGACCCATTGCCGCTGCCATTTCGGCTCGACGGTCTCCGGGTCGTACTCTCCACTGGGCATTACCATCTCTGCGTACCCGACAGGCGGTGTTAAACGCCTCGGTTGGTCGGGGTCGGGACGGCTACGCCAGCGCGTCCTCGCCGTGCTCGGCGAGCCCGTACGTCTCCGCGAGGTAGTCGACGATGTAATCGACGGTGGTGGCGTCGTACGTCCAGAAGCCGTAGAACTCGTCGGGGTCGCGCTCCTCAGCCAGCAGCGCGCACTTGTTGGTGTCGACGCCGCCGCCGTCGTAGGCGACGAACCACGACCGACGCAGCTCCGCGGTGTCCTCGGCGTGGACGGTGAAGCTGTCGGGGTGGGGCACCGGCCCCTCCGGAGCGGCGTAGGCGTGGACCTCGAGGGAGTCGTGGTCGCCGAGTCGGCTGTAGGTGTCGAGTTTGCTCTGGATGACGCCGGTCGTCTGGAAGCCGGTGTGGAGCTCTCCGCGGCCGATTCGCCAGGCGCGGTCCTCTATCTCCCGGGAGGCAGCAAGCATCCGCGAGGAGGAGTAGGAGGTGAACATCGTCTCGTCGAGGTGGTCGAGCACGGCGCGGTAGGGGGCGTCCCGCAGCCCGGCGGCGTCGAGACCGTCGGCGTCGAGGAGGGCATCCAGGCCAACGGCAGTGACGAACTCCCCGTCGTCCTCTAAGACGGCGTACGCTTCCGGACCGGGGTCGACCTCGGCCCCCACGACGGTGACGTTACGGTCGCTGAACCGGCTCCGAACGGCCTCGGCCGCGTCGTCGACGGCGTTGAACACCGTCAGCGTCTTTTCGTGGGTTTCCACCCCGGCGATGAGCTCGCTGAGGGACATTCCGTGGGCGGTACCACATGATGGAGCTATTTGATTGTTCCCCACGGCGGGGATCGCTGCGTCTGAGGGGTCCGAGCCGCCCCGGAGTCGGCCGGGCGTCCGATTCTCGCACCCGCGTGCGCGGAAGCAAGAGTCAGGGCATCGTGAGCAGGAGGCCCTCGTCGACGGCTCGCCGCCGACCCGGACCGACCCCAGTCAGTAGTCGGTCAGCCCGTCCAACCGGAACTCGAAGCCGGCGACCGGGAGTTCCATGTCGTGGGCGACGAGGACCGCCGGATGGAGTTCGCCGAGGACGCCGACGCGGTCCCCGTCGAGTTCGACCGCCGCCGCACGGCCGTCGATGAACGACGGGTGGTCGATGCCGGGCGTCCGCAGCTCCGCGTCGAACGCCCGAGCCAGCGCCTGGAGCCGCGCCTTGGCGTCCTCGTAGGTCGCGTCCGTCCGAGCGAGCACGCCGGCGACGTGGGTGCGCTCGGCGACGCCGGTCCCCTCGGGGTCGTCCGGGTCGTCGGCGGCCGCGCGGTCGGCGACGAAGCCGACCTCGGCGAGGTCCTGGGGGTACTGCCGGTGGGTGTTGTTCTCCAGGACCTGCAGCAGCGACGGCAGCAGCCACGTCCGCAGTTGGGTGTACGCCTCGCTGTACGGCGCGGTGATGCGGACGGGCTCGTCGGCGCCGAAGTGGTCGTCGCCTTGAGCGACCCGGAACCGCTCGTAGTTCCGGTCGGGCGCCGTCATGTGGAAGTTCAGCGTGTCCTCGAAGCCGAGGCCGACGAGGCTCGTCCGCACGGCCCGTTCCGACCGGGAGCGCTCGTGACGGCCGCCGACGGTGCCGACCTCCGGATACCGCGGCTGGAGCTCGTTGAACCCGTAGGCCCGGCCAACGTCGTCGACGAGGTCCAGCGGGTGGAGCACGTCGACGCGGTAGGGCGGAATCTCCACCTCGTAGCTGACCGCCTCCTCGTCGGGGTCCGGGAGTCCGCCCTCGCCCGCGCCGGTGCCGGTCCCGGCGGCCGCGCGGGTCGCCTCGTCCGGGTCGCCCCCGGCGGCGACCGTGTTGCCCGGCGTCCGCTGGTGCTGGCCGGTGTCGGCGTCGGCGTCGCCGCTCTGGCCGTCGTCCGCGAGGCTCGCCTCCAGGCCGGCGCGCTCGAAGAGGTCTGCCACCTCGCGCGGGGCGAGGTCGACGCCGAGCATCGCTTCGATGCGGTCGTGGGCGACGGTTTTGGTCTCAGTGTCGAGCACCGGCCGGAGGAGGCGGTCGCCCGGCTCACCGGCTCGGCCCTTGTCGTCGGCGTCGATGTTAGCTTCCGCGTCGGCGGCATCGGTATCGCCGGCGTCGCCCTCGCCGTCGCCGTCGTCGGCGCCGTAGTGGACGACGACCTCCTCGACCTGGCCGCCGCGGGCCGACAGCGCGTAGCAGATGATGGTGCACATCCGGTCGATGGTCCACTGGTCGGTGCCGGTCAGCTCGACGAACACCTCGCGGGTGTCGGTCGTCACCTCGGTCCGGCGGCCGTTGATGACCGGCGGGAACGAGAACAGCCCGATCTCGTCGTAGATGGCCGGATACCGCTCCAGCCCGTCGACGAGGTCGGCGTACGTCTCGCCGGTCGGGTGGTCGGTTAGCACCTCGGCGGGACTGAGCTCTCCGTCGGCGTCCAGCGGGACGAACCGGTCGCCGTCGGGAGCGACCCCGCGGTAGGTGATGGAGCGGGGGTTGTCTAGACGGTCGGGCTCGTCGCCGAGGTCCGGGCCGCCGCCGACGTCGCGGCCGGCGACGCCGAGGCTCTCGGGGTCGTCGGCGTCGAAGCTGTCGGGATCGGCGAGGTCGACGCCCGACCCCTCGGCCTGGCTCAGCGGCTCGCCTTTCAGCATCGTCAGGTCGTGGAT
Organism: Halolamina sp.; assembly: GCA_042216705.1. Classification (GTDB taxonomy): domain Archaea; phylum Halobacteriota; class Halobacteria; order Halobacteriales; family Haloferacaceae; genus JBDGTQ01. Next base: position 22,139 of record JBDGTQ010000014.1, on the reverse strand, counting down.
GCCGATGGCGCCTTTGGCCCGGTTGCGCCCCATCGTGGCGTGGAGCTTCTCCTGGAGCTGGATGAGCGACTCCAGGGCCGCCTCGTTGAGGTCGAGCCCGCGGACGACCGCGCCGGTGACGTACGGGCGCTCCTCTGGCACCGACTCCTCGACCTCGATGGTCCATTCGGGGGCGTTCGCGTCCGGGACGTACACCCCGTGGTCGTCGCCGTAGTGATAGCGCAGCGAGCGGGCGACGCCCTCGACGGACAGCCGGTCCAGACGGTCGGGGGCGAACTCGAACTGGAGTTCGCCGTCGTCGGTCTCGCCCTCGAACTCCAGGCCGAGTTCGAAGAGGTCGGTCTTGAACTCGTCGTCGCTCTTGTCGTCGTGGCCGGTCAGCGCCCGGAGTTCGTCGGTGTCGACGTCGACGACGGGCATCAGTACACCACCTCCGCCTCGCGGAGGAACTCGAGGTCACACAGCGTCCCGTGGAGGTCGCGGATGTCCTCGGCGCCGGTGTAAAGCATGGCCAGCCGTTCGAGGGCGAGCCCCCAGGCCATCACGTCGCAGTCGACGCCCAGCGGCCGGAGCACCTCCTCGCGGAACATCCCCGAGTTGCCGATCTCGATGAGTTCGTCCGTCTCGGGATGGCGCCCGAACAGCTCGAAGCTCGGCTCCGTGTAGGGGTTGTAGTGGGGTTTGAACTGCACGTCGGTGATGCCGAACTGGGCGTAAAACTCCTCGAAGGTGCCCATCAGGTCCCGCACCGACAGCTCCTCGGCCATCACCCACCCCTCTATCTGGAAGAACTCCAGCAGGTGGGTCGCGTCCAGCGTGTCGTTGCGGTAGGCCTTCTGGACTGAAAAGAACCGCTGTGGCGGCTCCAGGTCCCCGACGGCCTCCCCGGAGAGGTGGCGCATCGACAGCGACGTGGTGTGGCCACGCAGCGCCACTTCGCCGGCGAACGCCTCGCTCCAGGGGGAGTGGTAGCCGTCGCCGTCGTCGCCGACGCCCTCGCGGTGGGCGGCCTCGACGCGGTCGAGGAGGTCCTCGGGGAGGTCCTCGACGCGGTCGACGTCGACCCCGAAGCGGTCCCAGTGGGTCCGCGCCGGGTGATCCTGGGGCATGAACAGGCAGTCGTTGATCCAGAAGTCGGCGTCGGCGTGGGGGCCGTCCATCTCCGAAAAGCCCATGCCGACGAGCACGTCCTTGACGCGCTCGGCGGTCTGGCGGAGGACGTGCTCGCCGCCGCCCTCGACGGCGGGGGCGTCGGCCTCGACGTTGTAGTCGGCGAACTCGACGGACTCCCACTCGCCGGAGGTGAGCAGTTCGGGGGTGAGGCGGTCGACGGTCTCGGCCGTCTCGACGCCCTCCATCAGCGCGGTGACGCCGTCGTCGGTCAGCGTCACCTCGCGGGCGGTGGACTCCTCGCGCTCGACGAGCCCGCGGGAGACGAGCCGGTCGAGGATCGGCTCCGGCACCGCGGCGGCGGCCTCGACGTCGGCGTCGGCCACGTCGGCGAGGGCGGCGGCCTCCTCGTCGGCCGCCGGGTCGGCGTCTGTGTCGACCGCGATGTCGCCGCCCTCGATGGTGCCGTACCCCTTCCGGCCGAAGTTGGCGAGAGCGATGTCCACCTCGGGGCCGTCGAGGTCGGCGTGGCCGACGATCGACCCCATGTCGACGGGGTCGTCGTCGGCGCCCGCCGAGAGCGCCGCCTCGTAGAGGGCGACCTCCGGGAGGCCCGAGGTCAGATAGCGTTCGCCCTCCTCGGTGAGTGCGTACGTCTCCGCCGTCGTCTCGGCCACGGTGACCAGCCCCTCGGCTTCGAGTTCGAAGGCTCCTCGGGTGACCGTCTCCGGTTCGAGGTCCGTCTCCGCGGCGAGCTGTGCGACCGGGGTCGGGTCGGCGGCGCTGGCGGCGTTCAGCACCGCGACCTGTCGTCGTGGGAGTTGCATCGGTTGGTCGGTACTGCGGTCGGTCGGCAGTTAGGGGTTCCGACACGGCCACGGAGAGCCGGTCGGACGGCTGGACGCGGCCCGAGACGACCGGTTTCGCCCGTCCGTCGCGTCAGATCGGGACGGGGTCCGCCGGTCGGCTCAGGCGAAAAAGAAGCCGAACCCGCCGGCGGCTGGTCGGCGCGCGAGCGTCGGCGTGGCGGATTCGATCGCCATACGTCGGCTCAGCGTCGTCGTCAACAAAAACGTTCGGGCGTGGCGACGGGTGGTGTTCGGACAAGCGACGGAAGGGTGATCTCGTGTCGTCCTGGCGGTCTTTCGAGGACCGCTCACCGCTCACTCGGACTCTCTTGTCCGAACAGTCCCGCCGAGGAGGCGAGAAGACATTTACCCGGCGGCTGTCAGGGTAGCGACCGAGCCCCACAGTGACCGCCGACCAGCCCTCCCGGGCGGGCGCCGCGACCGACGACGTCGATGGCGCGGCCGCTCCGACCGTCACGACCGGAGTTCGCCGGCGTCTCGCCAGTCGCGTCGCCGTCGACGCACGGGCGCTGGCGGCGCTGCGGATCGGTCTCGGCGCCGTCGTCCTCGTCGACCTCCTGTTGCGGAGCCGCCACCTGCGGACGTTCTACACGGACGCCGGCGTCCTGCCGCGGGCGACGCTCGGGCGGCTGTTCCCGGCGTACCGGGCGCTGTCGCTGCACGCCCTCGGCGGCGACGCCGCGACCCAGGTCGCGCTGTTACTCGTCGCCGGCGTCGCCGCGACGGCCCTGGCGGTCGGCTACCGGACGCGCCTCGCGACCGCCGTCTCGCTCGCGCTGCTGGTGTCGCTGCAGGCGCGGAACCCGCTGGTGCTCAACGCCGGCGACGTGCTCCTCCGGCGACTGCTGTTCTGGGGGCTGTTCCTCCCGCTGGGCCGGCGATGGGCGGTCGACGCCCGCCGGCGCGACGCGTCCGACCGCGACCGCTCCGGCCGCGTCGCCACCGTCGCCACCGCCGGCCTGCTCTGTCAGGTCGTCCTCGTCTACGCGTCCAACGCCGCGGCCAAGCTTTCGGGGACGGCGTGGCCGACGGGCCGGGCGGTCCGACTCGTCTTCGCCTTGGAGGAGTTCACCGTCGGGGTGGCACCGGCGCTCCGCGGGCACCCGACCGTGCTGCAGGCGCTCGCGTTCGGCTGGCTCGGGCTGGTGGCCGTCTCATGGCTGCTGGTCGCGCTCGACGGACGGGCCCGCACCGCGCTGGCGGGGGCGTTCGCCGCCGGCCACGTCGGGATGGCGCTGACGCTCGACCTCGGGGTGTTCCCGCTCGTCTCGCTCGTCGCGCTGGTGCCGTTCGTCGACGCCGGCGCGTGGGACCGAATCGAGCGACGTATCGGCGCCGCCGAGACGTCGTCCGCAGGTGGGAGGCCGCCGGTCGCCGACGACGCCGGCCTCGGTCCCTCGCCGGAGGACGCGGCGGAGACGACACTGCTCGCGCGGACGCGGCGGGTCGGACTCGCGGCCGTGCTCGTCGGCCTGCTCGTCTGGAACGCCGTCGCGGTCGGGGTCGTCGCCCCGCCGGGCGGGGCGCCCGACGTCGTCGAAGAGCGGTCGTGGGACATGTTCGGGCACCCGCCGCGGGCGGAGTCGTGGTACGTCGCGAACGCGACGACCGCCGAGGGGACGGTCACCGGCGCGGTCGCCGCCGCCGGGCCGGCGAGTCCGCCGCCCGACGGCGCCGGCTACCCCGGCGCACGCTGGCGGAAGTACGAGTCGCGGCTGCGTCCGGACGACGACCGCCTCCTGGCTCACCTCGCCGGCGACGTGTGCCGGCGATGGTCGGGGCCGAACCGGACGGTCCGGCGCGTAACGGTCCGACGGGTCGTGGAGCCGACCGACCTCGGTTCGGCGTCGACCAGACGGACGGAGACCCTCGGCCGGTACGACTGCGAGGCGGGACGCGAGGCTGGCGAGCGAGCGGGCGTCGGTGAGGGATGAAGTCGGCGGCGAGAGCCGCCCGCGCCTACTCGTCGCCGTCGATGGCGACCCCGCGGCGGTCGGCGTCGAGGTCGATGTCCAGTTCGTCGAGCTTGGCCTCGACCTCGGCGCGTTTCTCCTGGTGGTCGGCGAGGAACTCCCGCATCAGCTCGGCGGCCTGCTCCTTGCAGTCGCCACAGAGGCGCTGGCCGGTCTCGCACTCCTCGTACACCCGCTTGGCGAACTCGTCGTCGTCCTGTGCGAGCAGGTAGGCGTACAGCTCGTACACCGGACACTCCTCTGGCTGGCCGCCGAGTTCGCGCTGTTTCTCGGCCGTGTCGCGGCCGCCGGTGGTCGCGGCTTTCACCTTGTCGTAGCCGTCGTCGGGGTCGTCCAGCAGCGAGATGTGGCTCGCGGGAACCGACGACGACATCTTGCCGCCGGTCAGCCCGGTCATGAAGCGGTGGTAGACCGAGGAGGGGCGGACGAAGCCGTAGCCGCCGTTGTCGATTTCGACCTCGCGGGCCAGCGCCGCCGCGGCCTCGCGGTCGAGGTCGAAGGCGTCGACGTGGCCCTCGAACACCCGTTTCTCGCCGTCGACGGCCTCGACCAGCGCCTCGAAGGCCGCCTCGGTGGCGTTCTGGTCGACCACGCGGACGCGCGGGCGAAGCGGCTCCTTACCGCCGTTTTCGAGCGTCTCGGTGGCCGAATCCAGGGCGTCGGTCGCGGCCTCCGTGTCGAGGTCGGCGTCGACGCCAGCGTCGACGAGCCACGCCGCCGCCTCCTCACAGCGCGGGCGGTCGGGGTCGGCGGCGTACTCCTCGCGGGCCTCGTAGGCGGCGGCGACCAGCGGGCGCTCGTCGTCGTCGAGTTCGAAGCTCGCGTACGCCTCGGTCACCTTGAAGTAGCGCATCCGGGCCGCGAGGTCCCGCGCCAGCCGGACGTGGGGGTCCTGGTCGGGGCCGACCGGGATGACCGTCGGCTTGGGTTCGTCGAGCTGGGGATAGAGGATGTCGGCCATCTGAGTGACGACCGACTGCATGTGCGAGACGTTCGTCTCGCCGTCGAAGCCGTAGATGGCGTCGAACTCCGAGAAGTTCGCCTTCGACCCCAGCTCGAAGGCGAGGTCCTGCAGCTCGCGGTTGTCAGTCTGGCGGTACAGCTCGCCGTCATCGGGGTCGAACCCGAGCGCGAGCAGCGACAGCAGGTAATCGCGGGCGTGCTCGTCGATTTCGTCCCACGTCAGTCCGCGTGCCGAGTGGGCTTCGAGGTCGGCGATGAGTCCGTAGGCGTCGCCGCCGCGCTCCTGGTGCCAGATGAGTTCGTCGAAGACGAGCTTGTGGCCGATGTGGGGGTCGCCGGTCGGCATGAATCCCGAGAGCGCGGCGAAGGGCTCGCTCTCGCGCATCGCCTCGGCGACCGGCTCGTACTCCCGATGACCGAAGATGACCCCCCGACGCATCAGGTAGTGGGGGCCGGGCACCTCGGGGAGCACATCGTCGAAGGACTCGATGCCGAACTCCTCGAACAGCTTTCGGTAGTCCGACACCGTCGAAGAGCCCCACGGGTCGAGGGCGACGTCGTCGCCAGTCGTCGCTACCTCGCCGCCGTCGGCCGTGACCTCCGTCGAGAGGTCGTCGGGGTCGTCCTCGGACATGGTTTACGGGGTGAGACGGGCTACCGAGAGCCAGTCTACGTCGCCTCTCGCGTCGGTTAGCGCAAAAACCATTCGCTTCCGGACCCCGCCCGCGAGGCGCACGTCCAGCGAGAGGTCCCGCGGGACGAAGGCGTGGTCGGGGGCGACGACCCGCACCAGCGACTCCGAGTGACCCATGTCGGCCACGCCGTCGAAGGACTCGTACGTCCGGAAGTCGGCGCCGAACTTGAACCCGCTTTTCGGGACGACGCCGGCCTCGCGTAGCGCCCGGTAGACGGCGAGTCGGCGGTCGAAGCGCTCGCCCTCCACCTCGCGGCCGTGGGCGAGGACCGTCTCGGCCGACAGCGTCAGCGCGCCCGTCCGGGCGAGGTGGGCGGCCTCGACAAGCGAGAGCTGCAGCGGCCCCGTCTCCGCGTCGCGGCCCTCCAGGCGCTGGCCGTAGAACCCCTCGTCGTACAGTCCCGTCGGCGGCTCCCAGACGGTCACGCGGTCCTCTAGCAGGACGCCTTCGACCCCCGTCGGCGGGTCGTCGCTCGCCGGGCCGCTCGGGGCTATCCACTCGGTGTCGAAGTACGTGAGGTCGCCGTCTTCGTCGACGACCGCGAGGACCCCTCCCGACAGCGACGCCGCCGGCACCGAACGCCGCTCGCCGAGGACGTGAACTCGATGTTCGACCGCGTCCCCCCACGGCCCCTCGCCACGGGGGTAGACGACGAAGTCGGCCGCCGCGTCCGTCGCGACGGCGGAGTCGGCGGTCGAGGCCATGCTGTCGGTGGCGGCGGCGTCTTCATGAGTGTCGGGATCTGGGTCGGTGTCGACGCCCGTATCGGCGTCGGCATCCGAACCGGCGGCGACGTCCCCGTCGGTACCGCCGGACCCACCCGCGACGTGGACCGCCGGCGAGAGGTAGAATCCGCGGTCGCGCAGGTCCTTGTACACGACGAAGCGCAGTCCCAGCTCCATCCGCTCGAAGAACCGCCGGAAAGAGAGCCGGTCGTCCCCGTCGGCGGTGACGACGGCGTCAAGGTCGTCCCGGTACAGCAGATGCGCGGCCTCGACCGGAGCGAGCGCCACGGCGTCGCCGCCGACCGGCCACGTCTCGGGTGGGCCGTCCTCGGCCGGCGCGAGCGGTCGACCGTAGCCTCGTGAGTCGTAGAACCGCTGACGCGCGTCGCCGCCGACGAAGACGACGCCGTCGCGGAGCGTCCCGTCCATACGACCACTCGCGGCGGCGCGGGCAAATGGGCTGTGGTCGGCGGACTCCGAGCGGGACCGGCCGGCCCGGACCGGGCCGAGTTGAGACGACTCCGGCGACTCAGAACGACTCACAGGTCCCGTCCAGACACCGCCGGCCGGTCGCCGTCTCCAGCACCGGAAGCCCGCAGTCGCAGTCGGCGACGACCTCGCCGGCGGGAATCGAAAACGAGGTCTCGCAGTCCGGGTACCCCTCGCAGCCGAGGAAGGTCCGACCGTCCGGCGAGCGCACGCCCAGCGGACGACCGCAGTCCGGGCAGTCGTACTCGCCGTCGAGCGTCTCGCGGACGGCCGCGGCCAGCGACTCGCAGCCGCGGTCGATACACAGGGTGAACCGCTCGCCGCGGGCGACCCGCATCAGCGGGAGACCGCAGTCCTCGCAGGCGTCGCCGAGCACTGTCGCCCCCGCCGGGAGGCCGTATCGCTCGTCGCAGTCGACGCAGGTCACGTCGCCGCGGGCGCGAACGAGCCCGCCGCCGCAGTCCGGGCAGTCGCCGACCGGCGGTCCCGCCGCGGCGATGGGGAACTCCCGGCGGCCGGTGGGAACCTCCGAGCGGACGCGGAGGATGCGCTCGCCGTCCCGGGCCGTCAGCGCGAAGGCGTCGCCCTCGGACTCGACGGTGACCGACTCCGGACGGGTGAGCCACGCGACGGGCTGATACCCGTCGGCGTCGTGGGCGAGCACGGTGTTGTCGGGCTTGAGGACGCAGACGACGTAGCCGCGGTACTCCTCGTCGCGGTCGCCGTCGGCGGTCACGGTGCAGTCGCCTGCGAGGACGCGGAGGCGTTCGGGCACGGCGGGGTTGGTCCCGTTCCGGTATTTGAAATCTCGGCCGTCGGCGTCGGGGTTGAGGTCGGGGCCGAGGTCAGGAGAGAAGTCGCCCCCGGAACCGAACCGCGTCGTCGCCGCCAGTTCACTCGACGCGGACAGTTCGCGTCTCGCGATACGGCAACAACGGCAGCTCGGGGTACGTGACCTCGACGACGAACGTCATCTCGTCGGCGTCGCCGCCGAAGACGCCGACCGGGGCGGTCGTCGCGTCCCCGAGGTAGCAGCTCTTCTGGTGCATCTCGACGCCCTCGACGCTGACGCGGACGCCGACGTTGGCGCCGCCGCCCGCGTTGCGAACGGTCACCTCACACAACTCGTTCTCCCCGCGGGCGACGGTCTCGGGGAACTGCCCCCACTCGACGGTCGGCGCCGGGAGCGCGCCGGCCTGTTCGACGACGCGTTCGGCGACGCCCTCCGAGAGCCCGGCCCGCACGAGTTCGTCGACGCCGGCATCGACCAGGTCGGCCGGGCGGGTGAGTCCGCCGGTGGCAAGCGTCGCCGCCCGCGAGGCGCCGACGCCGTCGACGGCGGTGAGTCCGACCGCGTCCCGGGGGACGCCGTGGTCGACGCGGGCCTCCACCCGGCGGACGAGGTTGGCGACCCGCGGGTCGGCGAACGTCGCCGCGAACTCCCGCAGCGCCGCCAGCAACCGGAGGGCGTTGCGCTCGATGACCCAGGCGTCGTCCCGGAGGTCCGCGGGGGTGGCGTCGTCCATCGCCGCCGTCAGGATGGCGAGCACCTTCCGGTTGCCGCCCTCCAGGTCGGCGTCGACCCCCGCGAGCACGGCGTCGACGGCGTCGGTCTCGGCCTGGCGCGCGGAGACGGAGTCGAACTCGGCGGCGCCGGCGACCGCCTCTAAGACGGCCTCGACGTCGACCGGGTCGCGCTCGGTTAGCGCGTGGAACCGCCGGGCGGTGGGCAGCCGGAGGTAGTACTTCGAGGCCAGCCGGCCGAGCGGGGTCGCCGACACGCCGAGGTCGTCGTCGGTCTCGACGAAGCCGTCGGCGACGAGGTCGTCGAGCGTCGCCCGGACGCGCTCACGGAGGTCGGCGAACCCGTACCGTTCGGGCTCGGAGCGGGCCCGGACGTAGAAGTACGTCGTCTCCAGCCACGCCATCACGTCGTCGAGGTCGCGGATGGTTCCCATCGCGATCTCGGCGTTAAGATGGGCATCGAGCTCGGCGTCGAGTTCGGATTCGATCTCCTTGCCCTCCCGGAGGAGGCCCCGGTACTTGTCGGCGTCGTCGCGGTCGCAGACGACCCAGCCGTACCCCACGTCGTCGTAGCCGGGGCGACCGGCGCGGCCGAGCATCTGCAGCACGTCCAGCGGGCTGATGTCGACCTCGCCCTCCAGGGGGTCGTGGTGTTTGGTGTCACGGAGAACGACGCAGCGGGCCGGGAGGTTCACCCCCCAGGCCAGCGTTGAGGTCGAGAAGAGGGCGGCGATCTTCCCCTCGCGGAACCACGCCTCCACGCGGTCGCGGTCGGCCTTCGACAGCCCCGCGTGGTGGAAGGCGACGCCGTCAAGCACCGACTTCCGGAGCGTGTCGTTCTGTAGCGCCTCGGCGTCGGTGTGGAAGTCGTAGTCGCCGCGGGCGCCGACGGGCACGTCGCGCTCGGCGAGTTCGTCGCGGGTCTTCTTGGCGGCCATCACGGCGTCCTGTCGGGAGGAGACGAACACCAGCGCCTGACCGTCGTCTCGGATGTGGGGCTCGGCGAGGTCGAGGGCGCGGTACAGCCGGCGGTACTTGTCGGCGAAGGAGTTCTCGCCGTGTGAGTACGTCTTCACGCCGGTTTCGAGGTCGACCGGGCGGTAGTCGTCGCCGAACCGGAAGGTCGTCTCGGCGGGGGCGTCCAGCCACTCGGCCACGTCGTCGACATTGGGCATCGTCGCCGACAGCGCGACGATGCGAGGGTCACACAGTCGTCGCAGTCGGGAGACGGTCACCTCCAGCACGCCGCCCCGTCCCTCCGAGTCGAGCAGGTGGACCTCGTCGATGACGAGGCAGTCCACGTCGGTGATGAAGCCGTAGCGACCGGAGTCGTGTTTGCGGGTCGCGGAGTCGGCCTTCTCGGGAGTCATCACCAGGATGTCCGCCCGCTCGGCGCGGCGGCTGTGGAGGTCGCGCTCGCCGGTGACGACGTAGACGGAGTACCCCAGCTCCTCGAAGCGCTCCCACTCCGTCTCCTTCTCGTTGGTCAGCGCCCGCATCGGCGCGACGAACAGCGCGGTGCCGCCGTCCCGAAGCGTCTCGCAGATGGCGAGCTCCGCGAGGGCGGTCTTGCCCGCGCCGGTCGGGGCGGCTGCGACGACGTTGGCCTCGGAGTCCAGTATCGCGGGCACCGCCTCCCGCTGCATCCGGTTGAACTCCTCGAATGGAAAGGCGTCGGCGAACGCCGGAACGGCGTCGCTGACAGTCTCGGGTACGTCGAGGTCGTCCGGGCGGGACACACGTTCACGGGGGTCGGCGGCGGTGATAGGCGTTTCCTTCGCGGGGCGTGTCGCCGGGCCCTCCGAGAGCGGTCGCGGCAGTGGGTAAACGGGGTGAGCGAGCGCGACGGCGGGCAAGCGCGGCGGAGCGCCCACGACGGAGCCAGCGCGTCAGGATTCTGGGCGACGACGCGAGCGCGTCGCATCCGACACCGGCCGCCTACAGGGTCTCACAGCGCCTCCTTGTACGCCTCCAGGGTCTCCTCGACGTCCTCCTCGGTGTGGGCGTAGGAGACGAACTGCGACTCGAACTGGTTGGCGGTGAGGAACACCCCCTGGTCTCGCATCTCCTGCCAGAACACCCGTTCCCAGCGCTCGGTCGCGGCGTCGGCGACATCGGCGCCGGTCTTTGGACAGCGGTCGAACCGCGGGCAGGCCTCGCGCTGGGCGCAGCCGGCCTCGCACTGGTCGTCGAGGTCGGACGGTGCGTCGCGGGTGAACACCGTCTTGAACATCGAGTCGGTGCCGACGACGGTGTACGACGGCGCCTGGTCGGCACAGATGTCGGTGATGCCCCGGCGGAGCCGCTCGCCGAGCTCGTTGACGTGGTCGTACACGTCGTTCTCGGCCGCAAACCGGAGGTATTCGAGGCCGGCGGCCATCGTCACCGGGTGCCCCGAGAAGGTGCCCGACTGGAACACGTCGCCGGCGGGCGTGAACTGTTCGACGTACTCGGCCTTGCCGCCGATGGCGCCGACCGGGAAGCCGCCGCCGACGATCTTCCCGAACGTCGTGACGTCGGGGGTGACGCCGAACTTGCCCTGGGCGCACTGGAGCCCGCCGACGCGGAAGCCGGTGATGACCTCGTCGAAGACGAGCAACGCCCCGTGGTCGTCACACAGCTCTCGCAGCGTCTCGTGGTAGCCCTCGACCGGCATGACGATGCCCTTGTTGCCCAGAATCGGCTCGGTCATCACGGCCGCGACGTCGTCGCCGTGGGCCTCGAACACCTCCCGGACCGCCGCGGGGTCGTTGAACGGGACGGGGATCGTGTGTTCGGCGAACGCGGCGGGGATGCCGTTGGTGGAGGGCTGGCGGTGTTCGGCGTCGCCCTCGACCAGCGTGGACTCCTGGGCACCGTGGTAGCCGCCCTGCATGACGACGATCTTGTTCCGGCCGGTGACCCCGCGGGCCAGCCGCACCGCCGAGACGGTCGCCTCCGTCCCGCTGTTGACGAACCGCGTCATCTCGACGCTCGGGACGTGGCGGGCGAGGAACTCCGCGAGTTCGACCTCGACCTCGGTCGGCGCGCCGTACATCGGCCCCTGGCTGGCGTGGCGCTGGACGGCGGACTGGACCGCCTCCGGCGGGTCGTGGCCGTACAGCAGCGGGCCGTACCCCATCACGTAGTCGAGGTAGCGGTTGCCGTCGGCGTCGATGACGTGGGCGCCGTCGCCGCGCTCGACGAAGAACGGGTACGGCATCGTCGCACGCACCGAGGAGTTGACGCCGCCGGGGAGCACGGAGAGCGCGCGGTCGTACAGCTCGCGCGACCGGTCGTCGGACATGAGCGACCGTTGGGCCCGGTCACCGAAAGTAGTTATCGGACCGGCTCGCTTCGCCGGCTACTGTGAGTCGTCGGTCTCCGGGTCCAGCTTCGCTTGCGCCTCCGGTGGCCCGCCGGCCCGGCGAGCGAGAACCAGTCCGACGGCGTCGTGAAGCGCGTGCACCGCCACGAGCACCGGGAGCGAGCGGACGAGCAGGTACAGCGCCGTCAACACGAGCCCCTGCGCAGCGATGCGGACGGCCGCGCCGCGGTCCCAGTAGCCGGCATGAGCGAGCCCGAAGCCGACGACCGAGACCGCGCCGCCGAGCAGCGGCGACCCCGTGAGCGTCGCCACCCGCTCTATCGGGTATGCGCGGTACAGCGTCTCCTCGGTCGTGCCCGCCACGGCGGCGGTGAACAGCACCGCCGTCAGCGGGCGGTCGGCGATCCCGGCGGTGGTGCCGGCGACGTCGCCGTCGACGCCGAGCGCATCGGCGACGACGGCGATGGCCACGCTGGCCGCGAGCGAGCCGGCCGTCCCGGCCACGACGAGCGCGGCCGCGACCGACAGGGCGTATCGGCGCCCGGACAGCGTCGCCGGCGACTGCCCCTCGACGAAGGCGACGTAGCCGACCAGCAGCCCCGTCGCCGCCAGCTTCAGCAGATCGCTGCGCAGCAGCTCCGGCAGGTCGTCGTCGACCAGGTCCGCGAGTCGGCCGACGGCGTGAACCGCGGTGACCGACACGGCCACGCCTCCGACCGCCACGGGCGTCGAGAGCATCACGGGGAGCCGTTGGTGCCAGACGGAAAGAAACTGTTCGCGGTCGGGAGCGGGTTCTGGCCGGGGCCGGCGTCCAGTCGCGGTGCCGGTCGTACCGCCGCTCTCGACCCCGTCAGACCGCGTCCTCGCCGGTCTTGCCGGTCCGAATCTGGTACGCCTCCGAGACGGGGAGGACGAACACCTTGCCGTCGCCGTTCTCGCCGGTGCGGGCCGCGTCGGCGATGGCCTGAGCGACATCCGTCGCCGGCACGTCGGCGACGACGCACTCCAGTTTCACCTTCTGGTGGAGGTCGACGGTGTACTCCTCGCCGCGGTACTGGCCCGTGGTCGCCGGCTCGGTCCCCCGGCCGCGCACGTCGGAGACGGTCACCGACGGCGCCCCGACGTCCGCCAGCGCCGCCTTGACCGCCGAGAGCTTGTCGGGCCGGACGTACGCCATGACGAGTTCGATGTCGCTCACGCGTCCTCACCCCCGTCGTCGGCGTCGTCGCTCGGGGCCACGTCGACCCCACCGTCGGTGCTAACGCCCGGGCCGCCGTCGGCGACGGCGCCCGGCTCGTCGGCCGTGAACTCGGGGTATGCCGCGAGCCCGTGCTCGCCGCGGTCGAGGCCGACCTCCTCCTCGGCCTCGGAGACGCGGAGGCCGATGGTGCGTTCGATGGCCAGCATGGCCGCCATCGTCGTCAGCACCGTCCAGGTGCCGATGACGAGCGTGCCGGCGACCTGCATAGCGAGCTGTGCCAGCGAGAAGCCGGCCACGTCGAAAAACGGGATGAGCATCGTGCCGATGAACCCCGCGCTGCCGTGGACGGCGAACACGCCGCAGACGTCATCGATCTGTAGCGAGTCGACGACCCAGCGGTACACCAGCGGCGTCTGCACGCCGCCGACGACGCCGATGACGAGCGCGCCGGGCCAGGTGACGTGGGCGACGGCGCCGGTGATGGCGACCAGTCCGGCTAACAGCCCGTTGGCGCCGAACAGCGGGTCCGGCTTGCCCTCCCAGGCGAGCGTGACGCCCGTCGAGGCCACCATGCCGGCGCCCATCGCCAGCGTGGTGTTGAGCGCAACGCGGCCGAGAGCGGCGCCGTTGAACCCGCCGTCGCTGGTGAGCACGGTCGCCTGCGTGCCCACGTTGAACCCGTACCAGCCGAACGCGAGGATGAGCGTTCCCAGCACCGCGAACAGCACGGAGTGGCCGGGGATCGGCCTGGCGTTGCCCGCCTCGTCGAAGCGGCCCTTGCGCGGCCCGACCATATACGCCGCCGTCAGGCCGGCGATGCCGCCCAGCGCGTGGACGACCGTCGCGCCCGCGAAGTCCTTGTAGCCGACCCCCAAGAGCGTCCCGAGGTAGCCCGACGACGACAGCAGACCGGTGCCGCCCCACGCCATCCCGCCGACGACCGGGTAGATGAACACCGTGACGACGACCGCGTACACGACGTACGCCGAGAACTTGATGCGCTCGGCGACCGCGCCGGAGACGATGGTCGCCGCCGTCATCGCGAACACCGCGCCGAACAGCCAGCCGACCCACGACCCCGGGTCGTTGACGTAGGCGAACGCCGCCCCGACATCCAGCGGGACGCCCGGCGAGGTGAGCTGGCCGGCCAGCGCGAACACCGCCGCCCCGAGGACAAAGTAGACGAGGACGCCCGCCGACCAGTCCCACATGTTCTTCATGACCACGTTGCCGGCGTTTTTCGCACGGACCTGGCCGGCCTCCAGCAGCGCGAACCCGGGCTGCATGAAGAAGATGAGGAAGCTCACCAGCAGCACCCAGACCGTGTTCACGCCGTCGGCGACGGCGGTCACGTCGACCTGTCCGAGCAGAGCGGCGCCGGAGGGAATCACGATCCCATCACCTCGAAGTCGGTTCCGCGGTTAGCTGACCGTCCGTTCACGTTCGATTCGCTTTCGTCGAAGTTCCTCGTGCGTATCACACCAGAAGCGAGTGAACCGGATACTGATAAAACCTGAGTTGAAATCTTTTCGTTTTTCTCGCTTGCAGTTCACAGCTCGGCTATTTATTACGATATCAGAGGAATATAAGGCCGTAAGTCGGACAGTTGTGAAGCAAGCGTTGCCGAAGAGTTTGACGAACGTTGTGCCAGAAACGGAGGTTTTGGGACGTGACGGGCGGCGCGCGGCGTTCGGTGCCGTCTCGTTCGGTCGCGCCGAGAGCCACTCGGCGAGGGCGACGACCCGTTCAGAGCCGGTCGGCGACCGTCTCGGCGAAGTAGGTGAGGACGAGGTCGGCGCCGGCGCGTTTGATCGACAGCAGCGACTCGTGGGCGGTTTCGGCGAGGTCGAGCCACCCCTTGTCGGCGGCGGCCTGAAGCATCGCGTACTCCCCGGAGACGTTGTAGGCGGCGACCGGGCGGTCGAACTCCCGGCGCACGTCCGCGACGACATCGAGGTACGGCAGCGCCGGCTTGACCATCAACACGTCGGCGCCCTGCTCGACGTCGAGGGCGACTTCCCGGCGGGCCTCCCGCCCGTTGGCGGGGTCCATCTGGTAGTGGCGGCGGTCGCCGAAGGCGGGTGCGCCGTCGGCGGCGTCGCGAAACGGGCCGTAAAACGCCGACTCGTACTTCGCGGCGTAGGACATGACGGGCACCGACTCGTGGCCGGCGTCGGAAAGCGCTTTGCGGATGGCGCCGACCATCCCGTCGGTCATCGAGGAAGGGGCGACCATGTCGGCGCCGGCGTCGGCGTGGGAGACGGCCGTCTCCGCCAGCAGCGAGAGCGTCTCGTCGTTTTCGACCGTCATCGTCGGGTCGTCGCGGGCCGACTCCTCGAGGACCCCGCAGTGGCCGTGGTCGGTGTACTCACAGAGGCACACGTCGGTGATGACGTAGGCGTCGGTCTCGGCAGCGATGCGGCGGGTCGCCTCTTGGACCACGCCGTCCGCCGCGTAGGCGCGGCTCCCCCGGGAGTCCTTCGACGCCGGGATGCCGAACAGCATCACCGCCTCGACCCCCGTCTCCCGGACTTCCTCGACGCGGGCGACTGCCTCGTCGACGGGGACGCGCTCGTGGCCCGGCATCGACTCAATAGGAATGCGCTCGTCGGTCGTGGCGTCGACAAAGACGGGCGCGATGAGGTCCGTCGCCGAGAGCGACGTCTCGCGGACGAGCGGCCGGACACCGTCGGTGCGGAGCCTCCGCGGCCGGTCGGTGAGGTGCATGCGGCCTCGTTGGAGTCCGTCGTCGTTAACCGCGTCGGTACGAGGGCACCGCTTCGACGTTGATTGGTGACGCTACTTCGGTGTCAACTTCCCAAAATCCTCCGGCGGCTCGTGGGGGGATACGTTGGCTTCGACCGCTACCTCCCGGAAAGCCTCCGGCGGCTGCGCTCCCGTGGCTCGCTGCGCGCCTCGCGCCCTCGCTTCGCTCGGGCGCTGCGCTGGTGCGTCGCCGGGGTTCACGCAGCCGCCGGCCCCTTTCAGTCCCGCCCGAGGCAGGGCGAACCGAGCGTTTGCCCGGCCGACACCCCACAGCCGTCGCCAGCGACGGTTCCGGACTACCGGCGACGGCCGGAATCTCACACGCTACGGGCGATGGGTGTCAAGCGGTCGTCGCCCGATTGAGTGGCCGCCACCCTGGCGGACTGCAAGGGCGAGCCGAGGGCTTGCCTGAGATAGTAGTCGTGGTCGCAGTGCTGCCGCATCAGCAATAGTCCAAGTACGAGCGTCGACACACAAGCGATTTAACGGGGACCGCACACACCTCCAGTCGTGTCATCGGTCCCGCTACAGGTCGCCGAGATGCCCTCACAACTCCGCGCGTTGCTGGACTCGGAGTGGGCGCTGGTCGTGCTGCTCGGCGTCTTCGTCTTGGAGGGAGCGATGCTGATGTACTTCATGCCCAGCGAACTCATCGTGCCGAGCGCCCTGCTCCTGCTGGGCTGGTCGCCGACGACCGCCGTGACCGTCATCGGAGTCGCCGTCGTCGGCGCCACTGTCGGGCAGTACGCCCTGTTCAAGCTCGCCCAGCGCGGCGGCCGGGAGTACCTGCTCGAACGACGGTGGTTCCGGGTGGGCGAGGAGCGACTAGCCCGCTTCGACGGCTGGTTCGAGCGCTGGGGCCCGGTCGTCGTCCCCGTGAGCAACAGCCTGTTGTTCACGCGGGGGATGCTCACCGTCCCGGCCGGGCTGGCGAAGATGGACGACCGGCGGTTTATCGCGCTATCAGCGCTGGGGACGCTGGTGTTCGAGTCGGCGCTGGCGGCGCTGTTCGTCTGGGGCGTGGACCTGCTGTGGTGAGCGTCGGCGACTCAGCGCCGTGAGCCGAGCGAACGAAGGCGAAGAGGAGAGTCGTCGACCGCCGGAGTCGGTCCCATCGCTCTCGGTGGCTCAGTTGTCCGCGCGCTCAACGTCGATGCGTTCTCGGAGGGCTTCGAGTTCGTCGGAGTCCGCGAGTTCCTCCATGCGCTGCTGGAAGTGGTCCTCGCAGAGTCCGACGCGGACCGCGTCCTTCTCCGCGGCGTACACCGCGTCGCGGTCGCAGTAGTGACACTGCATAATTGTGGGTTCGCGCCCGAGTGGGATTAAGGCTGCGGCCGTGTGCGACCGACGGACGGAGTCTGTCTGACTGGCGACGGTCGCGCGGCTGACGGCGCGGTTCGCCTGTCACCTGTCACCTGTCACCTGTCGCGCGTCGCGCTCGACGGCCGCGACGAACTCGGCCCGGCGCTCACTCCGTGCGGACGACCTCGCCGTCGGCGACGGTCGCCGCGACGGGCGCCGGCAGCCGCTCGGCCAGGCGGTCGTACGCCGACTGCGGCGGGCCGGCGACGCCGAGTTCGCGCCCGTGGGCGTCGGTGCCACCGAGCGGCATGAGGTCCTCGGCGGCGGCGACGCGTTCGACCGCCGCGCGCCCCACGACGTCGGAGTCGTCCGGGTCGTCCGGGTCATCCGGGTCGTCCGGGTCGAGCGGGCGGTCGTAGGGGTAGTACACCTCCACGGCGTCGAGGTCGCCCGCAATCGACAGCGCCGCCTCGGGGTCGTCGTACCGGAGCGGGTGGGCCAGCCCGACGGCGGCGCAGGCCTCTTCCAGGAGTTCGACGCCCGCCGCCAGCGGGGTCACGTCGCGGGCGACGAAGCAGGGACAGTCGGCGCCGATGAGCTCCGCGAAGGTCTCCTCGTAGTCGTAGTCGGCCGGAGAGTCGGCGACCGCGCGGGCAATGTGCGGGCGACCGACGCCGGCCGCCAGCTCGACGTCGAGATCGACTTCGAGGCGTGCCTCGACCCTCTCCACGATGCGGCGCCCGCGCTGGACGCGGTCGCGCTGGACGCGGTCGAGTTCGGCGTCGAGGGCCTCCGTGTGCTCGACGCCGTAGCCGAGGAGGTCGATGCGCTCGCCGTCGGCCTGGACGCGCAGCTCGACGCCGCGGACGATGGTGACGCCGTCGACGACCTGGACCGGCGCCGGCAACCCCGGATGAACCCGGTCGTGGTCGGTGACCGCGACGACAGAGACGCCGGCGTCGCGGGCCGCCCGGGGAATCTCCGCCGGCGTCAACTGCCCGTCCGAAACCGTCGTGTGCGAGTGGAGGTCGGCGTACGGGGCGCTCACGGCGTCGACTCCGGCCGGAAACCAGAAACCCGTTCCGGTCCGGTTCGGCCCGCGCCGGACGGCAGACACAGTGACGATTCGACCCTGGGAGAGCCTGGCACTGTATATAACAAAAGATAATTAAGTATTCGCCGTCAACGCTCGCTTGATGCATTTGATACCGAGCAACGACCGTCTGAATCAGCTCGACTATCCGGTCACGACAGGCGAGCTTCTCGCGGCCGCCGGCGACGTGGAGCTCGACCTGCCGAACGGCTCGGAGACGCTGGGCGACGCCGTCGAGCGCATCGACTACCGACGGTTCGACTCCCCCGAAGAGGTGCGCTGGGCGGTGCTGACGGGCGTCGGCGCCGACGCGGTCGGCCGGCGGTACTACAGCGACCGCGACCCGCCGGCGGTCGCCGAGGAGAGCTACCAGCAGCTCTCGTTCTGACGGCGGACGACCGTTTCCGTCGGAGCGAAACTCAGTCGAGCCAGTCGACGACCGGCTCCAGCGATATCGGTACCGACCCGACGCGGTACCCCTCTGCGCTGCCGTCCGGACGGAGGCGGACGACGGCCGCCGGACGGTGACCGACCGTCGGCTGCTCGGCTCGGACGGCGTTCCAGGCCTCGTCGCGGAACGACGTGCAGTCGACCAGCAGCGTCGCCCCGCCGCCGTGTTCGGCCAGTTGGCCCTCCGTCTTCGTCGCCACCGTCTCCCTGACCGCCCGCAGCGGCGAGTCCACCGCCCGCCGGGTCGGCGCCACCGGCCGCGTCACCTCGACCAGAGTGGCGCTGCCGTCGCGCTCGGCCCGGAAGTCCAGAGAGTGACCGGTCGTAACCTCAATTTCCGGCACCACGTCGTAGCCGGCGCGGTCGAGGAGATACGCGCCGTCGAACTCGGCCATAGCCGAGGCCATCCGGGTGCGGTCGAACTGCTGAGAGGTGCCGAGCTT
Organism: Halolamina sp.; assembly: GCA_042216705.1. Classification (GTDB taxonomy): domain Archaea; phylum Halobacteriota; class Halobacteria; order Halobacteriales; family Haloferacaceae; genus JBDGTQ01. The sequence continues at coordinate 3,229 of JBDGTQ010000014.1, read as the reverse complement.
GCCGGCCATCGTCGCTCGATAGTCGTCGAGGACGCCGGTCTGCAGCACCGACTCGTAAAACGCCGTCGCGGCCTCGGCGTCGGCGTCCGGAAAGCCCGCGGCCGCCTCCCGGAAGAACCGCCGGGTCGTCTCCGCGCCGTCTTTCGAACAGAACACGAGGAGGAAGAACCACGAGACGTGTGGGTACTTGGCCAGCCACGGCTCGGCCTCGTGGAGGACGGCCAGGAGTTCGCGTTCGGCCCACCGCCGGACTGGATACGGCACCTCGTCGAAATCGTACTTGTCGGTGCGCCACAGCGCAGACGGCGTCTCGGTGTTGCCGACCCAGTAGGCCCCGGGGCCGCCGTCGGCGTCGGTCGGTCCGGGCTGGCCGTCACTCCAGCAGAACAGCGCCAGGCTCCCGTCGTCCATCTCGAAGCGGCGCGTCTCGTAGCCGTCCGGGCCGCTGTACCACGGCGTCGTCGCCCGCGCACCGAGGTTCGCGTCGAGGTCGGCCAGCAGCTCGCCGTCGACCCGGTCGGCCGACCAGCCGCCGGGGGCGTACCGGAAGCGAAGTGGCCTGGCCACGCCATCGATTCGCCGCCCTCGCCCGTATGTCTTCTGCGTCGACGAGCGTCACGGTTGAGGGAGGGGGTATTTCTCAGCCGACCCGCTCACGGGATGGAATTAACCGTTATAATTAAGTCAGATTCTCGCCAAGCCAATCCGTACCATGTCAATGGGTGCCTATGACGAAGCGGAGCACGAGCGTCGCGCACAGAAGACGGCAGAGGTCGACGCGGACTTCGAGGAGGGTCGCTCGGAGTACAGCGGCGACCTGACGTACGACGCCGGGGACTCGGCGGAGGCACTTCTCGACCAGTACAAGGAGCTGCAGGAGGAGTAGCGGGTCGACCTGAGCCCGTCACGCTCGCGGCGAGTGACGCCGTGGTTTACCGACCGACCAGCCACGCGGCCGTCCCCGACACCGACGCGACGGCGACGACGTGGCCGGCGACGGCGACGAGCAGCGTCGGCGCCTCCGTCAGGAACGGCACCAGCGCGAGCTGGACGAGGCCGAAGCCGACGTTCATCGCGCTCAACCGGCGGAACTGCGGGCGCGCCTCCGGCGGAAACTCCAGGCGCCACGCCGACCAGAGATCGACGACGGCCATCCACCACGACGTGCCGATGCGGTAACAGAGGTCCCACAGCACCAACAGCGTGAGATACGCCACCGGCACCGGCACCGACCCCTCGAACAGGCGGTCCAACAGCGGGGTCGCCGCCGTCTGCGGGTCGAACACGAACAGGTGGGTGATGAGGGCGACGAACGACAGCACCGCGAGCACCACCTCGATGCTGGAGCCGAACAGCAGCCGGGTGTACGCCCGAGGCACCGGCAGCGACCGCGTCCCGTCTGAGATTCGCAACATGGCGAGGCTCCCGACGCCGGCGACGACGACGGCGGCGGTTCCGGCCGGCACCGCCGCCCAGACGTCGTACCACCACGCCAACAGGAGCAGGCCGACCTCGAAGAGGACGATCTGCAGCGCCAGCGCCGCCCACTCCGGGAGGTCGATGCCGGGCAGCCCGCCGACGATGGACTCGTAGGCCCACGTCTCGCCGTACTCGACGCGGCTCACCGTCGCCCCCCGGCCGCGGTCGGCACGAGCGTCGACCCGGTTGTCGCGACCACGCGCATGGCCGTGACCAACGAGGTCGGGCGGCATAACCTCCGCGGCTCGCGCCGACGGCGCCGCGGGTTTATCACCGCGGGACGCCTCCTCCCGACGAACATGGCAAGCGCCTGTGACGGCTGCGGGCGGCGAATCCGCGTCGCCGGCGGCGTCGGCGACCTCTGGACGTTCGACGGCGGCCCCTCCGAGGCGCTGACGATGGAACTCGCCGACGGCTCGGAGCATCTCCTCTGTTTCGGCTGCGTCGAACGCCTCCCCGACGACCGGGAGCCGACCGCCGAGGACGTGGCGGCGCTTCCGCCGGCCGGGGGTCGGGACGACGAGGACCATGGGGGCGGTGACGACGGCGGCGGTGTTGACGCCGCCGACGACGGCGACGACGACGGGATTCACGACGACAGCTGAACGGACGCGGCACGACCCGGCACCCGGTTCCGGAGTGTTTACGTCCGCCGGCACGGTGGGTTCGAGCGTGGACCCCGACCGCATTCTTCCGTCGTTTCCGGCTCCCTCCTTTCGCGGCGCCCAGGAGCAGGCGCTGTCGGACGTCCGCGACGCCTTCGCGGCCGGCAACGACGTGGTGCTGGTCCGCGCGCCGACGGGCAGCGGCAAGTCGCTGCTCGCGCGGGCCATCATGGGCGCGGCCCGGACGACCGCAGAGGCCGACCCCGCCGAGCCGACCGGGGCGTACTACACGACGCCGCAGGTCTCACAGCTGGACGACGTCGCCGCCGACGACCTGCTCGAAGACCTGAACGTCATCCGGGGCAAGTCGAACTACAGCTGCATCCTCCCCGGCGAGGAGGACACCCGCGTCGACCGCGCCCCCTGCGTCAGGGAGTCGGGGTACGACTGCTCGGTGAAACACCGGTGTCCGTACTTCTCGGACCGGGCCATCGCCTCGAACCAGCACATCGCGGCGATGACGCTGGCGTACTTCATGCAGACCGCCGGCTCGGAGGTGTTCCGCCAGCGCGACGTGGTCGTCGTCGACGAGGCCCACGGGCTCGCGGAGTGGGCGGAGATGTACGCCACCGTCGAGCTGTCGCCGTCGCGGGTGCCGGTGTGGGAGGAGGTGTCGGTGCCGAACGTCCGCGACGCCGCCGACTCCGTCGAGCGGACCGTCCGGTTCGCGGAGTCGCTGTCGGGGGTCTGTGAGCGGGCCAAAGACGAGCTGCTGGCGAAGCCGGAGCTGTCGCCCGCGGAGGCCGCCGAGCGCGACCGGCTCCAGGAGCTGCGGTCGTCGCTGTCGTGGTTCGTCGACGACTACCGCGACCCCGAGAGCCCGACCACCTGGGTCGTCGACCAGCCCGACGGCGCCGGCGGCGCCATCACGGTCAAGCCCCTGGACCCGGCGCGGTACCTCCGGCACACCGTCTGGGACCGGGGCCAGAAGTTCGCGCTCCTGTCGGCGACCATCCTGAACAAGGCCTCGTTCTGCCGGGGGGTCGGCCTCGACCCCGACGACGTCGCGCTGGTCGACGTCCCGCACACGTTCCCCGTCGAGAACCGCCCGCTGTACGACGTGACCCAGGGGAAGATGACCTACG
>JBDGTQ010000003.1:0-32152 GCA_042216705.1 Halolamina sp. | reverse complement strand
GCAGCGCCCCCTTGAGGACGTTCATGAACGTGTGGTCCTCGCCGGCGATCTCGATGCGGAGTTCGTCGTCGGTCTTCTCGAGTACCCGCAGTTCCATGGCGCACGATTCCCGGGAGAGCCGTTTCAACGTTTCGTCATGCGGACCGGTCGAGCGCCAGCTCCCCCGAAAGCGCAGGGCGCACCCGACCGCGACGCCGACGGTCAGCCCTCCGGCAGCGGCTCGGCGTCGACCGTCGGGAACAGGTCGTCGACGGCGACCGCTTCGGGGTCGGTCGTCAGCTCGTAGGTCGCGGGCGACCGGCCGTCGCGGGCGACGACGCCGCGGGATTCGAGATGGTCGAGGTGGGCGTACGCCTCGCCGGGGCCGTGGAGGATGTGGATGCTCTCCAGCGTCCCGAACAGCGCCTCGGAGACGGTCCAGGCGTCGCAGGCGCCCTTCCGGGCAAGCACGTCGACGACGCGCTCGGTGCGCTCGCGATGGTGGGCGAGGATGCGCGCCGCGCGGCGGGCGGGCCGGTCGATTGCGTCGCGGTGGCCCGGCCAGGCGCGGTCCCAGCCGGCATCGACGACCCGGACCAGGCTGTCGGCGTAGCTCGCCAGCGGGTCGTCGACCCGCACGTCGGCGCCGCCGACATTGGGCGTGTACTCGGGGAGGACGGCGTCGCCGACGAACGCCTCGCGACCGGTCTCGCCGTCGAGGGCGAACGCTGCGAGCCCGGCGGCGTGGCCCGGCAGGTGGACCGCCCGGAGCGTGCGGTCGCCGAGGTTGAACGTCGCCCCGTCCTCGAAGGGGGTGACGTCGGCTGCCCGCCCGGCGAGGTCGGCGTGGTCGCCGAGGAACGACGTCAGCTCGGCGCGCGGCTCGTCGGGGATGCCCCACTCGTCGAACTTCTCCTGCTGGAGGCGGCGCTCCTCGAAGAGGGTGTCCTCGTCGGCGCCGACCAGCGGGGCGTCGGCCGCGTGGACGTGGACGGTCGCGTCGGACTCGGCCTGGACGACGCCGGCGAGACCGGCATGGTCGTAGTGCCAGTGAGTGAGGAACACCTCGTCCACGTCGGCGAGGGCGAGGCCGTGGTCGGCGAGCCCCGCGACCAGCTCCTCGCGGACCGGGTCGACGGCGACGCCGGTGTCGACCAGCGCCGTCCGGTCGCCGTCGAGGACGTACACGTTGTTCTGCCCCTCGAAGACGGTGTTACCGAGCCGGATGCGTTTCACGGCTCCCCCTGTTCGGCCCGCGGGCAAGAGCGTTCCCGTTCGTCGGCTTCGCCGGCTCCGCTGGCGGCCCGCCTCTCCCCGCGACCGGAGGCCGGCAGATTCAAACCGTCCCTTTGCGTATCGCCCAGCCAGCGGATGCCCCGGGACTTCTACGACGTGCTCGGCGTCGACGAGGACGCCGACTCCGAGGAGCTGAACCAGGCCTACCGGGACCGCGCCCGGGAGTACCATCCGGACCTCAACGACGGCGAGCGCGCGACCTGGATGTTCACGCTCGTCAACCGCGCCAACGACGTGCTCTCGGACCCCGCCGAGCGGGCGGCGTACGACCGGCTCGGCCACGACGAGTACGTCGCAAAGCGGATGAACGGACTTCCTTCGATGTCGTTCGACGAGGAGGACGACGAAAACATCGGAATCGACGCGGAACCCGATGCTGACGGCGCCACGACGTCGGGACGCAGCGGTCCGGGGTCCGAGTCGGAGGCCGAGTCGTCGACGGCGACGGGTCGATCCTCGGCGCGGTCGACGGAGTCTACGGGGTCGACGTCGACCACCGGCTCGGACTCGGCTTCGGGGTCGGCGTCTTCCTCGAACGCGTCGACGTCCTCGGGTTCGGCCGCCGGGTCAAACCGCTCCGGGGCCTCGACCTCGTCGACCCGGTCGGACTCCTCGACCGCGTCGTCGGCTTCGGACGCGACGAGCGGGTCCTCGCGCTCGGGAACGACCGGCGCCGACGCCAGCGCAAGTGTGGCGAACGCGACGACCGGTTCGACGGGCGAGAGTTCGACAGGCGGTGGTTCGGCGACGTCGAGCTCGGTCGGCCACGGCGCGCCGACAGGCGGAACGACCGGAAGCGGGGCGGCGACTCGGAGCGTCGCGAGCGCCCGACGGCGCGGACTACGGCGGGCGTACGCCGCACTGTTGGTCGTCGCGGCGACGTACGCCGTCGGGCTCGCGGCGTACGCCGGCCACGTCGCTCCGACGCTGTCGCGGACGGCGAGCGGTCTCCTGAGCGAGCCGACGGCGACGCTGACCGTCGGGTCGCCGCTGCCGTCGGCCCTGGCGGTCGTCCGCGAGGCCGCGACGACGCTGGCCGCCGGGACGGTCGCGGTCGAGGCGGCCACGACGCTCGCGTTCGCGGTCGGTGCGGCGGCGCTGCCGGCGGTGTTGCTCGGCACCGTCGCCCGGTACGGCCGCGGCACCGCGTGGGCGTACTCGCTGCCGAGCCTCGGCCCGCTGGTCGCCGTCGGCGCCGTCGCGGCGTCGGTCGCGCCCGCGACCACCGGGCTCCACCTCGCGGGGTTCGTCCTCGCGCCCGCGATTGCGACGGCGGCGTTCCTCGTCGATGTCGGCGTCTACCTGTACGCGACGCGCTGACGGACGGTCGCCGCCTGGCGGGTCGGTCCAGCGAACGACGGTGTCGACGCTATAGCGGCGGCTCCGCGGAAGAGGAGAGTGGCCCGCGTCGGTACGGGCCGCGTGACTGACCAAGTCACAGTTGAGCACTAGCTCCGCTCGGCGCACGTGGATACGACCACTGCGCCACCTCATTATTGCCCATATCCACACAAAAAGACACCGTTCGGGCCAACTCTGACAGCCTCGGTGATGCTGTTTACTCGAACCGTAGTGAACCGATTCAGCGAACGAGATACGGGTCCTCGCCCGGGAGGAACCGGCCGAGGTCGGACTCTCGGCGGAAGTCCGTCGCCTGCAGTTCGGTCAGCGCGGTCTGCAACCGTTCCTCGTCGGCGGCGGTCCACGCCGCCGGCTCCTTGATGGGGAGGACCAGCCACCCCGAGCCGACGAGTTCCTCCCCGTGGAGGGCGTCCATGTCGACCTCGGTCTTCCAGGCCTTCGCGGTGTACGTTCGAAGGACGTGGTCGGTGGCGCGGGCCCCGACCGGCAGCAGGACGTGAGCGGCGATGGCGCGGACCTCGGCGTCGAAAAACCGCTCCAGGTCGGCGTACGTCGACGCCGGCGGCGTCTCGTCGCCGTCGGTGACGCACATGTGGAGGTACGAGAGGAACGTCGGCCCGACCGTCGGCTCCGTTCCGGTCGACTCCAGCAGGCCCGTCTCGGCCAGCACCTCTTGCAGGCGCTCGGCGGCCGCCGTTCCGGTGAAGGGGATGCCCGTGTCCACGCCGCCGTGGACGCCGGGACGATCGCCGACGACGTGGAAGTCCGCGTTGACGTCGCCGTAGCCGGGCACGGCCGCCTCACACGGCGGGGCCATGCCGAACGGGTTACGCACCCGGTCCGTGACGTGTTGCACGCCTCGGAGTAGGCCGGGCGGTCGGTAAATGTGGTGCGATTCGCCCCCGGCGGCCGGCGGCGACGAAGTCGGGACCTCACGCCGTCGAAGCGCAGCGACGGGGCGGGCAAGGAGTTCGACGGCCGGGCGAGGGAAGGTCGATGGTCGCGCGAGGCTACAGTTCGACGCCGGACGGGATGAGACTCTCCGTGCGCAGCAGGCTCCCGTCGGGGTCGTAGACCAGGAACGTCGCCTTCTCGTAGGTGACGAGCGTCTCGCCGTCGAGGTCGATTTCGACGCGGTAGCGGCCGTTCTCGTCGTCGGCGACCTTGCCGTACTCGCGGGCCGCCCGGATAAACCGGAGCACGTCGTCGGCGTCCTCGTTCAGTTCGAAGACGAACTCTCCGGTGATCCGGTTCGTGACGCCGACGACTCCCTCGGCCTCGGGGTCGTCCTCGGGCGATTCCTGTAATCGGTAGGCGGCGTCGGTTTCTTCGGCGCTCAACAGTTCGTCGCCGGCCCCGGTGAGGCGCTCACGGAGAAGTTCCTCGGGCCCACGAAAGTCGATGCGGACGAGCGGCTGCTGGGGCTCCGCGTCCCCCTCGACCCAGTCGACGTTCTCGACGTCCAGCTCGAAATAGTCGCGCCTCATTCCGTAGCTCTCACTACGGAGTACGCGGGTAAAACCGTAACGCCGTCCCGACGAGCCGGTTGGGAGTTCGGCAGGTGACCCGCCAGCGAAAGCGCACAGGTAACCCGGCTCACCGCACGGACGTTCGCCGCGAAAGCACGGGTCGGCGACGGCTCGGATGGGGTACGGTTTTGAGGGTCGGCCCCGCGCGGTGTGGTATGGTCTGGGTCCGCTCGGAGTACGCCGGCCCGCTGGCAGTCGTTGCGACGTGGCTCACCGGGCTGTTGCCCTGGAACGTGCTCGTCTCGCCGCTGTCGTCGGGGACCGTGCTGTTTGTCAGGTTCCCGCTGTTCCAGGTGCGGTACGTCTTCGGCGAACTGCTCGCCCGGGGGACGGTCGTCGGGCTCCCCGTCCCGAGCCCGGTCGTCGACACGCGCGGGCTCGTCGTCTCCGCGGTCTCGCTGCAGCGCGGGACCGGTCTGGAGACGGCGTACTGGCTGTGGGCGCTGGGCGGGGCGGTGTACGCCGTCGCGCTGGGGCTGTCGGTCGCGTACTACCTACGCGAGGAGCGTGTCGCCGCCGGTCCGGTCGATCCCGTCCGGACGCTTGGCGCCCTGCTTGGCGTCGCCGGCGGCTGTTTCGGCGTCGCGACGGTGTTCCTCCGGCGAGGGTTCCCGGGGGTGCCGCTTCCGGTCGGAGTCGTCGTGCTGCTGGTCCTCTCGGGCGTGCTGGTCACCGCCGACAGACGGTGACGGGTGGGCCGAGCCGGTCGAGACCGCCCGAGAGAGTGCGGATTTTAAGTCGCTTCCCGCGCAACGTCAGATGAGGAGGGGGTCGAACGTGTCTGGAGACACTGGCGGCGAACGCGAGCCAGCGGGGTCGCTCGGAGAGCTACGCCGCCGGCTGTCCCGCACCTGGGAGATGTTACGGGGCTCGGAAATCGCGGTCCGGCCGTTCGACCCACACGAGGACGGGCCGCTGGCGTCGTTCGACGTGCCACCGGACGAGCGGGAGGTCGACCGCTACTGGGTGAACGCGCCGTACGCCTTCGTCGTCGTCACCCACAAGCCCGAGGAGTCCGAACATCTGTACCACGCCGTTGAGCCCGACACCGACGGCTTCGAACGGCGACTCCTGGGTCGTATCGCCGCCGACATCCGCGACCCACTGCTGTACCGGACGGACGCGAGCACGGCGGAAGAGGACACGCTTCGAGCCGAGCTGCGGCGGCTGCTGGAGCAGTACGGCGTCGAGGCCGACATGAACACCTTCCATACGCTGCTGTACTACCTCTACCGTGACTTCCGGGGGTACGGAAAGGTCGACCCGCTGCTGCACGACGACAGCATCGAGGACGTGTCGTGTGACGGCTACGACCTCCCCATCTTCGTCTACCACGACCGATACACCGACATCGAGACGAACGTGGTCTTCGGCGAGGACGAACTGGACAACTACGTGATACGGCTCGCACAGCGGTCGGGGAAACACATCTCCGTCGGCGAGCCGATGATGGAGACGACGCTGCCGGACGGCTCTCGGGCGGAGCTGGCGTTGGGCGAGGAGGTCACCCCCCGCGGGTCGGCGTTCACCATCCGCCAGTACGCCGAGGAGCCGTTCACGCCCATCGACCTCGTCGAGTACGGCACCTTCAGCGTCGAACAGATGGCGTACTTCTGGCTCTGCATCGAGCACAACAAGAGCCTCATCTTCGCCGGCGGCACCGCCTCGGGGAAGACCACATCGATGAACGCGGTGTCGATGTTCATCCCGCCGCGGGCGAAGGTGCTCACCATCGAGGACACCCGCGAGCTGTCGCTGTATCACGACAACTGGCTCTCGTCGGTCACCCGCGAACGGATGCATGAGGGCACCGACATCGACATGTACGACCTGCTGCGGTCGGCGCTGCGCCACCGTCCGGAGTACATCCTCGTCGGCGAGGTTCGCGGCGAAGAGGCGGTGACGCTGTTCCAGGCGATGAACACCGGTCACACGACGTTCTCGACGATGCACGCCGACTCCATCGAGACGGCCATCAACCGCTTGGAGAACGAACCCATCAACGTCCCGCGAGCGATGGTCCAGAGCCTCGACATGCTGTCGGTGCAGGTGCTCACGCGCGTCGAGGGCGAACGCGTCCGTCGGTCGCAGGCGGTCGGCGAGATCGGAAACATCGACTCGCGGACCGGCGAACTGGACTACTCCTCGGCGTTCGAGTGGGACCCCGAGCGCGACGGCTTCGACAGCAACGACTCCCAGCTGCTCGACGAGATTCAGGACGAACGCGGCTGGTCGCGCGAGCGGCTCCTGCGGGAACTCCGGCAACGCGAGCGGTTCCTGGAGTTCCTGCGTAAGGAGGGCATCACCGGCTACCGTCGGTTCACGGCGCTCGTCAACGAGTACTACGCCGACCCCGAGCGGGTGATGGCGCGCATCGACGGGCCCGGGTCGTTCGACTTCGACGTCGACGTCGTGGGCGGCCAGGCGGCCGAGGAGGCCGACGGGGACTGAGCCGTGTACTGGCTCGTCCCGCTGGTCGTCGCCGTCGCGCTCGTCGCGCTGCTGGTCGTCGAGCGCGTTCACCGCGGCACGGAGCTCGCGGTCTCGCGGCTCGCGCTGGCGCTGTTCGGCGAGTACGTCGCCAGTCAGAGCCCACGGGCGGAGTCGCAAAAGGCCCGGATACGGGCGGCGCACGTCGGCCGCACCCACCGGCTGTACGCCGCCCGGACGCTGCTGTACGCCGGCCTGCTCGGGGTCGCCGGCAGCATCTTCGGGGTCTACCTCGCCGCGCTCGTGTTGCAGCTGCTGGCCATCGGTTCCGAGCAGCTCCAAGCGGCGTTGCCGTCCCAGCTCGACTTCCTCGCGGCGGTGGTGAACCTCTCGGGCATCCGCGGGCTCCAGCTGTTCGCGCTGTTGCTCGTCTCCAGCGCGACCGTCGGGTCGGCGCTGGCGCTGGGGACGTACTCGCTGCGGTGGCTGCTGCTAGACCAGCGCGCCACCGCCCGGGCGACCGAGGTGGAGGCGACGCTGCCTCGAACCATCGCCGTCGTCTACGCGCTGTCGCGGTCGGGGATGTCGTTTCCGGACGTGCTGGCGACGCTGACCGACAACGAGGCGGTGTACGGCGAGGCGGCGAGCGAGGTCGGCGTCGCTGTCCGGGACATGAACACGTTCGGCACCGACGTGCTGACGGCGCTGCAGCGGCTGGGGGGACGGACGCCCTCGGAGGGGATGGAGGAGTTCGCCGAGAACCTCTCGTCGGTGCTGGGCAGCGGCCGCAACCTCTCGGGATTCCTCCGGTCGCAGTACGAGCGCTACCAGGACGAGGCCGAGTCCCAACAGCGGCAGTATCTCGACCTGCTGGCGACGTTCGCCGAGGCGTACGTCACGGTGCTGGTCGCCGGCCCGCTGTTTTTCATCACCATCCTGGTCGTCATCGGCATGGTGTTGCAGGGGACGCTCCCGCTGTTGCGGGCCGTGACCTACGTCGGTCTCCCGCTCGCGAACCTCGCGTTCATCATTTACATCGACAGCGTCACGCAGACGCTCCACGACGGGGGCGGGCGAGCGGAGGCGACGGACGAGCAGGGGCGGTCGGCGGCTTCGTCGTCGGCAGCCGGCGTCGCCGACGGCGGGCGACCGGTCGCCAACGACCGCTGGGCGACGAGCCGCGAGCGCCTCGCGGCGTACGACGACCTGGAGCGGCTGCTGACGTGGCTGCGGCGGCCCACCGACACCGTGCTTCGGAACCCGTGGGTGACGGCCCTGCTCACCGCGCCGCTCGGGGCGGTGTGGGTCTGGTTTCGCCTCGGGTCGGTCCCGGCGGAGCCGTTGGCGGCGCTTCGAGCGCTCGACCACCCCGTCGCCGAGGCGACGCTCGGGGCCGTCGCCGTCTACGCCGTTGTGTACGAAATCGAGAAACGCCGGCTGAACAGCATCGAGGCCGCCGTGCCGGACTTCCTCGACCGCTTCGCCAGCGTCAACGACGCCGGGATGTCCGTCGTCGGGAGCCTGGAGCAGCTGACCGACACCGACCTCGGTGACCTGACGCCGGAGATCGAGCGCACCTGGGCAGACGTCCGGTGGGGCGCCGACGTCGAGACGGCGCTGCGGCGGATGGACGATCGTATCGGGTCGGCGACGATGTCACGGGCAATAACGCTGGTGACGAACTCCATGGCCGCCAGCGGCGACATCGCGCCGGTGCTCGAAATCGCCGCCGACGAGGCGCGGTCGACCCAGCAGCTCCGTCGCGAGCGCAAACAGGAGATGGTGACGTACCTGCTGGTCATCTACATCTCGTTTCTGGTGTTCCTGGGCATCATCGCGGCGCTGACGGTGTCGTTCGTCCCGGCCATCGAGAACGCACAGATAGGCGCGTCGGGCGGTGGCGGGCAGGTTCCCGGCGGGATTTCGAGCGGGCCGTTCAGTGGCCTGGGCGAGGTCGCCGTCGGGCAGTACACGCTCATCTTCTTCCACGCGTCGCTGGTGCAGTCGGTCTGTTCCGGGCTGGTCGCCGGCCAGCTCGGGGAAGGGACGGTCCGCGACGGCGCGAAACACGCGGTCATCCTCCTGACGCTGTCGATGGTGGCGTTCACGCTGATGGGTCAGCCCTGATCGTGGCCGGCACCCCCTCGGGCCGGTCCGGGCCTGCGCCGGCGAGTCGTCAGGGCTACGGACGGGGACGGCAAACGGCGACCGTGACCCACGTCGGCCGGACGTACGACCGCATCGCGACGCATTTCTCGAAGACCCGCGCGTACGCCTGGCCAGAAGTCGAGTCGTTCGTCGCCGACGCGGAGTCGGTCGCCGCGGACGCCGACCGGCCCGCGGTCGGGCTCGACCTCGGCTGCGGGAACGGCCGCCACGCCGAGACGCTCGCGTCCGTCGTTGACCGCGTCGTCGGCGTCGACGCAAGCGCCGGGCTGCTCGCCGAGGCCGGCGACCGCGCCGCCGGCCGCGGTTTCGAACTCGACCGGGTCGTGGGCGACGCCGCGGCCGTCCCGTTGGCGACCGACGCCGTCGACGTCGCGGTGTACGTCGCCACGATGCATCACCTCCGGTCGCGCGAGCGCCGGGTGGCCAGCCTCGACGAACTCGCCCGGGTGCTCGCGCCGGCGGGCCGTGCCCTGGTTAGCGCCTGGAGCACCGTTCACGACCGCTTCGACGCCGAGACCGGGTTCGACACCGAAATCGACTGGACGCTGCCCGGCGGCGAGACCGTCCCGCGGTTCTATCACGTGTACGACCCTGGGGAGTTCGCGGCCGACCTCGCGGCGAGTTCACTGGCGGTCGCCGACTCGTTCGTCTCCAGCGGCAACTGCTATGCGGTGGTCACCTCTGGGGGGACGTGAGCCGCGACGGGTCGGGCTGAAACGGTTGGGCCGTCGGGCCGAGACGAGCCGGACGGTGGGAGACCCCCCGTGTGAACGGCTGGCGGGGGTTCGGCACCGTCGCACACAGGCTGTGCCCTTATATTCGGGCCGTGCATACGAAGGTCCACATGAGCGAACACTCCTACGAGGTCGCCGTCGTCGGGGGCGGGCCGGCGGGGCTGACGGCCGCGCTGTACACGACGCGGCTGGGTCACGAGACGGTCCTCATCGACCGCGGCGGGGGCCGCGCCGCGATGATGCAGGACACCCACAACGTCATCGGCGTGACCGAGGAGACCTCCGGCAACGAGTTCCTCCAGACCGGGCTGGAGCAGGTGCAGTCCTACGGCGGGGCGTTCCACCGCGGATTCGTCACCGGCGCCGAGGAGACCGACGAGGGCCGCTTCCGGCTCGACGCCGGCGACGACGAGTTCGTCGTCGACCGCGTCGTGCTCGCGACCGGCTTCTCCGACGAGCGTCCGGAGCCACCGCTGCCCCGGACGGCCCGTGGGCTCCACTACTGTCTCCACTGCGACGCCTACATGTTCGCCGACGAGCCGGTGTTCGTGATGGGCCACAGCGACTCCGCGGCGTACGTGGCGATGATACTGCTGAATTTCACCGAGGACGTGGACCTGCTGCTCCGGGACGACGAGCCGACCTGGAGCGACGAAACCGGCGAGATGCTGGCCAGCCACCCCGTCGACGTCATCGAAGAGGACGTCACCGGCGTCGACAACGACGACAGCGGCTGGCTCCAGGGCCTGGAATTCGAGGACGACACCTACCGCGAGTACCGCGGCGGGTTCCCGATGTACGGCTCCGATTACAACACCGAACTCCACGAGGAGCTGGGCTGTGAGCTGAACGACGACGGCACCGTCGCGGTCGGCGACCACGGCGAGACCAGCGTCAACGGGGTGTACGCCGTCGGCGACGTCGTTCCCGGCCACAATCAGGTACCCGTCGCCATGGGCCAGGGGGCGAAGGCGGGCATCCAGATTCACATGGACCTCCGGTCGTTCCCGAAGGGCGTCGACGAGCTCGACGTGGAGGGACCGGTCACCGAGGCGGACGTCCCGGCCATCTCGCCGGAGCTGCTGACGACGGCCATCACCCACGAGGGCCACGCCGGCGGCCCCCGCGAGAGCGAGGTCGATCAGCTGGGCTCCGAGGCGACGGCCGACGACTGACCGGCGCCGGTCGGCGGCGAAGAGTAAGGCCCTTATTCCAGGGGGCGGTTCCTGCGGATGCGCGCCGGTGGTCTAGTGGCATGACCTGAGCCTTCCAAGCTCATGACCCGGGTTCAAATCCCGGCCGGCGCAGTGAGGAGCGAAGCGACGAACGAGCAGGTTGGGATTCGAACCACGCGAGACGAGCAAAACGAGTCTCGCCATCGGGTTCAAATCCCGGCCGGCGCAGTTTTCCCGGAGCGCAGTGGGGAAAAGCGACGGAGGGGTATGTTCAAACTACGGTTAGATGTGTTTGCGCCGCTGCGCGCGACCTCCCTGATTCGAATCCCATCATGCCGGTTCGCTCCCTGCGGTCGCTGCACGGGCGTGGCGGGATTCGAACCCACGCTCTAGGGGTTAGGAACCCCTCGCCCTCGTCCGCTAGGCCACACGCCCGCAAAGGAGTTGTCGAAGCGCCGTCAGTTGGACTCTGACTCGACGGGTTCCGATTCCTCGGCCGACGCGGCGTCGGAGTCCGAGCCCGCGGTCGACTCGTCGTCGACGACCGTCGCCGGCTCCTCGCTCTCGGCGGCCTCGCCGTCCTGCATGTCCTCTAACTCCTGGTTGATCTCTTCGCGCCCCTTCTGGAACTCGCCCATCGCCTGGCCGGTCGAGCGGGCCAGCTTCGGAATCTTGTTCGCCCCGAAGAGGAGGACGAGGACGAGCAGGATGATGAGCATCTCCGGCCCGCCGGGAATCGGTCCGAACAGTGGTGCCGTGGTCATCTATACCGCGAGTTAACCCGGTGCCAATTATAGGCTTTTTGGAGTTTCACACGGCCGTGATTCGAGTCGAGACGTCCCTCGCGGCCCGTTTCGACGCCGACCCCGACGCGTTCATACCTCAACGCGGGCTTTTTGCTCCGTCGCCGACCACCGGACTCATGGTCGACGTTGGCGACGACGCCCCGACGTTCGAGGCGCCGCTTTCGGCCGACGGCGTCGCACAGACCCGCCTGCAGGACCACCTCGACGCCGGCCCGGTCGTGTTGGCGTTCTTCGCCGCGGCGTTTTCGGGCACCTGCACCGCGGAGATGGCGGCCTTCGACGACCGACGTGAGGCGTTCGCGGCGCGGTCGGCGACGGTCCTCGGCGTGAGCACCGACCTCCCGTGGACCCTCTCGGAGTTCCGCGAGGCCGAAGGCCTCTCGGTGGGGCTGCTCAGCGACAACGACGCCGCCATCGCCGAGTCCTACGGCGTCTGCACGACGTACGAGCGCTTGGACGTCCCGCGAGTGGCGCGCCGGTCGGTGTTCGTCGTCGACACCGACGGCACCGTCGTCGACCGCTGGCTGGCCGACGACCCCGGGCAGGAGCCCGATTACGACGCCGTCCTCGACGCCGTCGATGCCATCGCGTCCGGAGCGGCCGACTGACGGGCGAGGTGGTGGCGAACTCCGGACCGCGCCGTCCCGGCCGGCAGACGGTGAGTCCAAACGAGGGCTTTTGACCCGTCCCGGTCAACGGCCGACCATGAGCGACGCACCCGCGGTGGGCGACCACGTCGACGGCGACGGCACGCGGGAGTACGACCCGACGGCGAGTCACGCCTTTCCCGACGAGCGCCTCAACCAGGTGCTCGCGGCCGTCGACGACGATCCCGAGATACGAGCGTATCTGCGGGCTCAGAACGTCAACGCGGTCACGCGGAAGGGGTACAACGACCACGGCGAGAAACACATCGAAATCGTCCGCAATAGGGCGCTGCGGCTGTACGACCTGCTGAAACGCGCCGGGGTCGAGTTCAACGGCGCCAGCGAGCAGGGGCTCGCGGAGGCCGACGAGCCGGTCATCGTCGCGCTCGCGGCCACGCTGCACGACATCGGCCACGTCGTCCACCGCGACGACCACAGCTACTACTCCATCCCGCTGGCAGCGGACCTCCTCGACCGCTTCCTCGAGGACTTCTACGACGCCGGCGAGGCGGTCCGGCTCAAGGGCGAGGTGTTGCACGCCATCCTCTGTCATCACACCGCCGAGGAACCGCTGACGACCGAAGCGGGCGTCATCCGCGTCGCCGACGGGCTGGACATGGAACACGGCCGCTCCCGGATGCCGTACCAGAAGGGCGGTCGCGGCATCGACACGCTCTCCAGTCAGGCCATCCAGCGGGTGTCCCTCGAAGCGGGCGAGGAGCGGGCGGTCCGGGTCGAAATCGAGATGCAAAACGCCGCCGGGGTGTACCAGGTGGACGAACTCCTCGGGGCGAAGCTCGAAGACTCCGGCCTCGAAGACGACATCCGCATCGTCGCTGTCAACGCCCGCGAGGACCACGACGACGAGAGCCTCGTCGAGCGCATCGAACTCTGAGGAGCGAGCCAGCGACGGCATCCACTCACCGCTGTGTCGGAGGCCCGACCGCGCGCCGCGGACCGGTGTGACCGAGCCACACACCAGCAGGGCCGTCCGTGATGGCGTCTTTTATGAGTAGGCGGGAAGTGTTGCCAGGTAACGGTGACTCGGTTCGGCAACAGCGTCGCGCTGCTGCGTGACAGGGAGTTCGCCGCCCTCGCCGGCACGGCGTTCGCCCGCAGTCAGGCGTACTCGACGATTCTCATCGCGCTGGCGCTGTACGCCGAGCGTTTCGCCACGACCGGGACGGTCGAAGGAACGTGGGGGACGGCGTTCGCCCTCATTCAACTGCTCATCGTGCTCCCGCTGGGTCGAACGGTCGACACCGGCAACGCAAAGCGGTGGCTGCTGGTCGGTCTGCTGGTCAATGTCGGCGTCTTCGTCGGGTACATGTTCGTCGGGACGGCGACGGACGTGGTGCTCGTCCGGCTGATTCAGGGCGTGGGCGCGAGCGTCCTCTGGATAACGGGGTCGACCGTCGTCGGCGAGATCGCGCCCGACGGGGAGAACGGCCGCTGGCTGGGGTCGTACAACCAGGTCGGCGCCTTCTCCAGCCTCGCGGGCGACGTCGTCGGCGGCTTCCTCCTGTACACGCAGGGGTTCACCTTCACGTACGTCGTGCTGACCGCCATCACCATCGCCGCCTTCGGGATGGTGTACGCCTTCCTCCGGGACGACCCCGGTGGGACCGCCGACGGCAACGAGCCGAGCGAGACGGGACTGGACACGCTGCGCGGGCTGTTCGATCTCCCGATGGTCCGAGCGCTGGTGCTGTTTCGGCTGGCCTTCTCGGTCGGCAAGATGGCGGTCATCATCTTCCTCCCCATCTTCGCCCGCAAGGAGTTCGGCACCAACGCCTTCGCGATCGGGTGGATTCTCGCCGGCGGGAAGCTAACCAAGTCGCTGCTACAGGGGTACGTCGGCGACCTGACCGACCGAATCGGCGAACGGCACTACTTCGTCGCCGGCGGCGCCCTATTGTACGGGCTCGGCACCGCGCTCATCCCGCTGGCGCTGTACGCCGACGGGATGGTCGACCCCGTCACCTTTCGGGCCTTCGGCGACGAGCAGGTGCTCGGCGGCGCCTTCTTCGCGCTGTTCGGCGCCTACAGCGTTCTCGGGGTCGCCGACAGCCTCCGACTGCCCGCGAGCATGGCGCTGTTCGTCGAGGAGGGCGAGAAGTACGACTCGGTCGCCTCCAGCATGAGCCTGCGCTCGATCTCCTGGAAGGTCGGACAGGTGACCGGACCGGTCGCCGTCGGCGCCATCAAGCAGTTCGTCTCGGTGACGGCCGCCTTCCTCACCGCCGCCGGGTTCATCGTCTTCGCGACCGCGGTGTTCGTCTCCGTCGCCAGCGGCGCCGACACCGCTGCGGAGTCGGCGGAGGCGACCGGCGCCGATGACTGACGGACGAGGGGGAGGGCCGACAAGGGATGTTCGGATGCGGTCAACATCGCTTCAACGCCGCCGAGAGCCGACACGGGCCAATACACGACGTTCACGGCGTGAACGGCCGAATCCGGAAAGCGTCCTCAGCACACGGCAGAAACCACGACAGACTTTTTTAGCGTTGATAATGTTGTCTAAACGATGGCTACCGACGAGGGGGACTCGGGCGCGAAGCCAGAGCTCGAGGGAGAGACCACGACGCCGGCCGAGAGCGGCGGGGTAAGCCCGACGCGGGTCGCCGTCGGGGAGTACACGTGGGACGACTTCCTCCGAGAGCACGGGTACGACGACGCCGCGGACCGGCTCTACGAGCGGTTCGAGGCGCCGCCAGGCAGCGATCGCTGGGGCGAACAGGACGAACAGGACACGACGCTGCGACCCGAGGACTGGGAGCGCGCCGGCGTCGACCCGGCGACGTTCCTCGGGTTCCCGCCGTGGGAGCTCGACCGGCGGTTCGCCGCGAGTGCCGATGTCGGGGAGTCGTTCGTCGAGTTCTCGCCGCTCATCGGCTACGACGAGACGCCGGTCATCAAGGACATCTACGGCTGGGAGGATTACAAGCGGGAGTACTTCTACGACGACGACGGCGAGGCGCCGACCGACGGCGACGGCGAACCGGAGACGTTCGACCCCAGCGACGCCCTGGGGTTCGACCCCGACCGAATCGACGAGGCGCTGTCGGCCGGCGACGGCGTCGCCTCCGACCTCGCCGACCTCGTCGACGAGCGCACCGTCGACGTCGACGACGCCGTCGACGAGGACGCCTTCTTCTCCGACGCCGACGGAACGACGACGCTGGCGACCAGATACGACCTCGAAAAGGCGGTTCCGCAGCTCAAAAAGAGCCACTTCGTCGAGGAGGACCGCTACTGGGTGAACGAGCCGCACGCCTTCGTCATCATCTTCCACTCGACGAAGGAAAACGAGAAGAAGTACTACGTCGTCGAACCCCACCTCAACGAGGTCGAGGAGGAGCTGACGACGTTTCTCACCGACAAGCTCCGGACCGCTATCAAGTACGACGACGAGGGCGTCGCCGCCGCCGAGGCTGACCACCGCGGGACCGTCATCGAGGAGCGGACGCTCGAACTGCTGGACCGGTACGACCTCTACGACGTCGACGGCGGCTCCGACGGCGGTGGGCTCGGCAACCGCCTCGCCGCGAAGCTCGGCATCGACCCCGACGACGACGGGATGGGCGCACAGCTCGTCCACGCGCTGGGATACGAAACGCCCACCAGCGAGACGGAGTTGTCGGGCAGCGCCGTTCGCCCGGAGCCGGCGGTCGTTGACGAAGACCACAAGACGCTGAGCGACTACCAGGTCGAGAAGCTGCTGTACTACCTCGAACGCGATTTCATCGGCTACGAGCTCATCGACGGCATCAAACACGACATCAACGTCGAGGACGTCTCCTGTGACGGCTACGACTCCCCCGTCTTCGTCTACCACTCCGACTACGAGCAGATCATCTCGAACGTCTATCACGGCCGCGACGAGCTCGACGACTTCGTCGTCAAGCTGGCTCAGCGGTCGGGCAAGGGCATCAGCAAGCGTCGCCCGCAGGTCGACGCCACGCTTCCGGACGGCTCCCGGGCACAACTGACCCTCGGCACCGAGGTGTCCGATCACGGGACGAACTACACCATCCGGCAGTTCAAGGACGTCCCGTTCACGCCGGTCGACCTCATCAACTGGCGGACGTTCTCCCTGGAGGAGATGGCGTATCTCTGGCTCTGCATCGAGAACCACAAGTCCATCCTCTTCGCGGGCGGCACCGCCTCGGGGAAGACGACAAGCCTGAACGCCGTCTCGCTGTTCATCCCCTCGAACGGAAAGATCGTCTCCATCGAGGACACCCGCGAGGTCGAGCTCCCCCAGCGCAACTGGATCGCGTCGGTCACGCGGCCGTCGTTCAGCGACGACGACAAGGGCGACATCGACGAGTTCGAGCTGTTGGAGGCCGCGCTGCGCCAGCGCCCGGACTACATCGTCATGGGCGAGGTCCGTGGCGAGGAGGGTCGGACGCTGTTCCAGGTCATGTCCACCGGTCACACCACCTACACCACCTTCCACGCCGACAACGTCGGCGAGGTGCTGAAGCGGTTCACCACCGAGCCGATCAACGTCTCGAAGACGATGTTCACCGCCCTGGACCTCGTCTCCATCCAGACCGCGACCCGGGTCAAGGGCCGGACGGTCCGTCGGAACAAGTCGCTGACCGAGATCAACCACTACGACGCCGAGGACGACGAGATAAACGTCCAAGACGTGTTCCAGTGGCAGGCCGAGACCGACGAGTTCCTGCGGATGGGCGACTCCAACACCTTAGAGGAGGTCAAGTTCGACCGCGGCTGGGACCAACAGCGCCTCGAAGACGAGCTGTTCAAGCGCCAGGCGGTGCTCGCGTACCTCATCGACAGGGGACTGAACACGTACACCCAGGTCGCGGCGACGCTGCAGGCGTTCATCAACGACCCCGAGAGCATCGTTTCGCTGATGGCCAACGACGAGTTGGAGCGCAGCCTTGAGGACCTCCGCGAGATGGAGTCCGTCCAGATCACCGTCGACCCGGAGGACGAGGAGATGGTTCCGCGGCCAGACCCGACCGACGACATCCGGGCGATGTGCCGGGAAATCTTGGAACGCGCCGAGGACCGGCTGTTCGCGGACCACCGCGGCAAGCCGACCGGCTCCGTCGCCGACGCGCTCGCAGACGCCGCGGACCCGGCCCCCGACGTGGACCCGACGGATCCGGCGGGCAAACTCCCCGAGGAGTTTGCTGCGGACGCGACCGGTGACGACCAACAACCGGACGCGGACGGCGTCGCCACAGAGGACGACCCCCTCCCCGGCGCGGCCGAGCCGGACGCGCTCGACGAGGGGACGGACCGCGACGAGCTGGACGACGGCGAGGACGACGTGCCGGAGCTGGTCGGCGACACCGAAGACCTCGACCGCCTCCCCGACGGCCCGTCGGAGCCGGTCGCCGGCGACGGCGGCGCCGGCGTCGACGGCCCCGAGGCGGACGCTTCCGACGGTCCCGACACCGGGGCCGACGGCTTCGACGACGCGTTCGAAGTCGCCGACACCGACGGCGGAGACGACGAGACCGACGCGAGCGGTTCGGACCGCTCGGACGACGGTGCCGACGACGGCAGCTCGGACGACGACGACGCCATCGACGAGGACGAGTGGGGGTTCGGTGAGCTGGAGGACGGGGAATGAGCCTCCAGCGCGGCGACGCGGTCGGCGGCGGCACCGACCCGCTGGCGGACGCCTTCTACCCCCTGTATCAGCGTCTGTTCGACGACGACGGCGACTTCGTCGCCGACGTGGAGACGAAGCTGACGGAGGCGCGGATGAACAAGCCCGTCGAGCTGTACCTCTCGCGGGCGCTCGCGGTCGGCGTCCTGGCGGGCGCGGCGCTGTGGCTCGTCGGCTCGCTGGTCGGGTACGGGGTGTTCTACGTCGGGCTGCTGTCGGCGGAGGGACTCAGCCTCGGCGCTCCGGCGCCGAACCAGCAGGTCGCGGCGCTGCTGACGGCGCTGAAGGTGCCGGTCGCGACGCTGCTGTCGGGACTCGTCTTCGGCACGATCGGCTTCGCGGCCGGCTTCGGTAGCATCGTCGCGGTGCCGTACTCCCGGTCGGGCGCGCGGGAACGGGAGATAAACATGCTGCTGTCGGACGCCGTCTCGTTCATGTACGCGCTGTCGGTGGGCGGGCTGAACCAGCTGGAGATCCTGGAGGCGATGGCCGACTCCGAGGACACCTACGGCGAGGTGGCCAAGGAGTTCCGGTCCATCGTCAACGAGACGGAGTACTTCGGCACCGACTACCGCAACGCCATCCGCAAGCAGTCGGTGGAGACCCCCAGCGACGAGCTGTCGCAGTTCCTCACGGACATGCTCTCCATCGTCAACTCCGGCGGCGACATGGAGCAGTTCCTCAGCGACAAAAAGGAAAAACACCTCCGGACCGCCAAGCAACAACAGGAGCGCACCCTGGAGACCCTGGAGCTGTTCGGGGAGATGTACATGACGCTGTCGCTGTTTCCGCTGTTGCTCATCATCATCCTAGTCATCATGTCGATGCTGGGGTCGGCGAAGACGCTGCTCATCTACGGCACCGTCTACGTGCTCATTCCGATAACCGGAATCATGTTCCTCGTGCTCGTCTCGACCGCGAAAGAAGACGAAATCGGCGACGGCTACCTCTCCCCGGCCGACGCCGACGACCGCCTCCAGTCCCGCCAGGACGAGGGACTGACTCATCTCGGACTCGTCGAGAGCTTCGTCGGTGGGTTCGGCGTCTTCGACCGCATCAAGAGCCGCGAAGGGACGTACCGGACGATGGAGATCGTCACCGCGCCACACCTGTTCTTCCGAGAACACCCCAGCTACACCCTGGCGCTGACGGCGCCGGTCTGTCTGGTCGTCCTCGGGTTGGCCGGGCTCAGCGGGGCAGCGCCGACCTCCTGGGAGGGGATGATCGACAGCCCCGTGTGGGGAACGTTCGTCTGGGTGTACGTCCCCACGTATCTGACGATGACGCCGCTCGCGGTGTTTCACGCCTGGAACAACCGCAACCGGGCGGCGGTGACGGGCAAGCTCTCGGAGAACCTCCGGAAGCTCTCCTCGGCCAACGACACCGGTCAGACGCTGCTCGAATCAATCCGATCGGTCGCGGACACCTCCTCGGGCCGGCTCGCCGACGAGTTCGACGTGGTGTACGCGAAGGTGAACTACGGGATGGGGCTCCGGGACGCGCTGGTCGAGTTCAACAACGAGTACCACATCCCGCGGCTCGCCCGGACGGTGAAGCTCATCTCCGAGGCACAGGAGGCCTCCAGCCAGATCACCGACGTGTTGACGACCGCGGCCCAGGCCTCGGAGAACCAGGACGAGATCGCCCGCGAGCGCAAGTCCCGAACCCGGATGCAGGTCGCCATCATCCTGATGACGTATCTCACGCTGCTGGCGGTGATGGCGATTCTGAAGACGCAGTTCCTCGACGTGATGGCCGGGCTGACCGACCAGGCCGGCGGCGGGGGCGGTGGCGGCGGCGCTGGCGGGATGAGCTTCGGCGGCGGCGTGCAGGTCGACCTGCTGTCGCTGCTGTTCTTCCACGCGGTCACGCTGCAGGCGATGCTGTCGGGGTTCATCAGCGGCTACATCCGCAGCGCCGACATCGTCGCCGGGGTGAAGTACGTCGTCGTCCTCCAGACCGTCGCGCTGGCTGTCTGGGTGGTGGTCGCATGAGCACGTCGCGGCGACGACCCGGTGGCGTGAGCGACGGCGAGAACGTCAGCAACGAAGACAGCGCCAGCAACGATGACGGCGGCGCCGACGGCGACAGCGACGATGCCGGGTCACGCCGGCTCGACGGCCGTCCCCGCGGCCAGACGACCATCGACTACGTCATCGGCGTCACCATCTTCCTGCTCGTCGTCGCGTTCGTGTTCGCGTTCGTCCCGACGACGTTCGCCCCGTTCTCGGGCGACGACGGCCGGCTGCTGGTGGTGGCCGACCGCACCGCCGACCACCTGACCGACGACCTGCTGGTCGCGGAGCCGACCGAGCCGGCCGTGTTCAACGCGACCTGCACGGCGGAGTTCTTCGGCACGGACGGCTCGTTCCCGGCCGGCTGTCGGTACGACGCCGACGGCGGCGACCTCCCGGCGGCGCTGGACGTGACGACGCCGGGCGTCCGGCTCAACGCGACCGTCGAGCGCAACGGCAGCGTCGCGTCCGTCGACGGCGTCACCCTCGCCGCCGGGGACGCTCCCGGAAACGCCGACGACGTGAACGTCGCCCGCCGACTGGCGCTGATCGGCGGTGAGCAGTACCGCGTCTACGTGAGGGTGTGGTGACCGTGCGCGGACAGGCCCACACCCTGGAGGGGTTCGCCGCTGCGCTGGTCGTCCTCAGCGGCGTCGTCTTCGCGCTACAGGCGACCGCGGTGACGCCGCTGACGGCCAGCACCTCCAACCAGTTCATCGGGAACCAGCAGACCGACGTCGCGGAGGACCTGCTCGCCAGCGCCGAGGCCAACGAGACGCTGCGGCCGACGCTGCTGTATTGGAACGCCAGCCGGGAGGCCTTCGCCGACAGTCCCAGAGAGGGGTACTTCTCGAACGGCGGTCCCCCGACGGCGTTCGGTACGGCGCTGAACGAGACCTTCGACGGCGCGAACGTCGCGTTCAACGTCCGAGTGGAAGCTCGCGCGCCGGGCGGAGGCACCGACAGCGTCCGGCTGGTCTACATGGGCACGCCCAGCGACAACGCCGCGACGGCGACCCGTACGGTCACGGTGTTCGACGACGCCCGCGTCGCCGGCGGCCCGGACGACGTGAGCACCGTCGCCGCCAACGGGAACTTCTACGCCCGGGACGTCGACCCCGACGGCCCGCTGTTCAACGTCATGGAGGTGCACGTGACCGTATGGCGGATCTGAGCAACCTGCCGGGCGAGCGCCGCGACCGCGGACAGCTCGTCCTCGTGACCGCGCTGGTCATCGCCGTGGTGCTCGTCGCGCTTGTGTTGCTGGTCAACGCCGCCATCTACACGGAGAACCTGGCGACGCGAGACCCGAGCGTCGGCGCCGACGACGCCCTCGCGTACCGGGAGACCGTCGTCGACGGCGTCGGCGGCATCGTCGCCCGAGAGAACCGCGCGGAGTACGACGACCGCACCGCGCTGGAGGAAAACGTCACCGCGGGCGTCGAGCGGTTGGACGGGGCGGTATTGAACGCGTCGCTGGATAGCGGCGTGAGCGCCGCCGTGAACCAGTCGACGCTGTCGTACGCCGACGGCCGGCTGATACGCCAGACGACGTCGAGCCGAAACTTCACCGACGCCAGCGGGCTCCAGGCCGACTGGACCCTCGCGACCGACGTGGTCGGCACCCGAACGTACGAGGCGACCGTCGAGCCGACCGTCCAGACGAACGCCTCGAACGCTCCCGGCGACGCCTTCGGCGTCGTCGTCGGCGACAACGACACGGCCGACACCTGGGAGGCGTACGTCTACGAGAACCAGAGCACCGGCGACGTGGCGCTGGCGGTCAAAAACGGGAGCGACTCCGCGCCGACGGAGGTGTGTACGACGACCGACTCGCGGGTGACGGTCGGGTTGACCGACGGGAGCTTCGCCGGCGAGCCCTGCGCGGCGCTGTCGTGGGCGACCGGCGTCGACAGCGGCTACAACCTCACCTACGTCAACGGCGACGCCGCCGTCGGGACGTACAACGTGACGATTCGGACGGAGGGCGCCGGCGTCATCGAGACGGTGAACATGAACGACGGCACGTTGACCGACGCGCCGGACTCGCCGTACTACGTGCCGGCGGTGTACGCCGCCGAGGCGACCGTCGCCTACGACGCGCCGGAGCTGACCGTCGAGTGGACCGTCCGGGTCGCCCCGGGTGAGCCGGATGCGTAGCCGCCCCCTCACCGACGACGACCGGGCCGTGACGACCACGCTGTCGTACGTGCTGACGCTGGTCATCACGGCGACGCTGGTTAGCGGGCTGCTCATCGCGGCCGGCGGCGCCGTCCAGGACCGTCGCGAGGATGTCGCCCGCGACGAGCTGCGCGTCGTCGGCCAGCAGTTGGGCGCTCGCCTGCTGTCGGCCGACCGCCTAGCGCGGACCGGCGCCGGGGACGTACGCGTGACCGCGTCGATGCCGCGGAGCGTCGCCGGCTCGCGGTACCGCATCGAGTTCGCCGACGGTTCGCCGGTGACGCTCACGTTGCGCGGCGTCGAGAGCGACGTGCGGGTCTCCGTCACCGTGCCGGTTCAGACGACCGTGGTCGAGCGGTCGGTTCAGGGCGGCGACATCGCCGTCGTCCTCACCGACGCCGGCGAACTGGAGGTGCGACGCCGATGAGTCGGCCACGGTCCCCGACGGGCGGCCGCGACGACGAGACCGCACAGAGCAACGTGCTGGGGTTCGTGCTCGTGTTCACCATCGTCGTGACGACCATCGGCGTGGTGTTCGCCGCCGGCGTGCCGGTGTTACAGGACGTCCAGGACCGCGAACGGGTCGACAACATGGAGCGTGCGTTCGAGATCCTCGACAACAACGTCGAAGACATCGTCTATCGGGAGGCGCCCTCGCGGGCGACCGAAATCCGTCTCAGCGGCGGCAGCATCGACACCGCCGGGTCGACGCGGGTGAACGTCTCCGTCGAGAACGACCCGAACAGCCCGTACATCGCCCGCACCAGGCCCATCACGTACGCCGACGAGGGGACGACGATTCGGACCGCCTTCGGCGGGGTCGTGCGCTCGGACGGCGCGGGCGCGACGATGATCTCGGAGCCGGAGTGGCGCGTCTCCGGAGAGCGGGCCGTGTTGCCGCTGATCGTGACCACGCAGTCCGCCGACGGCGCCTCCGTCGGCGGGAGCCTGACGCTGTTGGTCGTCGCCGACGCCGAGCGCCGCACCGCGAGCAGCTTCGAGACCGATCCCGGCAACGTCAGCACCGTCACCGTCACCGTCACCTCGGCGTACCCCTCGGCGTGGGCCCGCTACTTCGACTCGAAGGACGTCGGCTCGGTGTCGGTCAGCGGAGACCAGGTGACCTACGAGCTCGACACCGAGGCCGTCTACGTGCCGCGGGTTCGAATCAGCGTCGGCTTCCAGCGGTGAGCAGGAGGCGGGAGGCCGGTCGAGCGGTCGGCCGGGAACGGCCTCCGCCGATCGAGAGGCCCGACGTCGTCCGCCAGGTGTTCACTCGTCTTCGACCTGGACCTCGGTCACCGAGAGATGGAGATAGGTGACCGTCGGGACGTTTGCGCCGGCCGGCAGCGGCGACTCGTCGGCGAGGGCGGCGTCGTAGTGGACGACGCCGCCGTTCTGGATGTCCATGCTGCCGCCGACGACGGCGCCGTACACCTCGGCGTGTTTGATAGACACGTCGCCGTCGTCGGTACCGGGAACGTAGACGACGCCGACGAACCTGGTCGGGTCGCCGCTGGAGCCCTCGATTGTGATGGAGCTGTCGTCGGGCTCGCCGTACACCCACAGCCCGGTCGAGCGCTGGCCGGGGACGGAGACGTTCGAGCCGCCTTTCACCTGGATGTCGTCGGCGACGTAGATGCGGGCGACGTCGCCGCCGGTGACCGTGATGTTCGCGGGGTCGAGCTGCATCGAGTTGCCCAACGCTAGCTCGACCGGACCGCCGCTGGTGTCGAGGACGATGTCCTTGCTGTTGCTGGCGTCGATCTTCTCCAGGTAGTACTCGCCCGACGGGACGGTGACCGACCCGCCGGTGAAGTTCAGGCGCTCGTCGTCGACCGCCGTCGTCGCGTCGTTGTCGTTGTCGTTGCTGAACGACGACACCTTCTGGTTGACGAAGCCGGATTTGGGTTCGGCGGCGTCGACGCCGCTTATCTCCTGTTCGCTGCCGTACGTCGAGCTGCCCTGGGATTTGAAGCCGGTCGTCCAGGCTGCTTCGCCGGTGACGTTCGCGCCGCCTTTCAGCGTCACCTGCCCGCCCGAACGGACGTTGCCCAGAATCTTCGCGTTGCCGGACATCTTCACCGAGCCGGCGGTGAGCAGCGTCCCGTTAGCGGTCTGGGTGTCGCTGTAGTTGCCGTTGTCGGAGTCGTAGGAGTCGACGTACGCCTGGTCGCCGCCGCTGCCCTGCATGTCGAGCTCGTCGCCGGCGGCCGTCGACGACAGCGCCGAGCCGACGGCCTCGGAGCCCGGCGAGGTGACTAGGGTGATCACTGCCGTCTCGTTGGCGTGGTCGACGGTCGTGTTGCCGCCGGTGCGCTGCTCGAAGAACCGTCCCCACCCCTCGTAGTACTCGCTCTGGACCGCGATGACGACCTCACCGTCGCGGAGAGGGTTCGAGCGGCCCGCCGTCGCGTTCGGGTACACCGAGCGGGTGGAGTCGGTCTGTGTCACGCGAGCGGCGCTTGTCACCGAGCCGTTCCCGTCGACGACGACGAGCGGAAGCGTCAGCGTCGATCCCTCGTAGTGGAACTCCGGCGGCGACAGCATCGAACTCCCCTCCCCGGTCGAGCGCCAGACGCCCCCGCCTTGGTAGGCGACGGTGGTGTCGCCGCGTTCGTAGACGACGGCGCCCAGCGTGACGTTCAACAGCTGCTGTCTAACCGTGTCGTTTTCCCGGTACTGAACCGTGACGTTCAGCCACCCGCGGTCGGGTTCGACGCTGCGCTCGCCCTGTTGCATGGTGGCGAAGTCGACGCGCTGGGTGTCGCTGCTCCCGTGGGCGACCAGACTGGTCCGGGAGTCGAACTGCGTCATGCCGTGTTCGGCGGCCGCGACGTTCGCGGTGTCGCGGCCGTCCTGAAGCGCCGCGTCGCCGAGCGTGACGACGGCGGCCGTGCCGGTGACGGTAATCGACAACAGCAAGACGACGGCGAGTACCTCCGACTGCCCCCGTGTGCCCCCCAGCACATGCATGGCGCCTCCCACGTGGCGAGGGCAATTAAGGATTGTCGCCCCGCCTATCAATTCTGCCGTCGGGGTCGCTCCGAGTGCGCGGCACCCGGACGACGCTCGCGAGCACCAGTCCGACCGCCAGGCCGGCCGCGTGCGGGAACAGCGCCGCGGTCCGGCCGGCGGCGAGGGTCACCGGCGGGAACAGCCCCCGAAGCAGGACGACCAGCGCCAGTCCGACGACGACCGCCTCGGCCGCGAGACCGAGCGTCCGTCGTGAGCGTCGAGGGGTCCCGAACCGCGCGAGCGCCCCCGCAGCGACGGCGATCATCCCCGCGAGCGCGGCGAGGAACGTCCCCGACCAGCCGGCGCCGACCGCCGGGGCAGCGAGCGCCCCCACGCCGGTCAGCGTCGTCGCCGACAGCGCCAACACCGCGCGGTCGTCGCCGCCGTCCCCGAGCCGGCGGGCCCTGACCCCGACGGCGACCAGCAGCAGGCCGCCGAAGGCCGCGGTCGCCCCGGAAAAGCCCCGCGTCGTCGGGCCGACCGGGAACCGCACCGCGAACACGAGGTAGCTGGCGACGTTCACCAGCGGCGGGGCCGCGACCAGCAGCGCCACGGCGGCCCGCCGGAACCACGCCCGGTCGCCGGCTCGAACCGCGAGGTAGTACGCGTACAGCCCCGCAAGCAGGTAGCCGACGACGTTGCCGACCAGGTGGGCGGCGTCGACGTGGACCAGCGCCGAGGTGTAAAAGCCGTACAGCGTTGGGTCGGCGTGAGAAAGCGCCAGTCGACGCTTCGCGTCCGGCCCGAGGGCCAGGTGGGCGGCGACGAGGACGGCCGGCACGCCGACGAGAATCGCGGCGTCCAGCGGCGTCGGGCGGCCGAGGTCGAGGCCGGCCGAGCGACCGGATCGCTCCTGAGACCGGGAGGCTGCGTCGGCGTGGCCGTCCGGGGCGTCGGTCACTCTCGGGCGTTGGCCCCGCCGCCTAATAGAACCCGGCCGTGGCCGTCCGGGGCTGTTCGGCCGAGAGAGCGATCGCAATCGGGTTCGCAACCGACAAGCCCCGCCGCACGCTTCGGGGAGACATGTATCAGGTCGGCATCGTCGGCTGTGGCGTCGTCGGGAATCGATTCGCGGACGCGGTCGCCGGCCACGACCGGCTGTCGCTGGCGGCGGCCTGCGACCTCGACGCCGACCGCGCCGAGGCGCTGGCGGCGTCCCACGGCGCCGCGGTGACGACCGACCACGAGTCGCTGGTCGCCCGCGACGACGTCGACGTTGTCTACGTCGGCGTGCCGCCGCTCGGACACCGTGCGGTCGTCGCCGACGCGCTGGCGGCCGGGAACCACGTCGTCTGCGAGAAACCCATCGCCGAGGACGCCGCGACCGGCCGCGAGATGGTCGCCCTTGCGGGCGACGCCGACGCGGTCGCCGCGGTCAACCTCCCCTTCCGTTACACCCCGGGGTTCGTCGAACTCCGCGAGCGGGTCGAACGCGGCGCCGTCGGCGACCCCCGCCGGGTCGAGCTGTCGTTCCGGTTCCCGCGCTGGCCCCGGGAGTGGCAGGACGTGGCGTGGCTGGAGTCCCGCGAGCAGGGCGGCCCGCTTCGGGAGGTCGGCACGCACTTCCTGTTCGGCACCCAGGAGCTGTTCGGCCCGATAGAGACGGTCAACGCCGACGTCGGCTATGCCGGGGCGGAGTCGTACGAGACCGACGCAGTCGGCCACTTCGTCGCCGGCGGCGTCCGCGGCACGCTCGACCTCCTCACCGACCACGACGGTCCGGAGCGAAACGTCGTCACCGTCGTCGGCGACGAGGGGTCGCTGTCGCTGACGGAGTGGCACCGGCTGGTGCGCAACCGCGGCCGAGAGGACGAAACCGTGCTGGTCGACGAGCCCGGCGACACCGTCGACGCGCTGCTGACCGAACTCGTCGCCGAACTCGACGGCGGCGACGGCGACTTGGTGACGTTCGCGGAGGCAACTCGGGTTCAGGCGGCCCTCGACGCGATTCATCGCTCCGACGGCGAGCGCGTCGCGGTCGACCACCGGAACTGACCAGACGCCGCGACGGGCTCTCAGTCCACGTGATCGGTTGCCGTGTGTAATGGTAGCAATCCATGCTCAGATTTATTTCAACCCGATGCAACGTATCGGACGAGGTGACGATGCTCCAGCCATGATCCCTCTTCGCACGTGGCTTTCCGCCGGGTTCGCCCGCGGCCCCGACGCGAGCGCTCGGCTCGGCATCGTCGCCGACGGTCGCCGGGTCGCTGCGTAGCCGCGTGGCCCGTCGGCCCCTCCTCCCTCCCACTCCCTCGCTCTCGCTCCCGCTGTCCCGCCGTTCGCGGGGGCGACTGTCGCCTCGCCCGCTGACCGCTTCACCCCTCCACCGCGATGTATCAGACTCCCCGTCCGAACGACCGCTCGTACCGTCATCCGCCTCGCCTGACGACGTCGGCCGCCGTCGCCGCCGCCGTCCCTGTGGCCGTCTGCGCGGCCGCGTTCCCGGCCGTCGCCGCCGGCGTCTTCGTCGGCCTGCTGGTCGGCGTCGCCGTCGGACTGGCCGCCTGACCCGGCCGGTCGAGGCGTCGAACGCCGTGCACAGCCCTCTTGTCGACGGCGGTCGGACTCGAACCGTGTCATCGACCGGTTCCGACCGCACGCTCGCGGCTCTCCGCCTCGCTCTCGCCGTCGTCGGCGTCGTTCATCTGCTCGCGCCCGACGCGCTGCTCGGGGTCGCCTGCGTCGCGTACGACCGCGTTCTCGCCGTCGAGTTCGAGCCCCGACCGGCCGCGACGACCCGGGTGCGACTGGTCGGCGTCGGCTTCCTCGCCGTCGCCGCCGCGCTGGGCCGACTGGCAGGGAGGTAGAGAGCGACGGCGACGACCACGCCGGCGACAACGCCGGCGACGACGCCGACGACGGTTCAGAACTCCGCGAGCGTCCGCTGGTCCCGCTTTAGCGCCCGGCTCCGAGCGTCGTACTCGGCCTGAACGTGCTGTGCGAACGCCTCCGTCGCGCCGTGGTTGGTGAACACCCGCTCGGGGTCAACCGCCTCGACGATGGCCTCCAGCTCGGTGAAGTCGCAGTGGTCCGACAGGGGAAACGTCACGTCGTAGTCCCCCCGGTACTTGAACGAGCGGTCGACTGCCCACCCGGAGAAGCCGGCTTTCAGCCCGTCGGTCTCCTCGGCGAGGCGGTCGACGAACGACAGCCGGTTCGTCTGCATCGGGAGCACGACGGCGTCGCCCGGCTCCGGCGTCACCTCGCTGTCGTACCGTTCGACCGGGAACGACACGTCCCGATGGGCGGCGACGACCTCGTTGATACCGGCGATGGCGTCGGTGACGAACACCCGGTCGCGGCCGGCCTCGACCGCCAGCCGCTGGAGCTTCTGGGCCCGCCCCAGCGAGTAGCCGAACAGCAGAACGACCTCGTCGAGCGTCGCTTGCAGCCACTCCCGTATCTCGTCGAGGACGACGTCGGTCGGCGGAAACCGATACGTCGGTGTCCCGTACGTGGTTTCGACGACGAGGTCGTCGGCAGGCGCCGGGTCGAACCCGTCGAGGTACAGCCGGTCGCGGGTGCAGACGTCGCCGGTGTAACAGACGGTCCGGCCGGTGTCCGGGTCGGTGATGTACGCCGCCCGCGAGCCGGCGACGTGGCCGGCGTTTCGCAGTTCGACGTCCGGATAGTCGTCGGGGGCGAGCGGGCGGTCGAGGTCACGGCGCTCCTCGGCGAGGGCAGCCGTCAGCGGCGAACAGACCAGCGTCTCCGGGCGCTCGTCGGTCAGGTGGTCGCCGTGGGCGTGGCTGAGGACGGTCACGTCGCCGTCGGCGTCGCCGTCGCAGACGACGCGGCGGCCGTCGGAGAGTTCGACGACCACCCCGTCGCCGAGTGACACGTCGACCGACACGGACTGCGGTAGGCGACCCGCGGTCAAAGGGATTCCGGGCGAGGCGGTCGAACCGGGCGGACGTTCCGACCGTCGTCACTGCTGTTCGTACAGCCGCTCGACGCGGTCGAGCGTGTCGACGTCCGCCGGGTCGAGGTCGTGGCGGATGCGCTCGAAGCGGGGGAACCGGAGGGCGTACCCGGAGTCGTACGTCGGCGACTCCTGAATCTCCTCGTACGCGACTTCGAGCACGACCTCCGGCTTCAGGTCGGCCTCGCGGCCCTCCACCCCCTGAATGAGCGGTTCCAGTAGCTCGGTCAGCTCGGCCGCTTCCTCGTCGGTGAAGCCGGTGTGCATCCGGCCGATTTCGGCGAACTCCCCGCTGGCCTCGTCGCGGACGGCGAGGAACGGCCGACCGAGGAAGTCGCTCTTGCGGCCCTCGCTCCACTTCGCCCGCGGGACGACAACGTCCAGCGGTTCCATCGTCGGCTTCACCTTCAGTTGGTACCCCACCCGCGACCCGGGCTGGTAGGCGGCGTCCAGTCGCTTGGCCATCACCCCCTCGTGGCCCGCCTCCAGGGCGGTCTCGTAGAAGGTCTCGGCAGCGTCGACGCCGGCGACGCGTCGGTTGGCAGCTCGCTCGATGCGCGGCGGGTCCGGCGACAACACAGACTCTAGGGCGCTCACCCGCTTTTCGAGGGGCGTCTCCAGCAGCGACTCGCCGTCGAGGGCGACGGCGTCGAAGAGGTACGCCGTCACCGGTATCTCCTCGGCCGTCGCTTCGATGTCCTCCGTGCGCGTGACCCGGCGGGAAAGCTGCTGGAAGGGGACCGGGTCGCCGGTGTCGGGGTCGTAGCCGACGAGTTCGGCCTCCAGGATGAACCGGTCGGCGTCGACGCAGTCGCCCACCGCGCGCTCGACGTCGGGGAACTGCTCGGTGACGTCTTCGAGCCGGCGGGTGAACAGCCGGAACTCGCCGTCGTCGCCGTGGAGCTTCGCACGGATGCCGTCGTACTTCGTCTCGAACAGCACGTCGCCGTCGTCGTTGGTGAGGCTCTCGACGGCGTCGGCCAGGCTCTCGGCTTTGCCCGCGAGCATCGGTTTGATGGGTCGGAACAGCTCCACGTCGAGGTCGGCCAGCGCCGTCCGGCCGCCGTCGCGGGCGCGCTCGGCGACGACCCGGTAGTCGTTGGTCACCTCGTAGCCGCGTTCGACGGCCGTGACCGCCGCCTCGGAGCCGTCGAGTAGCGCCTCCGCGAGCGCGTCGCGCACCAGCCCTTCGCCGACGCCCAGCCGCATCGCGCCGGTGACCGTCCGGACGACGTATCTGGCCTCCCGCGGCTCGGCGTCCGAGAGCAGGCCCGCGATGGCGTCCACCCGGCGGGACTGGCTGCCCTCGCCCTCGTAGGTCGCGACCTCCTGAATCGTCTCGTGGACGTTCGCGACCGTGAGGTCGTCGCTGAACAGGGTCTGCTGGGTTCGGTTGGCGACGGCCTCGGCCGCCGCGTCGCCGAGGTCGCCCTCCTCGCGGTACCATGCCCGGACGCGCTCGGCGTCGATGCCGGTGGCGCTCACGACCGCCTCGGTCGCCAGCGACGTCGACACCCCGAGGTCGGCCGACTCCCAGCCGGCGAACACCTTCCCCCGGACGAGGGTGACGAGCCGCCGGAGCGTCTCCGCGTCGGCGTCGGCGAACGCCGCCGCCAGCGCGTCCCGTTTCTCCAGGGTCGCCTGCGTCGCCGCCAGCTCCTCGTACACGTCGACGAGCTCGGCGTACTGCACGGAGGTCGGTAGGTCGGCTGCGATAGTAAGCGCGGCGGCTCGATTTCGGGGTTACGGGGAGCGTCAGACTGCGAGCCGCCTCAGACCAGCGCGCTCACGAGGAGGACGGCGGTCATCAGAACCGTCCCGAGCACGGCGAGCAGCTGGACGTCGACCTCGTCGATGAGTCGCTCGGTGATGCGGACGTTCGTCCGGTGAATCGCCCACAGCAGCGACAGCGACAGGACGTGCATCTTCACGACGGCGCCGGCGAGGCCCGTGCCCGGGTCCAGCGCCGGCGGCGCCCACGAAACGGCCGCGGCTCGGTCGTCGTCGGTCGCCGGCGCTGCCCGGCCGGAGTCGCCGGCGATGGGAGTGACGTGGGAGTCAGAGGCGGAGCCGGCGTCGGTGCCGGAGTCGGCGGGTTCGACGCCGCTGGGAGCGACGTCGAGGTCCTCGAACAGCGAGGACGCGCAGAAGGAACAGAGCGTCTCGTCGCCCGCGTCGCCGACGGTCACCGGGACGGCTTCGTCGGCTACGACCGTCTGGTCACAGAGGTCGCAGTCGACGGTCGCCTCAGCCGTCTGCGTCTCGGTCGCCGTCGGCGTCGCGGTCGTCCGTTCGGTGGCGGGTCGTTGTGTGTCAGGCATGGGGTCGGTCGGTGGTGGTCGGTGGTCCGGTCGCGTTGGAGTCGGAGTTGGAGTCGGGGTCGCCGCAGTGGAGCGCCGGGCGGTCAGGAGGCCGCCGCGACGAAGTAGCCGCTGAAGTACGATGCGAGTCCGACGCCGAGGACGACGGCGCCGGCCCCCCACGGCGGTGAAATCGGCAGCATGACGAACAGCGCGACGGTGACGCTCACGGTCGAAGCGACGAGGCCGGCCGAACTCGCTGAGTCCTGCATCTTCCGTACTCTACTTTTCGGCTACTGGCGGATGTGTCGCACCCGTAAAGTTGCGGGTCGGGTGGTCGACGCTGTTCGGATAAGTGGGCAGCTCTCCGGTTCTGCGTCGGTGACGTGGAAAGCCCCTAAGCGCGCAGCCGCCGCGGCTCACTTCGCTGCGGTCCTCGGAGGTGTCCTGGGGTCCGTCCGCCGTCTGGGCTGGCTGCGCGACCGTCCATTTTCGATTCCACCCTGTGCCGGTTGGTCCTATCGTCGCGTGAGCAATCGGTGAGACACCGGACGACGTTGGCGCCGGGGCCGGACGCTTCGCTCGGCGCTGAGACTAACGGTTTGAATCCCGATTCGACCACTTCGCCCCGTCGAAGCCCCGGATTGACCGTTTTCACCCGTCGAACACTCGGCTCTGTAGACTCGCGGAGAGTTACGCGAAGACGGTCACCCCGCTGTACTCCGCGCGAAGCTCTCTACTTCGAATCCCGGTTCAACTGCACTCACCCGTCAAAAGTTCGGCTCTGTGGACTCGCGGGGGTCTCGCGAGCGACCGCAGGGAGCGAGTGAGACCAAGCGAGTCCACTGACTGAAGCGAACGAAGTGAGCGAAAGGAAGTGGACTCGCGGGGATTTGAACCCCGGGCCTTCCCCGTGCCAGGGGGATGATCTAC
>JBDGTQ010000026.1:0-32181 GCA_042216705.1 Halolamina sp. | reverse complement strand
GGATGAGCGGCGCGATCAGCCGGTCGTAGTCGAAGCCGACCGGGACGATGTGGGTGTTCATACCCGTCCTTCCGCGGGGACGGTGAAAACGATACCGCGACGGCGGCCGGAAGCCGTCGAACTCAGTCGGCTCGGGTCCGGAACCGGGTCGCGTCCTCCTCGGCGGCTGCCGTCGTCGCCAGCGAGACGGTGACGGTCAGCGTCAGTCCGAGCGCCATCCCCCAGACGCCGGCGGTCAGTTCGAGGCCGGCGCCGGGAACCGCGTAGCCGCCCGGGAGCGGCCCGAACGCGTGGGCGACGTAGAACGCCTGACTGCCGAGGACGCCGGCGTACATCCCCCAGCGGTTCGTCCCCGCCCAGTACAGCGCGACCCCGACCGGGAGCGCGAGCTGTGCAAATCCGCTGAATGCGGTGTTCCCCACCTGGATGAGGCTGCCCGGTCGGAACAGGCTGAGGACGAACGCCAGGCCGGCGAAGCCGACGACGACGAGGCGCCCGAGCCACGCCTCGCGGTCGGCGGCGACGGTCTCGACCGCGGGTCGGTAGAGGTCGCGGGTGACGTAGGAGGCCCCCGACAGCAGCATCGAGTCCGAGGAGGACATCATCGCCGCCATCGCGCCGGCGACGACGACCGCGGCGAACCACCCCGGGGTGTACGTCGTCAGCAGCGCCGGCAGGACGTTACCGCCCTCCGGCACCGAGACGCCGAGACCGGCGGCCCACGTGCCGAGGATGAACGCCGGAACGAACAGCGCCAGCACGAGCACCGGCCACAGCGCGAACGACCGCTTCAGCACGCGGGCGTCGCTGGCGACGAAGAAGCGCTGGTTGATCTGTGGGAACATCGTCACGCCGAAGGCGATGGTGATGGCCGTCGAGAGCATCCACCCCGGGGTGTAGAGTCCGCCGCCGAGGGCGAGGAACTCGGGGTCGCTCTCGGCGACGGCCGCGGTCGCCGCTCCTGCGCCGCCGACGGCGTACAGCACCCAGCCGACCGCGACCCAGGTGACCCCGAGCATGAACACTCCCTGGATGGTGTCGGTCCAGGCGACCCCGCGAAGGCCGGCGAGGGCGACGTACAGCATCATGAACAGCGTGATGAGCGCCGCGCCCGCCCAGTAGGGGACGGCGCCGCCGGTGAGGCCGACGATGGCCTCGCCGGCGCCCATCTGCTGGAGCATCACGTACGGGACCAGCCAGAAGAGGCTAACCGCCGCGACGATGCCGCGCAGCAGCCGGGAGCCGAAGCGATCGCCGAGCATCTCCCCCAAGGTGACGTAGCCGTGGCGTTGACCGAGCAGCCACTGCTTGTATCCCAGCGCGTACCAGAGGCCGGCGAACAGGACGCCGTCCATCAGCCCCATGACGAGAATCCACTCCGGACCGGCGCCGAACGCGAGGTTCGGCCCGCCGAAGAAGGTGAACGCCGACAGCAGCGTCGCGAACGTCGTGAACAGCAACACGAGCGTCCCGAGCGAGCGGTCCGCGAGGTAGTAGTCCTCGGCGTCGCGGCTGGTCACCCGATAGGCGACCAGACCGACGCCGAGCGCGACGACCAGATACGCCGCGACGATGCCGAGCCGGAGCCCGACGTTAACCACGCTTCACCCCCATGACCGGCTCCCAGCCCCGACGGGCGAAGGCGGCGAAGGTCACGCTCGCCAGCGCCATCCAGCCGACGTGCCACCACAACCACACCGGGAGGCCGGCGACGACGGTCGCCGTCCCCCACAGGAACCATGGCACTGTCAACGCCGCGAGGGCGACGAACGCGACTCCCCAGCCGATCCGCTCCACCGTCCGACTCATACAGTACAACTGTCGCTTTATCGGCCTAAACTTTGCGAATCGTCTTTTGAGAGGCCGTTCGAAGAGAATAGTTCTTCAAGATTCGAACGTCCTATCGGTCGAACCCCCTCCCGCCCCGAGGAGATTGGTCGACGACGACGGAGTCGGCGCCGGGGTGACGACGCGTCGAACTGTTCGCCATCGCGACAGCTATTTGAGTCCGCCTCGCCTAAAATACGGAACGAACCACTCGACGCCGCGACGGGCGACGGGCGACGGCGAGCGACCCAATCGGGAGGCGACAATCCAATGGAAGACACCGCGAAGTACCTGATTCATGCGACGATCACCGCCGACGGCATCGTCGAGCGCAGCGACGTCGTCGGCGCCGTCTTCGGCCAGACGGAGGGGTTACTGGGCGAGGAGCTGGACCTGCGCGACCTCCAGCAGTCCTCCCGGGTCGGTCGCATCGACGTCGAGGTCGACAACGAGGGCGGGCGCTCGTTCGGCGACATCACCATCGCCACGAGTCTCGACCGCGTCGAGACCGCCATCCTCGCGGCGGCGCTGGAGACCATCGGCCGCGTCGGACCCTGCGAGGCCCGCATCGAGGTAGGGAACATCGAGGACGTGCGGGCCGCCAAGCGCCGGATCGTCGTCGAGCGCGCCAAGGAGCTGCTCTCGGAGGGGTTCGACGACGGCCTCTCCAGCGAGGACATCGTCTCCGAGGTCAAGGAGGCCGCCCGGGACGACGACGTGACGAAGTACGAAGGGCTGCCGGCCGGGCCGCGCGTCCCCGGCTCCGACGCCGTCGTCGTCGTCGAGGGCCGCGCGGACGTGAGCCAGCTGTTGCAGTACGGCATTAAAAACGCCGTCGCGGTCGAGGGGACGAACGTCCCGAGCGCGGTCGCCGACCTCACCGGCCAGAAGACGACGACGGCCTTCCTCGACGGCGACCGCGGCGGCGAACTCATCCTCCGGGAGCTCACCCAGGTCGGCGACGTGGACTACGTCGCCTTCGCCCCCGACGGCCAGTCCGTCGAGGACCTGACCCGTCGGGAGGTGACCGGCGCCCTCCGCAGCAAGACGCCGTACGAAACCTACGCCGCCGCCGAGGACACGGCGGTCGACGACCCCTCCGTCGGCGCCGTCTCGACGGCCGAGGGCGACGCCGCGTCGTCCGGGGAGACGGGCTCTCCGAGTCCGGTGAGCGACGGCGAGGCGACGGGCGACGCGGAGCCGGAAGCAGCGCCGACGCCGACCGACACCGGGACCGACGAGGCGACCACCGACGCCGACGTCGAGGCCGACCCCGAGAGCGACGACCCGGACCCGCCGGTCACCGAGGCGTCCGCGGCCGCGAACGGCGTCGACGCCGACGCGACGAGCGAAGAGAGCACCGACGCCGCGGGCACGGAGGGAGCCGAAAGCGCCAACGACGACGAAAGCGCCGAGGACGCCGAGACGGACGACCGCCCGCCGACGCTGCGCGAGCACGTCCGAACGGTCGTCGGCGACGGCTCCGGGCGGGCGCGGCTGCTCGACGACGACTTCGCGGTCGCGACGGAGGTCGACGCCGCGGACGCCTTCGACGCCGTCGAGGCCGACGGCGAGACGACCGCGGCGCTGGTGGTCGACGACGACCTCGACCAGCGGGTGCTGGACGTGGCCGCCCAGCGCGGCGTCGACACTATCGTCGCCGCCGACACCGACGAGTTCGTCAAGCAGCCGGTCGCGGTCCGCGTCCACACGGCCGAGGACCTGCTGGCGACCGTCGACGCCGACGGCTGAGGCTCTGTTCCGACGGTCCGAGGCTTCAGGCCAGCGGGACGGCGAGAGCGACCGCGGCCACCGCGCCAGAGAGCGTCGCCAGGAAGTTCACCGCCTCGTTGCTCACGCGGTCGCCCTCGACGGTCGCCCCGAGGAAGCTGTCGACGGTCATCCCGACGAAGCCGGCGACGACGACCGCCGCGCCGCCGACCACGCCGACGGGGAACAGCGCGACCACGACGGCGGCGAGGACCGCCGCGCCGGTCACGCCGGCGAGTTCGCCCTGCCAGGTGACCGCACCGTCGGTGCCGGGGTCGACGGGTTCGAGGGAGGTGATGAGCCGCGGCGAGTCGAACAGCCCGCCGAGTTCGCTCGAGAGGGTGTCGCTCATCGCCGCCGCCAGCGACCCCGCAAACGCGAACCGGAAGATCTCCGGCGCCACCGGCAGCCCGAACCGCTGGGTGGCGGCGTAGCCGACGACCGCCAGCATGGCGACGGCGGCGTTGCCGAGGACGTTGCCGCTGCCGCGGGCGCCGTCGTTCTCCTGGGCGACGCCGCGGTCGGCCTTCTCGTCGTAGCGGAACTTCGTTGACAGCGCGCCGACGCCGAAGAAGGTTATCAGCGCCGCGAACCATCCCAGCCCGCCGAGGACGATGAGCACCACCGCCAGCAACACGCCGGTTAGCAGCCCGGTGACGGAGGCCGTCCCCAGCCCGTGGGCGACGACGCCCAGGCCGACCGTCACCGCCAGCGCGAGCCCGAAGGTGAACGCGGAGACCGACGGCGACAGCGCCGCCAGCAGCCACAGCGAAAAGCCGGCGGTCAGCATCACCAGCGGGTCGTCGCGCTGGTACAGCATCTCCCGGAGCAGGGCGGCGGTGAGCCCGCCGGCCAGCGCCAGCAGCGCCGCGTCCGGGGCCGTCCCGGCGACCCCCCCGCCACCGCCCGTGCGAACCCGGTAGAGCGCGACTGCGAGCTGTCCGAGCGTCGCCGCGAGGAACCCGGCGACGACGAAGCCAGTGGCGACGAGCACGTCGTCGGTCGTGGACTCGCGGACGAACTGCGCGCCGAGGTTGCCGTAGGCGACGACGAACACGGCGGCGACGAAGACCGACATCGGCAGCGGGCTCCGGGGGACGGTGGCCAGGAGGGCGAGCCCGGCCGCCGCCAGCGAGAAGCCGGCCAGCCCGTTGAGCCGGCGGTCCTCGTAGTCGCCCGGTCGGGCGAACAGCTCGAACAGCGGCCCCTCCTCGACGACGAACGCCGCGAGCACCGCGACCGCGGCGAACGGCACCGCGGCGGCCCGTCCCAATGCCGGCGCCGCCAGCGCGAGGGTGCCGACCGCGGCGAAGCCGCTCGCCCGCCGGAGCCTCGATTGCACGGAGGGTGATTCCGCCGACGCGTACTTAACGCTCCCGACATCGGGAACCGCCGAGTCGAGGCGTCTTTCCAGGTTCCGTCGGGCGGCCAGAGCCGACGCCCCCGGCGGCCCCGCGAGTAGAAGCCTTTTGTCGTCCGGCCGCGTCCCCCCGACCGTGGGACCGTACGACGCGTACTTGGGGCTTCGCCAGCGGCTTCACGACGGCGACCCGCCCGCACACGTCGCCGTCGTCATCACCGAACGCGACCTGCTGGAACAGGGGGCGTACGACACCCTCGGCGACGCCTTCGAGTGGGCCTTCGAGTACGGCGCCGAACGGGTGACGGTCTCAGTCTCAGTGCTCGACGAGGCCGTCGTCCCGACGCTGACCCGCGAGCTGCGCGAGGTGGAAGCGCCGCGGCCGGTCGCGGTCCGAGGGCCTGACGACACCAAGCCCGCCGATGCCCCGGTCCGCATCAACATCGGTCTCGGCGGGCGTGCCGAGTTCGCCGACGCCGTCAGGGAAATCGCCGAGCACGTCGACGACGGCGAACTCTCGCCGGCCGAGGTCGACGCCGGCGAGATCCGCGACGGACTGGTGTTCCCCGAGGAGCCGGACCTCCTGATAAAGACCGGCGCCGAGCGCC
Organism: Halolamina sp.; assembly: GCA_042216705.1. Taxonomy (GTDB): domain Archaea; phylum Halobacteriota; class Halobacteria; order Halobacteriales; family Haloferacaceae; genus JBDGTQ01. Next base: position 26,616 of record JBDGTQ010000026.1, on the reverse strand, counting down.
TCTCGGATTTCATGATATGGCAGTCGGTGTACGCCGAGCTGTACTTCACCGACGTGAACTGGCGGGACTTCCGCAGACGGGACTACCTCCGGGCGCTGCTGGAGTATCAGAACCGCCAGCGCCGGTTCGGTCGGTGAGTTCTCGGCCGTCTCCGGCCCGCCGGGCGTCCCGGCGGCTCGGATATATGTGCGTGGCTCTCGAAAGTTGCCCGTGCCAAGCGTCAGCGACACGTACATCGAGAACCGCCATCGCGTCCAGCCCAACCACGCCAACAACCACGGCTCGGTCCACGGCGGCAACGTGATGAAGTGGATGGACGAGGTCGGCGCGATGTCGGCCATGCGCTTCGCCGGCGCCCCGTGTGTCACCGCCAGCGTCGACCAGCTCTCCTTCGAACGACCGGTCCCGACCGGCGACACCGTCGTCATCGAGTCGTACGTGTACGACGCCGGCCGGACGAGCGCGAAGGTCCGACTGCGGGCGTTCCGCGAGGTGCCCCGAACCGGCGAGCGCGAGCTGACGACGGAGTCGTACTTCGTGTTCGTCGCCGTCGACGACGACGGTGAGCCGACCGCGGTGCCGGAGCTAACCGCGGAGGACGAGCGATGCCGGCGGCTCCGGGAAACGGCGCTGGCCGGAGAGGACTGACCGGGGCCGGCCTCAGTCTGCGGTCTGACCGTCCTGGCGAGCGAGCTCGGCCTCGACCTCCTCGGCGCCCGAGCGGGGGAGCTTCTCACGTAGCCGGCGGGCGACCCCGCGGGCCTCTGCGAGTTCGGTTTCGGCGGCGGCCCTGACCAGCGCGACCGCGCGCTCGGTCCGGGTGCGCTGCCAGGACTCCTCGCGAGACTCGTACGTGCGGATGCCCCGCAGGAAGTCGACCTTCGAGAACTCCGGCCAGTACGGCGCACAGAAGTAGGCGGCGGCCTCGTTGCCGTTGGCGTACCAGGGGAGGAAGTTCGACGTTCGCTCGGCGCCGCCGGTACGGACGATGAGGTCGACCTCCCTGACAGGCCGGCGATAGAGGCGGTCCTCGACGGTCTCCGTGTCGACGTCGTCGGGAGCGAGCTCGCCGTCGTCGACCGCGGCGGCGACCTCGCGGGCGGCACGGAGCAGCTCGTTGCGGCCGCCGTAGGCCAGCGCCACGTTCAGGCGAAAGTCGTCGTAGCCGGCGGTGCGGCGTTCGGCGTACTCCACGGCGTCACGAACCCGGTCCGGCAGGCGGTCGACCTCGCCGATGGCCCGAATCCGCACTCCGTCGTCGTGGACGCGGTCGGCGTCGGCGAACTCCCGGAGCTTCGTCTCGATGAGGTCGAACAGCGGCTCCAGCTCCGCTTCCGGGCGGGCAAAGTTCTCCGTCGAGAAGGCGTACAGCGTCAGCTCCTCGACGCCGAGGTCGGCACACCACTTCAACACCTGCTCGGTGGTGTCAGCCCCCTCACGGTGGCCCTCGTGAGCGTCGTCGCCGTGCTGACGGGCGTACCGACGGTTGCCGTCCTGGATGACCGCGACGTGGGCCGGCGCGTCGTCGATCTCCCGGCGCAGTAGCCGCTCGTAGGCGGCCTCGACGCGCGACTGGAGCCGCTCTCGCATACTCTCCACTCGACTACCGGGTGATATGTGTCTTGTCGTTGCCGGCGGCGAGGGCGACCCCGGACCGAACGGCTATTAAACTGCCGCGAAGAATTAATACTGTGAGCGGAACGAGCGTCGCCCTCGACGACCCCGACTGGCGGCGAACAGTCGCGGAGGGTGCGTCGGTCGCGCTGTTCGTCGCGAGCTCGGCCCTCGGCGTCGCCTTCGGCGTCGTCGGCTGGAAGCTGTTCGGCATCGCCTGGGTCGCGTTCCTCGCGATGGCGGGCGGAGCCACCTTCGGCGGTCGTCGCCGGGGCCGCGACGCCGGCGCGCTGGTCTGGGGCTACGGCGTCGCCAGCGGCGCGATGGTGACGAGCGCCGCGCTGTTTCTCCTGCCGCAGGCGCTGTCGATCGGCGGTCGCTTCGGCGGCGTCGGCGTCGCCGCGGGACTGCTCGTCGGCTTCGGCTCGCACACCGTGGGCCACCGGCTCTCCCATCTCGACCTCCCGGGCGACCGGACGGTGCTGCAGTTGACGGCCCACTCCGCCGCCGCCGGCGCCATCATCGGCGTCATCTACGGCAACATGCCCGACCTCGGTCCGCTGCTCGGACTGGCCATCGTCTCCCACAAGGCGCCGGCGGGGTACGCCGCCGCCAGCCGCCTCCGTCGAAACGGCGGCCACGTCGGAACCCTGCTCGTGCCCGCCGTCGGCGTCGGCCTGGCCGCAGTGTTCGCGAGCGTCGTCGCGCTTCCGGCGTCGTCGGCCTTCCGGGGCATCGTCTTCGGCTTCGCCGCCGGGGTGTTCCTCCACGTGGCGATGGATTTCCTCCCGCGCTGTGAGGTCGGCTCGGAAATTCACGACGCCCTCGGCGCCGCCGACGATGCCGATGCCCACGCCCTGCTGGACCGACTCCGGACGCAGGCGGTGATTTCGACCGCCGTCGGGGCGGCGGCGGTCTTGGTCGGCTGGCTGACAGTCGCCTGAGCGGCGACCGGCCAACGACTCAGCGGACGCGGTCCAGCTGACGGGACGCGCCGGCGACCGCGACCAGCAACACGGCGAGGTTGAATACCGCCTGAAACGCCGACCGGTAGTCGGGGGCGACCCACCGGCCGATGGTCGCGGCGGCGTTGAGATAGAACTGTACGGCCGCGACGAACGCAAACAGCGTCAGCCCGGCCAGCAACAAATAGTTCAGCAGCCGCGCCACGTCGCGGCCGCCGTCGTCCGACTCGGTCGGCTGCTCCGTCGGGTCGCCCCCGTCGGCGCCGTCCCCGTCGGTGAGGTCGGCGGGCGGCGACATCGAGGGCTCGGGCTCGGCGTCGGTCGACGGCTCATCGTCCGTGCGTTCGTCGGTCACGCCGACCACCTCCGTGCGAAGAGGGCCACGGCACTCAACGCTGCGGCCGCGGCGACGAATCCGAACCCGGGGCCGGCCGACTCCGTCCTGGTCGCCGCCTCGCTCTCGGCACGTGCCTCGGCGCGTTCGCTCTCACCCTGGTCGAAGTCGCTCACGTCGAACTCGACGTCCCGTCTGGTTTCGTTCTGTGGGACCGTCTCCTCGGGGTCGAGGTTCGCGACACCGCGGGCGGTGTCGACGACGACCCCGTCGCGGACGAGCACGGCGTCGACGTAGTAGTTGTAGCCGCTCGGCACCGTGAGATTCGCCGTCGGGCGAACCGTCCGGCCGGTCCGGACATCGCCGACAGCGACCCGCTCGCGGGCCGCGACGACGTTGGAGTCGGCCTGCCGGAGCACGAACAGCACCGAGAGGTCGCCGTCGAGCGGACCGCTCGCGGTTAGCGACCCCGAAACCGACAGCGTCGTGCGGTTGTCCTCAGCCTCTGCGACGGAGACGGCGACAGCAGGTAGAACCGGGTCGTCGGTGAACGAGACGTTCGAGCGGGCGTACTCCGGGGTCAGCGCTCGGAGGCCGGAGACGGTCACCCGCAGCGTGTCGACCCGCGTGCCGTTGCGGAAGACGACCGCCTCCAGGCGGTAGCCGCCCTCGCGGGGCACCGTCAGCGTCTCCGTCACGACGCGCTCGCCGTCGCCGGTGATGGTGCCGACCGAAACGGTCCGCTGTGTCGTCAACAGCCCCGATTCGGCGTCGACGGCGCGGAACTCGACGGTCACGTTCCGGGTCGGCGGCCCGGCGTGGCGCAGTCGCGTCTGCAGGGTCAGTTCGGCCGTCTCTCCGGTCACGTCGCCGACCGACACCGGCGCCTCGACGACCTCGACCGGACCGGGTCGGATGGGTCGGTCCGGTTCCCGCTCGGCGATGACCCCGGGAAGGGCGGCGGCCGAGAGGAGGGCAACGGCGAGGAGACCAGCAGCGGCGGCGGTGAGCGTTCGTTCGCGCTTCACACTGGAGTCTCCCGGGTCGGTATAAAGTGTCTTGTGGAAGGGTTGACCAATCTGAGTTCGTTCTCCGCGTAAATCGCATTTCGCGATAGAAAATTCGATCAGCGCTCTCGGGAGGCGCTTTTCGTTCGGGTGGTCGCCGGCCGTCAGCCCCGGATCAGGTCGGAGCTGTCGACTCCGCACCCGGTCGCGGCTGTCGCGGGCGACAGACGTTTGTGTCGAATCACCCGAGTCCGAGCCGAATGGTCGAGAGAGACGAGTTGCTCGGGCTGTTGTCCTGCGACCCGGAGCGGTTTCACGCGCGAGTGAACGAACTCGAGGAAGGCGTGTATCCGGAGCGCCTCGACGGCCGGGAGTGGGCAGACGAGTTCCTCCCCGAGGACCGGCCCGCCGTGGAGGGGACGCTCGTCCGGCGGGCCCGCGTCCTCGACGGCGTCCAGTTCGGGATCACGGTCACCGGGCCGGCGTATCAGGACAACCCGATCCGCTACGCCAATCGGTCGTTCCGGGAGCTAACGGGGTACTCCTTGGAGACGCTTCGCGGCGAGAACCCGCGGCTACTGCAGGGACCCGAGACGTCGCCGGCGGCGGTCGAAGCGCTCCGGGAGGCAACCAGCATCTGGGAGCCGACGACCGTCACCGTCCGGAACTACCGCCGCGACGGGAGCGCCTTCGACAACCGCGTCTCCGTACGGCCGGTCGAGGACGAAACCGGCACCGTCACCAACTGGGTCGGCGTCCACGAGGCCGTGAAGTGAGTCCGAGCGGATGGTCGACATCGAATCCCGGTGCTAGCCGACCGTATCGGTCGATGAACCTCCAAGGTCATTATGCTTTCAGACCCAGTCGACGGCGTCGGGAGAGCGAGTCATCTCGCGAATGGACATTTTGTATCGCCAAATAAAGTTTATCGAAGGGATCGCCGCCCACGGCATTCGCTGCTGGGAAGGCGACGTCCTGCGGTTCGGGAAAACTCGCGAGGCGACGCTGCCGAGAGCGACGATCAGGAACTCGTTAGAAGAGTCGCGCGCAGTCGACGCCCCAGGCGGTTCTCGCGTCCGGAATGTCGAACCGGACCGGCGGCGGACCGGTCGCCGGGAATCGTCGCCGACGACGCGGCCCCGCTATCGGGCGTCTTCGAGCGCCACAGCCGCGTCCACGTCGACGCTGACCCACTCCGTTCCGAGGTCTTCGGTCCCCTCTCCCGGGAAGATCGTCACCTCGTCGGGGTCGTCGTCGAGGAGATACGAGAGTTCGAACTCGGGGTACTCCTCCAGGGCGCTACCGTCGTCGTCGCGGCGTTCGATGGCACTCATGTTCATCACCGTGTGCCCGGTTGGCACACCTCATCCGAGGGTGGGCACCGGGTGGTTAAATAGTTGTGGGAACCGTTATCAATTGTGGATACGACCCTTACGGGAGAAACGTCTCGGCGCGGACATCGGTGACGACCCTGTGGTCGGCGTCGGCGACCGCGCTTTCCGGGTCGTTGCCGTCGTATCGGGCCGCGAGCGCCGCCGTCACCGCCTCGCGGACGCAGGCTCGGGCCGCGGCGCCGACCGCCGTCGCGCTGCCGGAGTATCGCGCCGGCGGCCCCGCGGGGTCGGCGGCGACGACGACGGCGTCGCTGGTCGTCCCCGGCACGTCGACGGTCCGCGAGAGCGTGACCGCCTTCGCCTCGGCCGCGACGGCGACGAGGTTCGCCAGCGCGCCGTCGGACAGGGCCCGAGTCGTGCCGACGAGCAGGTTCACCGTTCCGACCTCGGGGTCGGCCGCCGGCAGCGAGTCGCCCGCCGGGTCGGCCGCCGACTCGGGCGTCGGCGGGAGCGCGGCCGGGTTGCTCAGGCCAGTCGTCGCGTACGCCTCGACCGGGCCACACCGGGCGCCGCGGCAGTTCTCGGCGGCGACGCCGGTTATCAGCACCGGCGGCCCCTCGCCCGCGGCGCTTTCGTCCGGACGGTGGTCGACGCCGGCGGCCGAGAGCCGTCGAGCGAGGTCCTCGGCGACGTCGTCCGGATGCCACCCCTTCGGGACGGTGACGCTGTATGCGGCGTCGGCCCGTCGGCGCCCGCCGCGCCAGCCGGTCGAGAGGAAGTCGGTGTTCGCCCGCGCGAACGTCAGCACGTCGCCCTCACGCCGAGTGTCGAACATCCATCGCCTCCAGGAGTCGATCGTTGGCGGGTCGCTCTTTGACGGCGACGCGGACGTGGCGGTTCAGTCGGCGGAACGTCCGTGCGTCGCGGATCGCCACGCCGCGGTCGCGGGCCCGGGCGAGCACGCGGTCGACGGGGTCGTCGCCGTCGCGGTCCGGCGCGGCGTCGGCGGGCACTTCGAGCAGGAGATACGGCGCCTCACTCGGGCGGACCCCGTAGCGTTCGCTCAGCGCCGCCGCGAGGCGCTCGCGCTCGGCAGCGACCCGGTCGCGCGTCTCGGCGACGAACGCCTCCGCGCGGAGACAGCGGGCGCCGACCCGGACCGCCGGCGTCGAGCAGTTCCAGGCGCGTCGGGCTGTCGCCAGGTCGTCGGCGAGGGCGCCGTCGGCGACGGCAAAGCCGGCCCGAATCCCGGGCAGCCCGAACAGCTTCGTCAGCGACCGCGTGACGACGACCCCCGGCTCGCCGGCCAGGGAGGGCCGGTCGGTGAACCCGAGGAACGCCTCGTCGACGACGAGGGTGGTGTCGACCGCCCGGCACCGCGCCGCGAACGCGCGGAGTTCGGCCGGCTCGGTCACCGCCCCGGTGGGATTGTTGGGCGTGCAGACGACCGCCAGCGCGTACGGCTCGGGGTCGGCGTCGACGACCGCGTCGGCGGCGACGAACGACGGCTCCGCCCCCTGAAGCCGCGCCTCTCGGGCGTACTCGGCGAAGCTCGGCGCCGGCAGCAGCACCTCGTCGCCGGGCGCGAGCTGAGTGGCCATCGCCAGCCGGACGGCCGCCAACCCGCCCGGCGTCGGGTGGACCGCCGCGGGGTCGCAGTCGACGAACGCCGCGGCGGCGGCCCGGAAGTCGTCGTAGCCGTCGTCCGGGTACCGCGTCGCCTCATCGAAGGCCGCCCGGTAGGTCGCCTCGACCCCGTCGGGGCGACGCGGGTTGGTGTTGGCCGAGAAGTCGAGCAGGTCGCGATCGGGCTCGCCGCCGTGGTGAGCGCGGCCGACGTCGGCGACGGCGTCAGGGTCCATCGGTGAGCAGTTTCCGTGCCGCGTCGGCGTCAGTCGCTCGGTTCACGTTCACCGCGAGCCGGGCGTCCCACGAGCGGACCGCCGTGTCGTCGCTGCCGTCGCCGTCGCCGGCGACGTTGACGCCGGCCGGAACCCACGCCCGGTCGTAGTCGACGGCGACGCCCAGCGCCCGCTTCAGCGCCGCCGGAACGACCACCGTGCGCGAGCCGTCGGCGGCCGCGAGCACGTCGTCGACGGCGTCGCCCGCCAACAGCGGGAGGTCGGCGGCGACGGTCAACACCGGGGTCCCGACGCGGTCGACCGCGGCCCCGAGGTCTGCGACGTACCCCTCGCCGGGCGTCTCGACCAGCGGGCACGTCCCGGCGAGGTGGTCGCGGGTCGCCGGCGCCTGTGGCGAGACGACCGCGTGGACCGTCTCGACGCCGCTCGCTTCCAGCGCCGTCAGCACGCGGTCGACCATCGGCCGGCCGTCGATTTCGTGCAGCGGCTTCTCGGCGTCGACGTCGAGGCGGCTCCCTCGGCCGCCGCACATCACAAGCGCGTCCACGAGACCACCTCCGGGTGGGTCGAAAGCGACCACAGCGCGACCGCGGCGTGGAGGCCGACCGCGCGGCCGACCTCGTTCGCGGCGCCGAAGACGTCACCGTTGACCCCGTCGAGGGCGCGACTCGCACGGGTAGCGACCAGTCCGCCGCCGGCGACGGCGCCGAGGAGTCCGCCGGCGGCGGCGACGCCCGGGTCGATGCCCTCCGCCAGCGCCGGGACCGCGACGACCGGCAGTGAGACGGCGACCGGGCCGGCCAGGTCGCCGGGGTCGTTGACCTCGGTGAACGTCGACCCCAGCCCCTCGTGACGGGCGCGACCGAGGCAGGCGACGCCGGCCATCGTCAGCTTCGCCCCCACCTCGGCGGCGACGACGGCGGCGACGGCGACCCCGAGCGGCGCGGCGACGGCCGCGAGCAGCCCCAGCGCCGTCGCCAGCAGGACGCCCGCGACCGCGCCGGCAGCACCGACGCCGACCGCGGAGTCTTTCAGCACCGCGACCCGGTCGGCGGCGTCGCCGTGGACGGCCGCCGCGTCCCCGAGGTCGGCGACGCCGTCGAGGTGGGCGACGCCCGAGAGCAGGTACAGCGCTGCTCCGGCCGCGACGACGACCGTCGGCGCCGGCAGCCCCAGCGCCGACCCGACGCCGGAGACGGCGGCGACGGCCCCGCCGAGGAGGTACGCCGACAGCGGGAACGTCGCCGGCGCCGCGGCGAAGGCGTCCCAGGCGGCCCGGTCGGAACCGGCCGGCAGCCGCGTGAGGAAGGCCAGCGCCCCCCGTAGCGCGGTCGGACTCGGGGTCGGGGTCACGGGACCACCCCAGCGACAACGGCGGCGGCGACGACCGCGAGCCACCCCGCCCGGCCGACGACGGCGACCCCGCAGCGGGCCGTCGCCGGAGTCGGCAGCGAGTCCGCGGCGGCGAGGTCGTACCCCCCGGGTTTTCGCAGCCGCGTCGGGAGCGCCGCCGCCAGCGTCGCCATCGGCCAGCCGGAGTTCGGCGACGGCGGGCGGTCGGCGAGGGCGGCGCCGCGACGCAGCGCCCCCGCGTCGGCCGCCGCGACCGCCACCAGTACCGCCGACAGCCGAGCGGGCAGCCACATCGCGGCGTCGTCGAGCCGGGCAGGCGCCCAGCCGGCCGGTTTCGACCGGTAACCGAGCATCGAGTCCAGCGTGTTGACCGCCTTGACCCAGGCCGCCAGGCCGGCACCGACCGCCAGCGGCGCCGTCGTTGGGAAGGCGGCCCCGGCCGTCGACGAGAACCCGACCTTCCCGACGGTGACGGCGGAAACTCCGGAGACGGCCGCAACGCCGACGACGAACCCGACGAGCGGCGCGACCAGTCCGTCGGCGAGGTTCTCGGCGGCGCTCTCGACGGCCGCGCTCCGGAGTTCGGCCGGCGACAGCGACTCCGGGTCGCGGCCGACCAGCGACGGCACTCGTTCGCGGGCGGCCGCCGGGTCGGAGTCGGAGGCGTCGACTACCGCCGCCGCCTCGGTCAGCAGCATCGTCCGGCTGGTCGTGACGAACAGCGTCGCCGCGGCGGCGACCGTTCCGGCGGCCCGTCCGAGTTCGGAACCGCCGACCGCGGCGCCGATTCGCGCGAGACCGACGACGACGGCGGCGGTCGTCCCGGCCGCGACCAGTGGGAGCCCGACGGCCGCGAGCGAGCCGACGAATCGCGGCCGCGACCACTCGCGGTCGACCGCGCTCGCGACCCGGCCGAACCACGCGACGGGGTGCAGCCGGGTCGGTGGCTCGGCGACGACGGCGTCGGCTGCGGCCGCGAGTCCGACGGCGACCGCCGCGAGCGCGCTCATCGGCGCACCTCCGCAGGCAACGCCTCGGGCAGCGCCGCCAGCGAGGCGCGCTCGTCGTCAGTCCCGTCTTCGGCACTCTCGCCGACGAGTACGAAGCGGCCACCGACCTCGGTCACGCCGCCGTCGGCCTCCGCGTTGTCGCCGACGTGAACCAACTCGGCCGGAGCGACGTCGAGGGCGTCGGCGACGGCGGCGAACGCTCGGCGGTCGGGCTTTCGCCAGCCACAGCCGACGCTGGTGACGACCGGACCGACCGCCTCGGCCATCCCGGCCCGGGAGAGCGTCCGCTCGACGAGCCCGGGGACGGCGCAGTTCGACAGCACGCCCAGCGGGGCGTCGACCGCGGCCAGCGCGTCGGCCGCCCCCGGCCGGGGTTCGGGCGGGCGGTCGAACGCTGCGAGCACGGCGTCGGCGACGGTCTCGCGGTCGGCGTCGACGCTGCCGGCCGCGAGCGCCGCGTCGACGTGGCGGTCCAGTGCGAGCTCTCGACCGGTCGCGACGTCGAGGTGGGCGGTCCGGTACAGCTCCGGCCACTTCTCGGGGACGGCGACCGCTCGACCGCGGAGCGCGTCGGCCACGGCGGCGGCCGGCTCCGCCGGTCGGTCGACGTCGACGAGCGTACCGAAGCAGTCGACGGAGACGGCTCGCGGGCGGATGTCGTCGTCGCTCACGTCGTCACCTCCGCCGGCACCAGCGGGTCGAGGGCGACGTTGTCGGCGACGAGGGCGGCCGCCGCGGCGTAGGGGTCGCGGTCGGCGTCGGCGCTGGCGTCGACCGCCGGCGGGTCGCGGTCGGCGAACTCGTAGGCGGCCACCCGGAAGGCACGGCGAGCCGCCGGGGTCTCGAACAGCCCGTGGAGGTAGGTACCGAGCACGTCCCCGCGGGCGGCGGAGTCGGGCCCGACCGGTCGAGCGACCGCCGCGGTCGCCGCGGTGTCGCCGGCGTGAATCTCGTAGCCGGTCGCTCGCCCCGTCGCGCCGGCCAGCGGGCCGACGCCGTCGAGGTCGTAGGCGACGCGCTCGACGCGCTTCTCGGGAGAGAACGTCGTCTCGACGGGCAACAGCCCGAACCCCGGCACCGTCTCGCGGTCGCCGGTGCCCTCCGCGTCGGCGCCGCGGAGTCGCTCGCCGAGCATCTGGTAGCCGCCACAGAGGCCGACGACCGGGCCGTCGAACCGCCGGAGCGCGTCGCCGACGCCCGCCTCGCGCAGCGCGAGCAGGTCGTCGACGGTGTTCTTCGAGCCGGGCAGGACGACGGCGTCGGGCTCCGGCCCGTCGCCGGCGAGGAAGTCGGTCGGTCGGCGGTAGGCCACCCGGACGCCGGGCAGCCGCGCGAGCGGTTCGAGGTCGGTGACGTTCGACGCCCGCGGGAGCCGCGGGACGGCGACGGTCACCGCTCGGTCGGCCGGGACGCCGTCGTCGGCGCCCTCAACTGCGGACTCCTCCGGCCCAGGCAGCGAGAGGCTGTCCTCGGCCGGGAGGCCGGGGTCGTCGTGGGGTATCACCCCGAGAACCGGCACGCCGGTGCGGTCTTCGACCGTCTCGACCGCGGGGTCGAGCAGCGACTCGTCGCCGCGGAACTTCGTGAGGACGACGCCGGCGACGGTCTCCCGGAGCCGGTCGGGCATCAGGTCGAGGGTGCCGACGACGCTGGCGAAGGCGCCGCCGCGTTCGATGTCGGCGACGAGCAGGGTCCGCACGGTCCCGTGGTCGGCCGCGACGGCGGCGGTCTCGACGTTGGCGATGTCGCGGTGGCTGAGGTTCGGCTCGGCGGCCGACCCGGCGCCCTCGGCGACGACGACGTCGTACTCGGCCGCGAGGGCGGCGTGAGCCTCGGCGGCGACCGCGCGGGCGCGGTGCCAGTGCTCGTCGTAGTACGCGCCGGAGTCGTAGTGGCCGACGGCCGACCCCCAGAGGACGAGCTGACTCTCGCCGTCGCCGCGGGGCTTCAGCAGGACGGGGTTCATCTCGACCGTCGGCGCGACGCCGGCGGCCCGGGCCTGTACGTGCTGGGAGACGCCGATTTCGCCCCACTCCGCGTCGTCGTCCGGGACCTCGTGCTCAGCTCGGTCGCGGGTCGCGCCCGACGCCGTCGGCGGGTCCGGCACCGCCGCGACCCGGGCGTTGTTGCTCATGTTCTGGCCTTTGAACGGCGCGACCGACAGCCCGCAGTCGGAGAGCAGCCGGCAGAGCCCGGCCGAGACGGTCGACTTGCCGACGTGGCTCGCGGTGCCGACGACGAGGAGCGTGTGCGCCATCGGCGCTCAGTACTCGGTGCCCTTCCGGGCGCGCTGGCCGGCGTCTATCGGGTGACGCTCCAGGGCGACGTTCGTTATCAGATCGGCGTACGACCGCAGGTGGGCGGGCGGCTCGTGACTGCCGGTGAAGACGAGTTCGAGGCCTTCGGGCGCCCCCTCGGCCAGCGTCCGGAGCTCGTCGGCGTCGACGAGGTCGCGCTCGACGGCGTACAACACCTCGTCGAGGACGAGCATGTGAACGCCATCCTCGGGGTCGCCGTCGAGGGGGAACGGCGTCGAGAGGTCGGCCTCGGCGGCGGCGGCAACCAACTCCTCGGCGCGGGCGAAGCCGCCGCGGGCCTTGGCCGCGTGGTCGTCGTCGTCGGAGCCGTCGCGCATCGCGTGCCAGCCGTAGTGACCGGTGTTCTCGTAGCTCAGGCCGGGCATCGTCGCGATGGCGTTGTACTCCCCGCGGACGTCCTCGACGCTGTCGGCGCCGCCTTTCATGAACTGCAGGACGTGGACGCGGTAGCCGTGACCCGCCGCGCGGAAGGCCATCCCCAGCGCCGCCGTCGTCTTCCCCTTGCCGTCGCCCCAGAACGCCTGGACGAGACCGAACTCCTCGGGGGCCGCCGGTTCCACGTCGCCGGCGGTCGGCGTCCGACCCCTTCCGGGCGGCGCCGGGTCCGCCGGGTCGTCGGCGTCAGCGGTCGGTCGGTCGTCCGTCCGGTGCGGTCCGTCGTCGGGATGTGGGGTGTCGTCGGTCATGCGTGTCGGCTCCGGTCGAGGAGGGCGTCGAACGCGCCGCTATCGGCGTGGACGTGGCAGTACGTGCCGACCGCGGACTGGCTGGTCAGCCCGTCGCGGTCGCCGTCGATGCCGTCGCCGCGCTCGACGTCGAATGCGTAGCGGGCGTCGGCGTCGGGGTCGGCCTCGGAGTAGTGGAACTCGTGGCCGCGCAGGCGGTCGCCGCCGGCGGCGGTGACCGTGTCGGTCCGGGCCCGGAGTTCGACGTGGTCGAGCGCCTGGTAGCGGTCGCACATGCGTACGTCCGCCGGAAGGACCCCCGCCATCTCGAAGCTGTCGCCGTCGGTCGTGGTTAGCGACCGCGACAGCGCCATCAGCCCGCCACACTCCCCGAGTATCGGCGTTCCCTCGGCGGCCGCCGCCCCGAGATCGGCCAGCGCGGGCGCGGATTCGAGCGCGTCGCCGAAGCGCTCGGGGTAACCGCCGGGGAGGTAGACGGCGTCGCAGTCCGGCAGGGCGTCGCCGGCGACCGGCGAGAACGTCACCACGTCGCCGCCGGCCCGCAGGCGCTCGACTGTCGCCGGATAGCGGAAGGCGAACGCCGCGTCGCTGGCGACGGCGACGCGACCACCCGTCGGCGGCGCCGGCGCCGGGTCGGGTCGCGGGGGTTCGCGGGCGATCTCGGCCAGCCGGTCGGTCCGGACCGTCTCCGCGGCGCGGGCCAGCGCCGCCTCGGGGACCGGCGCCTCCGAGCCCATGTGCAGGCCGAGGTGGCGCTCGGGCACCGCGAGGTCGTCGTCGGGCGGAATCCGCCCGAAGTACGCCATCCCCTCGGGGAGCGCCTCGCGGATGCCCGCCTCGTGGCGGCCGCCGTGAGCGCGCTGGACGAGGACGCCGGCGACGTCGACGTCGCGGCCAGCGACGGCCGCGTACTCCCGGAACCCCAGCGCGGTCGCGGCGACGCTTTCCATCCCCGCCTTCGCGTCGACGACGAGCACCACCGGCAGGTCCAGCGCCTCGGCGACCGCGGCCGTCGAGGAGGCGTCGCCGTCGTACAGTCCCATCACGCCCTCGACGACGCAGAGGTCGCCGTCGCCGCGGTGGTAGTTCCGTCGGAGTCCGTCTTCGCCCGCCAGCCACGCGTCGAGCGTCCGCGAGGGCTTGCCCGTGACCGCCTCGTGGTGACTGGGGTCGATGAAGTCGGGGCCGGCCTTCGCGGGCTGGGGGTCGTGGCCGGCCGCCGCGAGCGCCCGGAGGACGGCGAGGGCGGCCACCGTCTTGCCGACGCCCGAGCGTGTCCCGCCGAGGACGAACCCCCTCATGCCGACGCCTCCTCTCGGTCGGCGGCCAGCCGGTCGTACACGGTCAACAGGCGCTGCCGGACGGCGGCCATGTCGTAGCCGGCGGTCTCGGCCAGCGCGAGCGCACCGCCCATGCCGACGCCCTCCTTGGCCTCGCCGGCGGCGTAGGCGTTCGTCGCCGGGTGGTCGACGGCGTCGAAGCCGGGGTCGGTCACCGTCAGCGCGAGGTCGAGATCGGCCGCGAGGTCGCGAATCGCGGCGGTGCCGTCGGCGGCGACGAAGGAGGTGGTCGCCACCTCGACGTCGGCCTCGACGCCGAGGCCGCGGGCGACTGCCGCCGCTGCCGCCATCTGCGTGCCCCCGGCCAGGGTCACCTCGGTGCCGGCGTCGGCGGCGCCGGCGACGACGCCGGCGAGGGTCGCCAACACCGGGTCGCCGACCCGGCGGACCGCCGTCAGGGGGTCCGCCACCGGAGGCCCGATGTCGCTTGCGGCCAGCCCCTCGGCGACGACCTCGCGCTTGCGCTCGATGGGGTTGTCCGACAGCGAGGAGGAGACCGTCGCGCGCTCGCCCAGCGCCGTGAGCACGCCCAGCGCGCTGGTCGTCCCGCCGGGGACGGTCTCGCCGACGACGAGGCGGTCGTCCGGCAGCGCCCGCGCGAACGCACGGGCTCGGTCGAACGTTGCCTGCGCGTCCGGCACCGGGTCGCGGTCGCGGACGTGGCCGCCGGGGTCGGCGCCGACGCCGACCGTCGGCGCCGCGGTCGGGGCGGCGAGGCCGGCGTCGACCGCGACGAACTCGAACCCGACCAGCTCCCGGACCGCCCGAGTGACGACCGCCGGAGTGGGACACCCCGTCGGCGTCACCGGGACGACCGGCGCGCGAACCGGCCGCCCGTAGGCGACGATTTCGAGGTCCGCACACGGGGTGTGCGCCATCAGCTCCGGGTCGGCGCCGGCGGCGCTCAGCCCCGGCTCGACGGCCGTCTCCGTCGCCCCGCCGACGACGAGGAACCTCATCGTCGCCTCCGTCGCGAACCGGGTCGAGATGCTCCGAGCATTCGTACAGACACAGTTGTAGTTACACCAAGTTAAGTTTACCACGTCGCGGCGATTCCCCGACCCGAAGCTATATGTCGCCTGCTCTCGACCGGTTTGACAAGCCCGCTTGGGTTAACACAACTCAGATTTACAACCCATGACAGACGACGCACTCCTTCTCATCGGCCGCGAGACGGCCTACGGCGACGACTTCGAGACGCAGGCGACGCGGCTGGCGGACAGGGGGACCGCCGAGACGGTGCGGACGCTCACCTACGAGACGGAGCCGGTTCGGGAGCTGCGGGCCGAGCTGGCCGCGGTCGAGGCCGACCGGACGTTCGCGATGCCGATGACCGTCGCTCACTCGCGGGCGACCGCCGAGGACCTCGCGGCGGCGCTGCGAGCCGTGCCGGGGGCGGTCCGCTACTGCGAGCCGGTCGGGCGCAGTCCCGCGGTCACGACGGCGCTTCGCGAGCGGGCCACGGCGGCCGCTCCGGAGGCGACGTCGCTGGTGCTGGTCGCCTTCGGCGACAGCGCGCTCCCCCACCAGCGCCGGACCGCCGAGTACCAGGCGACCCGCCTGCGCGCGAGCGACCGGTTCACCGAGGTCCACGCCTGCTACCTCCTGCAGAACCCGACCGCCGAGTGCGCCCGCTACAACGTCGACGACGACGGGGCGGTCGCCGTCCCGCTGTTCCTCGGACGCTGTGAGGCCACCGAGCGCCGCGTGCCGGAGGCCTTGGAGCTGGACCGCGGCGGGGTCGACTACGCCGACCCGCTCGCCGACCACCCCCGGGTGACCGACGCCATCGACGCCGAGGTGCAGCGCCAGCGCGCGCTCGCGGCGGTCGACGGCGACGGTCGCGGCGGTCTCGACGACCGGTCGGCGCCGCGCCCGCTTGCGGCCGACGGCGAGGGCTCGCGCCGCGACGAGACGTAATCTCGCAGGTCAATCGGCCCGCACCGCGAGCACGGAGAGGTCCGAGAACCGCGTCGACCCCTCGTCCGTGCCACCGGCCTCGGTCGCCAGCTCGCCCAGCGTCGTCCGGGTGAGTCGCTCGGTTTCGTAGGTCAGTCGCTCCATCACCAGCGCCGACAGCGACGGATCGGCGCCGGCGTCCAGCAGGTGAGCGGCCACGTCGCCGGGCATCCAGTCGTACGGCCGCGGGAGCACCAGCAGGTGCCGCTCGCCCGCGTCGGCCCGCAGCCTGGCGAGGTCGTCGGCCAGCGAGCCGCTCTTATGCAGGGTGACGAACGTCGTCGCCTCCATTGGCGTCCGGGCGCGGCTAGCGGCCACCTGCAGCGAGGAGACGCCGGGGACGACCCGGACGGGCCGGTCAACGGCGGCCTCGACCTTTCCGAGGAACTGGTAGCCGGAGTGGTTCGGGTCGCCCATCAGCACGGCCGTCCCGGTCGCGCCGTCGGCGACGCGGTCGGCGAACGTCGACAGGGTCTCGGCCTCGTCTCGGTAGCCACAGCGCAGCAGCTCCGTCTCCGTGCCGTCGACCACCCCGTCGGCGACGCCGCCGACGGACGCTCGCTCGTCCACCACGTCGACCACGGTGCCGAATCCGACGACGACGTCGGCCTCTCGGAGCGCCCGTGCCGCCCGCGGGAGGAGGTACTCCGGGGCACCCGGGCCGACGCCGACGGCGTAGGAGGGGTCTGTCGGGTCGGTCGGCTCCGGCGCGGCGGCGGCTCTCGTCGCCGGGTCCGGGCCGGCGTCGAGGTCGTAGTCGTCGCTCACGGTGCCCCCGCGTCGCGGTCGGCTCCGGGTCCGGGCTCGTTCGATGTCGTTCGGTCGCGACCCTTCGCCGCCGGGGTCACAGGGAGACCTCCCCGTCGCGGGCGTCGCTGGCGACGTGAATCAGCTCGTTCGTCAGCCCGGCCGCGAGACCGGAGCCGCCGCGGCGGCCGACGTTCGTCACTGCCGGCACGTCGTGGGCGGCGGCGACCGCGCGCAGTCGCTCGCGGCTGTCGGCGGCTTTCACGAACCCGACCGGCGTGGCGATGACGGCGGCCGGACGGGTGCCGTCTTCGATGCAGTCGGCCAGCGCCAGCGCGGCGGTCGGCGCGTTGCCGACGACCGCAATCGCCCCGTCGTACACCCCTCGACGGTCGAGTTCGAGCACCGAGGCCGCCGTCCGAGTCATGCCGGTCTCGGCGGCGAGGTCGGCGCCGGCGCCGATGGCCTTCCGGACCGGACAGTCGTGGCCGCGGCCAGTGACGCCGGCCTCGACCATCGTGATGTCGGTGACGACCGGCGCCTCCTCGAGCACGGCCCGGGCGCCGGCCCGAACCGGTTCGTCCTCGTCGTCGCCGGTGAAGCGCACGAGGTGCTGAAACTCGGGGTCGCCGGTGGCGTGGACCGCCTTCTGACGCAGGCGGTCGGCCAGCGTCTCGTCGGGCACCAGTTCCCGGACGCGGTCCATGCTCGTCTCGGCGATGTCCATCGCCTGCTCGGTCGTCGCCCCGAGGTCGGCGTACGCCTCGCGGCCGTCGCCCGGCTCGCCGTCTCCGCGCTCAGTCGTCATCGCTCGGCACCTCCGGCGGTCCGTCGGCGCCGGCGCGGGCCTCCACGTCGCCGTCGGCGCGGAGGTTCGCCTCCCGGAGCGCCTCGACGGTCTCGTCGTCGGCGTCCCAGAGGCCGCGCTCGACGGCCTCTAAGAGGGTGTCGGTGATGGATTCGAGCGCCCAGGGGTTGACCTCCCGGAGCCACGCCTGGCGGTCCTCGTCCAGGGCGTACTTCTGGGCGGTGTCGGCCCAGAGCGCGTCGCTGACGACGCCGGCGGTGGCGTCCCAGCCGAGGACGACGTCGACCGTCGTCGAGAGGTCGCCGGCGCCCTTGTAGCCGTGTTCCGCCATGGAGTCCAGCCAGTCGGGGTTGAGCACGCGGGCCCGCATCGCCTTGCGGACCTTCTCCTCGTTGGTGTACACCGAGACGTCGTCCGGGTTCGAGGAGTCGCCGACGTAAGCGGCCGGCTCCGAGCCGGAGACCTCCGCGACGGCGGTGATGAACCCGCCGTGGAAGGCGTACCAGTCCGAGGAGTCGAACTCGTCTTGCTCGTCGGTGTCCTCGATTTTGACCGTCGCCTCGACGTTGCCCAGTCGGCGCTCGAAGGCGTCGTGGGCCTCTGTCGTCGTCCCGCGCGAGCCCAGCGCGTAGCCGCCCCACTGGACGTACACGTCCGCGAGGTCGGCGCGGTCGTCCCAGTTGCCCTCCTCGACCGCCTTGTTCGTTCCCGCGCCGTAGCCGCCCGGCCGGGTGGTGAACACGCGGCGCTTGGCGGCCGCCTCCGGGTCGTCGTGGCCCCGGTCGGCCAGCTCCGCGGCCTCCTCCTCGACGTGTTTCTTCACGTAGTTCAGCTCGTGGGGCTCGTCCAGCGCGACCACGGCCTCGACCGCGTCGTGGACGACGCTTGCGGCCTGCGGGAAGGCGTCGCGA
Organism: Halolamina sp.; assembly: GCA_042216705.1. GTDB lineage: Archaea > Halobacteriota > Halobacteria > Halobacteriales > Haloferacaceae > JBDGTQ01. The sequence goes on along the minus strand of JBDGTQ010000026.1, from coordinate 8,368 downwards.
AACAGGCCGGAGACGCGGGTCGTCACGTCGATTCGCGGGCGGCCGAGCTCCGCCAGCGGGATGGGCTCCACGTCGTCGACGCGGCCGGCGTCGGTCCACACCGGCCGGACGCCCATCAGGCCGAGCACCTGCGCGATGGTCTCGCCGCGGGTGCGGACCGTCGGCGTCCCCCAGGCGACGACGCCGACCTCCTCGGGGTAGCCGCCCGCATCGGCATCGTCGCCGCCGTTCCCGTCTCCGACCGCCTTCGACGACCCGCCCTCGCCGTCGGGGCTGCTGCGTTCGTGTTCCTCGGCGACCTCGTCGGCGACCTCCTTGCCGACCGCCCAGGCGGTTCGGGCGGGCACCTTCCGGGGGTCGAGCGTGTAGAAGTTCCGCGCGGTCGGCAGCAGGTCGACGCCGCCGCGGGTCGGCGCCCCCGAGCCACCGGGTCTGACGTACGACCCCTCCAGCGCGTCGGCCACCTGCGAGACCTCTTCGCTCGCGCCGCGGACCTTCGGAACGGCCGTCTCACAGACGTACCGCAGCACCGCCCGGAGGTCGTCGTGGGCGCCCGCCGCCGCGCGGGCGTCGCCGAGCGGGTCGACGTCGACGACGAGGAGGTTCATGTTCACCTCGTCGTCGGCGGCGGCGGTCTCGGCGGTCGGCACGTCGAAGTCGGCGGCGGCGAGGCGCTCGACCAGCTCGACGCTGGTCTCGTACACCTCGTCGGCGGCCTCGGCGTAGGTCATCCCGAGGTCGTCGTCGTACGTCCCCGGCTCGTCGAGCATCGCCCGGTAGTCGACGCCGAGGACGCCCGCGACGCTCTCGCGCAGGGAGGGCGCCCCGGGGTTCTCCAGGCGGGTGAGCGCGACGAGATACTCCACGAGGCGCTCGCCCGCCGGCGGCTCGCCGAGTTCGTGCAGACCCATCCGAATCTGCGTCGTCTTGACGTCGGTGAGGTACTCGTGTACGCGCTCGACGAGGTCGTCGACGTCGACGTCCGCTCCCGCGACCGCCCCCTCGGCAAGCGTCGAGCCGGCCGCCTCGGGGCCGCGGACGTCCGCCGTGTCGTCGATCTCTCCCTCGATGCCGAGTTCGACCGCGAGGTCGAGGTCGGCGACAGTCTCTCTGATGGCGGCCGCCAGCTGCTCGCCGTCGTCGGTCGCGGCGTCTTCCATTCCGGCCTCGCGGTAGCGGTCGGCGAGTTCCTCCAGTTCGGCCAGTTCGTCGTAGACGCCGGCCGAGCGCATCACGGGCGTCAGGTGGTCGACGACCGCGGCGTAGGAGCGGCGCTTGGCCTGGGTCCCCTCTCCGGGGTTGTTGATGACGTATGGGTAGACGTTGGGCACGTCGTCGACGAGCTGGTCGGCGGCGCTCTCGGCGTCGAGTCCGACGGTCTTGCCGGGCAGCCACTCCAGGCTGCCGTGGGTGCCGAGGTGGACGACGGCGTCGGCGTCGAACCCGTCGCGGAGCCACCGGTAGAAGGCGACGTAGTCGTGAGGCGGCTGGAGGTCGGCGTCGTGGTACACCTTCGAGGGGTCCATCCCGAACCCGCGCGGGGGCTGGACCGTCAGCAGGACGTTGCCGAACTCGACGCCCGGAATCGCGAACGGTCGGTCCGGTGGTTCGCCCCACTCTTCGCGGACGTTCGCGACGAAGTCGTCGTCCAGCGCCCGGAACCACTCGTCGTACTGCGCCGGCGAGACGGTGTCGACGGCGAGGTCGCGGACGTCCTCGGGGGCGACCCAGCGGTCGTCGAGGGTGAGCTGGGCGGTCAGTCGCTCCATCAGCGCCTGTCCGTCCGTCGGCCGGTCGCCGCCGAGGTCGTACCCCCGGTCGGCGAGGTCGCCGAGCAGGCTCACCGCACTCTCGGGCGTGTCGAGGCCGAAAGCGGTGCCGATGCCGTCGTCGCTGGGCGGGTAGTTGTGGAGGACGACCGCGACGCGTTTCTCGTCGTTGGGCACGTGTCGCAGCCGCGCCCAGTTGACCGCCAGCCGGGAGACGTGGTCGACCCGGTCCGCGATGGGGAAGTGCTGTTTCGGCGCGGAGCCGATGGCGGCGCCGTCGTCGGTGCGCTCCTTGCCGGAGATGGGGTGGGTGACGACGTTGCCGTCGAACTCCGGCAGCGCCACCGACAGCGCGAGCTCGAACCCCATTACGCCGGTGTCGGAGCCGTCGTACCGCGACCGCGAGCGCATCGTCGTGACCGTCTGGAGGACGGGGACGCCCAGCCGGTCGAGGAACACCGTCTCGGCGTCGTCGCCCTCGTCGTCGGCCGAGCGTCCGCGCTCGTCCATCGACAGCGAGAACATGAACGACGAGCAGACGGCGTCGACGACGGGGTCGCCATCGGCGTCGGTGAGCCAGGCGTCGGTCACCCACTCGGCGTCTTCCTGCTCGTCGCTGTCGGTCGCCGGGTTGCAGAACACCGGTAGCGCGTTCGCCCCCGCGGCCTCCAGCGCCCGGACCTGTGCGTCGACGTAGCGGACGTTCTCGTGGGTCCAGTGTGACTCGTAGAACCACACCGCGACCGTCGGCCGCTCGGGGTCGAAGCTCCCGACCAGCTCCTCGTAGTCCGCGCCGGGATGGTCGGGGTGGTACACCCCCTCCGTCGGCAGCGCGACCGGGTCGTCGTACGAGCGGTCGACCGTCGAGTAGCGGTCGACCAGGTAACGCAGGAGGTTGGCGACGTTGGCCGCGCCGCCGCGGTCGAGGTAGTCGTACGCGGTCTCCCGGACCGCGGCGTCGACGCTCGTGTCCTCGACGGCGTAGGCGTCGCCGGTCGACTTCACCATTAGCGGAACCCCCGCGGCCCGGAGGCGGTCGACCGCCCCCTCGTAGCCGGGCATGCTGTCTTCGGCGCCGTGCAGCCAGAACACCGCCGCCGTCGCCTCGACCGCCTCGTCGAGGAACGCCTCGACATCCGCCGGGTCCGACAGGTCGGACTCCGAACGGACGACGAGGTCGGCGGCGATCTCCTCGGCGGCGGCCTGAACCGCCCCGAGCTCGTTCTCCGTCGCCGTGTATAGGGCAACTGTAGGCATAACGTTGTTAAACCTCTATTTCACTACTACAACTGTGATTGAATTAGGCTCGGACAAGAAGCTTTCGGGGACGGTGCCGTTCCCGGCCGTCGTCGGGCAGGCGGAGCTGAAGGAGGCGGCCCTGGCGGTCGCCGCCGCCGACGGGCTGGACGGGCTGTTGGTCCGCGGCGAGAAGGGGACCGGGAAGTCGACGACGGTGCGGGCGGTCGCGGAGCTGTTACCCGCCCAGCGGGCCGTCGCGGACTGTCGGTTCGGCTGTCCGCCCGACGACCCGGCTCGGCAGTGCACGGCGTGTCGGGAGCGGACAGACCCGCCGGTCGAACGGCGACCGGTGCCGTTCGTCACGCTGCCGCTGGGGGCCAGCAGGGAGCGCGTCGTCGGGTCGCTGTCGGTCGCCGACGCCCTCGACGGCGACGCCGAGTTCAACCCAGGTTTACTCGCGCGGGCCAACCGCGGCGTGCTGTACGTCGACGAAGTGAACCTCCTCGACGACCACCTCGTCGACGTGTTGCTCGACGCCGCCGCAAGCGGCGTCAACCGCGTCGAGCGCGACGGAGTCAGCGTCGCCCACCCCGCGCAGTTCACGCTGGTCGGGACGATGAACCCCGAGGAGGGCGACCTCCGCCCGCAGTTCCGCGACCGCTTCGACCTGCAGGTCGCGGTCGCCGGCAGCGACGACCTCGACGAGCGCGCGACGGTCGTCGAGCGCTCGCTGGCCGGCTTCGACGGCGACTACGCCGCCGAGACCGATGCGGCCGCCGAGCGGCTCCGGGCGGCCCGGGAGCTGTTACCCGAGGTCGACCTCCCCGGAGACCTGCTAGAGGAGGCCGTCGAACTCTGTCGGGACGCCGGGGTGGAGGGGTACCGCGCCGACGTCGCGACCGCTCGTGCCGCCCGAGCGCTGGCCGCGCTGGACGGCCGGCCGACGGTCGTCGAGAGCGACGTGCGCCGGGCCGCTGAGTTCGCGCTCCCACATCGGCTGCGCTCGACGCCGTTCGAGGACGCCCCAGACGCCGACGAGCTCCTCGACGACCACTTCGGGGACGGCGACGCGAGCGACGCCGACGACGGCGACGAAGAGGCCAGAGGCGACGATGCCGACGGTGACTCCGGCGACGACCGCGGAGGCGACGCGGACGACGCGGGCGGTGAGGCCGACGCCGAGCGCGGCGAGGGGGTCGAAAGCGACGCCGAGACCGACGGAGACGGAGACGAAGCCGGAACGGGCGACGAGACGGACGGGGATGCCGACGACGCCACGGGACCGACCCCCAGCCGGCCAGAAGGCGACGGTCGGCCGGACGAGGCGGACGCCGGTGCCGACGAGAGCCGCGACTCCGACGGGTCCGGGTCCGCCGGCGCCGGCGACCGCGACGACGCCGCCGACGCGGAGGCCCCGCCGCTGGTCCCGGGACAGTCCCGCGGGGACGGAGGCGTCGCTGACGCCAGTGCCCCGGCGGTCGACGCCGAGGCGGAAGCGACCCCGACGCCGGGCGGGGGGCGGGCCGGCGCCGACATCGGGGACGACGGCACCGGCGTCCGCGTCCGAACGGAGTCGGCCGAGCGCGGGGGCAAGATCGACGCCGCGGCGTCGGTTCGGGCGGCCGCGACCCGCGGCGCCGACGCCGTCGCCGAGCGCGACCTCCGGCGGTCGGTGCGGACCGGCGACCGGTCGACGCTGGTGGTGTTCGCGGTCGACGCCAGCGCCTCGATGCGGCCGGCGATGCGGGCCGCCCGCGGCGTCGCGCTCGACCTGCTGCGCGAGGCCTACGAGGCCCGCGACGAGGTGGCGGTCGTCACCTTCGCCGGCGACGACGCCGACGTGGTGTTGCCCCCGACCGACAGCGTCGACCGCGCCGCCCGCCACCTCAAGGCGCTGCCGACGGGCGACCGCACGCCGCTGCCGGCCGGGCTCGCCGCCGCCGGCGAGGTGCTCGACCGCGCCGACCCGGAAGCGGCGGTCGTCGTGCTCGTCACCGACGGTCGGGGAAACGCCGGGACGGACGCCCCGGTGGCCGACGCCCGGACCGCGGCGGCCGGCCTGGAGGCCCGCGGCGCGTCGACGCTGGTCGTCGACGCCGGCGACGAGGGCCGCGGCGTCGTGGACGTGGTGGTCGAGGCCGCCGCCGCCGAGCGCGTACCGCTGTCGGCGCTGACGGCCGACCGGATCGCGTCCGCGGCCGCCGACGCGGAGGGCGAGGAGTGAGCCTCCCGATTCTGCTCGCGGCGGCGACGCTGGGCGTGACCCACGGCATCGAGCCGGACCACGCCGCCGGCATCTCCGCGCTGACGGGCGACGCCGACGGCCCCCTGGAGGGCGCGCTGGTCGGCGCGGTGTTCGCCGTCGGCCACGTTATCGTCGTGGTCGGCTGGGTCGCCGTTCTCACGGTGCTCGGCGCCGGCGCGGGGGCGGCGCCGGCGGTCCTCGGCCGCGTCGGGTCGCTGTCGGCCGGCACCGTCCTCGCCGGCGTGGCCGTCCTGCTGGCGGCCGCCGGCTCCCGCCGGCTCCGCGGACTCGTGGCGGTTCCCTCCCCCGCGACCGCGACCGGCCCGGTCGAGCGAACCCTGGCGACCGCCCACCGGACGCTGCACGGCCACAGCCACGACGGCGACCGCGCACACGGTGGCGCCGGGGGTCGAGCACGCGGCCACGGCCACGGCGGAAGCGACGACGGCGACGACGATGCCCAGAGTGGCGACGTCTCCGCGCCCGGACTGGCCCGCACCGGGGCGGTCGGCTCGCTGTTCGCGCTGTCGCCGCCGGTGTCGATGCTGGTGTTCGTCTCGGCGGCGCTGCCGACGGCGGGGCCCGGCGGAGCGGTCGTCGGCGTCGCCGCCTACGCGGTCGCCATCACCGCGACGTTGGCGGTCGTCGGCAGCGGGGTCGGTTCCGTCGCCGCCGTGGCCGACGCCGGCGGCCGGCGACTGCGGGCCGCCTTCGAACTCGGGGCCGCCGGCGTCGCCTTCGCCGTCGCGCTGTCGCTGTTCGGCGTTGTCTCCTTGCCGGTCTGAGCCGCGGACGGCGCGAGATTTTCGCGCCGGTGTCGCCGTCGCCGACCGACGGAGGAGCCGCGGCGCTCGCTGACTGACCGATCAGTCAGTCGGTCGTGGCCGTCGCTTCCGGTCCGAGTCGTCGACTTCCGACGTCCGGGGTCGCGGTCGCTCCGCCGCTCCGCCGGTCCGCAGCGTCGTGACCGGGCCGACGGCTCGGGTACCGCCGGTCCGTGGAAGCAAGAAAGAATCGACGGCCCGCGGAGTACCCCGCGGTCGCGTCAGCGCCGGCGAACGTGCAGCCGGTAGGAACCGAGCGTCCCGTCGCCGTCGTGGTACGCGACGGGTTCCTCGACCGCCGCCGCGAGGTCCGCCCCGGCCGCCGCGGCGGTGACGACGCCCGGCGTCGGGGTCTCGGTCACCGTCCCCGTGGCGGCGTCGACGCGGGACAGCGCGTGGTCGCCGTCGCGGTCGCGGAAGTGCTGTGCCGTCGGGACGACGACCGAGTCGCCGGCGACGGCGGCGCCGTGAACGAAGCCACCGAGGGAGGTCCGGCGTCGGACGCTCCCGTCGTCGACCACGGCCACGGCGTGTTCGTCCGGGTGCCGGGCGTCGGTCTCCCGGCCGTCCTCGGGGTAGGTGTTCCCGGTGACGAACGCGGGACCGGCGTCGGTCGCGAGGACGTGGTTCGGGTACGCGTACACCGTCTCCCCGTCGCGGGCGGTCGGCCGCCCGAGAGCGACCCGCCAGCGGACCGCGAAGCCGTCGCCGTCGGCGACGAGGCGGTAGCCGCGGTAGTCGGCGTGGCTCGCGGCGACGACGCCGCCGGGGACGAGCGCGCAGTCGCCGACGCGGCGGTCCCCGTCGCCCGGGGGGTCCCAGCGCCGTCGCACGGCGCCGTCGGCCGCGGCGAGCTCGACGAGCCCGTCCCGATGGTCGCCGGGACAGCGGTTGTACGCGACGGCGACGCGGTCGCCGTCGGCCTCGACCGCGACCGGCGAGGCGTCCACCCGGCGGCGCCAGGCGAGCGTTCCGTCGGCCTCGACGGCGACGACGACGCTCTCGAACCGGCGGCCGTTCGCGCCGCGCTCGTACCGCCGGACGGCGGCGTACGTCCGTCCCGCGGCGGTTGCCAGCGAGGCGACGACGGGGAGTCGAAACCGGGTGTCGTCGGCCGGCTCACCGACGTCGTCGGCGCCGCGGTAGCGCCACCGGACCGACCCGTCCCGGAGGTCGTGAGCGCGGACCGCTCCGTCCGGACCGCGCTCGCCGGCGACGACCGCGGGCGTCGGCCCCGAGGCAGTCGGGGGCGCCGAGGCGCCGTCGCCGAGGACGGCGAGGGCGACGACGGAGTTCGCGTCAGCGTCCGCGCCGCCGGCGTCCGTCCAGCGTTTCCGGAGCGTCGGACCGCCATCGGTCGGAACGTCGTACGCAAGGAGGGCCCCGTCGGCGTCGCCGACGACGACGACCGGGTCGTCGTCCCCGGTGACGACCACCGACGAGCGACGCCCGAGCTGACGGGAGCCGGCGGGTTCGACCTTCCCGAGGTCGACCGTCGCCGTCGGGTCAGCCATCGTCGGCCGGGAACGCCTCGTGGAGCACGTCGTGGGTGCTCCCGAGGTCGTCGAGCAGCCCGTCGCCGTGGTCCAGCAGTCGGGACAGCGCCGTCTCGGCGTCCCGACAGGCGACCAGCCGGCCGCGGCGGTAGTCGTATGAGGGGTCGTCCTCGGGCGTGGTCGCGACCGTCTCCTCGAGGTCGACGAGCGCGGCGTCGAAGTGCCGAGCCAGCTCCGAGAGGTCGTCGGCCTCGACCATGGCCGCGATGGGGCCGTCGAGGTGGCCCGCCAGTTCCTGTTCGGCGTGTCGGCGGGCGCTGCGGTCGGCGGTGCCGAGGACGTTCATCAGCCCGATGCGAAGCGCTTCGAGTTCGTGACAGCTCATAGGAGTTGGGTGTCGAGGTCGGCGACGATGCGGTCGCGGTCGAGATGCGACGAGACGATGGCGTCGGCGTCGGCCGGGTCGAGGTTCTGGTACCAGACGCCGTCCGGGTAGACGGCGACGTTCGGCCCGTCGCCGCACTGGCCGAGACAGGAGGTCCGCGTCACGCGGGCGTCACAGTCCGCGGAGTCCCGGACGGCCTGCCGGAGCCGTTCGAGCAGCGCCGGAGCACCGGCGGCGGCACAGGTCTGGTTCGTGCAGACGGCGACGTGGTTCGCGGGGGCGTCGTGACTGTGAGGTTCGTCGGCGACGTCCTCGCGGTCGGCGTGGCTCTCCTGGTGGTTCAGCGCCCGGAGCATCGCCCGGGCGCCGCCGACGTCCTCCTCGTAGCCGTCGAGTTCGACCTTGTACTT
>JBDGTQ010000037.1:0-32418 GCA_042216705.1 Halolamina sp. | reverse complement strand
AGCGCTCGCCGATGCGGCAGTAGGCGACGACGGACTCGTCGCCGTCGATGCCCTCGGCCTCGTACAGCTCGGCCAGTTCCTCGGGCGATTTGAACGTGCCGTCGTCGTTGACGGTCGCCGCCCAGGAGATGTTCTCGGCGCCGGGGATGTGGCCGCCGCGCTGGGCGGTCTCCTGCAGCCCCGCGGGGGCGAGAATCTCGCCGGTGAACTCCTCGGGTGAGCGCACGTCGACCAGCGGGATACCGCGGTCGATGGCGTTGTCGACGTCGTCGCGGTAGGCGCGGATGTCCTCGAAGGGACCGCTGGCCTCGTACTCGACCGCGGAGAACGCCGGCTCCTCCTCGGTGAGCGGGTAGTCGTTTTCGAGCCAGTAGTCGCGGCCGCCGTCGAGCAGCTTCACGTCGTCGTGACCGTAGTACTTGAACTGCCAGTAGGTGTACGCCGCGAACCAGTTGCTGTTGTCGCCGTAGATGACGACCGTGGAGTCGTCGCTGATGCCGTGGCTGCCGAGGAGCTCCGCGAAGTCCTCCTTGTCGAGGATGTCGCGCTGGGTCTGGTCCTGGAGCTCGGTCTCCCAGTTGAAGCCGATGGCGCCGGGCGCGTGACCCTCGTCGTACGCCTCCGTGTCCACGTCGACCTCGACCAGCCGATGGTCGGGGTCGTCGCTCTGGAACTCGTCGAGGTGGTTCTCGACCCAATCCGCCGAGACGAGCACGTCGTTCGCGTAATCGGACATAATCGTCTCATCGTCTGGCCTCCGGCTGTATAAGTCCCGACGCCCCGGCACGTACGGCCACTCCTTCGGTGAACCTGCAACATTTGCAGCTTCCGTCGCGCTCCCCTCGAACCGCCTGCGATCCGGCGAGTGACCCGACCGCGGGCGGCGACCGTCGCCCGCGAGAGACAGCAAAAGTTGCAGCTATCCGTGACGGCCGCCGGCGACGAGAACGCTAAGAGTCCGCCGACACAAGCCGGCGGCATGGACACGTTCGTCGCCGCCGACTGGGTGGCAGCCCACGCCGAAGCCGAGGACCTCCGCGTCGTCGACGTGCGCGACGGCTGGGAGTACGACGGCATCGGACACCTCCCGGGGGCGGTCAACGTTCCCTTCGAGACGTTCCGCGCCGGGGGTGATGGGACCGACGGCGGCGGCGAGGCGACCGCGACCGACTCCGTCGACGGTGGGGCCGGTGGGGGTGGCGACAGCGACGGCGGCGACCCGGGAATGCTCCCCGGCGAGTCGACGTGGACCGACCTGCTCGGCGAGGCCGGCGTCGCCGGGGGCGACCGAATCGTCGCCTACGACGACACCCACGGCGTCTTCGCCGCGCGGTTCGTCGTCACGGCGCTGCTGTACGGCCACCCGCTCGACCGGCTGGCCGTCCTCGACGGCGACTACAGCGCCTGGAGCCGCGACCACGGGACGACGACCGCCGCGGTCGACCCCGAGCCGACCGACTACGCGGTCGACCGCCCGACACAGTCGCCTCTGGTCGGCTTCGAGGCCGTTCGAGAGGCCGTCGACGACCCCGAGACCGTCGTCCTCGACACCCGCGAGCGCTGGGAGTACGAGGAGGGCCACCTCCCGGGGGCGGCCCAGCTCGACTGGATGGCCCTCGTCGACGAGGCCGACCGCGGCCTCCGGCCGGAAGACGAGGTCAAGGCGACGCTGGCCGACCGCGGCGTCGACCGCGACACGCCGGTCGTCCTCTACTGCAACACCGCCCGGCGCATCAGCCACACGTACCTCGCGCTCCGCCAGCTGGGGTTCGACGACGTCGCCTTCTACGAGGGCAGTCTCACCGAGTGGGAGGCCCGCGGCGGGCCCGTTGAGGCCGGCGCCGACTGAGCTGAGGGTCGACACCGCCGGGAGCTACGGTTCGGCCGGCGGGTCGCCGTTCCGTCACCCTCTAGAACCACCGAGTGCAACAACCCGGTCATGGACAGACGCACGTTCATTCGACGCGCCGGCGCCGCCGGCGTCGCCGCCGGGCTCGCCGGCTGTTCGGCCGAGCCGACCGGGACGGAGACGGCGACCGAGGGCGAGGGCGGGGGGAGCTCGACGGTCACCGACTCACCGACGGGCACGACCGTCGGCGGCGCCACGCCGACGCTGGTCGTGGCGACCTACAGCGCGTTCGTCGACGCCCCGTCGTCGAGCCCAGGGGCGTGGCTGAAATCGGAGTTCGAGTCGGAGTTCGACGCCGAACTCGTCTGGCAGACCCCCGAGAGCGAGGTCAACTACTACATCGAACGGGCCAACGCCGGCGTCGAGATCGACGCCGACGCCTACGTCGGGCTCAACACGGACATGCTCATCCGCGTCGACGAGAACCTCGACGACGGGTCGCTGTTCGCCGCCGCCGGCGACGTCGGCGCCGACGTTAAGGAGGACCTTCGGGTCGACCCCCAGGGTCGGGCGGTCCCCTTCGACACCGGCTACATCTCGCTGGTGTGGAACGCGACCAAAGACGACGGGGAGTTCGTCGCCCCCGAGACGTTCGACGGACTCCTCGCGGAGGAGTACGCGGGCGACCTCATCGCCCAGAACCCCGACAGCTCCGCGACCGGGCGGGCGTTCCTGTTACATACCATCGCCGAGAAGGGCGCCGACGGCTACCTCGACTACTGGTCGCAGCTCCAGGACAACGGCGTTCGGGTCCTCGGAAGCTGGGACGACGCCTACAGCGCCTACACCGGCGGCGAGGCGCCGATGGTCGTCTCCTACTCCACCGACCAGGTGTACGCCAACCGCTACGACCAGAACATGGACGAACACCAGATTCGCTTCCTCAACGACCAGGGGTACGCCAACCCCGAGGGGATGGCCCGCTTCGCCGACGCCGACGACCCCGACCTCGCTCGGGAGTTCCTCCGGTTCATGCTCCGGCCCGAGGTGCAGGGCGAAATCGCCGTCCGAAACGTTTCCTTCCCCGCCGTCACCGACGCCGCGGTGCCCGAGGAGTACGAGACGTACGCCAGGGAGCCGCCCGAAGCCGTCACCTTCGGCTACGACGAACTCAAGGGCAACGTGACCGAGTGGATAAGCGAGTGGCAACGACAGTTCGCACAGGGGTGAGCCCGTGACCGGGGCCGAAGGCGACGGCCCCGCGACCGTCGACCGCGAGCGAGCGTCGGCGGAGCGCCGCGGCCGACCGCCGACCGCCGAGCGACTGGCGCTGCCCGCAGTTGCGGCGGCGACGGCGGTCCTGCTGGTCATCGTCTTCTACTACCCGATCGGGACCGTCCTCGTCGAGGCCGTCCCGCCGGTCGGGCTCGCCGAGCAGCCGCTGGTCGAGGTGGCGACCTCGGAGTTCCTGCTGGTCGAAATCGTCGGCTTCACCGCCTATCAGGCCGCGCTGTCGACGGTCGCCAGCGTCGCGCTGGGCCTCCCGGGAGCGTACGTCCTCTCGCGGTTCGAGTTCCCCGGGCGGGCGACGCTGCGGTCGCTGACGATGGTGCCGTTCGTGCTCCCCTCCATCATGGTCGCGGTCGGTTTCGTCGCCACCTTCGGCAGCGGCGGCACGCTGCCGACGCTCCTTTCGGCGCTCGGGCTCCAGCCGGTGAGTCCGCTGTACAGCCTTCCCGCCATCGTCGTCGCCCACGCCTTCTACAACGCGCCGCTGGTCGCGCGGACGACGACCGCCGCCTGGGAGAGCGTCGACGCCCGCGCCGTCGAATCCGCCCGCAGCCTCGGCGCCGGCCCCCAGCGGGCCTTCCTCGACGTCGTCGCTCCCCAGCTCCTGCCGGCGGTGCTCGTCGGCGCGACGCTCACCTTCGTGTTCACGTTCGCCTCCTTCCCCATCGTCCTCGCGCTCGGGGGGCTCGAGTACGCCACGGTCGAGGTGTGGATATTCCGGGCGGTGCGCAACCTCGACTACGGCCGGGCGGCCGCGCTGGCGGTCGTCGAATCCGGCGTCTCCCTGTCGCTCACCTACGCGTACCTCCGGTACGAGGCCCGCAGCGAGACGCGCTCCCGCGGCGCGAACCCCCTGGCCCGGAAGTCGCTGGTGCCGTCGTCGCCGTCGGTCGGGGAGACCGCGGTCAGAGTGGGCGTCGGTGTATACGCCGTCGTCGTCGCGGTCGTCTTCCTCGCGCCGCTTGCGAGCATGGTCCTCGCGAGCGTCACCGGTCCCGACGGGCAGTTCACGCTGTCGGCGTACCGCTTCCTGCTCGAACGCCAACGAACCGGGGCGTCGTTCCAGGTGAAGCCCCTCCCAGCGGTGCGGAACTCCCTGCTGTTCGCCGCCGGGACGCTCGCGCTCTCGCTGCCGATGGGGGTGGTGCTCTCGGTGCTGACCACCCGCGAGTACCGCGGCCGCAAGCTCGTGGACGCGCTGACGATGGCGCCGCTCGCGGTCTCGGGCATCGTCGTCGGCCTCGGGACGCTCCGGGGGCTGGTGTTCGGCGTGACGCTGTTCGGCTACCGCCTGTCGGTCGTCGGTCCGGTGGCCGTCGTCGCCGCCCACGCCGTCGGCGCCTACCCCTTCGTCGTGCGCAACGTCGCCCCGCTTTTGGGCGACCTCGACCGGTCGCTGACGGAGTCCGCCCGGGCGCTGGGGGCGAGCCGGCTGCGAGCGCTGTGGGACGTCGAACTCCCGCTGGTGTGGCCCGGCGTCGTCGCCGGCGCCGCCTTCGCGGTCGCCATCTCCATCGGCGAGTTCGACGCCACCGTCGTCCTCGCCTCGGGCTCCGGACAGTACACGATGCCCGTCGCGCTCCAGCGGTACATCGGCCGCCGGCTCGGGCCGGCGACCGCGATGGGCTGCGTGTTGCTGGCGGTGACCGCGGGCAGCTTCGTCGTCATCGAACGCTTCGGAGGGCGGGTCGAATGACCGACATCCACCTCGACGGCGTCGCCAAGCGCTACGGGGAGACGACCGCGGTCGACGTCGCCGACCTCCGGGTCCGGGACGGCGAGTTCTTCACCCTGCTCGGGCCGTCGGGCTGTGGGAAGACGACCACGCTGCGCCTGCTCGCCGGCTTCGAGTCGCCGACTGCGGGGACCGTTCGGGTCGACGGCCGCGACCAGACCGGCGTCGCCCCGGAGGACCGCGACGTCGGCGTCGTCTTCCAGAACTACGCGCTGTTCCCGAACATGACCGTCGGCGAGAACGTCGCCTACGGGCTGGGCTTCGCCGACCCGCCCGGCGACCGGACCGCCGAGGAACGCGTCGCCGAGCTGCTCGAGTTGGTCGACCTGCCCGCGGTCGCCGACCGCGACCCCGACACACTCTCGGGCGGCCAGCGCCAGCGGGTCGCCCTCGCCCGGGCGCTGGCGCCGGGGCCGCGGCTCCTATTGCTCGATGAGCCGATGAGCGCGCTGGACGCCCGACTGCGCGAGCGCCTCCGGGTGCAGGTCAAGGAGATTCAGTCCGAACTCGACGTCACGACCGTCTACGTCACCCACGACCAGGAGGAGGCGCTGGCGATTTCGGACCGCGTGGCGGTGATGCGGGCGGGGACGGTCGAGCAGGTCGGCCGCCCGCGGGCGGTGTACCGCGAGCCGGCGACGCGGTTCGTCGCCGAGTTCGTCGGCGACAACAACGTCTTCGAGGGCGAGGTCGTCGGCGTCGACGGGGAGACGGCGACGCTGTCGGTCGACGACGTCGACGCGCGCTTGCGGGTGTCCGGAGCGGAACTGCGACCCGGCGACTGCGCGACGGTCTGCGTGCGTCCGGAGCGCCTTCGCGTCGGGAAGGCTGGCGACGAAAGCGGCCACGTCGGCGGCGACGAGAGCGGCCACCTCGACGGCGGCGACCACGCCGCCGAGCGGAACCGCCTGCGGGTCGCCGTCGAGAGCGCGGAGTTCCTCGGCGAATCGACGCGGTACCACTGCCGGTGGCCCGACGGCGACGACCACGGACGAGAGCTGTTACTCCGGACGACCGGCGGGCACGGCCAGACGGCCGCGGCGGACGAGACCGCTTCCGTCGGCGGCGAACCCGTCGCCGACCGGCTCGGAGAGGGCGAGGGGTCGGTCATCGTCGCGTTCGCTCCGGAGGACGTCCACGTCGTCGAGCGGCGCTGAGTTGCGGACGGGTTTGCAGGACGGGATCGGGGCGGGGTTGGGACGGGATAGAGCGGCGGGCGATTCGTCTTAGACGTGTCGGTCACTCGGGCGCGACGCCGACGGTGAGCAGCGTGCCGAGGTCGCGGTAGCGCTCGACCATGTCGGCGCGGCGCTCGAACCCGTCGGTCGGGAACGCCCCGGCGTCGGGAATCGCTATCTCGCGGTCGGGGACGTTGTCCTGTTCGACGACGTACAGCCCTGCCTCGCGGAACGCCTCGCGGTACTCCGGGGCCGACCAGCGGGTCATCTCGACGGAGATGTGCTCCTGCCAGTCGTGGCTGTGGACGTTCTCCTCGTAGTAGTTGACCGCGCAGTAGAAGGTCCCGCCCGGCCGGAGCACCCGCCGCAGCTCCGCGAGCGTCGCCGCCGGGTCAGCCGCGTAGTAGAACGCCTCCATCGAGAACGCGTGGTCGACCGCGTCGTCGGCGAACGGGAGGTGGTCGAAGTCGCCGACGACGAACGTCACGTCGCCGTCGTCGGTGTAGCCGGCGGCGTTGCGGGCCATCTCCGGAGCACCGTCGAGACCGTACGCGCGGTCGGCGTCGTACGTCTCCCGGATGGCGCGGGCGGCGTACCCCGAGCCGGTGCCGAGGTCAAGGACGGTGTCGCCGGCCTCGACCGGCATCCGCGCGAGAACGTGTTTGGCGGTGTGCCAGTGTCGCTCCTCCATCCCTCGGTCGCGGCCGGACGCGGCCCAGTCGTCGAACTCCTCGCGGACGCTCATGACTCCACGCTCGTGGGCCTGGGCAAAACGACCTGCGTTCTGCGGTCGTTGCGGCGGTCGCGTCATCGGTCGAGCCGAGTCGGGGAGACTGGGTCCGTGACGCGCCTGTCGAACCGACTGCCGGCGTCGCCCCGCAGAGTTAAGTCGCGGCAGCCGATGCACCCGGTATGGAGTACGAACTCGCCATCGAGGAGGCGCCGGCGACGGTCGCAGGCGGGACGGGCCTCCTGCTGGTCCACCCCAGCATCGGCGAGACGGACCGCATCGACACGGATTTCCTCAAAACCGACACCGACCACTTCCTGGTGGTTTCGACGCGGACGACCGCTCGCGAGGTCGAACAGAAGCTCGAACACTACGACGTCGACGAGAGCAGCGCCGTCATCCTCGACACCCTCTCCGTCGAGCGCGGCTACTCTCGGCGCCGAACCGACCACGTTCACTATGTCTCCGCGCCGGACGACCTCGACGGCATCGTCTCGCAGGTGGAGTCGTTCCTGACCGACCACGACGGGAGGCTCCGGGTCAGCGTCGACTCGCTGACCGAACTCGCCTACTACGCCGACCTCGACGCCGCGGCGGAGGCGACCGAGCGACTACTGACATTGCTTGCGGCACACGACGCCGTCGGGCTGTTCCACCTCTCGAAGGAGGTCCACGACGAGGCGACCGTCGACCGCTTCCGGACCCTGTTCGACGGCGCGCTTGACCTCGACGAGGACGGGTCGGTCTCGTACGACGGCTGAAGCGCCCGTTCAGTCATACGACGGCTGAAGCGCCCGTTCAGTCATACGACGGCTGAAGCGCCCGTTCAGTCATACGACGGCTGAAGCGCCCGTTCAGGCGTCGTCCAGCTCCGCGAACGTCTTCTCGGCCCACCGGACGGCGTAGTCGGCGCCGTGGTCCCGGTAGGCGGCCGTGTCGAGCGCGGCGAAGGGGGTCGGCGGCTCGATGGCGTGTTTGACCGCCGAACACGACAGCTCCGCGGCGGCGGGGAAACCCGTCTCGCCGCGGGCGAGTTCGCTCGGGAGCTCCGAGAGCCGCGGCTCGACGCGGTCGCCGGCGTCGACCCACGCCTCGTACAGGCGGTCGTGCTCGCCGTCCCAGTCGGCGAACACCTCTCGAGTGACCAGCCCCCGCCAGCCGGTCGAAAGCGCCGCCGCGAGCTGGTAGTCGCCGGACGGCGACAGCGACGTCGCCGCCGCGAGGTCGGGGTAGCGCTCCCCGAAGAAGGGGAGGAACTGTTCGGGCAACTCCAGCCCCACCTCGACGAGCGCCTCCGCCAGCAGGAAGTCGAGAAACGACTCCGAGACTCCCTCGGCGCGGCCCTTGCAGATGACCACCGGCGGATCCGTCTGCGTCGTCCAGGCGACGGTCCCGTCGCCCGGCATCCCGACGGTGAACGCGTCGCTCGCGTACTGTTCGAGGGCCGCGGGCGCCTCCTTGGGGAGCCACGACTCCGGGAACGTCGCCGGCGACAGCGAGTCGACGAGCAGGCCGAGTTCCTCCGCGGTTTCCGGGGGCAGCGTCCGGAAGTCGGCGTCGGCGTCCAACACCAGCGCCTCCGGCGCGTGGGCCGTCTTGACCGCTTCGACGTCGTTCGCGAGGTCGCGGCGCTCGAACATTCAGCCGAACGCCATGACGGCGACGACAGCCAGCGACAGCGCGGCCGCGACGCCGACCGTGCCGAGCACGATCTTGGTTGCCTTGCTCATGCTCGACCGGTGGCGCCGCCCGCTGTTAAAGGCTTCAATCCGCGGGCGGGAGCCGCTCTCGCGGACGAGAGTTCCAGTTGAAACGGAGGGGTGTGAGTGGGTCACGAGGGGGCGACGGACCAGCGTTGTCGAGCTCTGGGATGTCTGGGCCGGGCGCCGTCGAGCCCTGGGTGGGTGGGTGGGCAGTCATGTCGAGCCCAAAGTGGACGGTCGGGCGGCGACGTCACCGGTCAGTCCGCGTCGGCGCTCGCTCCGACCTCCGAGCGGAGCGCGATCCGTTTCCAGGCGTCGCTGTAGTAGCGGACGAGGTTAACGCCCGCCCGCGCGTACATGTCCCCGAGGATGGCGACGAAGACGCCGGCCAGCCCCCAGTTCAGCCCCGGTGCAATCGACAGTGAGCCGGCGGTGAGCGCGTAGCCGGCCGGCAGCGCCGCGACGGCGATCGGGAGTCGGACGACGTACGTCGACAGCAGGCCGCCGTAGAACGGCCAGGAGGTGTCCCCCGCCCCGCGCAGCGCGCCGCGCATCGTCCGGGAGACGCTGAAGCCGGCGACGCCGAGGCCGAACACCCGGATGAACGTGACCGTCAGCTCCAGCGCGGCGGCGTCGAACAGCCGGGCCAGCGGCTCGGCGGCGACGAAGATGACCGCCCCGATGCACAGCTGGGTCGCCAGCGCGACCCGGAGCGTCTGCCAGCCGTACTCGTCGGCGGTTTCGGCGTCGCCGGCGCCAACGTGTTGGCCGACCAGCGTCGACGACGCCGTCGAGTACCCCCACGCGGGCATCAGCGCCAGCAGCATCACCCGCCGGCCGATGGCGTAGGCGGCGACGACCTCGGTGCCGAGCACGCCGAGGACGAACAGGAACGGGAATCGCCCGAACGTCCGGCTGAGCCGGGTGCCCGCGAGCGGGAGGCTGACCCGGACTAGTTCGGTCGCGAGCTCCCAGTCCCACTGCTTACCCCCCAGTCGCAGTCGGACGGCGAACCGTCCCGACAGGAGGAGTCCGAGGAAGATGAACGCCGCGAGCGTGTTGGCGGCGGTCGTCCCCCAGGCGGCGCCGGCGACGCCCATGGGGTCGACCGGTCCGAGGCCGAAGATGAGCACGGCGTTGAGTCCGACGTTCGTCGGGAGCGTCAGCAGCCGGACGTACATCGGCGTCCGGGTGTCGCCGCTGCCGGCCAGCGCGCGGGCGGCGATCATGCTCCAGAACCGCGCCGCGACCGACAGCATCACGATGCGGAGGTACAGCCCGCCCATCCGGATGACCCGACCCTCGTCGGTGAGCAGTCCGACGAGCCGGTCGGCGTACAGCCACGTCGCGGCGGTGATGGGCACCGCCAACAACAGCGCCAGCCACAGCGACTGCTTGATGGCGAAGTCGGCCTCGGCGTGTTCGTCGTTGCCCTTCAGCCGGGAGACGACGCTGATGGTGCCGCTGGTCAGCGCCAGCGCCAGCCCGAACGGGATGAAGTAGTACTGGAAGCCGAACTCCAGGGCCGCCACCGCGGCGCCGCCGACGCCGATGCTCACCATTAGGAAGTCCGCGACCCGCAACAGCGTCCGCATCCCGCCGGTCACCATCACCGGGACGGCGAGGTCGAACGCCTCCTCGCCTTTCTCCCGGTCGACGACGCCCAGCCGAGCCAGCGTCGCCGGAAACAGCAGGAGGGCCGACATCACGCGATCGCGGAGAGTGCGTGCCACAGCTCTCCTTGGAGTGGCTTTGTGTTACCCTTTTTTATTACCCCTCAGTCGTTCCGGTTCACGGCGACGCAGGGATTGACAGTAGGCGACGGTCAGCAGGCGATGCGGTCGGTGAGCGACGACCCGTGGACGATGCAGCCGGCGGACGACGCCGCCGGAGCGCGGGCTGAAAAGCTACCGACGAGAAAGTGCGCGAGAGCGAGTGGAGAAGATGGGTCGCCGCCGGCGGTCACTCCGGATCGTTGCCGCCGGCGGTCACTCCGGTTCGTCGCCGTGCCAGGACTCGGGCACCTCGATAACGTAGCGGCCGTCCTCCTGCAGCGAAACGATGTATTCCTCGCGGTCGTACAGCTCCATCAAGTTCAGCTCGTACTGACCCGGCGCGGTGATTTTGATGCTCTCGAACTGGCTGTTCAGCTCCTCGCGCAGCGCCGCGAGGTCGGGCGACTCCGCCGCCGAGGGCGAATCGTCCGTCGCGTCGTCGGCCGGCTCCTCCGGCGCCGCGCCATCGCCGGTGGTCGGTCGGTCTTCCTCCTCGCCCGTCGCCGGGTCGTCGACCTCTGCCAGTCGCTCGCGTTCGGCCTCCGCACGGGCCTGCCGGGCGGCGGAGAGTTCGTCGGTGTCGACCACCGACGAGCGAGCGGTCGCCTGCGCGTCGTCCTCGCCGTCGGCGTCGCTTCCGGTGTCGACGATGTCGGCGTCGGTGCCGTTGGTGGAGTCGGCGGCTCGGTTGTCGGTTGCGACATCGGCGGTCGAGCCGTGGCGGTTGGCGTCGGGGTCGATGTCAGCGTCGCTTGACGGGTCGGCGTCGGTGGTGTCGGCGGGCGAGTCGTCGGTCGTTCCGGCGAGGGTGCTGCTGTCGGCGGTCTCCATCGTGACGCCGAACTCGTCGTCGGCCTCGCTCGTGGTCGCCCCCGCGTCGGTGGTGGGAGTCGGCTCGGATTCGTCGACGCCGCCGGTTGGAGCGGTCGCGTCGGTGGGTCGGTCGGCCGCGTCGCTCGGCTGGAACTGGAACTTCTTGCCGTCACAGTCCGGACAGCCCGACAGCATCTCCTTCGAGCCGTCCCCGAAGGTGCGACCGCAGTTGACGCACTGGTGGGGCATTACTTGCGGGAGACGAGCGCGCTGATGAGGTTCTCGTCCTTATGCAGCGTCTCGATCTGGTTGGCCGGACCGATGACGGTCAGCTTCTGGGTCGACTCCCGGCCCATCAGGCGGTCGAGGAAGCTCTGGTCGACGGCCTGGGCCTTCGGGTACGTCTCGATTTCGATGCCGCTGAACTCCTCGGGGCTGATTTCGGTCATCGTGACCTCGATGAGCTTGGACTCTTCTTCCGGGGAGAGCCCCTCCTCGAGGATGACGATGTTGCCGTCGCGGACGCCGTCGAGGATGAGCCGTATCTTCTCCATCGAGGCCAGCCCCTCCATGCGCGCGCCGCTGATGAGGTCGATGCGGACGCCGTCGTCCCCGTTGCCGGGTTCGGGTGTGACTTCTGGCATGGTCAGGCGAAGTACTCCGCGATGTTCTCGTACACTTCGTCCATGTTGTCGCCTTCCAGCGCCGACAGCGGGATGGTCTCGTGTTGCGGAAAGGCGTTGGCGACGCGCTGGATGTTCGATTCGTCCAGGTCGGTCTTGTTCGCGAGGATGAGCACCGGGAGGTTCTGACTCTCGATGATGCCGATGAGCATCGTGTTCACCTGTGTGAACGGGTCCTCCGTCGAGTCGAGGACGTAAATGACGCCGTCGACGTCCTCCCGGAGCCAGTGCATCGCCTCGGCGACGCCCTCGGTCGCCTCCCGTGACCGTCGGACGGCGTCGTCTTTCTCCATGTCGTGTTCGAGGAACTCCTGGTAGTCGACCTTCGTCGTCACCCCCGGCGTGTCGACGATGTCGATGGTGACCTCCTTGCCGTTGCGCTCGATCGTCACGTCCTCCTTCCGTCGTGCGCGACGGGTTTCGTGTGGAACGTGGCTCTCGGGACCGACCGCGTCGCCGGTCCAATCACGGGCGATTCGGTTCGCGAGCGTCGTCTTTCCGGCGTTCGGCGGGCCGTAGATGCCGATTCGCTTCGGCTCCTCGGCCGAGAACAGCCGCGCCGTGACCGTCGAGATGCTGTCTTTGATGTTCGTGATCAGACCCATCCTTCCTCCTCACACCTGCCGGCGGATACCCCGGCGGTGCATTGGACTCACTTCCTCTCCGTGCGCACTTAAGTACTGCGTCAGACGCGACGAATCGGCCGACAGACACACCGAACACGGCTGTTAACGAAGGGTGCCAACGATTAGCAGGCTGCCGCTCTCTCGGCGCCGTCGACCGCGGTGCCGTCGATTCGGTGAACTCCGGTGCCGTCGGGCGGCCGTCAGAGACGAGTGTCGGGGGCGCTACCGCGAGCGGCAGCCGAGTCGACGTCGCCGCCCTGAGAATCAGGTCAGCAGTCGTCGAGTCGGCGCCTACTTGGTCGGGTCCATTCCCACTCGGCCCGCCCGTCGTCTCACAGCGCCCCGTCTGGCCACGGTCTGCTCACTCCTTCGTCCGTCGGTCGGTGTACCCCTCACCCCTCTGTTTCAACTGGAGACGGTCGACGGTGTGGGGTGGAGTACGCCGCGCGGCAGCTGTTCGGACAGGTTACCAACAGGAAGACGGACGAAAATAATACACCTACTTGTTCTACGGTTGCGTTTTAACCAACGCGAACATAAAGGTTGGTGATATCAGACGCATCCTCCCCCACCCCATCCCCTGAGCCGTCTCCACCCGAAACGAAGGGGTGTGGGGGGTGGCTTCTCAATCGACGGAGACGACCGACTGCCACTGACCCGGTTCCGAGATGACTTGTGGTCGCCGGTTCATCCCGGCTCGCTTCCCCGACCGCCCGCTTCGGAGCCGGCAAAACGAACGTTGCCGTCGTCTGACTGTCGTTCCACTAATTGGCCTTCGTTCCACCCGAAACGATGGCTCCACTCGACGACTGGCCGCCGGCGAGAGTAGTCGCCAGAGTGACACAGCCGTTTTGGAGGGAAAGCGACTCTACGGACGATTCAGAGGGTTCTCAGTCGGTAGCGATGACGGCCCGCATCCGAGGAGCCAAGGATTTTTATGATGGGCATGCCTCTGGTTCGTCTGCATCAACTGGACGCCACACGGCCGGCGACGTTTGAGGGTCCTTGCGTGTGATGGCCTCTCCGGTCGTTCCTCTCGGGGGAACGGGAGTGCCTCCAGTTGAAATAATGGGGTGACACTGGTATGACCGACGAACGAAGTGCGGCCGATGACAGCGGTGCAGGCGGGGAACAGAGAAACAGTTCGACCGAAGACGGCGGGGGTGCAGCGCTGGAGACGAAACGGGACGCCGACGGGCCGACCGAAGCGACTGGCGACCACGCACAGGAGCGCCTCGACGAGAGCGTGACTGACGCTGACGTCGACGGCGACGACGAGTCGGCGAGCGGCCGCAACGCGACTGGCGACAACGAGCGAGCGGACGCCGACGCCACGGGACTGGGCTCGGAGTTCGACGACCTCGACGTTGACCTGGACTCCGACCCCGGTTCGTCGGGGTCGGCGGTCGTCGGCGACACCGCCGCGGGGGTCGACCTCGACGACGTGGTCCTCGACGACGACGACAGCAAGGGGCTGTTCGACGACCTGCTCGCGGGTGAACCCATCTTCGAGAACAAGGAGGTGCTTCGCCCGAGCTACACGCCACACGAGCTGCCTCACCGCAACGACCAGATCAACCAGATGGCGACAATCCTGGTTTCTGCGCTGCGGGGGGACACGCCGTCGAACATCCTCATCTACGGGAAGACGGGGACCGGCAAGACCGCCTCCGCGAAGTTCGTCTCCAAGGAGCTCGAATCGACCAGCGAGAAGGACGACGTCCCCTGTCAGGTCGAGTACATCAACTGCGAGGTGACGGACACGCAGTATCGCGTGCTCGCCCAGCTCGCGAACACGTTCATCGAGAAAAACCGCGCGCTCGTCGACGACCGTCTCGGGGAACTCCGGGAGCTGCGGTCGGCGGCCGTCGCCGACCCGGCGGCGCTTTCGGGCACTGACCACGACGACGTGGCCGCCGTCGACGACCGCATCGCCGAGCTAGAGGCCGACCGCGAGGAGATGGAGACCGTCCCGATGACGGGGTGGCCGACCGACCGCGTCTACTCCACGTTCTTCGACGCCGTGGACTACCACGAGCGGGTGGTCGTCATCATGCTCGACGAGATCGACAAGCTGGTCGAGAAGTCGGGCGACGACACCCTCTACAACCTCTCGCGGATGAACTCAGAGCTGGACAACTCACGCGTGTCCATCATGGGCATCTCGAACGACCTGAAGTTCACCGACTTCCTCGACCCGCGCGTCAAATCCAGCCTGGGCGAAGAGGAGATCGTCTTCCCGCCGTACGACGCCAACCAGCTCCGCGACATCCTCGAACACCGCTCGGAGGTCGCCTTCGAGGGCGACGCTCTCACCGAGGACGTCATCCCGCTGTGTGCGGCCTTCGCCGCCCAGGAACACGGCGACGCCCGGCGGGCGCTGGACCTCCTGCGGACCGCCGGCGAGCTCGCCGAGCGCAGCCAGGCCGAGCTCGTCGAGGAGGTCCACGTCCGCAAGGCCCAGGAAAAGATAGAGCTCGACCGGGTCGTCGAGGTGGTACGGACGCTGCCGACACAGAGCAAGATCGTGCTGTTTTCGATCATCCTGCTGGAGAAAAACGGCGTCCATAACATCAACACCGGCGAGGTGTTCAACATCTACAAGCGCCTCTGTGAGGAGATCGACGCCGACGTGCTCACCCAGCGGCGAGTGACCGACCTCATCTCCGAGCTCGACATGCTCGGCATCGTCAACGCGGTCGTCGTCTCGAAGGGCCGCTACGGCCGCACGAAGGAGATCTCGCTGTCGGTTCCCATCGAGGAGACCGAGGCCGTCCTCCTCAGCGACTCCCGTCTCAGCGACATCGAGGACGCCCAGCCGTTCGTCCAGGCGCGCTTCGACAACTGACCTGGACCGACCCCTCGGATTTCCGCCTCCCGCCGGCCCGCCGCCGTCCGCCTGAGCCCACGGCTCGGTCTCCAGTCGAAACGAAGGGGCAGCGACCGCTTCGGACGCGACCTCTCCGTCTCAGATCGGCCCCGCCGTCGCCGGCGCTGACGGGGCCGGACCCGGACCAGGACCCGAGTCGAGCGCGGGCGGAGCAGGCAGAGCTGGCGGAGTAGGCGCGGGCGCGGCCGGAGCATCGACCTCCGTCGAGGCCATGGCGGCCGACGGCGTCACGACGGCCGCCGGTCCGGAGCCGACGACGCCCGCTGTCGATGCCGCTCCAGCGGGTGCGGGCGAGGCGGAGATGGTGCCGAAGGCGGCTCCGGAGACGCTGAGCCGAATCCACCCGAGGTACGGCACCCGGACGCGTCCAACCCCGACGAGCCATGACGGTTTCACCGGCCCGTCCCGTGCGATGCCGTTGGCCTGGTCGTACCGCGCGTTGGCGTCGCCTTTAGTGATGAAGCCGCTGTGTGGCGCGGGACAGTTCGCCAACTCCTCGCAAGAGCCGGCGTTGATGTGGTCCTCGTCCGCGCGGTCGTACCAGTTCTCGCCTTTCTCGACGTGGAACCGGGCCCGGTGGATTATCGGCGGCCCGTGACCGGAGGGTGGCTCGTAGACGACGACGGAGCCGTACGAGCCGAACGTCCTGAAGCCGGCCTCTCTGCCCGCCTGATAGGTGACGACGCCGGTGTCGCCGTACGCGAGGTCGCCGTCGGGAGCCAGCCGTCCGGGTTCGGTGATGAACACGAGGTCGCCTTTCGACATGTGGGGTTCCATGCTCCCCGACTCGACGGCGACCATCGGCGGCCACACCCCGCTGATGGCGAACAGCACCAGCCCGACTGCCAGCACCGCGCCGGCGCTCGTCAGCACCTCCCGAAGGAACATCAGCGCTCCTGATTCCGCGGTCAGGAACCGTCGCAGCAGGCTCTCGTCGGCGCCGCCCGGCTCCGGAGCGGGCCGGTCCGAAGAGGAATCTCCGTCGGGAGAACTCATCGCTCAGGCCTTCGACGCACCCGGGTTTAGACCTTCTGGGTTTCGTGTCCCTCCGGCTGGCCCGTTCGTCAACCCTTTTGTCGCGGTGGGTCGAACGGTGTGCCAGTGCCGCTAGAGCGCCCGTCCCGCATCGTCCAAGAACTCACCGCCCGCGGGTACAACGCCGAACGCGAGGCCGTCACGCTCATCGCCGAGGCGAACCGTCCGGCGTCGGTGTTGGAGGCGGCCGTCGACGCCGCCCCCGAGGACGCGCTCCGCATCACCGCCGCGGACGTCCGTACGGTCGTCCGCGACGACGACTCGCCGCCGACCGGCGACCGACAGACGGCCGATTCGGGACCCGTCGGCCGCGACGACTCGGCCACCTCCGACGACCCACCCGACGCCGACGACTCGGCCACCTCCGACGACTCGGGCGACGGTACCGCTGCCGACCCCGCCGGCTCCGACGTTTCACCTGCAGCGGACGGCGAAAGAGAAGTGAAGACGGAAGCCGGCTCTGCAGCCGAAACGAGGGGGTCTTCGGCCGACCGAATCGGCGACCGCGACCCGCCGACGCCCGACGTCGACGGCGACATGACCGGCGAGAGCACGGGCACCGGCGAGTACGAGGACTTCGTCGCGACCTTTCGGGACCGCTACGAGAAGCTCTCAAGGCTGCTCCGCGGGCGGGTGAACCACCGGCCGACGGAGGCCGTCGACGCGATGCCCGGCGGCAGCGAAGCCGAGATGGTCGGGCTGGTCAACGACATCCGCTCGACCGCCTCCGGCCACTGGCTCGTCGAGATCGAGGACACCACCGGTACGTTCCCCTGTCTGGTGATGAAAGACCGCGACATCACCCCGCTGGTGGACGAACTGCTGATGGACGAGGCCGTCGCGGTCTCCGGGACGCTCGCCGACGACGGCGGCATCCTCTTCGTCGACGAACTGCACTTCCCGGACGTTCCGCGGACGTTCCAGCCGAGCACGGCCGACCGCCACGTGCAGGCGGCGCTCGTCTCCGACGTTCACGTCGGTAGTCAGGAGTTCATGGCCGACGCCTGGTCGCGGTTCACCGACTGGCTGCACACGGAGGCCGCTGAGGCCGTCGAGTACCTCTGCATCGCCGGCGACATGGTCGAAGGCGTCGGGGTCTACCCGAATCAGGACGAGGAGCTCGACATCGTCGACATCTACGAGCAGTACGAGACGTTCGACGAGCGCCTGAAGGAGGTGCCCGGCGACATGGAGATTGTGATGATACCGGGCAACCACGACGCCGTCCGGCTCGCCGAGCCCCAGCCCGGCTTCGACGAGGAGCTACGGACCATCATGTCCGCTCACGACCCCCGGATCGTCAGCAATCCCTCCACGGTCGAGTTAGAGGGCGTCTCCGTGCTGATGTACCACGGGGTCTCCCTCGACGAGGTTATCGCGGAGCTTCCCGAATCGAAGGCGAGCTACGACGCCCCGCAGAAGGCGATGTACCAGCTCCTCAAAAAGCGCCACGTCGCCCCGCAGTACGGCGGCCACATGCGCCTCGCTCCCGAGGAGGAAGACCACCTCGTCATCGAGTCCGTGCCGGACGTGTTCCACACCGGCCACGTCCACAAGATCGGCTGGGGGAAGTACCACGACGTGCTCGCGGTGAACTCCGGCTGCTGGCAGGCCCAGACCGGCTTCCAGGAGTCGGTGAACATCGACCCCGACGCCGGGTTCGCTCCGATTCTCGACCTCGATACCCTCGACATGACGGTGCGAAAGTTCGTCTGAGGCGGCTCTCGAGGCCCTCTCCACGCCGACGCCTACGGCTCTGCTCGGTACCTGACGGTCGACTGCCCGTCGAATCGTGGTCCGGTCCCGTCCCTGTCGAAGCCGGCGGCCTCGACGGCCGCGGCGCTGTCGGTCTCCGTCTCGGGGACGAGCACCTCCACGGGCAGATCCTGTCGACGGCCGAACGCGACCGGCTCGGCCAGCAGCCGCTCGCAGGCGTCGTCGTCGCCGCCGAACTGCGTGACGTGGACGACCCCGTCGCGAGCGTCGTAGCTGACGAAGCCCCGAACTGCTGACGGGTCGACCATCTCCGCCCCGCCGCCGTTCGTCCGCTCCGGCGCGTCCTCGGGCACCGCGACGCGGACCGTCCGGTCGTGGACGAGTTCGCGCATCACGTCCGAGGGGGCGTCGGCGAGGGCGGCCAGCGCCTCGGCGTCGGCCTCGACCGCGTCTCTGATTCGCATCGAGATACATGTTAGCGCCCCACGAACGTAAATCCGTCTCCGCTCGTGGCCGAGAGAGCCGGCCCGGCCGCCGACGGCAACCGTTGAGAGAGTAAACACCGTTATGACCACGCATCTGCAAGTGGCGGCTATGACTCCGTTCGACGCTAGCGTCGCCCCGGCAGGAGGGCCGCCATGCGCGTAGTAACGAAATTCGGCGGCACCTCGCTCGGTTCGGGCGAACGCGTCAACCGAGCGGCGGACTCCGTCGCGGCCGCCGTCGAAGAGGGCCACGAGATCGCCGTCGTCGCCTCCGCGATGGGGTCGACGACCGACTATCTGTTGGAAGAGATACAGTTCGACGCCTCCGACCGGGACCGCGCCGAGATAATCTCCATGGGCGAGCGGACCTCCGTCCGGATGCTGAAGGCGGCGCTGTCGGCCCGCGGCGTCGAGGCCAGATTTCTCGAACCCGGCGTCGACGGGTGGCCGGTCCTCACCGACGAGACCGGCGAGGTCGACGTCGAGCGGACCGCCGCGCACGCGGCCGACCTCGCCGCGGAGATGGACGATGTCGTCCCGGTCCTCACCGGCTTTCTCGCCGAGGCGCCCGACGGCTCGGTGACGACGCTCGGCCGCGGCGGCTCCGACACCACCGCCGTCATGCTCGGCCGGTACATAGACGCCGACGAGGTCGTCATCGTCACCGACGTCGAGGGCGTGATGACCGCCGACCCTCGCGTCGTCGAGGGGGCGCGCAACGTCGCGAGCATCACCGTCGACGAACTCCGGAACCTCTCGTTCCGCGGCGCGGAGGTCATCGCTCCGTCCGCGCTCATATACAAGGAAGACGCCCTGGACGTTCGGGTCGTCCACTACCAGCACGGCGACCTCCTGACCGGTGGCACCCGCATCGAAGGGGAGTTCGACAACCTCATCGACAGCGAGGACGAACCGCTGTCCTGTCTCACCGTCGCCGGTCGGGCCATCCGTAACCGCCCCGGCATCCTCGCCGACCTCTCGCAGGCGCTGCACAGCGAGGAGGTCAACATCGACGCCGTCGCCTCCGGGATGGACTCGGTGACGTTCTACGTCGCCACCGACGTCGCCGAGCGGGCCGAGTCGCTACTACACGACGAGGTCGTCACTGAGGACACGCTCTCGTCGGTGACCGTCGACGAGGACATCGCCGTCGTCCGCGTCACCGGCGGGGAGTTCCCCAACCGTCCGGGGGTCATCCGCGAACTGGTCAACCCCCTCGCGGAGGCCGGTATCACGATTCACGACCTCACCACGTCGGCGACCTCGGTCGCCATCTTCGTCGAGTGGGAGAACCGCGAGGAGACGCTGAACATCGTTCAGGACGTGTTTTGATAGTGATTACTGCGAATAGTTTCACAGCCGGTATCGAGAGGCGCTGGCTCAGCGGCTCGTATCACCGATACGGACCACCACGGCAGTAAAGACTCGCAGTAATCACTATGAGCGGGCGGCGGTCTCTGTCCCGGCCCTAGGCTGGGGGCCCGTTCCCGGACTCCGTTCGCGCTCCACCCCGGCTCCCACCGTCGCCGCCCGATCACCGACCGTCCCGAAGCCGCGTGCCGATTCGCCGAGGGAGGTCGGCGTCGGCGACGGCCTCGACGACCCGGTCGACGTCGTACGAGACCCGACGCTCCTCGACGGTCGTCGCCGACAGGTCGAGCACCGCGTACGCCGCCCGCGGGTCGCCGTCGCGGGGCTGACCGACGCTGCCGGGGTTCATCACGACCCCGTCGTCGTACGTCTCGTGGTGTTGGACGTGGGTGTGACCCATAACGAGGACGTCCTCCGTCGGGCCGTCGCCCCGGCCGAGCAGGTCGGGCCCGAACTCGTCCGGCCGGGTGTAGTGGTCCGGGTCGTCCGGATGACCGTGGACGACCTTCACCCGGCCGCCGGCGACGCGGCGCTCGGTCGGGCGCTCGGCCAGCCACTCGCGGTCGGCCGCGGTGAGCGTCTCGCGGGCGTACTCGACGCCGGCGCGGGCCATCCGATTGAACCGGAAGGCCGTGTCGTGGGCCACCGCCCGGTCGTGGTTTCCCTGCACGGTCGCGGCGTCGCCCTCGCGGGCCCACCGCAGGCACTCCCGCGGCCAGGGGCCGTAGCCGACCACGTCACCCGCGCAGACGACGCCGTCGACCGGCGGCGCGTCCTCCAGGACGGCATCGAGGGCGACGCGGTTGCCGTGGACGTCGGAGACGACCAGCAGTTGCACGGTCGCTCGTTCGTCGCCGGCGAGAAGAATCTGCCGCCGCCGTGGTCGGAGCCGAGGGCGGCGTCCACCGCGACCGCCGCTCGGCTCAGTCGGGGTCGTAGGCGGCGACGGTCACGTCGTCGTCGACCGCGACGCCGGCGGCGGTCACACGGTGGTCATACGGCAGTTCGTACACCTCGCGGGCGGCGGCGGGGGCGGTGTCGGCGTCGAACTCGACCGGCTCGGGGGCGTTCGTCTCGTAGGTCGCCACTAGCGTCGGCTCTGTCACCTCCCGGACGAGCAGCGCGTCGTCGCGGACGATTCCGACGTGGGCGGCGTCGGCGCCGACGACCCCGGCGATTCGCGGGGTATCGTAGTCGTCTTTCTCGTAATCCAGCGCCAGCAGCGGCTCGGCCAGCGCGTCGCGGGCGGGGTAGCCGAGGCCGAGCTTCTCGGTGACGGGGTCGACGTGGCTGCCGTTGCCGACCACCGCGAGCGGCTCCTCGCGGCCCGCGACCCGGCGGAGGCAGTTGTAGGAGACGTACGGGTTGTCCGCTTCCGGCGCCTCCGGCGTTGGCACCACGGTTAGCGTCCCGTCGCGGTCGGCGACCGTCCGGTTCGGGAACGACCGCGAGGAGACGCGGTAGCCGCCGACCCCCGGTGCGACGACGAGCAGTCGTCCGATGTACATGCGCGAACGTGGGTATCTCTCCGCCTAAGAGGCTTCGATGTATCCACGTCTGTCCGGACAAACAACACGGTTGACGTCCGACGACCCGAACTCGCAACCCTTACAAATCCCGGGACGGTATCGGTGATTGCGCAGTCCATTGGGGTAGTGGCCAATCCTGTTGCCTTCTGGGGGCAACGACCCTGGTTCGAATCCAGGATGGACTACTTTTGCTCTCCAGACGACCCCCGACCAGCTCCGGCTCCTCGCCCTCGCTTCGAGTCGAACCGGACTGACGCCGACCCCCGACTCACTCCACACAGCAGCTCATCGCCGACGGGTCGCGGTAAAACGCCTGACAGGCGTGTTTGAACGCCTCCGAGAACGTCGGGAACGGGTGAATCGTGTCGATGACGTCGTCGACAGTCAGCCCGAACTTGACCGCCAGCGTCGCCTCGGAAATCATGTCCGCCGCCCGCGGGCCGACCATGTGGACGCCGACGAGTTCGTCCGTCTCGTGATGCTTGACGACCTGGACGAGCCCCCGCGTGTCCTCGACGGCCTGGGCTCTGGGTACGTCCTCCATCTCGACCGTTCGGCAGCTGCAGGTGCCGTGCTCGGCCATGTACTCCCGTTCGGTCACGCCGACGGCGGCGACCTCCGGGCTGGTGAACACCACCTCCGGGACGGCGTCGTAGTCGACGGTGGCCGGCCCGGACTCGCCTCCGCTTTCACGGCCACCGTTGACGGGCGCGGCGTCGAACGCGTTTTTGACGGCGTGGTGGCCCTCCTTGGCGGCGACGGTCTCCAGCATCGGCTCGCCGACGCAGTCGCCGGCGGCGTACACGTCCGGGTTCGTCGTCTGGAACCGTTCGTCGACGGCGACCGCGCCGGCGTCGTCGGTCGCGACGTCGGCCGCTCCGAGTCCGACGTCGTCCGTGTTGGGGGTGACGCCGGTCGCGACGAACAGCGTCTCCGCCGCGACGGTCCGGGTCTCGCCGTCGACCGTCGCCGTGACGACGACGCCGTCGCTCGCGTCGCCGCCGCCCGCTTCGTCGCCACCGGCCTCGTCCTCGGCGCCGGCGACGCGGCGAACGCCGGCGTCGGTCAGTATCGAGACCCCCTCGGCCTCCAGACACCGCCGTAACTCGCAGCCGAGCTGGGGCTCCATCCCCGACAGTACCGTCCCCGACCGCTGGAGGACGGTCACCCTGACGCCCAGCCGCGAGAGGATCTGGCTCCACTCCATCCCCACGTAGCCACCGCCGAGCATCACGACGCTGTCCGGCAGCGTCTCTCGGTCGAGAACGCTCTCGCTGGTCTCGTAGTCGACAGCTTCGATGCCGTCGACCGCCGGCACCCGCGGGGAACTCCCGGTCGCGACCAGTACTGTCCGTCCGGCGACGGTCGCGCCGGCGTCGGGGCCGGAGACGACCCCGATTCCCACGCTGTCGCCATCGGTCTCGCTCTCGGCGCCGATCTCGCTGAGTCGGCCGTACCCCTCGTAGACCGCCACGTCGAAGCGTTCGGCCACGTCGACGTAGTTGCGCCGGCGGAAGTCGGCGACGAGTTGGTCCTTGCCCGCGCGGGCGGCGTCCCAGTCGACGGTCGGCGGGGTCTCGTGGCTGACGGCGTCGAACGGCGTCGCCGCCGGCTCGGCCGCTGTCTTCCCGACCGCGAGGAGGCGCTTGCTCGGCACGCAGCCGACGTTGACGCAGGTGCCGCCCAGCGGGAGGCCGGTGTTGACCAGCGCCGCCGAGAGGCCGCGCCGGTCGGCCTCGGTGACAGCGGCGAACGCCGCCGCGCCGCCGCCCAGCACCGCGAGGTCGTACTCCGTGTGCGCTGTCATCATCGACGCTTCCGGCTTCGAGAGTTGTTACGCTTCGGCACCCGGCGCGACGGATCGATAAACCTGTTAGCACACACCAAGAAATTATGTTTGCCGCGCCCAACCGGCGTTTATGACCGACACCGTCCACGAGCCGCCGGCGCCGCCGGTCGTCGGTAACGCACCGCGGATGGCGGCGGATCCGCTGCGATTTCTGGTCGGGGTCCAGGCGGCCTACGGCGACCGATACCAGTTGGTCCGCGTCTCGCCGTCGGTCGGTCAAGAGCTAACCGTCGTCACCGACCCCGAACTGGTCCACGAGGTGCTGGCCGACCGCGAGCGGTTCCGCCGGCCGACCGTCGTCGCCTCCTCACAGCGCCGCCAGGGACTGCTGTCGAGCGACGGCGAGCTGTGGGAACGCCAGCGCTCGGTGCTCCAACCGGAGTTCGTCAGCCGCCGGCTGTTCGAGTACGCGGCGACTGCCGGCGAGTCCGTCGCGGAGATGACCGACGAGTGGCCCGCCGAGGGGGAGCTGGAGCTGTTCGAGGAAACCTCCATCATGACGATGCGGGTCATCACGCGGTCACTGTTCGACCAAGACGCCGGCCGGGAACGGGCCCGTCGCGTCCACGAGGCCGTCTGTCGACAGGAGACCGAGTTCGAACTCGGCGTCGACGACCTGCTGTTGCCCGAGCGTCTCCAGTCGGGGCCATCCGAGGAGTTCGTCGCCGCTAACGAGACGCTCGACGAGGTAGCGACGGAGTTCATCGACGCTCACTTCGACCGCGAGAACCCGCCGAAGAACGTGCTCTCGGCGCTGGCCGAAGCCCAGGCCGACCCCGACGTCGAGCTCTCGGAGAACGAGTTGCTCGACGAGACGGTGCTGTTCATGACCGCCGGCCAGACGACGACGGCGCTGACCGTCTCCTACGCCTTCTACTGGCTCTCGCGAAACTCGGCTGCCCGCGAACGGGTTCGAGCCGAGGCCGAGGCGGTGCTCGACGGCGACCCGCCCGGCTGGGACGACCTCGACGACCTCTCGTACACCGAACGGGTCGTCCGCGAGACGCTGCGGCTCACTCCGGCGGTGTGGAACGTCACGCGGGAGCCACGGGAGTCGGTCCGCCTCGCCGGCGTCCCCTTCGAGGAGGGCGACCCGCTGCTGTTGCCCTCCTACGCCCACCACCGCGATCCGTCGGTGTGGGACGACCCAGAGGCGTTCCGCCCGGAGCGCTGGGCGGGCGAGGTTTCTCGTAGCGAGGACAGCTACTTCCCCTTCGGAAGCGGCCCGCGGGTGTGCATCGGCCGTCAGATCGCCCTCCTGGAGGCGCAGTTCGCGCTGGCACACGTCCTCCAGGAGTACGACCTGACGGTCGTCGACGCCGACGCCGGCCTCGACCTGCAGCCGGGCGTGACCCTCCAACCCGAAGCCCCGTTGCGAGCGTCAGTGACCCGCCTCGACTGAGTCGCGCGCCGACTCGCGAAGGCCCCGGCCGCGGCCGGCTCGGTTTCGACTGCACGGAGAACTCGATTTCGGAACGGGGTTTCCACCCGAAACGACGGGGTGTCACCCCGGAGCCGTCACTTCTCGACGTCGAGCAGCGCGGCCCGCTCGCAGACGAGCGCGGGGAGGTCGGCCGCGGCCGCGTCGAGTTCGGCGGTCGGGATGTCGAAAAACGAGCGGACGCGGTCGGGGTCGTACTCGCCGAGCGTCGACCGCCGGTCGAGGGGCAGTTCCGAGCGGAGGCGCTCGACGGCGGCGTCCTCGGCGGGCTCGTCGTCGTCGGGGGCGTCGACCAGCACGACTGCCGGCGACCGCCCTTCCCCGACGCCGAGTTCGAGCGCGCGGTTTATCTGTCGGCGCCCGGCGAGATAGCAGAGTGTCTCGACGGCGCGCTCGCGGGCGACGTTCTCGCCGCGGGCGATGGCTCGGTCGGCCAACTCGACGGCGCGTTCGAGATGTTCGCGAGAGACGACATAGCGGGCGTCGACCACCTGAACGGTGACGCCCTCCTCGTCGGCGACCGTCTCGACGACGCCGAGCAGGTCGTCGAGGTCCCCGACCGTCAGGTCGCCCTCGACGACCCTCATCCGAAATCACCGAGGCTGGACTGGTCGGCCTCGTCCCCGTCCCCGTCGCCGCCGTCGGTCGCTCTGGACCGTCGTCCGGCCTCACGGTCGTCGCCGTCGCCGGCCGCGGTCGCGGTGGCATCGTCCTCGCTGACGCCGTCCATCGAGGGATCCCGGCGGCCGACGTTTTCGAGGATGGTCTCGGCGGTCTTGCGCCGGCCGCGGAGCGCGCCGAGGACGGTTGGCTTCTCGGCGTCGCGGAGGTCGGCGCGGGACTCGATGCCGGCCTCGAACAGCCGCCGTGCACGCTTGCGGCCGACGTTTCGCACTCCGGCGAGGTCGAGCAGCTCCTCGCGGACGCCGTACTCGACGCGCTTTTTTGCCTCCCGGACGGCGACGTTGACCCCGAGGTCCAACTCGCCGGCGAGCTGTTCGGCGGCTCCGAGCAGCCACTCCGCCGTGTCGACTTTCCCCCGGATGTCTCCGGGGCCGACGCCGTAGCGCTCGGCGATGCGGTCCTCGTCGACCTCGCCGGCCCAGTCCTCCAGCAGGCGGGCGGTCTTGAGCGCGGCCAGCCAGTCCTCGAACCGAACCTCCTCGTACTCCGAGGGGGCCGACCCGAGCAGTTCGCCCTCGCGTTCGTACAACTCCTCGGTGTACCGTTCGCGGTCGCCCGACTTCAGGTACAGCTCGTACATGTCCGGCGTGCGAGCGACGAGGTGGTACAGCCCGAGCGCCGGGACGTCCGTCCCGCGGTCGCGGTTGTCTCCGGCTTCCTCCTCGTCCGGGAGCATCTCGCTGGCGGCGGCGAAGCCGTCCTCGGCGGGGCTCGGGTCGGCGCGGGCGGCCCGGGTGTCGCCGTCGTTCGCGGCGGCGGCCTCCAACCCGTCGACGATTTCGGCGGCGGTCATCGGGTCGAGGTACAGCCGGGAGACGGTGTGACCGAGTGAGGTGGCGGTGAGGGTGTCACCGCTGCGGTCGAGGAAGTCGTTGGCGGCGAGATACTCCAACACCCGGTCGGTGACGCGTTCGAGTTCGCTCCCGGCGCCGTCGGCGTCGGAGTCGGCCTCGCCGTACTGAGTCGCGTACAGCGTCCGCCCGAGGAACCCCAGCAGGCTTCTCCGGGTCGTCGCGAACCCGGAGGCTATCGTCGCCAGCACGTGGGTCCGTAGCGCGGGCTCGGCGGCCAGCTTCGACTCCACGTCCTCGGGGTCGGCCCAGAGGTAGCGCTCGAACAGCTCGTCGGACTCCTCGCCGTCGGCGGCGGGGACGATGGCCTCGCCGTAGGGGTCCAGCCCGGGGCGGCCGGCCCGGCCCATCATCTGGTGGACTTCGAGGGTGTCCAGGGGTTTCATCCCGCCGAACTCGGGGTCGTAGCGGCGCCAGTCCCGGACGACCACCCGACGGGCGGGCGTGTTGACGCCGGCGGCCAGCGTCGGCGTCGCGCAGATGACCTTCACCAGCCGGTCGCGGAACGCCTCCTCGACCAGCGAGCGGTGCTCGGCGGCGAGACCGGCGTGGTGGAAGGCGGCGCCGTCGGCGACGAGGTCGGCGAGGTCGTCGCTCGTCTCGGTGTCGGAGACGTCGCGAACCTCGGCGGCGAGCTCCCGGAGGTCGTTTCGCTCGCCGTCGGTCAGGCGGGTGGCGGTCACGTCGCTCAGACGCTCGGCCGCCGACTCGGCGTTGCGCCGGGAGTTGACGAACACCAGCGACGAGCCGGGCGTACCGTCGATGCGCTCGTCGAGGGCGTCGGCGACCAGCGCGGGGGTCTGACGGCCGCCCTCGGGAACCGGCACCTCGCGCTGGTCGCCGCTGGCGAAGTTGACCGCGTTGCCGTAGTGGACGCCCTCCCGGAGGTCGATGGGGCGCCAGTCGGACTGGACCAGCTCGGCGTCGAGCCAGTCGGCGACCGTGTCGGCGTTGCCGACGGTGGCCGACAGCGCGACGGTCTGCAGCCCCGGATTGATGCGACGCAGCTTCGCCAGCGTCACCTCCAGAGTGGGGCCGCGCCCGGCGTCGTCGACCAGGTGAACCTCGTCGGCGACGACGCAGGAGAGGTCGTCTACCCATGGGGCGTCGTTGCGAACCAGCGAGTCGACCTTCTCGCTGGTGGCGACGATGATGTCGCGGGAGGCCAGCCACTCGCCGTCGGAGTCGTAGTTGCCCGTGGAGACGCCGACGGAGACGCCGAACTCCTCCCAGCGCTCGAACTCCGCGCGCTTCTCGCTCGCCAGCGCCCGGAGGGGGACGATGTACAGCGCCGTGCCGCCCCGGTGGACCGCCGACAGCATCGCGAGTTCGGCGACGAGGGTCTTCCCGGAGGCGGTCGGCACCGAGGCGACGAGGCTCTCGCCGTCCGTGACCCCGGCCTCGACGGCCGCGGCCTGTGGCGGGTAGAGCTCGTCGATGCCGGCCTCCTCGGCGAGGTAGTCGGCGACGCCGGGCGGGAGACCGGGAACGTCCGCAGGGGTCATCGGTACGGGGTTGGCCCCTACCGGGGTTAAATTGCCGGGTGTGGCGCCGACCCCGACCCCGACGGTCGCGGTGAGTGCGACGTGTCGAGACGACTGTGTCGGCCGGTCGTCACCGCTAAGCCGGCCCGGCCGTAACGCCACGGCATGCGAGTCGAGTTCGACCGCGACACCTGCGTCGGGATGTTCCAGTGCACCGCCGAGTGGGACGCCTTCGAAAAAAACGAGTTCGATGGGAAAGCCGACCTCGCCGACGCCGAGGAGACCGAACCGGACCGCTACGTCGTCGAGGTCCCAGACGGCGACGAACTCGACGCGAAGTTCGCCGCCCGGTCGTGTCCGGTCGACGCCATCGAGGTGTACGACGACGACGGCGAGCAGATCGTCTGACCACGCCGCCTTCCCCGGCGGTAACGGCGCCGAGCCGGCAGCTCTCGGCACAACGATTAAGATGGTCCCCGTGAGAGTACAGCATATGACAGGTGCCCAGCGCACTCGCATCGCCGAGTGGGCGGACCTCGTCGACGCCGAGGTACCCGAGCGGGCCCTGGAGTCGGCCGACGTCGACCGGCCGTTCTACGCCGAGCCGGCGGTCGACGACGCCGAGACCGACTTCGAGGTCGCCGACTCCGACCCCGACCCCGACCGCCGCTGACGGGCCCGACGCGGGCAACCGCGCGGCGCCTTGTCGCGGTGAGCGGCCCCAATGCGAGGCACCGGCTGTAGTACCCCGTTACTGTGCGGTCGCTCGCGACGTTCGCGAGTCGGCCGCTCGCCCGGCGTTTCAGTTCCGCCGCGCTGCGCGAACCCTTTTCAGGCAGCACGACGAACCCGACGTGATGGCCGCCACCGACGACACGGCGGAGCACCTCGACCACCCGCTGGTCACCGAGGGCCACCTTCAGGACCGCGAGTATCAGGTCGAGTTGGCCGACGCCGCCAGCGACGGGCACACGCTCGTCTGTCTCCCGACCGGCCTCGGCAAGACCGCGGTGAGCCTCCTGGTCACCGCTCGCCGGCTGCACGAGGTCGGCGGCAAATCCCTCCTGCTTGCGCCGACGAAGCCGCTGGTCCAGCAACACGCCGCCTTCTACCGCGAGGCGCTGTCGATTCCCGACGAAGAGGTCGTCGTGTTCACCGGGGAAGTCCGCCCGGAGGACCGCGCCGCCCTGTGGGACGACGCGACCGTCGTCGTCGCGACCCCACAGGTCGTCGAGAACGACCTCGTCGGCAACCGCGTCTCGCTGCGCGAGGTCACTCACTGCACGTTCGACGAGTGTCACCGGGCCACCGGCGACTACGCGTACGTCTACATCGCCGAGCGCTACCACGATCAGGCCACCCGTCCGCTCGTCACCGGGATGTCGGCCTCTCCCGGCGGCGACGAGGCGGAGATTCTCACCGTCTGTGAGAACCTCGGACTCTCCGAGGTCGAGGTGATGACCGAACGCGACGCCGACGTCGCCGAGTACACCCACGAGACCGACGTCCAGTGGGAGGAAATCGAGCTCCCCGACGAGGTGCTGGAGATACGGGACCTGCTCAACGAGGTCATCCGGGACCGCTTGGAGACGCTGAAGGAGCTCGGCGTCTCGAACACGACCCAACCGGACGTCTCTCAGACCGACCTCAACGAGATGCGGGGACAGCTCCAGAAGATGATGGACAACGACCAGTCCGAAGGGTACCAGGGGATGTCGACGCACGCGGAGGTGATGAAGCTCCGCCGGGGGGTCGAGCTGGTCGAGACCCAGAGCGTCGAGTCCGCCCGCCGGTACTTCGAGCGCCAGCGGGAGGACGCCCGCTCCTCGGGCGCCTCGAAGGCCAGCCAGCGCCTCGTCAGCGACCCCAATGTCCGACGAGCGATGCGCAAGACCCAGCAGTTCGACGACCTCCACCCGAAGTTCCGTCGCACGCGGGTCCTGCTGGCGAAGACCCTCGGTATCGGCGAGGGTGAACGCGTCATCGTGTTCACCGAGTCCCGCGACACCGCCGAGACGCTGACGGAGTTCCTGGGCGAGAGCTTCGACGTCCGGCGGTTCGTCGGCCAGGGCGACAAGGACGGCTCCGACGGGATGACGCAGACCCAACAGCAAGAGACCCTCGAGGAGTTCCGCGCCGGGGAGTTCGAGGTGCTGGTCTCGACGTCGGTCGCCGAGGAGGGGCTGGATGTC
The DNA here is from genome assembly GCA_042216705.1 of Halolamina sp. GTDB lineage: Archaea > Halobacteriota > Halobacteria > Halobacteriales > Haloferacaceae > JBDGTQ01. The sequence continues at coordinate 2,509 of JBDGTQ010000037.1, read as the reverse complement.
CCCGAGGTCGACCTCGTTCTGTTCTACGAGCCGGTGCCGACCGCCATCCGCTCCATCCAGCGCAAGGGCCGGACCGGCCGCCAGGAGGAGGGGACGGTCGTCGTCCTCATGGCTGAGGACACCCGCGACGAGGCGTACTTCTGGATCGCCCGCCGCCGCGAGAAGAAGATGGAAGAGGAGCTGCGGAAGCTGAAAGGCGTCGCCGACGAGGTCGAGGCCGAACTGGACGACGCACAGGAGGCGCTCACCGACTTCGAGGGCAGCGCGGTCGGCGGAGACGACTCCGGCGGGGACGGCAGTGCCGACGGGAATGCCGACGGCGACACCGACACCGAAGCCGAAGACGCCGCGGCCGACGGTCCGCGCGAGGCGGTCCAGCCGGGGTTGACCGACTTCCGCGGCGACGACGAGGGGGACGGCGGACTCGACGACGACGGCCTCGTCGCCGCCGCTCGCAGCGAGGACGAGGCGGCCGTCGAGGTCGTCGTCGACCAGCGCGAGCTCGACTCCCCCATCGCGAAGGGGTTATCGACCCGCGAGGGGGTACGCACTCGCCTGGAGACGCTGGCCGTCGGCGACTACGTCGTCTCCGACCGAGTCGCCGTCGAGCGCAAGTCCGTCGCCGACTTCGTCGACACCCTCACCGGCGGCGACCGCTCGCTGTTCGACCAGGTGGGCGACCTCGCTCGCGCGTACGCACGACCGGTGGTAATCGTCGAGGGCGAAGACCTCTACGGCGAGCGCAACGTCCACCCCAACGCCGTCCGGGGGGCGCTGTCCAGCCTCGCGGTGGATTTCGACGCCAGCGTCCTCCGTACGACCGGCGCCGACGACACGGCGAACCTCCTCGAGGTGCTGGCGACCCGCGAACAGGAGGAAAGCGACCGGACGGTCTCGGTTCACGGCGAGAAGTCCGGCCGCACCCGCGCCGAGCAACAGGAGTACGTCGTCTCCGCCATCGCCGACGTCGGTCCCGTCACCGCGCAGTCGCTGCTCGAACATTTCGGCACCGTCGAGGCGGTGATGACGGCCCGGCAGGACGACCTCGAAGCGGTCGACGGCGTCGGCGAAGTCACCGCCGAGCGCATCCGCGAGGTCGTCGGCGCCGAGTACGACCGCTGACTGGCGCGGACCGAGGCCCACACGGCCAAACTCACCCGCTGGCATTGATCTCTCCGGCGACTCCGGGTTTCTCCTTCCTTCCGTCCGACTCCCCTTCGACCAGCGCCATCGCCGAGAGCTGAACCCCCGGGAGGAACCCTCCGATCGCTCGCGCCGGTATCTTTATACTCTCCCGACACAATACTTTACTCGAAAATGAGTAACGAATTAGGACAGACGGGCGCGACCCGGTACGGTCCGCCACAACACGCGACCGACTCCCCGTGCGACGAGCGCTCGTACTACTGCCGCGAGGGAGAAGACGAGGACGCGGACGCGACGTACGGCACGTTCGCTCATTACGCTCCCGCGACCTCGCAGGCGTCGATGCGGGCGAGCGCGGAGTCGGCTGTGGCCTCGGACTGACCGGACTCCGGACTTCGGTCGGCTCGGTGGGTTTCGACGGTGGCCGAACTACTGCAGCGTCGCCAGCGCCTCGGCGGCCTCGCGGGCGGCTTCGAGATGCTCGCGGGCCCGCCGGGGGTCGTCGGCGTCGGCGCCGTGTCGGGCGTGCGTCGTCAGCGCGGCCCTCAGTGCTTCGCGCCCGGCGGCGAGGTCGGCGTCACCTGCCTGCGGCGTCCCTCTCGGTGCGTTCGTCTCCTGACGACGGCTCTCTGCGGGTACGGGCGTCTGCCGTTGGCCACCTTCCGTCGGTGCGCTGCCTGTCGCCGGCCGTTGACCCGCTCTGGCCGGTGGGTCGTCCGTCGCCTGCTGCTGGGCGTTCGCCCCCTGTTCGGCCCTCTGCTGTGTCGTCTGCCGGGTGACGTCGCCGTCGCGTTCGTTCCCGCTGTCGCCGTCGACGGTCCGCTCACAGGAGGGACAGAACGTCTCGCCGTTCATTCGGAAGATGGGGTCGCCACACCGGTCGCAGTGGCTGTTGGTCATCGTCGCACCCTTCAGCAGGAGCTCGCTCATCTGCTGGGTCGCTTCTCGCTTCTCCTGGTCGCGTTCGTACTTCTCGCGGAGCTTCTCTCGCTCGGCTTCCTTGTCGAACTCCTCGCTCATGTGCGAATGAACGGCCGAGGCGTGGAAAAAATCAGCGGGCCGGAGTCGCCGTCGCTGGTCGGGCGAAAAGAAAGCGTGGAACCGAGAACGCCCGGCGACCTCAGAAGGGGGCCTGTGGACCTTCGTCGTCCTCGCCGTCGTCGCTGCTCTCGCCGGGGAAAGAGGGACTCATGCCGTCGCTGCTGTGACCCATGCCGCCGAGGTCACCGTCGGCACCGCCGCCCATGCCGGTGTCGGCGTGGACCTCGTCGATCTCGGGGATCTCCTTTGTCATCCGCGTCTTGATCGCCTGGATCGTCATCGGGGAGATGCCACACCCCGAGCAGGCGCCGCCGAGCTGGAT
>JBDGTQ010000010.1:0-34361 GCA_042216705.1 Halolamina sp. | reverse complement strand
GGGTAGCCGGCGTAGAACCGACAGCCGGCGGCGATGGCGCCCATGCCGATGGCCTGGTCCCCGTTGAGCAGGACGTAGTCCTCGTCGGTCGTGTCGAGGTCGTAGTCGCCGCGGAGGTCGTACTCCTCGGCGACGTACGCCCGGCCCTTGCGGGCGGCCTGCTTGTTGTTGTCGACCAGCGCCTGCCCCTTGTCGCCGAACCGCTTTTTCAGCGCACTGCCGAGGTTCTCGATGGGGAAGTTCGTCACCTCGCAGGCGGCGCCGAGGGCAACGACGTTGGCCATGATGGCGCCGCCGGCGTCCTCGGCTAGCGACTTCAGGGGCACGTCGAGGCCGACGGTGCCCTCCGGCGCCTCGAAGCCGTCGAACTCGGTGCGCTCGCCGTCGTATATGATGACCGAGCCGTCGTGTAGTTCGTCGAGGTTCTCCTCCACCGTCCGCTCGGTTAGTGCGATGAGCACGTCCAGGCGGTCGACGACGCTCTGTACCTTTTCGGTCGACGTCCGGATCTTGTACGCCGTGTACCCGCCTCGGATTCGAGAGGCGAAGTCCTTGGACGTGAACACGTGTCGACCCGCCCGGGAGAGCGCCTGCGCGAAGATCTTCCCGGTCGAGGCGATGCCATCGCCGGCCTCCCCGCCGATGGCCCAGTTGAAGTCCGCAGCCATACTGTTCCGAGGCTACCTCGGGCCGGTGCAAAAGGCTTCTGAAAGGCGCCGCCGGATGTCAACTTGGACGCCCGCGATGGCGGCAAAACCGACCGTTCGTTGAGTTTGCCCCTTCCGCTACCCCGCTCGCGTCGCCGATGTCGGTTCCAGGGGGCGGCCCGGAGCGGAGGCGACGACCGGAACCCGACCGACGACGAGGTTCGAACGCGAACACGAACGGGAGCCGTTTTCACCGTGGGGTCGATATGACCCGACATGGACGCAGGAGTCACGGTCGTCGACGTCGCCGACGTCGGCCCCGACACGGTCGCGCTCACGTTTGACAGTCCGGCGGCGTTCGACGCCGACCCGGGCCAGTTCGTCAGGCTCGGCGCGACCGTCGACGGCGAGACGTACCAGCGGTTCTACACCGTCTCCTCGCCGGACGCCGCCGACACCTTCGAGGTGACCGTCGAGGTCGCCGAGGAGGGCGGCCCGTTCTCGGCACACCTCGCCGCCCTCGACATCGGCGACGAACTCGAGATGAGCGGACCCTTCGGCGACGCCTCGTACGACGGGAGCGGGCGGGCGGTGGTCCTCGCCGGCGGGCCGGGCGTCGGTCCGGCGGTCGCCATCGGCGAGGCGGCGCTGTCGGCCGGGGAGTCGGCCGCGGTCGTCTACCGCGACGACGAGCCGATCCACCGCGAGCGCCTCGACGCGCTGGCCGAGGCCGGCGTCACCGTCGCCGTTCTCGACGGCCAGGAATCGCTGACCGCCGCCGTCGACGACGCCCTCACCGGCGCGGACGACGAGGCCGCGTTCGTCTACGGCTTCGAGGCGTTCGTCGCCGACGCCCAGGCCGCCATCGAGGCTGCTGACGCCGCGCCGCCGACGGTCCACGTCGAGAGCTTCGGCTGAGGCCCGGCGAAGCGGGCGACCAAACCAAAGTATTCACTACCGCCGACCGACAACCCGGAGTCATGAGCAGCGAACGCGACGTCGTCTCGCGGCGGGGGTTCATCCGCGGGGCCGCAGGCGCCACAGCAGCCGCCGGCGCGGCCGGCACAGCCAGCGCACAAGAGGAGGGCGGCTCTGAGTCGGGCTCGGGCGAGACGAAGACGGTCGAGGTCGCCCCCGGCGGGAACCTGAAGTTCGACCCCGAGGAGCTGAAAGTCACGCCCGGAACCACCGTGAAGTGGGTGTGGCAAGGCGGGGGACACAACGTCGTCGCCGAGTCAACGCCCGAGGACGCCGACTGGCAGGGCACCGAAGGCGGCGCCGACCAGCTGTACGACGAGGGGTACGAGTACAGCCACACCTTCGAAACGCTGGGGACCTACGAGTACGTCTGTACGCCCCACAAGTCGGCGGGGATGGTCGGTACCGTCGAGGTCGTCGAGTCCATCTCGACGCCGACGGAGGCCAGCGTCCCGAAAGTGCCCAACTCCGCGAAGACGCTGGGCGTCGCCACGACGTTTTCCATGATTGCGACGCTCGGACTGGCGTTTTTCTTCATCAAGTATGGCGGCGACTACGACGTCGAGGAGGAGTAGTCCTCGGGCCCTCCTCGTGGGTATCGGCGCGAACCCGGCGGTTCTGATCCGGTAACAGCGACGCCGAGGCGGTGCGGTTTTCCGCCGGCGACGGTGCCCGCTCAGCTCGCGGTCGGGCGCATCGGAATCGGCCGAGTCCGAACGGACCGGTCGTCTCCCTTCACGCCGCGTCGCGAGCGGAGTCACGGGGGCCGTCGCTGGAGATATCGACGCCGGAGACGGCGAGGCGGGCGCCGCCGGCCTCGCTCTCTCCGACCGACAGCGTCCAGTCGTGGGCCTCGGCTATCTGCCGGACGATCGCGAGGCCGAATCCGGTTCCGCCGTCGCGCGTCGAGTGGCCGGATTCGAACACCTTCTCGCGGCGGTCGGGCGGGATGCCGGGCCCGTCGTCGCTCACCGCGAAGCCGTCCTCCAGCGCGGTGAGTTCGACCGTCACGTCCTCTCCGCCGTGTTCGACCGCGTTTCGGAAGAGGTTCTCCAGCAGTTGGCGCAGGCGGTCGGGGTCGGCCTCGACTTCGACGTCGCTCCCGTCGCCCTCGGTCGGCACCCGTAGCGTGGCGTCGTCGGCCTCGACCGCGCGCCAGGCGCGGTCGGCGACGGTCGCCAGCGACACCGCCTCGGTCCGTTCGACGGCCGTTCCCCCACGCGCCATGGTGAGCATGTCGTCGACGAGGCGGTCCATCTGGTCGTGGGCGTCGGCGACCCGCGCGAGTGAGTCCTCGGCGTCGGGGTCGAACTCCGTGTTCCGGGCGAGTTCGAGGTGGCCGTTGGCGACGTTGAGCGGGTTCCGGAAGTCGTGGGCGAGGATGCTGGCGAACTCTTCGAGGCGCTCTTTCTCCCGGTGGAGCGCCGCCTCCCGTTCCTGCAGCGTCGCGGCGCGGGCGGCCCGGTCGAAAGCGACCTCGGTCACGGTGGCGAGCATCTCTCCCAGCAACACGTCGTTGTCGTCGAAGCCCTCAGCGTCGGTGGTACCGATGCAGAGCACCCCGTGGTCGCCGAGGGGAAAGACGAGTTCGCTCTCGACGGGCGTCTCCTCGGCGATCCGGTCGGAACGCCCGCCGACGTCGTCGACGACTTTCATCTCCGAGTCGGCGAACGCCTCCTGGATGAGGTCCTCCTCGCCCAGCGAGGCCGCGGCGTCGCCGATGACGTCTTTCGCTGCCTCCGAGACGGCGAGGGGCTCTAGGGTGTCGCTGTCGCTGTGGAACCAGACGCTCGAAACCGGCAGGTCGAGGATTTCGGTGGCCGTCTCGACGGCCCGGTCGGCCACCTTGGCGGGGTGCTCGACGTTCATGAACCCGCGAGTCGCCTCCAGCAGCCCGGTTAGCATCTCCTCGCGGCGCTTGCGGTCGCTCACGTCGCGGCTGTTGACGACGAGCCCCTCGACGGCGGGGTTGTCGAACTGGGCGTTGCCGACCGAGGACACCCACACCCACGAGCCGTCCCTGTGGCGGAACCGGTACTCCGCGGTGTGCGTCTGCTCGGGGTTCTCGACGGCGTCGGCGAGCACCGACTCGATGCGGTCGCGGTCGTCGGGGTGGACGTACCTCAGGGCCGTCTCGCCGACCAGCTCCTCGGGGTCGTAGCCGAGCACGCGCTCGACCGAGGGGCTGACGTACCTGTTGACTCCCTCGGCGTCCAGGACGGTGATGACGTCGGTCGAGTGTTCGAGAAACGCCCGGAACCGGGTGCGTTCTCGTTCGAGTTCGGTCACGTCGACGTAGACGGCGAAACCGTCGCTGTTCTCCTCGGCGGCGACCGGGATGTTGCGGATTCTGAACTGTCGCATCCCGTCGGCGGCCTCGCGCTCGACGTCGGCATCGAGGCGTTCGCCGGCCCTGACGGCCTCGTTCAGGCGGTCGGCCTCGGAGCGATGCTCAGGGCCGACGATGAGGTCGTCGACTGGTTCGCCGACGGCGGCTTCGCGGTCGACGCCGAAGACGCGCTCGAAGGCGTCGTTGACCGACTCGATTATTGGTCCGTCGACCGCCAGCGTGTACGACAGCGTCGGCTCCGGGAACGCACCGAACAGCGCCTCGAAGCGGTCGCGCTCGTTCTGGAGCGCCCGCGTCGCGCGGTACGCCTCGACGGCGTTCTCGATGCGGTTGGCGAGCACGGCGTAGTGGTCCGAGCCGCTGCTCTTCTGCAGGTAGTCGGTCACTCCGGCGTTGATGGCGTCGCTGGCGACCGCCTCGCTCCCCTGGCCCGTGTAGAGGATGACCGGAAGATCCGGATACTCCGCTCTGATGTCGTCGAGCAGGCTCACCCCGTCGTGATCGGGCATCTCGTAGTCGCAGACGACGCAGTCGATCCGCTCGACGTCGAGCCGGTCGACGACGACTTCGGGGTCGGATTCGGTCCGGACGCTGAACGCCTCGCGCTTGCGCTCGAGGAACTCGGCGACGAGTGCGGTGTATTCGGGGTCGTCGTCCACGTGGAGCACGTGGACGTTTCGTGTCATGCCTCCGCGTACTTGTGCGATAATGATAACTCTATTCACCCGATTTCAGAACCAGCCGTACGCCTCGACCGCCGACCTGTACGTCGTTCGGTAGCGTTCGGCGACGGTCTCGCGGTCGTACGCCCCGAACTCGTCGGAGACTGTCAGGCGGTCCCGGTCGGCGGCAGCGACTATCTCGTCGGCCAACTCCTGGGGGCTGGTGACCAATCGCCCGCGGTCGCGGCTCTCGACCAGTTCGTGGGCGCTGGAGCCGCTCTGGTACTCGACGACCCCCAGACAGCCACAGGCCAGCGCCCAGAGGAGATCGCCAGCGAACGCCTCCCTGGCGGCCGTCTGTGCGAAGACGTGCGCGCCGCGATAGATGGGCAGTCGCTCCGACAGCGGCAGGTCGCCGAGGAACGCAACCCGGTCGTCGATGCGGAGGTCGCGAGCGGTGCGCTCGGCGGCCGCCCGTGCCGGCCCGTCGCCGACGACAGCGGCCCGCCAGTCGCGGTCCCGCAGTTCGGCCAGCGCCAGCAGAAACGTCTCTACGTTGGCGTCGCCGTCGAGGTCGTTGGCGTACACCACGTCGGCGCGCTCGCTAACCGGCGCCTCGCGGATGCGGTCCGTGTCGACGGGGTCGGGGACGACGGTCACGTCGTCGCCGTCGGCGCCGCGCTCGCGGGCCTCGGTGCGGACCGTCTCGGAGGGCGTGAGTATCGCGTCGGCCGCGGAGACGACGCGGTCGTACTCTCGCTCGCGACGGCTGCGCCACCAGTCGACGATCGTCGGTGCCCGGACGAGCGACGCCCCGGCACTGGCCGCGACGACGTGGCTCGACGGCCCGTTCGGCACCTGCACCACGTCGGGGTCGATCCGACCGACGGCGACCGGGAGCTTCGCCGCGAACTCCCGCGGGGAGCGGTCCCGCGTCACCCGACGGTAGGTGACGCCATCGTCGTCGAACTGGGGGACTGCGTCGCCGTCCCACCACTGTCCGCAGAGGTAGTGCACGTCGTGGCCGTGGTCGGCCAACAGCTCGGCGGTGCGGCGCAGTCGGGCCAGCGCGTCGCCGTCGAGGCCTGCGCCGGTACCGTCACCGTCGCCGGCAGCGTCGCGGTCGTGGTGGCTCGTCGTCAGCGACGCGAACGCGACGCGCATACCCGTCCGGTCGACGGCGCCCGGTATAAATCTCATCGTCCGGCTCGAGGATCGTTCCGCCACCAGAAACGCCAACACCCCGGCCGTTCGAGACGACGTATGGAGTACGACATCGAACGCTACCTCAACGTCCGCAGCGCCAGCGGGGGCGCGCTCGGACCCGAGGGTGAGACGCTCGCATTCCTGCTGGACACCACCGGCACGAGACAGGTGTGGACGATGACGGCGGCCGACGGCTGGGCGACCCAGCGCACCTTCTACGACGAGCCGGTGTCGTTTCTCGACTGGTCGCCCGAGCGCCGCGAACTCGTCTTCGGCATGGACGAGGGCGGCAACGAGCGGATGCAGCTGTACCGCCTCGACCCCGCCGTGGGCGAAATCGTCGGACTGACCGCCCGTCCCGAGGCCAAACACCGCTGGGGCGGCTGGTCGCCCGACGGCGACCGCTTCGCCTTCGCCGCCAACCGCCGCGACGAGTCGGTGTTCGATGTCTACGTTCAGAGCCGCGAGGAAACCGGCGACGACGCCACGCTCGTCCACGAGGGCGACGGCTGGCTGAGCGTGGCCGGCTGGTCGCCCGACGGCGACCGACTGCTCGTCCACGAGGCCCACTCCAGCTTCGACCACGACCTGTACGCCCTCGACCTCGCCGGCGACGGGGGGCTTCACCACCTCACGCCCCACGACGGGGACGCCCGCTTCCAGAGCCCCGAGTGGGGGCCCGACGGGGAGTCGGTGTACGTCGCTACCGACCGCGACAGCGACACGCTCGGACTCGAACGGGTCGCTCTGGACGCTGCCGGCGCCGGCGACGCTGATGACGCCACCCGTACCGACGAGGGCGACAACTTCGAGACGGTCGTCGACGGCGGCGAGTGGAACGTCGACGGCGTGAGCCTCGACGCCGACACCGGGCGGCTGGTGTACTCCCGCAACGTCGACGGCTACACGGAGCTGACCGTCGGTCGACTCGACGGCGCGACCGGCCTCGCCGACGTCGCCGAGGTCGACACCGCCGCGGGCGTCGCCGGCGGCGTCTCGTGGGGGCCGGACGGCGAGCGCTTCGCGTTCACCGCGACGGGGCGGACCGACAACGCCAACGTTCACGTCGGCCGCCTTGACGGCGAGACGACCCGGTGGACGAACGCCGGGACCGCGGGCATCCCCCGAGAGACGTTCGTCGAGCCCGAGCTGGTCCACTACCCGACGTTCGACGGCCGGGAGATACCCGCGTTCTTCTCGCTGCCGACGGCCGACACCGGCGACGGCGACACGCCGGTCGTCGTCGACATCCACGGCGGGCCGGAGTCCCAGCGCCGGCCGTCGTTCGCGCCGACGACGCAGTACTTCCTCAACAACGGGTACGCCGTCTTCGAGCCGAACGTCCGCGGCTCCTCGGGGTACGGGAAGGCGTACACCCATCTGGACGACGTCGAGAAGCGGATGGATTCGGTAAAGGACGTTCGCGCCGGCGTGGAGTGGCTCTACGACCACCCCGCGGTCGACTCCGACCGCATCGCCGTCAAGGGCGGCTCCTACGGCGGGTTCATGGTGCTCGCCTGCATGACGGAGTACCCCGAGCTGTGGGCCGCCGGCGTCGACGTCGTCGGCATCGCCAACTTCGTCACCTTCCTGGAGAACACCGGCGAGTGGCGGCGGTCCCTCCGGGAGGCGGAGTACGGGTCGCTGGCCGAGGACCGGGATTTCCTCCAGTCGGTCTCGCCGATCAACCGGGTCGACCGAATCGACGCGCCGCTGTTCGTCCTCCACGGAGAGAACGACCCGCGCGTCCCCGTCGGCGAGGCCGAGCAGATCGTCGCCGAACTCGACGAGCGCGGCGTTCCCGTTCGGAAGCTCATCTTCGAGGACGAGGGCCACGGCTTCTCGAAGCTCGACAACCGCATCGAGGCCGCCGCCCAGACCGTCGAGTTCCTCGACGAACACGTCTGAGGCGGTCCAGGGTGGGGTCGCCGGTGCCGCGAGGACAGCACTCGCGGCGTCGCCCCCGGCAGGGAGCGGTCAAGCCCCCGACCGAAACGGGTAACGACCCGGACATGTCCACCGGCAACAATTAAGTCGCTGCCGTATCCCTCACGGAGTATGTTGGAAGACGGCTTGTCCTACCCCGCACGAGGCGACGACGCACTCGGCCGGGTCGTCATCGGCGGCATCCTCGGGTTCGGAAGCGTGCTGGTCGTGCCGGCGTTCCTCCTGCTCGGCTATCTGGTCCGCGTGCTGGAGCAGTCGGCGAGAAACGTCGAGGAGCCGCCGTCGTTCGAGGACTGGGGCGGACTGCTCGTCGACGGGCTGAAAGCGACCGCGGTGGTGGTCGTCTACGGACTCGTCCCGTTCGGGCTGCTGGCGGTCAGTGGAACCGTCTTCGCCGGAGGCGTCGTCGCCGGCGGCGAGACGGTCACGGGCGTCGTCGGCGGACTGGGGGCGCTCGGACTGCTGGTGAGTCTGCTGGCGACGGCGCTGCTGTACTACCTCGTGCCGGCGGCGCTTTCGAGCATGGCCGTCCAGGGGTCGTTCGGCGACGCCTTCGACGCGGGGACGCTGAAGTCGCTGCTTTTGAGCGCCGACTACCTTCTCGCGTGGTTCGTCCCGTTCGTCATCGCCGTCGCGCTCAACGTCGTCGTCGCCGTGTTGGCGCTCACCGTCGTCGGCCTGCTGGTGGTGCCTTTCCTCCAGTTCTACGTGCAGGTGGCGGTCTTCTACATGTTCGGGGCCGCCTACGGGACGGTCGTCGGCGTCGACGACGCCGGGCCGGAGTCGGCGGCGACCGCCGCGGTCTGAGCCGCCGGTCGCTCGTCGTCGGGAAAGCGCGAGCGAGTCCGGACCGACCGGTTCTGACTCAATTTCCGTTAGAGTAAAACCGTCCCGTGGCAAATTCTGCGTCATGAGCGTCGAACCGGAGGAGTCGGACGCCGACGAGCGAACGATTCGCTGTCTCATCGCCAAGGTCGGCCTCGACGGTCACGACCGCGGCGCCCACGTTATCGCCCGCGCGTTCCGGGACGCCGGCTTCGAGGTCGTTTACTCGGGGCTGCACCGCGCCCCGGACGAAATCGTCCAGGCGGCCGTCCAGGAGGATGTCGATGTCCTCGGCATCTCAATCCTCTCGGGGGCACACAACACGCTGGTGCCGAAAATCGTCGAGGGACTGGAGGAATACGACGCCTTTGCCGACACGCTGTTACTGGTCGGGGGTATCATCCCCGACGACGACGAGGAGAAACTGAAGGAGATGGGGGTCGCGGAGGTGTTCGGCCCTGGCACGGAGATGGAGGAGACCATCGAGTTCGTCCGGGAGAACGCGCCCGAGCGCCGATGAGCACGGCCGAGCCCGACGAGGACCTCGTCGCGGAGCTGCTGGCCGGCAAACACCGCGCGCTGGCCCGCGTCATCTCGAAGGTAGAGGACCGCTCGCCCGGCTACCGCGACATCGTCTCGGAACTCCACCGTCACACCGGCGAGGCGACGGTCGTCGGCGTCACCGGCTCGCCCGGCGCGGGCAAGTCGACGCTGGTCGATAAGCTCGCCGCCCACTACCGCGAGCGCGGCGACACCGTCGGGGTCATCGCGGTCGACCCGTCATCGCCGTACAGCGGCGGTGCCGTCCTCGGCGACCGCATCCGGATGGCGAACAACGTCGGCGACATGGACGTCTTCTTCCGGTCGATGTCCGCCCGCGGCCAGCTCGGCGGGCTGTCGACGGCCACCTCCGACGCCGTCACCGCGCTGGACGCCTTCGGCAAGGACAGGATACTGATAGAGACCGTCGGCGCCGGCCAGAACGAGGTCGACGTCGTCAAAACCGCCGACACGGTGGCGGTGCTGGTCCAGCCCGGCTCGGGCGACGACGTGCAGATGCTCAAGGCCGGCATCCTCGAAATCGGCGACGTGTTCGTCGTCAACAAGGCCGACATGGACGGCGCCCAGAAGACCGTCGCCGACCTCGAAGAGATGCTGCACATGCGCGAGGAGCCGACCTCGAACCTGAACACCGGCCACCACGGGCCGGGGGCGGTCGAGCTTCCCGACCAACGCGAGGGGGGTGACGACGACGGGGACGACGAGTCGACGTGGGAGCCGGAGGTCGTCACCACCGTCGCCACCGACGGCGACGGCGTCCCGGAGCTGGCCGAGACGCTGACGGCCCACCGCTCGTTCCTCGAATCGACCGGCGGCCTCGACCGGAAGGCCCGCACCCGGTACGCCGAGGAGATCCGCCAGCTCGTCCGCAACGACGCCGCGGAGCTGTTGGAGGCCGAACTCCGCCGACGCGGCGGCGTCGAGGAGCTCGCACGGCGGGTCCGCGCCCGTGAGACCGACCCCTACACCGTCGCCGACGAGGTGGTCGGTCCGCTGGCCGACTGCGTGGCCGAGCGCCGCGACGACGGGGACTGATACTGATCACCGCGACGGTTTTCAGAGGGTGTGTCGAACAGCGCCGTTTTCAGCGGCTCGACTCACCGATTCGAGCCGTCACGGCGGTACGGACTCGCAGCAATCAGTATGATTCGGTCCGGCCACTCTCGTCGTCCTCGCCGACCCCTCGTCCGCGGCGTCCCGTCGGAAACCGCTTAAGAGCGCGCGGCCCGTACCGACGCCTATGTCACTCCGCCGCGCGCTCGCGTCCGTCGCCGCCGGCGTCGGCCTCACGGCAGTCGCCAACCGCGTCCTCGCAGCGACCGCTCCCGACCTGGAGCCGCCGCTGTCGGGCCGCCAGCGCAGCTACCGCTGGCGCGGGATGGACGTCGCCTACACCGAGGCGGGCGACCCCGGCGACCGGACGCTCGTCCTGTTACACGGCATCAACGCCGCCGGCTCGGCCGGCGAGTTCCGCGAGGTGTTCGACGACCTCGCGGCCGAGTACCACGTCGTCGCGCCGGACCTCCCCGGGTTCGGTCGCTCGGACCGCCCGCCGCTGCGGTACTCCGCGGCGCTGTACGAGGAATTCGTCGCTGACTTCCTGACGGAGTTCACAACGGACGAACCGCCAGCGGTCGTCGCCTCCTCGTTGACCGGCGCCTACGTCGCCGCCGCCGACGAGGCGGCGGTGCCCGTCGACTCGCTGACGCTCATCTGTCCGACGACCGTCGCCGGACCGGAGCCGCCGCGGCCGTTCCTCCGGGAGCTGCTCCGACTGCCCGTCCTCGGCGAGGCGCTGTTCAACGCGCTCGGCTCCAAGCCGAGCATCCGCTATTTCAACGCCGACCACGGGTACGACGACCCGGCGCTGCCCGTCGCGGAGTGGGTTGAGTACGAGTGGGCGACGACCCACCAGGAGAACGCGCGGTTCGCGCCGGCGTCGTTCGTCGCTGGCTTCCTCAACTCCGGGGTCGACCTCGGCGACGCGCTCGCGGCCCGGGAGACGCCGGTCACGATTCTCTGGGGCCGCGAGGCCGACATCACGCCGGTCGCACAGGGCCGCGAGCTGGCCGAGGCGGCCGACGCCCGCCTGGTCGTCGTCGACCGGGCGAAGCTGCTGCCCCACGTCGAACACCCCGACAGTCTGCTGCGGGAACTCGGCGTCGAGGACGACGAGGAGACGACGACCGGAGGCGGCTCCGGCGTCGACGCCGACGCCACCGTCGAGCGCGACGGCGCGGCGCCGGCGGCGAGCGACGACTGACGGGCAGAGTCGGCGGCGCTGGGCTCTCAGGCCGGCCGGAAGACGACCGTCTCCTCGCCGGTGGTCTCGCTGGCGCCGCGGTCCGGAACGACGGCGTCGCCGACGGCGACCGCCGGCGCCTCGTCGTCGTCGACCGCCTCCTCGCGGACGACGCCCGTCAGCCGGACCGGCCCGAAGTCGACGACGGCCGTGACGTATGGGGCGTCGTCGGCGAACTGCGGCGCCGGCACGTGGACCGTGGTGAACGTCTCGACGGTGCCGGTCTCGGGCAGCGGCTCCTCGCGGAGGTCGCTGCGGCCACAGTCCGGACACACCCGCCGCGGCGGGAGGTTACCGTGGCCGGCGTCACACGAGAGGTAGTAGGCCTCTCCGGCCGCGAGGGCGTCCAACCACTCGTCGAAGCCGGCGTCATCCGCGTCGTCGCCGCCGGCGTCGTCGCTCATTCGGCCACCTCCAGCACGTGGACGACCGCGGAGCCGACCGTTCCGCCGGCGTTGTGGGTGAGTCCGACCTCGGCGTCGGCGACGGCGTCGCTGTTGGGGTGATCGCCGCGCAGCAGCCGAGTCAACTCGACGATCTGTGACCCGCCGGTGGCACCGACCGGGTGGCCCTTGGCCTTCAGCCCGCCCGAGAGGTTCACCGGAAGCTCGCCGTCGGCGGTGGTCTCCCCGCGACGGGCGGCGCCGACCGCCTCGCCGGGTTCGTACAGCCCGAGCGACTCTAGGGCCAGCACCTCGGCGATGGTGAAGCAGTCGTGGACCTCGGCCACGTCGACGTCCTCGGGGCCGAGCCCGGCGTCGTCGTAGGCGGCGGTCGCGGCGTCGTCGGCCGCGGGCGTTCGGGCGAGGTGGTCCCGGTCTTGCAGCGCCATTCGGTCGGTGCCCTGGCCCGTGCCGGCGACCCGGACCGGCGCCCCGAGGTCGTTCGCGGCGGCGTAGGCCTCGCTGACGACGACCACTGCGCTGGCGCCGTCGGTGATTGGGCAGGCGTCGAAGAGGTGCAGCGGCTCGGCGACCGGCGGCGCCTCCAGGGCCTCCGCGACGCTGACCTCGCGCTGGTACTGGGCAAACTCGTTTTCGAGCGCGTGGCGGTGGTTCTTGCTGGCGACGTGGGCGAGATCCTCGCGGTCGCCGCCGAAGCGCTCGAAGTACGCCCGCGCCATCAGGGCGTACGCGCCGGGGAAGGTCATCCCCGCCCGGACCTCAAACAGCTCGTCGGCGGCGATGGCCAGCCCACGGGTCGCACCCTCCGTGCCGAGGTTGGTCATCCGCTCCATCCCGCCGGCCAGCACCACGTCCTGCACGCCCGCCTCGACGAGCCGAACCGCCTCCCGCACCGCGACCCCCGCGGAGGCACAGGCCTCCTCGTAGCGGGTCGCCGGACAGCCCAGCCCGGCGGCCTCGGCCACGAGCGGTGCCTGATGGCCCTGGCCCTCCGCCAGCGACCCCATGAAGTTCCCGTAGTGGAGGGCCTCGACGTCGTCGACGCCGACGCCGGCGTCGCTGAGCGCGGCGGTCGCCGCCTCGCCGAAGAGGTCCCGCCCCGTCCGCTCGGGCTGGCGCCCGAAGCGAGTGAGCCCGACCCCGGCGATGTGTGCGCCTGTCATCGGGCCAGCCTTGACCACACCGACGCATATGCCTGCCGGAACCCGTCGCTTCACCTGTCGAACCCGGAAAATTTCCAACAATCGTAGTTAAGGGGGCGCGGAGACGCGGCCGGGACCGTTCAGGTGACCCGCTGTTCGGCCTCTCCGCCGTCGTCGACGCTCTCCAGGTGGTCTTTCGCGGTCGCGTACGCCTCCCGGACGGCCCGGAACTCCTCCGGGTCGCCGCCCTGGTCAGGGTGGACGGCCTTGACCCTCTCGCGGTAGGCGGTCTCGACGGTCTCGGCGTCGGCGTCGGCGGCGACCCCGAGGCGGGCGAACGCCCGGGTCACCGCGGCGTCGGTCGGCGCTGCCGGGACGCTCTCGACGGTCGGCACCTCGAAGGGGAGCCGCCGGCCGAGCGCGCTGGCGGGCATCTCGTACTCACAGAGGACGACCTCGGTGTCTCGGCTCTCCAGAGCGAAGTACGTCTCCACGTCGAAGGTGACGGCGACGTCGCGCTCGGGGAGATAGAAGGCGACCTCGCGGTCGGCGAAGCGGCGGTCCCTGACGAAGGGCTCGCCGATGCGCTCGAAGTATCGGCCGATCTCCGCCCGCCGACGGGCGTTGCCGTCGGTTCGGGTGCTCTCGGCCGCACCGCCGTCGGGGAACAACCGGTTGCCGAGAACGAAGACGGCGGCGACGACGACGGAGGCGACGACGCCCAGCGCGACGCCGACGAGCAGCCACCGGGGGAACGACGAGAGCGGCGACACAACCGACGTTATGCGGGCGATCCCTTCAACCTCTCGTCGGCGAGGCGGGGAGCCGGCGGCTGGCGGTGGTCCCGAGAGACGGCGGACGGACTGCTCAGACGATGTCCTCGGCGCGCAGCCCCTCGACGATGTCGTCGACGAGGGAGTCGACGTCGGCGTAGGGGAACTCCTGGTGGCCGCCGAGGCGGGCCGCCATCTCCATGGCGGTGAAGCTCACGTCGCCGGCTTCGAAGCGCGTGCCGGGGCCGTCCGGCAGCGCGGGAACGAGGTCCATCTGGTCGTCGACCGGGTACTCCGCGCCCTCGAGGGCGGCTTCGAGCTGGCTGCGTATCTCGGCGACCGTTTCGTCGTCTGCCATGGCCTGACGTGCGCCGAAGAGCCCGAAAAGGGTTCCGGAACGCCCGACGACGGCCCGCCGGCCAGCCGTCGTCACCGCGACCCACGCCTTTTTGCCGGCCGCCCCGACAGGAGAGGCATGGACATCGCCTTCGACCGACTCCGCGAGTTGACGGAAGCACACGGCGTCCCGGGCTACGAGGACCGCGTCCGCGACATCGTCCGCGAGCGCCTCGCCGAGGCGACCGACGAGGTCCGTACCGACGGGATGGGCAACGTCGTCGGCACCGTTCACGGCGGCGGGGACACCGACTTCAGCGTCGCCGTCGCCGCCCACATGGACGAGATCGGCTTCATGGTGCGTCACGTCACCGACGACGGCTTCCTCAAGGTGGACGCCCTCGGCGGCTGGGACGCGCGCATCCTGCGCTCTCAGCGGGTGACGGTCCACGCCGACGACGGCGACCTCACGGGCGTCATCGGCTCGGTGCCGCCGCACCTGCTCGACGGCGACGAAGGCAACGACGAGGAGGTCGCCGACGTCGTCATCGACATGGGTCGGGACGGCGACGCGGTCGCGGAGCTGGTCGGCGTCGGCGACCTCGTGACCCTCCAGCAGGACACCGTCGAACTCGGCGACTGCGTCTCGGGGAAATCCCTCGACGACCGCGTCTGCGTGTTCACCATGCTCGAAGCCGCCGAGCGGGTCGTCGACCCCGAGGTGACGGTTCACTTCTGTGCGACCGTCCAGGAGGAGGTGGGCCTGCGCGGGGCCCGCGCGCTCGGCACCGACACCGACGCCGACCTCGCGATCGCGCTGGACGTGACCGTTGCCAACGACATCCCGCAGGTGGGCGACCCCGCGGACCACGTCACCGAACTCGGCGACGGCGCTGCCATCAAGCTCAAGGACAGCTCCGTCATCACCACCCACAAGGTCCACCGTCGGCTGCGCGAGGTCGCCGAGACCGAGGACATCGACCACCAGCTCGAAGTCCTCCCCGCCGGTGGCACCGACACGGCCGGCTTCCAAACCGAGGGCGGCGCCCGCCCGGTCGGCGCCATCTCCATCCCGACGCGGTATCTCCACACGGGAACCGAAACCGCCAACCGGGACGACATCGCCGCAACGACCGACCTGCTGACGGCGTTCCTGCGGAGCGAAACCGGCGACCACGACTACGCGCTCTGAGCCGGTTTGGACGCCTCCGGTGGACTCCGGAGCGGTACGGAGCCCAATTATAATCCTTCTTTGAGTCTCGCACCGCGGGTCGAAACGGGATGGGACCAGGCCCACCACCGGCGGCCGCGGTCGACCACGCCGACGAGGTCGTCTCCGGCGTTCGCCGGCGACTCCGGACCGAACGCCGCCGGACGACCGACGAGTACGAGGCTCTCGGTGCCTTCGCCGAGCGAGTCCGGGCGCTCGACCCCGAGCCCGGACGGCCGACGACCCCGGGAGTCGTTTCTGCCCGCCGGCAACGACGGTCCGGGTCGGCGCTGACGACGGTCCGGGACGCCTACCGGGCCACCGTGATGAGCGTCCCCCACTACGACGAGGAGTACGGCGACCCTTACGAGCGGAGCCTCGCCGCCGAGTTCGGTCCCGAAGTCGCGATCGCGCTGACCGAGGGCAGCGCCTTCGACCGACGGTGCGAGGCGGCGCTGCTCGAGGCCATCGGACAGGCCCGCGCCGAGCGGGAGGGGTGGATCGACGTGCTGGACGAGGAGGCCGAGTCCGTCGACCGCGTCGCCGGCGACCTCCGGGCGGTCGCCGACGGCGTGGCGTCGCTCTCGGACGTCGCCGACGACCCCGACGGCCCCGACGACGCCGGGGTTCGGGACGCCTACGCCCGCCGGCTCGACGTGCTCGTCGACCGGGCCGATCGGGCCGTCGAATCCCGTCTCGAAACCGTCCGTCGTCACCGTCGGGCGGCCGCCGGCCCCGATGCGTTCACCCCGCAGGCGTTCCTCTATCGACCCTTCGACGACCGCCATCCGCTCCTCTCGCTGGCGGCGACGCTCCGTCGGTGTGCCGACGGCGTTCGCGCCGCGCTGTCGCTGCCGGGTGAGAGCGAGTCGACCGCGCCCGTCGACACCTGAAAGCATTTATCCGACACGACCGGGGTCCCGAGCATGTTCCGCGAGGCCCTCCAGACCGCGACCGTCGTCGCGGCGGTCGTCGCCCTCGTCGCCGCCGGCGCCCCGGCGCCGACCGCCGCGAGCCCGCAGCCGTCCCCGCTGTGTGGCGTCTGCGGCGACAGCTTCGCCGGCGGCGCCCAGGAGTACGTCGAGGGAGCGACGGTGACCCACAGCACAGCGACCGTCACGGTTCGGGAGGACGGCACCGCCACCTGGCGCGTCCGGAACCGCTTCCGGAACGCCTCGACGGCGGCGCACTTCCGGGACAACCCCGATGAACTCCGGGCGCTCGTCCGCGACCGTCTCGACGACGGGACGGTCGACGGTCCGTTCGAACTCCGTTCGGCTGCCGTCGACGGACAGGCGGTCGTCCTCACGGTCGTCGACCGCGTCGCGGCGACGCGCTCGCCCGCCGGTCCGCTGGTGGTGGAGTACCTCCACACCCACGGCCGCGAGACGTGGCCAAAGCTCAACGTCGACCGGCTCACGCTCGTCGGTCCGGAGGAGACGACCGTCGCGAACGACCCGGCCGACGCGGACGTCGGCGGCCGTCGCGCGACGTGGACCGGCGACGGCACCGCGGAGCTGTACGAGGCGCCGAACGCGCCGACGAGCAGCTACGTCGTCTTCGCCGCGTCCGGCCCGCTGATCGACGCGAAAGCTGCCGCCGCGGTCGCGCTGGCGACGCTGCCCACGCTGGCGAGCGGGCTCGTCCGGTATCACCTCCTCGGCGCGGCGCTGTTCGCGGCCGGCCTGTTCGGCGCGCTTCGCGGGGCCGAGGCTCTCCGTCGGCGCGTCGCCCCCGAGCCGGCGGAACTCGGCGGCGCCCTCGTCGCTCTCGGTCTCCTCGTCGCCGTCGCGTCGGTCGAGGCCGTTCCGGTGGACGCCGACTTCGCCGTCGTTCAGACGGGTGCCGCGGTCGCCGTCGCGACCGGCCTCGTCGCGGTCGTCCGCGGGGAGGAGGCGACCCTCTGGGACGTTGTCGTCGCCGGCGCCGTCGCCGCCGGGCTCACCGTCGTCGGCCTGACCGTCGCGAACCCGACCGAGTATCGGACCACCACGGAGATCGTCCGACACCGCCTCGCCGAGGTGACGATGGCGCTGCCGGTCGTCCTCGCGCCGGCGCTCGCTGCGGTCCCTCGCGGGGCGGTTCGCGGGCGCCTGCTGGCCGGCGGCCTCGTCGTCGCCGGCTTCGTCGTCGGCGCCGTGGCCTTCGTCTCGCCGCTGGAGTCGTACTGGGGGCTGGTCACGGCGCTGGTCGCCGTTTACGGGCTGGGCGCCGCGGCCGGGACGGTACCGATGCTGATGCTCGGGGAAGTCGTCGCCCGGGACGGTCCGTCGGCCGCCGCCGACGATTGACCTCGTTTCGGACCCGAATCCTTAATGAACGGTCCGGGGAATTACACGGGTATGTACGACGACGACGACCTCGCCGAGATACGCGACTCCCGCGAGGAGTGGGAGTCGGAGACGCTGGACCCGACGCTGGACCGCTACGGGGAGCGTCGGGACCGCTTCGCCACCGTCTCGAACCTGGAGGTCGACCGGCTGTACACCCCCGAGGACGTGGCCGACCTCGACTACGACGACGACCTCGGCCTTCCGGGGGAGTTCCCGTACACCCGCGGGCCGTACCCGACGATGCACCGCGGCCGGACGTGGACGATGCGGCAGTTCGCCGGCTTCGGCTCCGCGGAGGACACCAACGAGCGGTTCCACTACCTCATCGAGGAGGGCCAGACCGGGCTCTCGACGGCGTTCGACATGCCCTCGCTGATGGGAATCGACTCCGACGACCCGATGGCGTTGGGCGAGGTCGGCAAGGAGGGCGTCGCCGTCGACACGCTGCGGGACATGGAGATCCTCTTCGACGGCATCGACATCGGCGAGGTGTCGACGTCGTTCACGATCAACCCCTCGGCGCCGGTCATCTACGCGATGTACGTCGCCCTGGCAGACAAGCAGGGCGTCGACCGCTCGGAGATTCGGGGCACCCTCCAGAACGACATGCTGAAGGAGTTTATCGCACAGAAGGAGTGGGTCATCCCGCCCGAGCCCTCGTTGGACATCGTCACCGACACCGTCGAGTTCGCCACCGAGGAGACGCCGCGGTTCCACCCCATCTCCATCTCCGGCTACCACATCCGCGAGGCGGGGTCGACGGCGATTCAGGAGCTCGCGTTCACCCTCGCCGACGGGTTCGCCTACGTCGAGGACTGTCTCGACCGCGGACTCGATGTCGACGAGTTCGCGCCCCAGTTGTCCTTCTTCTTCAACGCCCACAACTCCATCTTCGAGGAGGTCGGGAAGTTCCGGGCCGCCAGGCGCATCTACGCCACCGTGATGGAGGAGTGGTACGACGCCGAGGCCGCCGAGAGCAAGCGCCTGAAGTTCCACACCCAGACCGCCGGCCAGTCGCTGACGGCCCAGCAGCCCCTGAACAACATCGTCCGCGTCACCATCCAGGCGCTGGCGGGCGTGCTGGGCGGCACCCAGAGCCTCCACACCAACTCATACGACGAGGCGCTGGCGCTGCCCAGCGAGGAGGCCGTCCGCGTCGCGCTGCGTACCCAGCAGATAATCGCCGAGGAGTCCGGCGCCGCCGACTCCGTCGACCCGCTGGCGGGGTCGTTCATGGTCGAGAGCCTCACCGACGAGATCGAGACGAAGGCGATGGACTACATCGAGGAGATACGCGAGATGGGCGACGGCTCCGTCCGCGACGGCGTGCTCTCGGGTATCCAGAGCGGCTTCTTCCACCGCGAGATTCAGGAGTCCAGCTACGAGTACCAGGAGCGCGTCGACGCCGGCGAGGAGACGGTCGTCGGCGTCAACGCCTACGAAACCGAGGAGGACACCGAGCCCGAAATTCTGAAGGTCGACGAGGAGGTCGCCGAGCGCCAGCGCGACCGCCTCGAATCGGTCAAGGCCGACCGCGACAACGACGCCGTCGAGGCCGCCCTCGACGAGCTCCGCGAGGCCGTCGCCGCCGACGAGAACGTCATGCCGTCCGTCGTCGCCGCGGTGAAAGCCTACGCGACGATGGGCGAAATCATGGGCGTCTTCGAGGAGGCGTACGGCTCCTATCAGGAGACGGTCGGACTGGCCTGAGCTGGTCGGCGCGACGTCGCCGTCGAACTGCTCGTCGGCGCCGCGTCGTCGACGCCGTCGCCTCACTCGCCGCTGTCACCGTCAGCATCGCTCTCGCCGGCGACGAGCACCGGTCGGTTCGCCGACAGCAACACGGTCTGAGTGACGCTCCCGAAGACGGCTTTGCCGGCCGGCGAGCGCCTGCCGCCGCCGAGGGCGATGCAGTCGGCATCGACCTCCGCGGCCACCTCCTGTACGACCGTCGCCGGGTCGCCGCTGTCGCCGCGGACGTGCACCTCCACGCCGCGATCTTCGAGGACGTCTTGAGCGGCCCGGACCGTCACGTGCTGGGGTGCGGTCGCGCCGGCGGGGTTGTCCTCGAAGACGTGCAGCAGTGTCACTCGGACGGCGCCGGCGTCGGCCTGGGGAGCGCGGCGACTGCGTCGGCGGCCGCACGAGCGCGCGCCTCCGACGCGCCGACGGCCAGGAGCACGTGGTACACGTACGGGCGCCTCGCCCGGCACCGGCTTAGCTCTTCTGGCGTCGGCGTCGACGGTGTTCAGATACGTAATGCCGGATCGGCCAACCGACGCAGGGTGGGCTTTCCAGGTTGTCGATGCGGAATCGGAGAGAGCTGTTCTCTTATTCGAACAGTGCCCCCTGTGTCGCTCCGCCGCGGACGTAGATTTATAACCGCTGCATCGATACTGTCGCACCGTCACATGACTGACGACGACGTGGAGCTCGAAGCACGACTCGAAGCGGCCGAGGAGTTCGAGCCGCCGGAGGCGTTCGTCGAGCAAGCCAACGTCTCGGACCCGGGCATCTACGACGAGTTCGAAGAGAACTGGCCGGCGTGCTGGGAGCGGGCGGCCGACCTACTCGACTGGGACGAGGAGTACGACCAGGTGCTCGACGACTCCGAAGCGCCGTTTTACGAGTGGTTCGCGGACGGCTCGCTGAACGCCTCCGCGAACTGTCTGGACCGCCACCTCGATGACCGCGGCGACGAGGCCGCCATCGAGTGGGTCGGCGAGCCGGTCGAGGAGGACAACCGCACGTACACCTACGCGGAGCTTCACCGCGAGGTCAACGAGTTCGCGGCCGCGCTCCGGGAGCTGGGCGTCGGCGAGGACGACGTGGTGACGATGTACATGCCGATGATTCCGGAGCTGCCGGTCGCGATGCTCGCGTGTGCCCGCATCGGCGCGCCGCACTCGGTCGTCTTCGCCGGCTTCTCGGCGGACGCGCTGGCGACGCGGATGAACGCTGCCGACTCGGAGTATCTCGTTACCTGTGACGGCTACTACCGTCGCGGCGACCCCCTCGACCATCTCGAAAAGGCAAACGAAGGGCTGGACGGCGTCGATCACGAGACGACGACCGTCGTCGTCGACCGCCTCGGCGCCAACGGCGACGACTTCGGTCACGACCTCCGGGCCACCCAGCACGACTACGCCGACCTCGTCGCCGACCACGCCGGCGCCGAGGTCGACCCCGTCTCCCGGGACGCCGAGGACATGCTGTTCCTCATGTACACCTCCGGAACGACGGGCCAGCCGAAGGGGGTGAAACACACCACCGGCGGCTACCTCTCCTGGGTTAGCTGGACCTCACACGCCGTCCTCGACGTCAAGCCCGAGGACACGTACTTCTGTGCCGCCGACATCGGGTGGATCACCGGCCACTCCTACATCGTCTACGGCCCCCTGGCACTGGGGACGACGACGATGATGTACGAGGGCACTCCCGATCACCCCGAGCGCGACCGACTGTGGGAGGTCGTCGAGGAGTACGAGGCCACCCAGCTGTACACCGCGCCGACGGCCATCCGGGCGTTCATGAAGTGGGGCAGCGAGTACCCCGACGCCCACGACCTCTCCAGCCTGCGGCTGCTGGGCACCGTCGGCGAACCCATCAATCCCCGCGCCTGGAAGTGGTACTACAAACACGTCGGCGACGAGTCCTGCCCGGTCGTCGACACCTGGTGGCAGACCGAGACCGGCGGCATGATGGTGACGACGCTGCCGGGCGTGAACACGATGAAACCCGGCTCGGCGGGGCCGCCGCTGCCGGGCGTCGACGCCGAAGTCGTCGGCCCCGACGGCGAGGAGGTGGCGGCCGGCCACGCCGGCTACCTCACCGTCCAGAAGCCCTGGCCCGGAATGTTGCGGACGCTCTACCGCAACGACGAGCGCTTTGTCGACGAGTACTGGCGCGAGTACTCCGACCCCGACGACGACCAGTGGGTGTACTTCCCCGAAGACGGCGCGAAGATCGACGACGACGGCTACATCACCGTCCTCGGTCGCGTCGACGACGTCATCAACGTCTCTGGCCACCGGCTGGGGACGATGGAGATCGAGTCGGCCATCGTCGGCGTCGACGGCGTCGCCGAGGCCGCCGTCGTCGGCGGCGACCACGACGTAAAAGGCGAGGCGGTCCACGCCTACGTCATCACCGAGGACGGCCACGACGGGGACGACGACCTCCGTGAGGGTATCATCGAGGGCGTCGAGGACGCCATCGGACCCATCGCACGCCCCCAGAGCGTGGTGTTCACGCCCGAACTGCCAAAGACCCGCTCGGGCAAAATAATGCGCCGACTGCTCGAAGACATCGCCAACGACGCCGAGCTGGGCGACACCTCGACGCTTCGCAACCCCGACGTCGTCGAGGACATCCAGAGCGCCGTCGACGCCGACTGACGGCGCCTGCCCGTCGCTCGCCCGGGGCGCCGGCGTTTCTGTTCACATTCTCGTTCTCGTTCCCCTGCCCGTTTCCGTTCGCGGCTTCCGTCTCGGTCTCGAATCACTCGTCGTTGAGCCACTCGGCGATGCAGCCCTCGTTACAGAGGTGGCTCCGCTCGACGGCGTCGCCGACCTCGCTCACGACGAGGACGTGTCGCTCTCGCAGCCGCACGTCGAGCCCGCAGTTGCGACAGGACTCGTAGGCCTCCGCCGCCGGCGTCCAGCGGTGGTGTGCCGTCACTCGGCGGACCGTTCCCTCTTCGTCGTCCGGCAGCGCTCGACCGGTGTACTCCGACAGCGTCATGGTCACGCTCGGTGGCCCAGCTACTAAGATATTTTCAGAGTACTAATATATTGGCACACGACACGACGGGAGCGCCGAATAGCTCTCGGGAGCGGTACGGACTGCTCCCGAGGGCTCAGAGGTAGGAGGCGTCCCAGCGAGTCGGCTTGCGAGCGTTACCGCAGTCGCAGGTGAGCCGTCCCATCGCGTCCATCGCGGTCACGGCGGTCTCGCAGCCGCCACAGAGCCAGCTGTAGCGGTCCCGGCGTCCGTCGTCCTCGTAGACGACGAAGAAGGGCGCCTCCGACCCCCGAGAGCTCTCGTCGTAGGCGACGTACAGCGTCTCACCGTCGTGGTCGACGGTGTCGACCAGCTTGGGGTCGTCGGTCGCGTCGCTAGCGCTCCGGACGAAGGTGCGCTCGGACAGCGTCCGGCCGTTGAGGTCGACGGTCCGCTCGCCGGCGGGTTCGTAGCCGTGGTCGGCGTAGAACTCCGCGCCCGCCTCGTGAGGAGCCAGCACCCGACCCTCGAGGCGCACGGCGCCGGCCTCCGCGAGTTCGCTCTCGGCCCGTCCGAGGAGCTGTTCGCCGACGCCGCGGCCGCGGTGGTCGGGGTGGACGTGCAGCCAGTCGATGCGGCCGACCGGCTCGTCGGCCTCGTCGCGGTAGGTCTCGGCGAAGCCGACGACCTCGCCGTCGTCGACGGCGACGACGAAGCGGCTCCGCTCGTCGGTGAGCTTCTCGGCGAGTTCGCCCCGGTCGTACCAGCTTTCGAGCGCCGCCGCCCGCTCCGTTTCGTCGAAGACGTCCGCGTACGACGCCGACAGCGACGCCGCCGCGACGGTGCGAATCCCGTCGACGTCCTCTGAGGTCGCCTCTCTGAGGTCCATACCTCGACGTAGGGTATCAACTGGCAAAACTGTCGGGGACGGCGGCGAAAGTACTGTTCGGATGAGAGAGCGGTTCTGACCGCTTCCGCATCGCTGACCGGGAAAGCCCTCGGCCCTCTTCAGCCCCACCCGGCGTCGGTTGGTCGAGCCTCCGCTGTTTCTCTGAACACCGAGTTCGATCCCACCATACGTCGGTCCGGTATCTATCGCGTATCTGAACAGCGCCGACGACGGGCGTTTCGCACCACCGCCGCGTTACTCCTCAACGGCGTCGGGGTCGTCGATGTGCTGGGAGACGTACACCACGCCCACGAGCGGCACGGCGAGCACGATGGCGACGGTCACGGCGCCGTAGGTCGCGAATCCCAGAGGAGTCGCCGGCAGCTCAACGAGGAAGAGCAGCGCCGGCCGGCGCATCCCCTCGACGAAGTAGCCCGTCGCCAGCCCGCCGACGGCAGCGACGGTTACGATGACGACGTAGAGGACGAGCACGCCGCGCTTGCCCGAGACGCCGTCGCTCATCGGCGGTCTCCCGCTTGGGCTCTCGCTCCCGTCGGCCGCTGCGGCACGCGGCCACGATCCCCGCGACGGGGACCCGACTCGGCGCTCGTTCGGTCGCTCCGCCGGCACACGGTCACAGGACGAGCAACAGTCCGGCGGCGAACATGAACGTCGCGACCAGCCCGAGGACGATGCCGAGGAGGTCCGTGTCTGACATGGCTTCGAGTTGGGCGGCCGCGGACAAGACGGTTGTGGAGCCGCCGGCGACGCTCTCCGGTGTCGATCCGAACAGCGAAATCGAAAGAACCGATGTGCGGACCGACGCCTCAGGCCGCGTCGCCGTCGGCGGTCGCCTCGGCTTCGGTCTCGTCGTCCTCACCGCCGTCGGTGATGGCGGTCTGCTGTTTGCGCTCGAACCACTCCCACTCGGCGGTCATCATGCCGGTCTCGCGGAGGTTCCACGGGTCGCCGTCCTCGACCTTCGGCCCTTCGAGCCAGGACTGGACGAAGTTCCAGATGAAGGCGATGCCGCCGACCAGCATCAGGAACGCGCCGACGGTGGCGACCTGATGCAGCGTCGCGAACTGCGGAAGGTACGTCGCGTACCGCCGGGGCATGCCGCCGTAGCCCAGCAGCACCATCGCGAAGAACGTGATGTTCGACCCGGCGAGCCACGTGTAGAAGTGGGCCTTCCCGAGGCTGCGCTGGTACATCCGCCCGGTGTACAGCGGGAACCAGTAGTACAGCCCGGCGAAGCCGGCGAAGGCGATGGCCCCCATCACGATGAAGTGGAAGTGCCCGACGACGTAGTAGGTGTCGTGGAGCACGAGGTCGACCGGGATGGACGCCAGGAAAACGCCGGTGACGCCGCCGATGATGAAGTTCTGGATGAAGCCGATACAGAACAGCATCGGCGTCGTCAGCCGGAGCTTCCCGTTCCACATCGTCGTTATCCAGTTGAACGTCTTGACGGCGCTGGGGATGGCGATGGCCAGCGACACCGCCATGAACGACGCCCGCAGGCGCGGGTCGATGCCGGTGGTGAACATGTGGTGGGCCCAGACGCCGAAGCTCAGTACGCCGATGGCGAGCGTCGAGTAGACGACGAACTTGAAGCCGAACAGCTCGCGGCCGCTGAACCGCGGCAGCACGTAGCTCACGATGCCCATCGGCGGCAGCACCAGGATGTACACCTCGGGGTGGCCGAAGAACCAGAACAGGTGCTGCCAGAGGATGGGGTCGCCGCCGTTGACGAAGAAGGCGGTGCCGAAGTTGCGGTCCAGCAGCAGCATGACGAGCGCGCTGCCCAGCAGCGGGAACGCGAACAGGATGAGCCCCGACTGAGTGAGGATGGTCCAGCTGAAGATGTCGAGGTTCGCCCAACTGACGCTGTCGTCGCGCTCGCTGAAGATGGTCGCGATGAAGTTGATGGCACCCATCGTCGCCGAGACGCCGGTGAGGTGTAGCCCCAGCAGCATCAGGTCGACGCCGGCGTTGCCCTG
Organism: Halolamina sp.; assembly: GCA_042216705.1. Lineage (GTDB taxonomy): Archaea > Halobacteriota > Halobacteria > Halobacteriales > Haloferacaceae > JBDGTQ01. The sequence goes on along the minus strand of JBDGTQ010000010.1, from coordinate 9,071 downwards.
GTTGCCGAGGCCGACGCCGGCCGACAGCGGGGTGTACATCGTCCACGCCGTCTGGGCGGGGATGAGGTCGGGAATCGGGAAGAACCCGGCCCAGATGAGCAGCGCCCCCGGCGGCAGCAGCCAGAACGCGATGGCGTTGATGCGCGGGAACGCCATGTCGTCGGCGCCGATGACCAGCGGGACGAGATAGTTGGCGAACGCCGCGATAATGGGCGTCCCGAACAGGAACAGCATCGTGATGCCGTGGCTGGTTAGCAGGGAGTTGTAGAACGTGTTGCTGAGCAGCGTCATCTCGGGGTCGAGCAGCTCGGTCCGCATGACCATCACCATCAGACCGCCGACGACGAACGCCGTGATGGCGTACAGCCCGTACAGCATCCCGATGTCCTTGTGGTCGACCGTCGTCAACCACCGAACGATTCCACCCGGTTTCTCCTCGTGACCGTGTCCGGTCTCACCGCCGTACCCACCGCCGCCGCCGCTCCCGAGCGGGGAGTACGTGCGCCAGTTCTCGACGCGGGCCAAGAATCCCCCAACGGCGAGGAGGAACACCCCCATGAGCGCGGTGAGATACAGCTCTCCGCTTGCCATACCCATAAGGTGGGACACGCAGCGTAATGAATGGTTCGAACCGGGCGTGGTCGTCGCCCTCGGGCGCCGGAACGCGACGGCGGTCGCCGCCATCTCGTGACCCTCAGCGAGCGTGGAGAGTCGGGCCGACACGACCGAGCGCGCTCACCGAAACGAGCAGGACCGCGTCGTCGACGTCGATCCCGACTTCGAGGGGTCGCGCTCGCGTCGCCCTCGCTCTGTCAGGCGTTGTCCTCGTCCGCGTCGCTGGCGGCGTCGTCGTCGCTCACGCCGTTCGCGTCCGCGACAGTTGGCGCCGATTCGGCGTCGTCGGTCGTCTCTATCGCCTCGGCGTCCGCTTCCTCCTCCTCCTCTTCGGTGCCCGCGATGGCTTTTCCGGAGATGTACGTCAGAATAGAGAGTCCGATGAAGGGGAACAGCAACAGCACGTACTGCATGATGGTACCGAGGTCACCGAAGTCCAGCCCCCACGGGGAGAACACGGCGAAGCCGACGATGAAAAAAGAGATGATGAACAGCGGGATGAAGTTGACCGTGAGGTCGAGGAGCGTCTCCTTATCGAAGGTCTTGGCGGCCATATGCGCGACCCTTGACGGTGCCCGTCAAATAGATTGTCGGTTCGCGGTCGGCTCCGGCTCAGACGGTCGGCTCGCGTCGGCCGAGTGAGAACAACTCGCCGCCGACGCCCGCGACGAGCATGAGTCCGGCCGCGACGAGGATCGCCTGGCCGCGCGTGACGAATCCGGCACCGCCGTAGGCCAGCCAGGCGCCGGCCAGCGCAAGCGGGACGCCGATGGCGCCGAGGGCGCGCCACGGTGACGCGACGTACTCCGACTCACGAAGCATGCCGGCGATGCTGCCGGCGAACAGCAGGAGCCCGCCGACCGTGACCGGGAAGATACCGAACAGCACGCCCAACTCGGCCACCGGCAGTCCCAGCGCGACGAACGGCGGCCACGGGCTGGCCTGGCGGTACTGTTCGCTCAATCCGGGGTTCTCGTCCATAACCCTCGTTAGATGGCGGGGAATAGAAGCGTGTCGTTCCGGATCGGGGTCGCGGAAGACCCGCCGCTCGCGGCCGACGGCGACTGGCCCCTCACGGAAGGCTGACGCCGTGACGGGTGAGATACTCCGAGACGTCCTTTATCTCGACGGGACTGCCGACGATGCGGCACCACCCCTCCTCGTAGCGGAACACCGAGACGGTGAAGTCGGCGTCGAGGCTCTCGCGGTGGCCCTCCAGTTCCTCACACGGCAGCACGATCTGCGTGCTGTCGCGGAGCCGGGAGGGGTCGGGCATCATCTCAGCGTCGTCGGCTCTCCGATAAAACCGTATCGAAGTGTCGTTCCGGGGCGTCGGCCGACGCAGTTCCGTTCGGTGCCGTCCGCTCCGGCTCGGTGTCGGACTCCGATTCGAGCCGACGCGGTCCCTCGGCGGATCGACGGCTCGAAGGAACAAGGTTTTTCGACGGTGACCGGCGAAGAATCGGTGATGGGACTGGAGGAGGAGATCGAGGACCTCCGCGAGGAAATCGCCAACACGCCGTACAACAAGTCCACCGAGCAGCACGTCGGGCGGCTGAAGGCCAAGCTCGCGGAGAAAAAGGAGAAACTGGAGCAGCAGGACTCCAGCGGGGGTGGCGGCGGCTACGCCGTCGAGAAGACCGGCGACGCCACCGTCGCCCTCGTCGGCTTCCCCAGCGTCGGCAAGTCGACGCTCATCAACGCCCTCACCAACGCCGACAGCGAGACCGGCGCCTACGAGTTCACGACGCTCGACGTGAACCCCGGGATGCTCCAGTACCGCGGCGCCAACATTCAGATCCTCGACGTCCCGGGGCTCATCGAGGGCGCTGCCGAGGGCCGCGGCGACGGCCAGGCCGTGCTCTCGGTCGTCCGCACGGCCGACCTGGTCGTGTTCCTCCTTTCGGTCTTCGAGATTCAGCAGTACGACAAGCTCCACGAGGAGCTGTACAACAACAAGATCCGCCTCGACGCCGAGCCGCCGAACGTCTCGATAACCAAGCGCCACAAGGGCGGGCTGAACGTCACCACCAGCGACGCGGTCACGCTCGACGAGGCGACCATCAAGGACGTCCTCAGAGAGCACGGCTTCGTCAACGCCGAGGTGACGGTCCGGGAGGACCTCACCATCGACGAACTCATCGACGGCATCATGGACAACCGGGTGTACCTCCCGTCGACGGTGGCGGTCAACAAGGCCGACCTCATCGACCGCGACTACCTGCCGACGGTGAACGAAGCGCTCCGCGAGCGAGGGCTCGACCCCGAGGCGGTGACGTTCATCTCGGCCGAGGAGGAACGCGGCCTCGACGGGCTGAAAGAGACCGTCTGGAAGGAGCTGGGACTCATCCGGGTCTACATGGACAAGCCCGGCCGCGGCGTCGACCGCGAGGAGCCGCTGGTGCTCACCGCGGGCGACACCGTCGGCGACGCCTGCGAGACGCTGGGCGGCGCCTTCGAGCAGCGGTTCCGGTTCGCCCGCGTCTCCGGCCCGAGCGCGAAACACGACGAACAGCAGGTCGGCCGCGACCACGAACTCGCTGACGGAGACGTGCTCCGGCTCATCGTCGAGCGGTGACCGCCGACGGAACCGACGCACTCATGCACGCGGGCGCGAACGACGATTCGATGACTCGTCGGGTCACGCTGCTCGCGCTGTTCGCGCCGCTTGCGCTCCCGTGGTCGGTGCAGCTGTTCGCCGTCGGCGACGTGACCTTCCTCTTCCCGTGGGCGCTTGTGAACACGAACCCGCTGCAGGCGACGACCATCTGGGCGTTCCTCTTCCGATTCACCGCCGGGCTCCCGCGGTTCATCCTGATGTGGCCGGTCTCCGTGCTCGTCTACCTCCTCGGGCTCGGAAGCGCCGCCCTCGCCGCGGTCGGCCTGGAGGACCGCCGCGTGACCGCCGGGTCGGTCGCGCTCGCGGGGGTGGCGCAGTTGTGGGTCGCGCAGGGCTTTTCCGTCCAGCCCGGGCGCATCGCGGTGCCGACCGGGACGGTTCTGCTCGCCGGCGCGGCGGTCTGGTACTGGCGACGGACGCCGAGTGAGGCCTGAGAGACGAAGGTGGGAATTTCCGGGGCAACTCCCGGCCACCCGTTCCCTGGTCGGTACGCTTTTCGACCGCGCGGTCCACGTGGCATCTGTATGAGCCCTACGCTCGACCACGTGATGATGCGCGTCGAGGACCTGGACGAATCCCTGGAGTGGTACACCACCCATCTCGGCTACGAGGAGAAGAGTCGATGGGAGGCCGACACCTTCACCAACGTCTTCCTCGGCCCCGAGGACGCCCACGACGAGGCGGCGCTGCTCGAACTAACGTACAACCACGACGGGCGGTCGTACACGATGGGCGACGGCTGGGGGCACATCGCCGTCCGCGTCGCGGACGTAGAGGACGCGTACGCCGAGCTGATGGACGGCGGCGTCGAGGACTACCGCCCGCCGGAGGAGAACCCCGGCTACGCGTTCGTCACGGACCCGGACGGCCACGAGGTCGAAATCGTCGAGCGCGACCACGGCGCCCGCTGGAGCCTCGACCACACGATGATCCGCGTCGAGGACGCCGACGAGGCGCTGGGGTGGTGGACCCGCAAGTTCGGCTACGACGAGGTCGGCCGCTGGGAGGCCGACACCTTCGCCAACTACTTCGTCGAACCCGGCGACGCCGCCGCGGAGGCGATGAGCGTCGAGCTGACGTACAACTACGACGGGCGGAGCTACGAACTGGGCGACGCCTGGGGCCACCTCGCCGTCGAGGTCGACGACCTCCAGGAAGGGTGGGAACAGCTGCTGACCCGCGAGGCCGAAGACTACCGCGACCCCGAGTCCTGCGACAACCGCTACGCGTTCACGAAGGACCAGGACGGGCATCAGGTCGAGCTCGTGACGGAGTGACGGGGCTGGGGTTTCGGAGCCACCGTGCGTAGCCGAGGAATTCCATTCGCGAAGGCGGTTCGTCATCACGTCCGATAGTTTAGGGAGTAACGACTCCCGAAGCACCGACGGCGCTTTTCTCGAAACGTGTAGGACGAACCATACTTTCAGAGCAATTGTCGTCTGAATAACAAATATTCAGCCGTTCTCGACCCTTCAGAAAGTATTTATACCGTTGTCTGCTGGGACCGAGTACACCCCTACCAATGGTGGCAGTAGTGAGCGTTCGCGTCGGACGGGCTTTCCGCTTATCAAACCCGGCGCAGGGGAGCGAACTACCGCTGCCGACTGCAACACACAAATTATGACAGAAACATCAGACAAGATTCGCGCGGCGTTCCTGGCCGTGCTGATGGTCGTCTCCGTCTTCGGAGGGACCGTCGCACTGACCGGGACTGCTGCGGCGAGCATCGACGCCAGTTCCGCGACCGATGTCGTCGTGGACAAGACATCGGCCACACAGGAAGTAACGATCAACGCAACACTAGTGAGCGGCGAAGGTACCAGTGACGTATTCAACTTCACCGCTCCAAACACAGCAGACTCCGTGTCAGTGGTAAGTACCGGTGGTGATGACACTGCAACTGTCACGCTGGGAAATGATGTCACAATTGACGCGACAGATGGCGCCACGAGTGACAACGGCAAGTTCAACATCACTATTCAAATAACACACGACACATCCAGCAAAAACACTGACACCGGTTCATACACTATCGAACAGTACGACAGTAGTTCATCGAGTACTAATGCTGCCAGTAGCACGGTGAACTTCGCCTTCGTGAACCCCGCCGAGAGCGGCGTTGGCGTCGAAAATCTCATCGAGGGTGAGAACAGCGTCAACCAGACGGTCGCCAACGGTTCGAACAATCTGGTCGTGAACCTCGGTGGCGCCGACCAGGGATTCGTCTACCTCAACGTGACCGAGCCCCGGAACTACGGCGCTGACAGGAGTTCGCTTAGTTCGGGCGAAGTCACGCCTGTCGCGTCGAGCGACAGCGCCGGGTCGACCAAGACCGTCTCGTCGAACAGCGGCGTGACGGTGTTTTATTTCAGCGTCACCGACGGCAACGACGACGGACAGGTCGTCATCGACACCGCCAACCTCACCGCCTGGGACATGAGCGGTGCGACGGACGCAACCGGACTCACCTACGAGTACAACGTCAGCTACGGTACCACGCCCGATTCGCGCTTCGACAGTTCGAACGGCGACGCGCCGGGTGCGGACGATATCGTCTCGAAGCCGTTTGCCATCGGCAAGCAGCCCACCGGTAGCAACCCCGACGCGGAGCCGTCGGGCAAAGGCCTCTATTTCCAAGGCCAGGAGATCTTCTTCGACGACGACTTCGATGCCAACGAGGAACTCCAGCTTCGTCGGAACACCTCCGACGGTAGTTCGGAGTTCGAGCGTCAGCTCACGGCCGATAAGTCCGGGAGTCTCAACCTGAGCACGAGCGAACTCCAGGCCGGCGATTACTTCATCGAGGACGACGGTAACGTCGCATTCAGCTGGGAGATCGCCGTTCAAAACCTCAGTGCCTCTGCGGACGACGGTGAGGTCGACAACGCAGGCTCGACCACCGAAACGCACACCTTCAGCACGAACCGCGGCGGTAGCTTCGCCGTCGAGATCAGCGCCGAGGACGCCGACGGCAACGCCGTCGGCAACGAGACGTTACAGGATATCTTCAACGACACGCAGGCCGTCACTAGCGTCGACTCCGAGACCGTCTCGGTCACGCTGCGCGACGGTGCCTCCGTTGACGCCAACTTCAGCGACGTTCCGGCCGGCGACTACACCATCACCTTCGACGTCGCGGACACGACCGCCTCTGACACCGCGACCGTTACGGTCAACGATGTCAGCGCTGGCACGGCCGAATTCGCCACCGGTTCCGTCGAAGTGGACCAGGGTGACGTCGCCGAGATCACAGTCAACCTGACCGACGCCGCGACGGGCGGCACGCTCGTCGTCGGCAGCGACGACGCCGGCTACCAGGCCAACGTCTCGCTCACCGACGGCGACAACGACGGCCAGGTGACGGTCCTGTTCGACACCTACGCCGCCGGAGACGACTCCGTCGGCGCCATCGTCGAGCCGGCGAACTCCGAGGACACCGCGAACTTACAGGAAAACACCTCCCTCGGTGACCTGCTCGACACCGGCGAGTACGAACTCGCCGTGAGCACCGGTGACGCAGAGGAGACCCAGTCCACGCCGGACGACCTCGGGACGTTCTTCGTCGCCGAGCGCACGACTGACAGTCAGCAGCTGTGGACCGTGCCCGACGGCGTCAGCAGCTTCGACGCCAACGACGACGACGCCGTCGACGAGGACGACGTGACTGCGCTCATCGAGGACGACTCGCTAACGCAGGATGACTCCATCGCAGCCGGCGACTACGTCGTCCATCAGGTCTCCGCGACCGGCCTGGAGGGCGTCATCGACGCCCGGGGCAACCTCTCCGCCGCGCTCACGAGTGACAGCATCAACGTCTCCGTCGAGCAGACGAACCCCGACCGCAACGCCGACCCCAAGGCGCTGCAGCTTCAGGAGTCGATCGACGCCGGCGCCATCACGCTCATCGAGGGCGACGGCGCCTTCTACATCGTCGTCGACACCGACGCCGCGGTCTTCGACCGCGTCGACGAGGACGGCACCTCCACCGCGAACGACGTCGGGGTCTCCGACGGCGACGAGTTCAACGCGACCGTGACGGTCGCCGACGACCGCCTGCTGGGCAGCAGCGATGCCGAGCAGTCGGTGAGTTCGACCTTCGAGGTCGTCGAACCGTCCGTCGAGTTCAGCAGCGACACCGTCGAGGTCGGTGCCGCCACGAACCAGACTGTCTCGGGAACGGCGAACGTCGCCCCCGGGACCGAGTTCACCGTTCAGATTCGCTCGGACAGCGGCGTGCAGCCGCGGTTCTTCGACTCTGAAACGGTGACCGTCCAGCCGGATGGGACGTTCTCGGCGACGTTCGACTTCGACGAGCAGAGTGCTGGCGACACGTTCGGCATCTCGACGTCGAACGCGCCCGTGAGCGCCTCCGCCGACGGCGAGGTCGTCGAAGCGACGACGACCGAGACGACGGAGACGACCACGGAGACGACAACCGAAACCACGACAGAGACGACAGAGACGACGGAGACGACCACGGAAACGACGACCGAAGCCACGACTGATACGACGACCGAGACCGAGACGACGGAATCGTCCGGTCCCGGCTTCGGTGCGATCGTCGCAGTCGTCGCGCTGCTTGCGGCCGCGCTGCTGGCGGTCCGCCGTGAGAACTAACATTCCCACGAGCCCTCCTCTCCGAGGAGGACGCCGCGAGAGCTAACGCTCTCGCGAGCCTTTCGGTTCCGAAAGAACGCCGCGACAACTAACGCTCTTGCGAGCGTTCTCATTCTTATTGTTCCGAGCAGGACGACGGTCCCAGAGCGGAGCCAAAGCTGAGCGACCACGCACGTCGTTCACCACCTCATATCACGGCTCTTATCATGTTACAAAGTCGGCTCCATTGAGATGGGCCAAAATCCCGAAATTTTGCCGTGCGAAGCGTTCTCAAACGGTCTGACGCTCCACAAAGCATTTATAACAAGGAACGTACCTTCATGTCGTACCCCTACCCATGGTGACAGCAGCGAGTACCCCCAGTCGAGTCCGCTCACGCGGGCGCCCTGGAGTTCAGACGGGGGCGAAAGGTGTCGTCGCCGACTGCAACCCCTAACAAACTATGACAGGAACATCAGACCAAATTCGCGCGGTCTTCCTCTCCGTGCTGATGGTCGTCTCCGTCTTCGGAGGCGTCGTCGCACTGAGTGGGAGTGCCGCTGCGGACGTCTCCAGCGTCAGCAACGCGTCTGCGGACGACGTTGTTGCCGCTGACGGCGTACAGCAGAACGTATCGTTCAACGTCACGACAAATGGAACCGACGAGGTAGTGAACGTCTCCTTCGGCGCCGGTAACATTCAGAGCGTTAGCGTCCTGAGCGTCAACAATGGATCGGGTGCCGAAGTGACTGCCGCCAACGCCTCTGTTGTGAATGCAACCGAAGCGTCTGTCGACGTCAACGGGACCGGCAGCGGTCAGACGGCGACCGTGACGCTTCAGGTCACTCACGACCTCTCCGGCGTTGACTCCGCCAGCGGTGTCTCGGTAGACATCGCGGACGACAGCGGAAACGACTCGGTGAGTACGAGCTTCGACATCGCCGCCTTCGACAAGGACGTCAGCGGCACCGCCTCGCAGCTGGTCTTCCAGGGAGAGACCGTCCTCGGAACCGGCTTCAGCGGTGGTGAGACGGTGACGCTCCGTCGGAACACCTCCGACGGCGGCTCGGAGTTCGTCGACCAGGACACGACGACCGCCGACGGCAACGCCACCTTCAACACCAGCAATCTGGAGTCGGCCAACTACTTCATGACCGACTCCGACGGTAACGTCGTCCCGAACAACTTCGAAGTCGCCGTGCAGGACTTCTCGGCCTCGGCGGACGACGGTGAGGTCGAC
>JBDGTQ010000047.1:0-36340 GCA_042216705.1 Halolamina sp. | reverse complement strand
CCGCGAGCTTCTTCTCCATCGCGGGCCCCGAGATCATCTCCAAGTACTACGGCGAATCCGAACAGCAACTCAGGGAGATATTCGAGGACGCGAAGGACGACTCGCCCTCCATCATCTTCATCGACGAACTCGACTCCATCGCGCCCAAGCGCGAGGACGTCACCGGCGAGGTCGAGCGCCGCGTGGTCGCCCAGCTGCTGACGATGATGGACGGCCTCGAGACCCGCGGCCAGGTCATCGTCATCGCGGCGACCAACCGCGTCGACTCCGTCGACCCCGCGCTGCGCCGCCCGGGCCGGTTCGACCGCGAGATCGAGATCGGCGTCCCCGACGAGTCGGGGCGCCAGGAGATCCTCCAGATCCACACCCGCGGGATGCCGCTCTCCGACGACGTCGACCTCGCGCACCTGGCCGACGAGACCCACGGCTTCGTCGGCGCCGACATCGAGAGCCTGACCAAGGAGGCCGCGATGAAGGCGCTGCGGCGGTACCTCCCAGAGATCGACCTCGACGAGGAGGACATACCGCCCAGTCTCATCGACCGGATGATCGTCAAAAACGACGACTTCCGGGGCGCTCTCGGCGAGGTCGAACCCTCCGCGCTCCGAGAGGTGCTGGTCGAGCTCCCGAAGATATCGTGGGACGACGTCGGCGGGCTGGAGTCCCCCCAGCAACAGCTCCAGGAGGCCGTCGAGTGGCCGCTGAGTAGCCCGGAGAAGTTCGAGCGCATGGGCGTCGAGGCGCCGAAGGGCGTCCTCCTGTACGGCCCGCCGGGCACCGGAAAGACGCTCATGGCCAAGGCCGTCGCCAACGAGACCAACGCCAACTTCATTTCGGTGCGCGGCCCGCAGCTACTGTCGAAGTGGGTCGGCGAATCCGAGAAGGCCATCCGACAGACGTTCCGGAAGGCCCGGCAGGTCGCCCCGACGGTCATCTTCTTCGACGAGCTGGACAGCCTTGCACCCAGCCGCGGCCAGGAGATGGGGAACAACGTCTCCGAGCGGGTCGTCAACCAGCTCCTCACCGAACTCGACGGGCTGGAGGAGATGGAGGACGTGATGGTCGTCGGCGCCACCAACCGTCCGGACATCATCGACCCGGCGCTCATCCGCTCGGGACGGTTCGACCGGATGGTGATGGTCGGCGAGCCAGACGCCGAAGGTCGCGAACAGATTCTGAAGATTCACACCGGCGCCACGCCGCTGTCGCCGGACGTGAGCCTCCGGGAGGTCGCGGAGATGACCAGCGGCTACGTCGGCTCCGACCTGGAGTCCATCGCCCGCGAGGCAGCGATTCAGGCCCTGCGCGAGGCCGACGACGCCGAGGTCGTGGAGATGCGCCACTTCCGGCAGGCGATGGAGTCCGTCCGTCCGACCATCACCGACGAGCTGCTGAGCTACTACGAGGAGATGGAAGAGCAGTTCAAAGGCGGCGGCGAGCAGCTCCGGGACGCCGGCGGTCGCATCGGCTTCCAGTAAGACGAGCGCCTTTCCCCGTCGTCTTCGTCGGTCGCTCCGGCCGGTCGCCGTCCGCGTCGAGACTGGCGTTTTCCGCCCGAGGGGCCGGTCCTCGCGAGCAAGAGTAGGGCACCCTCCGACGACGGGCGACGTCAGTAGATGAGTTCGTCGTCGTTCTCGACCATGTACAGCGACCGCGCGGCGATGTTGACGGCGTGGTCGCCGACGCGTTCGAGGTCGCGGACGGTCAACAGCAGTCGAGAGACGTCGTTCATCAGCTCCTCGACGGAGGCGTCTTCCGCGAGGATGTCGTCGCGTTCGATGAGCTCGCGGACAACAGAGTTGCTGGCGGCCTCACAGAAATCGTCGAGATCGTCGTCGCGGGCCGCGACCTGCCGACAGAGGCCGGGGTCGTCGTCGGCGTAAGCGGTCATCGCCTCCTCCAGCATATCGACCGTCAGGTCGCCGATGCGCTGGATGTCGACGTCCGGGAAAACGTCGTTGTCGGCCTGTTTCGCGTACCGGCCGAGATTGGTGGCGAGGTCGGCGATACGTTCGAGGTCGGTGATGATCTTGAACGAGGCGGCGATGAACCGGAGGTCGCTGGCGACCGGCTGCTGGAGGGCGAGCAGGTCGATACAGTCCTGTTCGAGGTCGAGATACAGCTCGTTGACTTCGTCGTCGCCCGTGATGACCTCCTCGGCCATCGCCTCGTCTTTCTGTTTGAGGGCGTCGAGCCCGACGCGGAGTCGCTCGTCGACGACTTCGCTCATGTAGAGGACGTCTTCCTGGAGGGCGTCGAGCTGTTTCTGATACTCGTCACGTGGCATGGAAGTCGATTTTACCCCCCGACCTAAAGAGGTTTCCAGAGGCGCGCCTCTCCGGAGTACTCCTGAGCACAACGGTTCTCAGGGGGAACAACAGAGCTCCACGGAGCCCAGCGTTTGGCAACAGTTGACGACGTGACCGGCCGACGAACCAACCGGACCGGGGCGGCGTCACTCGGGCGCCGGCAGGGAGACCGTCACCGTCGTTCCGTCGTCGGTGTCGAACGTCAGGTCGGCACCGAGAACGTCGGTACCCCAGCGGACCAGCCAGAGGCCGACGCCGCTGCCGTGTTGGAGCGCCGTCTCGGAGCCTTCGAGCACGGCTGCCAACTCGGCCTCCGGAATGCCGCCGCCGTCGTCGGCGACGACGAGGTCGTAGCCGTCGGCCGCCGACAGCGTCACCGAGACGCGGCCGGCGCCGTGAATCAGCGCGTTCTCGACGAGGTTCTCGACGACGACGGCGAGGGTCTCCGGGTCGCCCCGGACCGTCGCCGTCGACGGCGTCTGCACCGTAACTGCGGGCTCGCCGACGCTGGCCGCCGGCCCGCCGTCCGTCGCGGTCGCGGCTGCGGTCTCGTCGGTGGCGGTCGCCGTCGCCGTCTCGACCACCGCGGCGGCGTCGAACGACGCGTCGGGAGCCGTCGAGATGCGGTCGAGCTGGCGGGCCTTCTCTCCGAGTTCGACGAGTCCCTCGGCCTGACGCACGATCGCCTCGGCCTTCTCGGCGTCGCCGGCCTCCAACCGCTCGCTCAGGAGTTCCGCGTGACCCAACACGACGTTCATGTCGTTGCGGAGGTTGTGCCTGAGGACACGGTTCAGTACGTTCAGCCGCTGACGCCGCTGTTCGCGCGTCGTGACGTCGGTGAAGGCGAGCGTCCTCGCGACGGCGGTGTCGTGGTGGTCGGTGACCGTGTCGGCCGTCACCTCGTAGGTGCGTCGGCCGCGACCGCCGTCGAGCTCGACGAGGTCGCCGTCGTCGAGGCCGTCGGTCGACGCCGGAAAGAAGTCACAGACGTTCGTGCCCACGAGCGTCCCCGCGGCGTCGACGGCCGTCTTCATTCGGTCGTTGACCTCGACGACGACCCCGTCGTCGTCGACGACGGCGATGCCGACGCCGACGTTGTCGACGGCAGCTCGCCGACCGAGCGTCCGGGAGGCGGGGACGAACCCCAGCAGATCGAACCGGAACAGCGCGTAGCCGAACGCCAGCCCGGTGACCGCGAGCCCCAGCGGGGTGAAGTCGAGATACGGCAGCGGCCCGAGCTCGAACGTTCGCTTGAGGTGGAACACCGTCGGCGGCACCGACCCGACGACCAGCGCGAGCGTCTGCTCGCGGTACAGCGGGCCCTGTTTGAGGACGGTCTGAACGACCGCCAACAGACCGACCGCGATGAGCCCGTAGCCGTACAGCGCGTGAACGAAGAACCACGGCCCGGGGTCGAACGCGACGGTCGCCAGCCCCAGCGTCGGTTCGACGGCGTAGCCGGTCCACATCAGCCCGTGGACCGAGTTCGTCGCGGTCGCGACGACGGTCGCGACGGGAAAGGCCATCACCGCGGCGACCGCACGCGGGGTCAGATACGCCCCGCGCCCCGTGTATCCGAGCGAAAACGCGAGCCAGGCCGGCGCGATGAGCGCCTTTCCGACCTCCAGCGGCAGTTCGAGCGCCGCCCGCAGCCCGGGGTCGAAGGTGACGAGCGCGACGGCGTACGTGAGCGACCAGAGGGCCGCGCCGGCCATCAGCGCCGCGAAGCCGCCGGCGCCTGGCTGCTCCGCCCGGCGGGCGAACGCGAACGAGCCCACGGCCGTCGCCGTCCCGCCGGCGAGCAGCGACGCGAAGACGGCGACGAGGCCCAGCACGACGTGGGATTACGTGAGGCGATACATAAGCGGTGCGTCCTGGAGGCCAAAAGGTCGCTACCGCTCAGTGTGCGTACGTTTCCCACGAATGGACTCATACGAACGTTCAGGATCGCTGACGACGAGTATGAGATGTGCCCGTCGAACCGAACGCGACCGCGGTGGGTATCGCACTGCTCGCGGGGGCGGTCGGCGTCATCGCTCTTGATAGGCTGCTGGCCGCGCTGAACGCGACGGCCGACCGCGCCGTCGGCCTCGTCGCCGACGGCGACGGCCGAGAGGAGTGACCGGCTGAGATCGGCCCGGCCGTCGGCCCGCCCGTTGGGTCACCCGAACTTGCCGGTGATGTAGTCCTCGACGCGCTGGTTTTCGGGGTTCTCGAATATCTTGTCCGTGTCGTCGAACTCGACGAGTTCCCCGCCGGTGAGGAAGACGGCCGTCTTATCGGAGATGCGGGCCGCCTGCTGCATGTTGTGGGTGACGATGACGACCGTGTAATCCTCCGCGAGTTCGTCGATGAGATCCTCTATCTGCGAGGTTGCGATGGGGTCAAGCGCCGACGCCGGCTCGTCCATCAGGATGACCTCCGGGTCGACGGCGATGGCCCGGGCGATGCAGAGCCGTTGTTGCTGGCCGCCCGAGAGGCCGGTCGCGCTCTCGTCGAGGCGGTCGTTGACCTCGTCCCACAGCGCAGCTCGTTTCAGCGCCGTTTCGACCTTCTCGTCCAAGTTCTCCGTCTGGCCCTGGATACGAAGCCCGTAGGCGACGTTCTCGTAGATGCTCTTGGGGAAGGGGTTTGGATGCTGGAACACCATCCCGATGCGCCGCCGCAGCGCCACCGGGTCGACACCGGCGTCGTAGATGTCGACACCCTGGAAGGTTAACTCGCCGTCGACCCGCGCGATGTCGATGAGGTCGTTCATGCGGTTGATGCACCGCAGGAACGTCGACTTGCCACAACCAGAGGGGCCGATCATCGCCGTGACGCGGTTGGCGGGGATACGTATCGACACCTCGTCGAGTGCCTGTGTGTCCCCGTAGTACACGTCGAGGTCGTCGGACTCGATTACCGTCTCGGCCGCCGCCGCGGCGCCGGTCTCGGACTCCGCGAGCCCCGCTCTGCCGGGGTCGGTGGAGATGAGCTGGTCGGCGTCGTCGTCGCTATCAGTGTCGCCGTCGGCGTCGACGCCGGCGTCGGTCTGTGCGCCCGTGGTCTGTGTGTCGTCTCGTGCCATTAGAAGCTCTCCTCCTCGAACTTATTCCGGAGCAAAATCGCGATAGAGTTCATCGTCAACAGGACGACCAGCAGCGTCACCACGCCGGCGGCGACGACGCCGTGCTGGAACTCCTGACTCGGATAGCTCGCCCAGACGTACACCTGCATCGGCATCGCCGAGGTCCGGCCGAACAGCCCGAGCGGCGGGCTATACGCCGTCGTCGCGACGCCGATCATAATGAGCGGAGCGGTTTCGCCGATGGCCCGTCCCAGCGCGAGGATGGTCCCGGTCAGCGTCCCCGGGAGCGACCGGGGGATAACGACCGTGCGGACAACCTGCCAGCGGGTGGCGCCCATCCCGTAGGCGGCCTGGCGCAGCGAGTCCGGCACCGAGTTGATCGCCTCCCGCGCGGAGATGATGACGATGGGCAGGATGAGCAGCGACAGCGTGAACGCTGCCGTGATAACCGTGCCGACCCCGAGCTGGAGCGCGTTGGCGAACACGGCCAGTCCGAGCAGACCGTACACGACGGAGGGGACGCCGGCGAGGTTCGAGATGTTGATGCGGATGAACCGGGCGATCGCCCCCCTGAGACCGCTGGACGGTGCGTACTCCTCTAAGTACACGGCGGCGCCGATGGCCAGCAACAGCGTGATGATGGCGACGAGGACGATGATGAACACCGAGCCGATGATGGCGGGGTACAGCCCCGCCTGGGTCGCCGTCTGCGACGGCGCTTCGGTCACGAACTGCCAGTCGAACCAGGTGTCTGGCCCCTGAAGTCCGGCGATGTCCGAGACGATACTGAGAGCGGCGACGCCGGCGACGAACGCCGCCGGTCCGACGAACCCGGGTCGGCGCTCGGGCACCGCCAGGTTTTTACCGACGACGACGGCCGTCGGAACCACCAGCGTCGTCAGGAAGATGAGCCACACCGACCGCGACAGCAATGGGACGGCGTCGACCAGCGGCACCGCGGCGACGGCGCCGAGGAGCACCGCGGCCGCGGCGTACGTGCCGTTGCCGAGCTCCAGACGGTCCTCGACGACCGTCCGAGTGACGGCGGCGGTGGGGACGACCAGCGAGAGGTAGTACACCAGCGGCGCCCCGACCAGCTCCGCGACGGCGGTCAGGGGCGAAAGCAGCGCAGTTCCGGCGACCGGACCGCCGACGAGGACCGCCAGGTAGCCGAACCCGACCCAGTTGGCCGCGGCGTTGCGGCGGTCGTACCAGAAAAGCGCCAGCAGCGGGCCGACGACGGTGGCGAAGTAGGTGAACCACACCGGGTCGCCGGCGATGATTTCGAGGACGGCGACCGCGCCGAACCCGGCCAGCAGTCCGGCCGTCGCCGTCGAGACGAGTTCCAGGGCGACCGCGCCGACCGCGGAGTTCCGTCGGGCGTACCAGACGAACCCCACAACCGGCGCGACGACCAGCGCCGCGAACGCGCCGTACCACCTCACCCCGGCGGTTCCGAGGCCGAACGCGTCCCAGAACACGTACGCGAGCAGCACCCCAAGGGCGACGATCCCGACGACCGACGCCGCGAGGGTCGCGTACTCGAACAGCGTCCCCTTGATGCGGTTAACTTCGCCGAAGCCCTCGACCGTCGTTCTCCCGGTGTCGGTTGCCATCTCAGTATTCCTCCTGGTATCGTTGTGTGATGAAGTCGCTGAAGAGATTCAACCCGAGCGTCATGACGAACAGCACCAGCCCGATTGCGAACAGCGCGCGGTAGGCGGTGGTGCCGCCCGCGAGGTCGCTCAGTCCAAGCTGGACGATGGCCGAGGTCATCGTCTGCGTCGACTGAAAGAAGCTCGTCAGCACGCCCGAGACGCTGGAGGGCAGGCGGGGGTTCTGTCCGGCGGCGACGACGACGATCATCGTCTCGCCGATGGCACGCGACAGCGCGAGGATGTACGACGCCGCGATGCCGGAGACCGAGGCCGGAACGACGACGCTCGTCGAGACCTCGTACTTCGTCGCGCCGAGGCCGTACGCGCCGTTTCGCAGGGAGTCGGGCACCGCGCTCATGCTGTCCTCGCTGATGGACGACACCATCGGGATTATCATGATGCCCATCACCAGTGACGCCGACAGCGCGTTGAACGTCCCCAGCTCCAGGCCCGGGATGCTGTCGAGAATCGGCGTCACGTACACGAGCGCGAAGTAACCGTACACGACCGTCGGCACGCCGGCGAGCACTTCCAGCATCGGCTTCAACACGGCGCGGCGACGGGCGCCAGCGTACTCACTCAGATAGATGGCCGTGAGCAGGCCGATGGGCAGCGCCACCGCGGCCGCGCCCGCGGTGACGAGCAGCGTGCCGAACACCAGCGGAAGCACCCCGAAGGAGACGGGTTTGATGCTCGGGTTGAACTCGGTGCCGAGCAGGAACGAGCCCAGCGACACCTCACTGAAAAACGTGAGAGACGGAAGTACGAGCGCAAGGATGATGCCGAGCGTCGTGAGCACCGACACCGTGGCGCAGGTCAGGAAGACGACGTGGTAGAGGGTTTCGCGCAGGTCCTGCAGTCCACGGTCGCCGGTGAGGTCGACGGGCTGAGATTCGTTGCTCATTTGTTGGGGTTTTTCGACCTCTACTCGAAAGAAACGAGGTCGCAGTCTTTGGTCTTACGAATCTGCCCCTTCGATGGCCGCGTTGAGCTCTTCGAGCTCCTGGTTGGCACGTTCCTCCGTGTTCGGCACGTAGCCGACCTGATTCGCAACGATCTTCTCACTCGTCGAGTTCTCGACGAAGAACCGACAGAACTCGGCGATGTGGTCCTCGCTGAGGCGGTTCTCGTTCGGGTAGGTGAAAAGCGGCCGCGCGAGGGGGTACTCGCCCGAGGAGGCGGTCTCCAGCGAGGGCTTGACCGCGCCGTCGCCGGCGTCGAGGGCGACGGCGGTGACCTGGTCGGGGTTGTTGAAGTAGTACGAGAAGCCGAAGTAGCCGATGGCGTACTGACTGCCGCGGACGCCCTGGACGATGGAGCGGTCGTTCTCCGTCGGCTCGTAGTCCTGCGTGTGAGCCCCCTCCTCGCCGTTGACGGTCTCGGTGAAGTAATCGAACGTGCCGGAGGTTTCGGCGGCACCGTAGCGCTCGATCTCCTCGTCCGGCCAGTCGGAGTTGATGTCGGCCCAGGTCTGTCCAGAGCCGGCCTCGGGCCCCCAGATCTGAGAGAGCTGATCGAACGTCAGCTCCGTCGCCCAGTCGTTTTCATTGTTGACGATGACGGTGAGGGCGTCGGTCGCGACCTTGATTTCGTGGGGAACGACGCCGTTGCTCTGACAGTCCTCCTTCTCGCTGTCCTTGATCGGTCGGGAGGCGTTGTTGATGTCGGAGTCGCCGGGACAGAAGAAGTTCTCGAACCCACCGCCAGACCCGGTCGACTGAAGATTGATGCGGACGTCGGGGTGTTTCTTGCCGAACTGCTCGGCCATCGCGTTCGCCAGCGGGAACACGGTTGAGGAGCCGGTGATGCTAATGGCCCCGGAGAGGCTCCCGTCCTCGGTCGCGGTCGACTCCATGGACCCAGAGTCGGTGGAGTCGCCGCCTTCGGTCGAGCCGCCCGATCCGCCGCTCTCGGTACAGCCAGCCAGTCCGACTGCGCCAGCGGTTGCCGTCCCCGCGACGAAGGCACGCCGTGAAACACCGTCGTCGTTGTCTCGTGACATCGACGGTAACTGCGTGGAGTTCGGATAAATACCCTGCTATGTTAAATATATAGTTATACGTGTGTCAATCGTTGTCTCGACCGGTTGGCCCTGTGACGGCTGAGTACGCCGTTTTCGGATATACTATTCGAGGGTCAGCTACCTATACGCGGATTCTTGCGGCTCGTTCTCCGAAGACACCCGGCCAGTGACTGTCAGGTTTAGTAAAATACCCATTTCTCTCGGCAGTATATAGAGAAGAGCGGGTTTTATGATTCGGCGCTCCGAAGCGCGAGTATGGTCGAGACGCGGAAAGTTCAGGTCACCGGCGGGTCGACGTACACCGTGTCGATTCCGAAGGACTGGGCGATGGACAACGACGTCAGCGCCGGCACCGAGGTCGAGTTCTACCCGGAGTCGGATTCGCTGTTCATGACGCCGCGGACGGAGGACGACCGCACCGAGGGCACCCTCGACATCACCGACCTCACGGGCGACGAGCTCACCCGCGCGGTGATGACGATGTACGTCAGCGGCTTCGATATCATCGCGCTGGAGGCCGACCGCATCGGCAACGAGCAGCGCCAGACGCTCCGCGATGCGACACAGAGCCTCGTCGGGCTGGAGGTGCTGGAGGAGACCCGCGACCGCGTCGTCATCCGCGACCTGCTCGACTCCTCGGAGCTGTCGATTCACAACGCGGTGACGCGGATGCGGCTCATCGCGCTGTCGATGCTCGAAGACGCCGTCGAAGCGCTGGGGTCGTTCGACCGCGACATGGCCCGCGACGTCACCCAGCGCGACGACGACGTCGACCGGCTGTACATGGTCGTCTCCCGCATCTTCCGGGCGACGCTGCGGACGCCGAAAGCCGCCGAGGAGCTCGGGCTGGAACGGGAGGCCTGCTTCGACTACCACGCAAGCGCCCGCCAGCTCGAACGCATCGCCGACCACGCGACCAAGATCGCGCACCTGACGCTGGAGCTCGAGGAGCCGGTCGGCGGGGAGCTCGTCGAGTCGCTGTGGGAGCTCCACGACCAGGCCAACAGCGTCGTCGACGGGGCGATGGACGCGCTGTTTCTCGAAGACAACGCCGAGGCGACCCGCCGGGCGAACGAGGTCCGCCAGTCCGTCCAGGCCATCGACGAGCAGGCCCGCGGCATCGACGAGCTCCTGCGGGAGTTCGACCCGGCACGGGCTCAGCTACTCGGACTCATCGTCGACTCGCTGTCGCGGTCGGCGGACTACGGCGGCAACGTCGCGGAGACGGCGCTGCAGAAGGCGGCGCCGACGCCCTGATCGAGGCGTCGTCGAGGAGAATCGGTCGACAGGACGGCATCACAGTTCCTTTGTGGAACGTCGGGAGGAAGGCCTCGCCCGTCCGGGCGGAAGAGAACGTCAGTCGTCGACGAGAACGGCGTTGACCTGACCGGTCTGGCCGGGACGGGAGGTGACCCGAGCCGTACCGAGGTCGGTGTCGATGAGCGCCCCCTTGGTGACGATGTTCCGGCGGACGTAGTTCACGTTCGCCGGGTTCTCGACGACATCCTCAATGGTGACGGCCTGGACATCGCCGTCGTCGTCGGCGACCTGCGCGACGTTCGTCGAGAGCGCACGAATCTTCGCGTTGTCGCCGCGGGCGTCGACGGTCTGGAACCGCGGCTCGTCGACGGTCGTCTCGGCGGGCTCGCGGCCGAGTTCGTAGCGTTTCTTGTCGCGGAACGGGCGACGGCGCCCGCCGGTTCGCTTGCGCTTGGAGCGTCCCTGATCTTTCATACCCGACCAAACAGCGGTCGCGCACTTGAACCGTTCGACATCGGCCGACCCGTCGCGAGCGGACGGTTCGACGGTCGCTCGTCGACCCGACGAAACCTTAATAATTAATAGTCGCATACGGCCGACTGCGATGTGTCGAGGAACACGAAAACGGACTCAACAGCGGGACGAAACGACTGAACCGACGACCGCGACCGACGACGACCGCCACCGGACGCCTCGGACCGACCGGGACCCGGCGGACCGCCCGACAGCGACCCCCGAGGACGACCGCCCGGGGACGCCGGTCGGACGCGTCGTCACCGCACCGATTCGCGCGCTCAAGCGAGCCGCCGCAGCGATCAAAGCCTGAATTCGTCCGCTCCACGGCCCGTTCCTCCCCGTCAACTCTCCGTCAGCCCTCGTCCGACGGCTCGGACACCCCGATTTCGACCGGTTCGGGGGCCTCGTCGTCCTGGCGGTCGGTGCCGCCGTCAGTCAACACGTCCGGCGTGGCCCGCGCCGCGCCGACGCCGAGGATGAATCCGGTCGCGCCTCCGAAGCCCGCGCCGATGCCGGCGCCCACCGGTCCGGCGCGTGCCCCGACTACCGCTCCCGTCTCGGCGCCGGCGGCCGCGAGCTTCTGAATCGTTGCCTCGTCGCCGTCGTCCTCTTTGAGCGCTTTCGCGAGCAGGTTCGCCATACGCTCTCGTGGGGTTGAGGACACTAATGCGACTCGGTGGGTCCGACCCGACGCGTCGCCCTCCGCAACCTTCATTTCCGCCGGCGACCGCCGTCCCGTCACCGGCAATGAGTCTCGAGGTCACCGTCGCCGCCCCGTTTCGCTCCGCCGGCACCGACCGCCTCGAACGCGGGAAGTTCGTCGTCGCGCTGTCGCTGGACAGGGACTGGTTCTCGCCGGACCAGGCCAAGCGCCTCGTCGACATCGCGACCGGCCGGGGGCTGCTCGCCGAGAACGACGGCGACCTCCTCGCGCAGTTCGACCCGACGGCGGTGGAGGTCCCGGAGGAGTTCACGCCGACGGAGGACGTTCTCCGCGAGCAGTCAGCGTTCGAGCGAGCGCTCGACGCGATAGTCGCCGACGGGCTGGACAAGCGCGAGGCCGTCGCCGCGGTCAACGAGCGCCAGCGCGAGTTAGGCGTCACCGCCGAGGCGGCCGCCGTCGTTTTCGCTCGCCAGCGCGGCGTCGAGGTCGACGCCGTCGCGCGGGAGGTCAGGGAGAACCTCGCTGAGGCCTCGGGGAGTTCGGAGACGTCGGACGCGTCGGATACGTCGGCAGCGACGGAGGGCGGTCGGTGATGGTTCGTGACCGCCTGAACAACGGGGTTCGCATCGCGGAGCTGCTGGCCTCGGAGGTCGACGCCGACGGCGGCGACATGGACGCGCTGGCCGTGACCGACGCCGACCCGGACGTCGAGCCGACCGCCGACGGCGCGCTGGCGTACGCCGTCGTCGAGGCGGGGGCGTCGAACGGCCGGTCGGTGGCCGACGACGGCGACGATGGCGACGACACCACGACGCTCGCGGAGGTGTACGTCCAGCCTGACCGCGCCCGGGTGGAGTTCCTCGTCGGCCAGGACGGCGCCGCGGCGGCCGCGAGGGAGGCCGACCTGCGCGTCCGGCCCAAGGCGGTCCGACCGCCGCGGACGCTCGTGTTCGTCGAGGACGGGGCCGAAGCCAAGCGCGTCCGAGCGGCGTTCGCGGCCGCGGTCGACGGCGACTGACGACCCATCGACCGTCGAGAGGGCTCCGGAGGCGACTGGGTTAAGTGTCGTCCGTCCCAACGAGGTTGTATGCCAAAAGACGCCGAACTCGACGAGTTGAAGCGTGGCTCGGAACTGGTCAAGCGCGGGTTCGCGAAGATGCAGAAAGGCGGAGTCATCATGGACGTCGTCAACCGCCAGCAGGCCCGCATCGCCGAGGACGTCGGCGCCGTCGCGGTGATGAACCTGGAAGCCGTCCCCGCGGACATCCGCAAGCGCGGTGGCGTCGCGCGGATGGCCGACCCCGGGTCGCTGACGGCCATCATCGACGAGGTCTCCGTCCCCGTCATGGGCAAGGCTCGCATCGGTCACACGAAGGAGGCTCAGATTCTCGAAGCGGTCGGCGCCGACATGGTCGACGAGAGCGAGGTGCTCACGCCGGCCGACGACCGCTACCACATCGACAAGCGTGAGTTCACGGCGCCGTTCGTCTGTGGCGCCCGTAACCTCCAGGAGGCGCTGCGGCGCATCGACGAGGGTGCGGCGATGATTCGGACGAAAGGCGAGGCCGGCACCGGCGACGTGAACCAGGCCGTCCACCACCAGCGCAACATCAAAAGCGCCATCCGGAAGCTGGACGGGATGAGCTTCGAGGAGCGCGAGAAGTGGGCCCGCGAACACGAGGCGCCGAAAGAGCTCGTCCACGAGACGGCCGAGCGCGGCCGGCTCCCGGTCGTCAACTTCGCCGCCGGCGGCATCGCGACGCCGGCCGACGCCGCGCTAATGATGCACCACGGCTGCGACGGCATCTTCGTCGGCTCGGGTATCTTCGGCGCCGAGGACCCCGAGGCGATGGGAACCGCCGTCGTCGAGGCGGTCAACAACTGGGACGACCCCGAGGCGCTGGCCGACATCGCCGCCAACATCGGCGACGGGATGGAGGGCAACGCCAACGCCGACCTCCCCGAGGAAGAGAAGCTGCAAGGTCGCGGCGTGTAACCGACCCCACCCTGCTTCGCTCACCCAGACGGGTTCGCTCATAGAGGGTAGGGTTTTGATGCGTTCCTCGCCCTCAATTGGCGCAGCGGGGCGTCTTCTGCGCCCCGTCTCGGACGCCCTTTGGGGTCGTCGGTCCCACCATTCGGGGCCGGGCTACTGCGGCCCGAACTGCACGGCGCTTGTGGCCGCACAGCACGGTTGGCAGTACAGGTCGGCCCGTCAGAATGGTTTCGCGCAGCTTCGCCACGCGCTTTCCTCACCCTGCTCGCTCGTTCCTCAAGGGTGGGGGCTCCGCGCTACCGCTTGCTGAGGCCGAACCGACACGCGTCGTTTTTCCCCATCGCTGACGGCGAGGCGTCCGCAGTCGAGCGTCGTCGTCGGCCGCCGACTGAGGCCGAGGAGACGTCGGTCTCGACTGCCGCTCACTCCCGGGCGACGACCTCGGCACCGTGGCCGACGCGGGTCTGGTATGCGCGGGCGTCGACGCCGACGTCTTCGAAGGCCTCGGTCATCGCGCTGGCGACGGATCGGCGTCGGTATGGGTCACACACCGCGAGCACCGTCGGACCGGCGCCGCTGACGGTGACGCCGTGGGCGCCGGCCGACAGCGCCGCCGACCGCACCTCATCGTAGCCGGTGATGAGTCTCGCACGGGCCGGCGCGACGACCTCGTCGGCCATCCCCTGGCCGACCAGTGCCGGGTCCGAGCGACACATCCCCAGCGCCAGCGTCGCCGCGTTACCGACCGTGCCGACGACCGTCGGCAGCGACACCGACTCCGGAACGACCCGGCGCGCGTCGCGGGTCGACATGGCGATGTCCGGGAGGCAGGCCACCAGCGGCACGTCGGTCTGCACGTCGGTGACGCCGGCCTCGGTCGCGACGGTGAATCCGCCAAGCAGTGCCGGTGAGACGTTGTCCAGGTGGGCCTCCCCGGAGACGACCGCCTCACCTTCGCCGGCGACGGGGACCAGCTCTTCCCGGGAGTGGCCGCGGTCGTACAGTTCGTTCAGCGCGAGGGCGGCGCCGGCGGCCGACGCCGCCGAGGAGCCGAGCCCCGAGGCCGGGCGAACCCCCTTGTCGAGTTCGATGTGCGCCGGGGCGTCGAGAGAGTCGGCGACCGCGCCGACGACGTTGTCGTCGGGCTCCTCGGGGATGTACTGCGAGCCCGCGCCGGTCACTTCGATGGAGGTCGTCTCGGCTTTCCGGACGCGCACCACGTCGGCCGGGGCCGAAAGCGCCGCGCCGAACGTGTCGAACCCGCTGCCGAGGTTCGCGGTCGTGGCCGGCGCCCGGACAGTTATCATTGCACGCCCGTATCGGGAGTGTGGGCAAAAAGGTAGTGTCTGGCTGGCTCGCTTGCTCGCGGATCACTTCGTTCCCCGCTCGCAGGAAAGCTGGCTCCGACGCTCGCCAGCCACCGCCCGCGTCACCCGACTCATCACGAAGATTGCCCTCACGTCGCCGACCGCGCGGTCAGTTCGTGCCGGTGATGTACAGCATCGGACCGACGACGACGAGGACGATGCCGAGGAAGAGGTAGTGGACCGGGACGAGACTCTGGGGCGTCAGCAGGAAAACGACGCCGAAGGCGACGAAGTGCAGGCCGACGATTTTCCGGGACTTCAGCGGAAGCGCCCCGACCGTCCCCAGGACGAAGATTAACAGCAGCGCCTGCCCGACGTTGTAGTTGAGCAGGAAGCTGTCGATGACCTGTAGGGGCAGCATTCGTGGTTCGTTTTCGACTCGTTTTGCGCTTTAAAGTTCCGTTCTGTCGTCCGACTCCTCGTCGTCGTACAGCGACGCCTCCCCCGTCGGTCCGGAGATGTCCAGCGGGCGAATCCAGCCGTACCAGACGGCCGCGACGACGCCGCCGTAGCCGAGAACGTACACGACCCGGCCGAGGTTCGGGAACCCGGCGACTCCCAGGGTGCGGCGGGCGAACCCCGAGACGAGGACGCCGCCGGCGATGACGGCGATCAGCAACAGCGCGTTCGACGGGAGCAGATTACGGAGGCCGCCGTCGTCGCTCATGCCATCCGCTCGGAGCGCGAGGCACCTGAACGTCTCGGTCCCGGCGGCACTCGCAGTCCCGGTTCCGATTCGCGGCCCCGCGGAGACAACGCCGACCGTCCGCGGGCGCTCGCCGCGAAGGCGTGGTCTTTACCCACGCCCGGCGCCTCCGTGCAGCCGATGGCAGTCGACGGCGGTTCGGCCGACGCTGACGCCGACGGCGGCTTCGACGCCGGCGTCGAGATCGGCGGCGACGACGGAGAATCCGCCGGCGCCGGGGCGGCGACCCGGCCCGAGAGCCTCCGGGTTCGGCTGCGGTCGTGGTACCGCCTGGCCGTCGTCGTCGCCGCCGTCCTCCCGCTGGCGGTCGGGCTGGCCCGCGACCGGCGCCGGTTCCTCGTCGCCGGCCGCGCCCGGTCGGTGTCCTCGGCCCGACGCCGCGAGCGCGCGGAGTTCCTGCTGTCGACGTTCGTCGACCTCGGGCCGGCGTTCGTCAAGCTCGGGCAGGTGCTCTCGACGCGGCCGGACGCGTTACCCGGGGAGTACGTCGCGGTGCTCTCGCGGCTCCAGGACGACGTGCCGCCGGCGGAGTGGTCGGCGGTCGAGCCGGTCGTGGAGGCCGAACTCGGCCCCGTCGAGGAGGCGTTCGACCGCTTCGACACCGACCCCATCAGCGGGGCCAGCCTCGGGCAGGTGTACACCGCGGTCGCCGACGGCGAGGCGGTGGCGGTGAAGGTGCTCCGGCCGGGCGTCCGCCGGCGGGTCGAGGCCGACCTCCGGGTGTTGCGGACGCTGGTGCCGGTGCTCGTTCGGCTCGCGCCGCGGGCCCAGGCGTTCACGCTGGAGAACCTCGCCGAGGAGTTCACCGCGACGCTGCGCGAGGAGATGGATTACGCCCGGGAAGCGCGCAACCTCGAGACCGTCGGCGCCGACCTCGCCGACGACCCCGGGCTGCGCGTCCCGGCCGTGGACCGAGAGCGCTCGACCGACCGCGTGCTGACGATGGAGTACGTCGAGGGGGCGAAAATCGACGACGTGAGTCGCATCGAGTCGATGGGCGTCGACCGGGAGGCGCTCGTCGAGCGCGTCGAGCGGGCGTACATCGACATGATAGCCGAGAACGGGCGGTTCCACGCCGACCCGCACCCGGGGAACATCGCCGTCCAGTCCGACGGAACCGTCGTCCTCTACGACTTCGGCGTCGTCGGCGAGCTGTCGGCGGCGACCCGGGAACGCATCCTCGAGTTCTACGTCGCCGCCGCCCGGGAGGACGTGGACGCGCTCATCGACTCCTTCGTCGAGATGGGCGCGCTGGATCCCGGCGTCGACCGCGAACTGATGCGGGAGGCGTTCGACGTTGTCATCCAGAGCTACAAGGGCGACGGCTATGACGAGGACCGCATCGCCGACCTGGTCGGCGAGTTCCAGGGGACGCTGTACGAGTTCCCGCTGCGGCTCCCCCAGGACCTCGCGCTGGTGGTCCGGGTCTCGACGGTGCTCGAAGGGGTCTGTCGCACGCTCGACCCCGGGTTCGACTTCCTCGCCGTCGTCCGCGACTACGTGGCCGCCGAGGGGTACGGCGAGGACGCCGTCGACGGCGCCGTCGACGACCTCCGCGGACGGGCCGAGCGGTCGCTGGACGGGCTGGTGAGCGTCCCCCCGGCGGTCGACCGGCTGCTTGACGCCGCGGGTCGGCAGGACCTGCGTCTCGGCGCCGGGGTCGCGAAGACGACGGCGCTGCGCCGGCTCGGACGCACGCTGTCGATGGGGCTGGTCTTGGGTGCCGCGGCGCTGTCGACCGCCCTGCTGTGGGCGTTCGCCGACGTCTACGCCGCCACGGTCGCCGGCGGCGTGACCGCCGTCGCCGCCGTCGTGCTGTGGTCGACTGCCCGCCGCAGCGAGGGCCCACGGGTCAGACCGCAGTTCACCCGTCACGAACTCCGAAAGCGCGATTGAGCGCCGTCTCCGGCCTTGAGCGCCTTCCGGTCCCGGTTGGTGACGACGCCAACACAGCTTTGAACACGGAGACACTCGACCGATTATACATGCCCGAAATAGAGGTCGACCTCCCCGACAGAATCGACAGCGACATCGACCGACTCGTCGAGGACGGCAAGTTCGTCAACCGCGAGCAGGCCGTCGAGGAGCTGCTCACGCGCGGGGTCTCCGCCTACAGCACCGAAACCGACCCCGAGCCCGAGAGCGAGGACCTGTTCACCCAGACCGTCGAGGACCAGCGCGACCCGGCGATGCGCGACGACGACACGCTGTAACGGACGCCGCCAACCGCCGTTCCCTCCAACCCCCGCTATGACTCGCACTCCCGAACTCGAACTGCCGAACGGCGACGTCGTCGCCCCCGAAGACGTGTTCCTCTACGAGAACTACCCGTACCGGTACCGGCCGCTCGGGCCCGAGGCGACCCACGAGTTCGTCTTTTCCCCGCTGTACTGGGGCGACAGCGGCATGGACGTCCCCTTCCCCGACCGCGGGGCGCTGGTCGAGCAGTGGGGCGAGCGCTCCCGCGGCACCCTGACGGCCGCGGAGTGGGCCGAGTGGCTCGATCGAGCCCGGGCCGACGACCGCTTCGACGACGACGAGGTGGCGACGCTCGCACGCGAACTCCCCGCCGCGACCGGCGCCAACCCGGGGCTTTTCGAGCGACTGCGGGCCGCTCTCGGGCGCTGACGGCGGACACCGTCCGTCGGCCGGCTCTAATTTTGTACGCCGTGTGACATAACCTTCGAGAACCGACTTGGCCGTCAGGCGGGACCTGACCGCAGGACGCGGTCGGCCCGACGACCGGGTGGAAATCAGCGACGACGGCTCGCGCCCAAATTTGTTCGAACCTCACTATTTATACTGATATAAGAACAGTTGTGAACGATGGCGGAAATCCGATTATCGGAGGCACGCGACCTGTTCAGTCGGGAGCTGAGCTTCCCGGTCACCTGCGAGACGGTCGTCTCGGAGACCGGCGACGTGCACCTTCAGGCTCCGGGCAGCGGCGGGGAGTCGATTTCGGAGGTGCTCGCGCGGTGTGAGACCGAGGAGTTCCGCTCCTCGGACGAGCTCGTGAGCTCGCTGATGACGTTCGTCGCCGACGACTTCGTCGGCCGCAAGGGGTACGACGACCGGGGTCGCAATCCGGGCTACGACGACGAGGTTTCGCTATGAGGGACGTCACTGTCGTCTCGGGAGTACCGGGGGTCGGCGCCTCGCGGGTGTGTCAGCTCGCGCGCCGAGAGCTCGGCGACGGGTACACCCTGTTGAACTTCGGCGACGTGATGTTGGAGGAGGCGGTGTCACGTCAGCTGGTGACCAGCCGCGAGGAGCTGTCGTCGCTGTCGCGGCGAGACATCGAACTCCTCCAGCGCCGCGCCGGGGAGTTCGTCGCCTCGACGGCGCGCAACACCGGCGTCATCGTGAACACGCACCTCGCGGTCGCCACCGATCACGGCTTCGTCCCCGGGCTCCGCGAGCCGGTACTGTCCGACATCGACCCCTCGCGGTTCGTCCTCGTCGAGGCCGCGCCGGCGACCGTCGCCGACCGCCGGGGGTCGGTCGAACACCGCGCCTACCGCGAGCAGGGCGAGCGTGCAATCGACTTCCAGCAGGACCTGAACCGTGCCGCCGCGATGCACCACGCTGTCGCGGTCGAGTGTCCGGTCAGGTTCGTCGACAACGCCGGCGCCGCCGAGGACGCCGCCGCGGAACTCGCGGCCGTCGTCAGCCAGGGCGACCCCGCCTGAGAGCGGGCCACGCGTCTCGAAGTCGGACCCGGGACGGCCGGCGTTCGATTTGGCAACAGTGACCGCACCACATTAACGGCTGGAGCCCGAACCACAGGTAATGCGCGTCTTGGTCGTTGGTGCGACCGGATTCGTCGGCCAGCGACTGGTCCGACGGCTCACGGAGCGAGGCCACAGCGTCGTGGCGTTTTCACGTAGCGCGAGCCGGGCGACGTTCCCCGACGGCGTCGAACCGTTCGAGGGCGACCTCGGCGACCCGTCGTCGCTGGAGGGGCTCTGTCACGACGTCGACGTCGCGTACTACCTCATCCACTCGCTAACCGCGGACAACTTCGCCGAGCTGGACCGTCGGTACGCCCGACGGTTCCAGGAGCTGGCGTCGGAGGCCGGCGTCGACAGGGTGGCGTACCTCAGCGGAATCAGCGGCGACGAAGACGACCTCTCGCCGCACCTGGAGTCACGCCGGGAGGTGGAGTCGGTCCTCGCGGAGGGGACGTTCGACCTGACGGTGTTGCGGGCGGCCATCATCATCGGCCCCGAGAGCGCCAGCTTCCGCATCGTCGACGATCTCACCGACCGCCTGCCGCTGATGGTCGTCCCGGAGTGGGTCCGGACCCCCTGTCAGCCCATCGGCGTCGACGACGCCGTCACCTACCTCGTCGAGCTGCTGTCGGTCGCGGAGACCCGGGGCCGGACGTTCGACATCGGCGGCCCGACGGTGTGGTCGTACGAGTCGCTGCTCAGACAGACCGCCAGCGAGAAGGACCGTCGCGTCGCCATCGTCCCCGTGCCGGTGATGACGCCGGAGCTGTCCTCGCACTGGCTCCGGCTGACCACCGATGTGCAGTACGCCATCGCGCGGCCGCTGGCCGAGAGCATGCGCCATCCCGTCACCGTCGACGACGACCGCGACCTCCAGAACGTCGTCCCCATCGATCAGACGCCCATCGACGCCGCCGTCCGGCAGGCGCTGAACGCTTAGTCGGTCCGAACCGGGACGTCGACGTCCGTGACCGTCCGCAGCGGTGCGAGGCGGTCGGCGGCGGCCTCGGTCAGCGAGAAGGTGCCGTCGATGTCGGCCGGTTCCTGACCGTGGACGACGCGCCCGAACGGCGCCGCCGTCGCCGCGTACAGCGCGCGACCGAGTTCGGCCGTCGGCTCCCCGGCGCCGCGCCGGCGCAGCAGCCGCGAGATCGTCGCCCCGCCGACGTGGACAGACTCTCCCTCGACGAGGATGAACGCGAACGGCCGGCCGTCGAACTGCGCCTGCAGGAACGCCTGAACGCGCTCGGAGTCCCACTCGACGACCCGCAGGTCCTCGACGCGGGCCGCGAACCGCTCGGCGACCGCTCGGAACGGCGCGACGCTCCCGTCGTAGATGAGCAGCGACCGTCTCACGTCCGACTGGAGGGGCCTCCGACTGTTGAACCTTCCTCCGAGTGGCGCACGCCGCGGCCGGCCGCCGGTCAAGGGGCGTCGTAGCGAACGGGAGCCGTCTCGTCGCCCCCGCCGGCCTCGTCCTCGACGACGGCGAGCAGCGCCCGCCGGGCGAGGCGACCGTTCGTCCGGACGTGGTGCTCGGGGACCAGCGGCGCCGGTACCGGCCGGTAGCCGTCGTTGCGGAGCGCGCCGAAGCTGGCGACGGTGCCGACCGGTCCGTCGCGGTCGAGCAGCCGGATGCGACCCTCGTCCGTGCGCTCGTAGCGGTACGGGAACGTCGTCGACGACGGGCCGGGACAGGAAAGCGCCGCGACCGAGTCGAGCACGGCGACGCGCTCGCCGTCGACCCGCAGCGCCAGCCGCGGCGAGTCCGTTCCGGTCCTGTCGCCGGACGACTCCCCGCCGAGTTCGACCCAGGAGAGCGGCCCACGGTCGGCGACGGCGGCGAAGGTGTCGTCGGTGAGTCGGATGCGATCCTCGATGGTTCGGAAGCGGCGTCCGTCGGCGTTGTCGGTGTTCCCGGCGTCTTCCCCTTCCTCGCCCCCCTCGCCGTCGAGAGCGAACGGGGCCGCGAGCAGCGCCCGCGCCGCGGCGAGGGTCCGGTCGTCGCCGACGAACACCGGCACTCGGCCCTCGTGGGCCGCGTTGGCGACCGCGGAGACGACGGTCAGCGGTCGGCCGTCGCGGAGCTGGACGACGTGTAGCGGCGCGTCGACGCCGGCGAGGTCGGTCGGCCCGCCGCGGGCGACGGTCCCCCACTCGGCGGCGTCCATCGAGAATCCCCGGGTCCGGAGGTCGGCACGCACCGCGTCGAGCCGACGAGAGGCTGGGTGTGCCATCGCGTTCGATAGGCGCTCCGATAACATAACGGTTCGCTGTGGCCCAGTCCGAGCGGCGCGGATTCGCCCGCCTCAGCCCAGCAGCTCGCGAAGGTCGGTCGAGGAGACCATGCCGACGTAGTCGCCGTGGCGGTCGCGCACTGGGAGGTGGTTGATGGCGTAGGTGTTCATCATCGCCGCGACCTCGGTGAGCTGCTGGTCGGCCTCGACCCACTCGACGTTGGCGGTCATCACGTCGGCGACGGCGACCTCCTCGGGGTGGCGGCCCGTGGCGACGGCGCCGAGCACGTCGGAGCTGGTGACGATGCCAACCTGGCTGTCGGCCACAAGCAGCGAGTTGATGTCGTGGTCGTGCATCGTCGCAGCCGCTTCCCGAACCGTCGCCGTCCGCGACACCGTCTCGACCGGCGTCGTCATTACGTCCTCGGCATGCTGTGTGGCATTTATGCTCATAGTTTCATCCAGAGGCGGCGGGGCTTGTGTCTTGTCGTGGGCGCAGTTCTCTCCGAGCGGACGGGTCGCTCAAACGTCGACGTCGGTCTCCTGTATCTCGACGCGACCCTCCGGGACGCGAAGGCTCTTGACCAACGTCTTCGTCGCGTCCGGCGAGTCGACCGTCTTGTCGACGCTGTAAGCGGTGTACTCCGCCCCGTCGGCGGCGAACTCGACGACGGAGTACCCCCAGTCGCTGCTGTTGAAGAACTCGATGTGGGGGTTCTGAGACGGGACGGCGGTTTCGGTGATTTCGTTCTGGCTCAGCGTCTCGGAGGCCTGGGCGATTTCGGCGAGGTTGACGCTGGTCACCGCCGGCGTCATCAGCTTCACGCCGACCTTGTTGTCCGAGTCCAGCAGCGATTCACCGTCGAGGCCGTACTCCTGAAGCTGGTAGCCGGCGATGTAGGAGTGAAGGTCGCCGGTGAGGGTCACGAAGTTCTCGACTCCCCGGCGGGCGAGTTCGCCCATCACGAACTCCCGCTCGGCGCGGAAGCCGTCCCAGGCGTCCTCGTTGAGGTATACGTCCTCGCCGGTGTCGCCGACGCTGAACGGCATCGTGAGCACCTCGTTGGCCCACACGGACCACGTCGTCTCGGTGTCGGCGAGGCTGTCGAGCAACCACCGCCGCTGGTCGGCCCCGAGCATCGTCCGGTCGGGGTCGTCCCCGTTGCCCGTCTCCGGCGGCGGGTTCCGGAACAGTCGTTCGTCGGTCCGGACCACCGTCGCCAGGTCGCCGAACTCGAACGCCCGTCGGAGCTGGAACGCCTCCTGAAGGTCGGCGGCGTCGGGATCGTACTCGACGCGTGCGGGGAGGTACTCCACCCACGCCTGGATGGCGTCGGCCGTGAGCCGAGTCGTGAACTCGGGGTCGTCGCCGGCCGGATACGGCGGCAGCCCCGGCGCGTCCGCCTCGTAGTCCCAGTACCGGTTGTTGGCGACCTCGTGGTCGTCCCAGCCGACGATGAACGTGTGTTCTCGCATGGCCGCCTGCAGGAAGCGGTCCGAGCGATAGGTGCGGTGGAGGTATCGGAAGTCAGCCAGCGTGTACGGGAGGTCGTTGCCGCTGGGGAGCGAGAGTTCGCGGCCCTCGTACGTGGGGGCGCCCGGGGCCTTGTACTGGCCGTCGGCGGACTCGTAGATGAAGTCGCCGAGGTGAACGACGAAGTCGACGGGCTCGTCGGCGACGTGGCTGTAAGCGCCGTAGTAGCCGTTCTGGTAGTCCTGACAGGTCATGACGGCGAGGCGGAGGTCGTCGACGCTCTCGCCGGGGGTGGGAAGCGTGCGACACCGACCGGTCGGACTCGCCGTCCCGTCGTAGACGAACCGGTAGTGGTACCGCTCGTCGGCGTCGAGTTCGCCGTCGAGATCGACCGTCACGGTGTGATCTGTCGACGGCCCGAACCGGTCGGCCGAGACCTGGCCGCGGTAGACCGGCGTGTCGAACGTCTCGGTCGGAGCGACTTCGACTCCGAGCGGGCGGTGTTCGTCGTAGGCGTCCGGCGCGATGCGGGTCCAGAGCAGCGCGCCGCTGTCCGTGGGGCCGCCGCTGGCGACGGCGTTCGGGAACACCGACGCCGACTGGTCGCCGGCGACGTCGGTCGCCTGCCTCGACTCGGGAACGACGGAGGTCGCGAGGTCGCGACCGTCGAGCACCGACAGCGCGCCCGCCGTCGTCGCGCCGCCGGCGCCGCGCAACACGGAACGTCGCGTTCGGCCGGCTCGGTCCGACGAGTTGGTGTCGTCGTCCATACGTCGACCCCCACTGGCATCGCACTTCACTCCTGATATGAGCCGTCCGTAGTCGTCGGGAGCGGTACGTACTGCTCACGGCGACGGCTCGTCGGCGGCGCTCGCCCCGCTCAGCCGTCATCCGAGCCGTCGCCGGCCGCCCGATTCGGGGGACGGACGTATGCCGTCCTAGCCCCTACGACCGTTGCTTCGTGAAGGCGTTTGCACTCTCCGGGCTCGCAGGCGTCGGGAAGACCACGGCGACGGAGGTCGCCGCCGAGGAGGGGTATCCGACGGTCTCGGTCGGCGACGTCGTCCGGGAGGAGTACGACCGCTGCGCGCCCGAGGCGTCGGTTGGCGAGTTCGTCGTCGAGATGCACGCCGCCGAGGGCGTCGACTGCTTCGCACGGCGGGCCGTCGCCGCGGTTCGCGAGCGTCGAACGGTGGCCGACGGCGTCGCCCCGGGCGTCGTCGTCGAAGGCGTCCACTCCGTCCCGTCGGTGCGTGCGCTCCGGGAGGCCTTCGGCAGCGTGACCGTCGTCTGGATTCGCGCGGCCTTCGAGCGTCGGCTCGACCGCCTGCGGGACCGCGACGGCGGCCAGGACGCCGCCGCCCTGCTCAGACGGGACCTTCGAGAGTTGAACTGCGGACTGAGCGCGCTCGCTCGCCCGCTCGGTCACGACGTGCTCGTCGAGAACGACGGCTCTCTCGACGCCTACCGGTCGCGTCTGCGCGAGGTGTTCGACCGGTGAACCGGCGCCGGTGAGCGGGCGAGTTCGGCTCCGAGCCGTCGTCACCGACGCCGGCCAGATGCTGCCTGAATATCACAATTTATCATGATCAAACCCCACCCTTCACCTGGAATGCGCGAAACGATCTGCGACGCGATTGGGAACCGCCAGGTGCTTGAGTTCCTGTACCGGCGCACCCGTCGCGTCGTCGAACCGCACAAGATCGGAAAGAACAGAGCCGGCGACGTGGTCCTGCTCGGCTATCAGGTCGGCGGGGACGGCGTCGACGTCGACCCGCCGGACTGGGGCGTGTACAGGCTCGACAACATCGCGTCGCTGGTCGCGACCGACAGGACCTTCTCAGAGCCGCGGTCGAACTACTCGCTCACCGGCGAGGAGATGGCACAGACGTTCTGCTGGCTCTGAGCGTCGCCGAACCCGCTCGTCGTCGAGGCGTCCAGGTCAGGAGTCGTTCAGCGTCTCTGAGGCGGTTCGAAGCTCGGTCTCCACCGCTTCGACTGCCTCGGCCACGCCGCCGTGGTACGTCGTTCCGGCGCTCTTGCAGCCGCGCGTGCGGTCGACGCGGACGGCGGCGTCGCCGAGGACGTCCGGCCGGACCGTCAGCTTCGCCGCCGCACAGACGCCGTCGTCGCCCGGCAAGCGGTACTCGACGACGGCCCCGCCGTCGACGCTGTGCTGCCAGCCGGCCGGCGGCTCGGGGAGGGCGTCGACGAGTGCGGCGCCGTCGGCCGCGGTTTCGATTGGTGTCTGCATAGTCGTTCTACGGTCGCCGTGGGAAAAGAGATTTCGACCGCACGGCCATCGAACGCCGCGCTCGTCGGATTCCGACGGATGACGACCGCCGACCGTCGGCGAGGGACGCGGCTCGCGTCACAGGGTCGGCTCGGCGTCGCCGACGACGAACACGGCACCATCGCGGTACCCGTGTCGAGACCACGCCGGCGAGCCGCACTCCGGACACGGGTCGAACTCCCCGCGGCCGGCGCCGTTGCCCCAGTCGAAGCGGTGGCCACACCGCCGGCAGACGCCCAGGCGCTGGCCTTTGAGCAGGTGTCGGGGCACGTCGGCCGCGTCGGTCACGGCCGCGGCGAGCGCCTCGGGAGCGATGCCGTCGTCGGTCACGTCTACGGTCTACCTTCGGCGCCAGCAACTTGAATCTCCACCCCGGGCGTCGCTCAGGCGGGCGGCACCTCGACGTCGGCGTCGGCCGCCTCGCGCCAGGAGTGACGCGGCTCCCAGCCGAGGTCGGCCGCCGCCTTCGCGATGTCGTAGACGGAGCCGTCGCCGTCGATGGCCCAGTCGTCGGGGACGGCGCCGTACCACTCCTCGAACAGCGTCGCCAGCGGTCGGCCGAGCGCGTTGTCGGCGGCGGCGCAGTTGTACGCCTCGTGGCCGTCGACCGTCGCCTCCAGGGCGGCCTCGACGAGCGACGCCACGTCGCGCACGTCGACGTACGACCAGAAGTTGCCGGCGCCGGCGCCGAGGTCGTCGACGTACGCCGCCTCGCGGCAGGGGTACGCGCCCGGGACCTGAATCCAGGTGGGCCGCAGGGAAGCGACGCCGACGCCGTCGCGACGGGCGACCGTGCGCCCGACCTCCTCGGCGACGACCTTCGAGAGCCCGTAGGGGTCCTCCGGGCGAAGCGGGTGGCTCTCTGGGACCGGCACCGTCTCCGGCAGCGGCGTCTCGTCGGCGAAAAAGAAGCCGTAGGCGCCGTCGGAAGACGCCTGCACCACGTCGGCGCCGACGCGGCCGGCCGCGGTCAGGACGTGGTTAGTCGCCAGCGTGTTGTTCTCGTACACCTCGACTCCCGGACGGGTGTCGGCGACGGGAATCGCCGCCCAGTGGACGACGGCGTCTGGGTCGCGGGCGGTGACGGCGTCGAGGACGCCACCGGCGTCGGTGAGGTCGACCGCGCGGTACGTCACGTCCTCGCGGCCGTCGTCGCCGGGGTGGTCGCGGTCCAGACACAGCACGTCGTGGTCGGGCGCGAGGCGGTCGAGAATCCAGCGACCGCTCGCTCCGCGGCCGCCGGTGACGACGATGTTCATGTGCGGGCGATAGCCGCCGGTGGTGAAAAGCTGCCGTCTCCTCGCGGGTGAATCGACCCCTGCCCGCCGTCCGCTGTGGCCTACCGCTCGAGGATGGTGCCGCTGTTGCCGACGGCGACGTCGGTCGAGCCGGGGAGCGCTCCCAAGAGGACGTTCCCGACCGGGGTGTCGACGGCGGTCCAGCCGTCGCGACGGCGCTCGAAGACGCGGCCGCCCTCGCCGGCGCCGAGGAGTCTCCCGTCGCGCTCGGCCACCGCTCGGACCGCCTTCGATCCCGCTCGGAGCGGGGTCCACAGCGCACACTCGCAGTCCCGGCGCCATATCCGGCCGTCGTCGACGCCGACCCGGAGAACCTCCGACCCGCTCGTCACGGCGAAAAAGCGGCCGGCGGCGTCGGCCGGCGTCACCGCCGTCCACGTGGCGCCGCCGTCGGTCGTGCCGAAGACGCCGGGACCGGTCGTCACGGCGTGGTCCGCCTCGGCGGTCCGGAAGTCGACGGCGGTGACGGCGTTCGTTCCGTCGGTGTCGACGACAGACCAGTCGAACGTCCCGTCGGTCGCCCGGGTGCCGACGAGCAGCGTGCCCGACCCGGCGGCGGCGTACACCCGCTCGCTGCCGACGGGGCCAACCACCGCGACGTCGTGGAGGTCGCCGCCGAACCCGCCGGGGGCCGAACGGTCACGGACGGTGTCGTCGGTCACCGCGTACGAGCCGAGGCGACCCGACGCCCCGACGATCCAGAGCCGCAACCCGTCGTCGGTGGCGTCGACGCCTTCGAGCGTCTCGCTGTTGCCCGAGGGACCGTCCGCGAGGACGACCGTCCAGCCGTCGCTGCCCCGGCGGATGACGACCCCGCTGGCGCCGGCGGCGTGTGTCGCGTCGCTCGCGGCGGCGACGTCGTACAGCGTCTTCTCGGTCGGTGAGGGGACCGCCGACCAGCCGTCGGTCGCCCGCGTCGCGTCGAGAAGCGTCCCTGCCACCGAGGCGGCTGCGACGCTGCCGACTCCGGTGAGGAGAGAGCGCCGCGACAACCCGAGTCCCATACCCACGCCGCTCAACACGGAACGTTCACAAAACCGTTTTGGCGGCCGTCTGCGGCGTGAATCCGTGCTCATCGGGGTCGGTCGCCCCGGCGACCTTTCCTCGCCTTTCGGTTAGCCGGCGTTGCCCGCGTTATCGGCGTCGGTGGCGGCGCTGTCGGCGTCGCCGGCGTCACCAGCAGCGCTATCGACGGCGTCGTCGTCTCCGTCGGTGGCGGCGAACAGCCGCGTCAGCTCCGTGACGCAGTCGCGGACGTGCTCGGTCGCCGCCTCGTCCAGCGCGGCGTACTCGTTCGCCGAGTCGTCGCCGACGAGCACTTCGACGGTGCCGCGGTCGCCGGCGAGGACGACGGCCGTCACTCCCTCGGCGTGGTCGTGCATCTGAACGTTCCGCAGGTAACCGATCTCGGTCGTGTCGTCGGGCGGTCGGGCCATTGTATCGTTGAACGGACGTTCGTACAAAAATGTGCGTCGTGGAAGGGCGTCAGGGCGTGATGACCGCTCGCCCGTCGATCTCGCGGTGTTCCAGCTGCTCGGCGACGTGGTTGACCTCCTCGAGGTCGTACCGGCTGGTGTGGAGGTTGACCTCCCCGCGTTCGACCAGCGCGACCAGCTCCTGCAGCTCGGCGTAACGGCCGACGATGTTCCCGACGAAGGAGAACTCGCCGTCGACCAGCGCCTGTGCCGGCTCGTGGACGTGACCGCCGTAGCCGATGATGTGGTGGTCGCCGCCGGCGGCGGTGATGTCCGGCGCCAGCGCGGTCGTCTCGTCGGCGCCGACGAAGTCGAGCACCT
The DNA here is from genome assembly GCA_042216705.1 of Halolamina sp. Taxonomy (GTDB): domain Archaea; phylum Halobacteriota; class Halobacteria; order Halobacteriales; family Haloferacaceae; genus JBDGTQ01. The sequence continues at coordinate 7,939 of JBDGTQ010000047.1, read as the reverse complement.
GCGCCGCCCCGCGGCCGTCGGTGATCGACTCGATCTCGGCCGGGACATCCTCCGAGGTCGGGTCCAGGGTGTACTGCGCACCGAGGTCGGCCGCCAGCTCGCGGGCCGATTCCTTGATGTCGACGGCGACGACGTCGGCGGCGCTCATCGCGTCGAGACACTGCAGGCCGATGTGGCCCAGCCCGCCGACGCCGATGACGACCGCGGCGTCGCCCGGGTTGACGCCGGCGACGGCCTTCTTGGCGGCGTGGTAGGCCGTGATGCCGGCGTCGGCGTGGGGCGCGATGTCCGCCGGGTCGACGCCGTCGGGCAGCGGAATTACCGAGCGCTCGGTCGTGAGCAGCTCGTCGGCGAAGCCGCCGTCGGTCGTGAGCCCGTTGAACGCGTCGTTCTCGCAGTACATCGTCTCCCCCTGCCGGCAGGGCCGACAGGTGCCACACGTCTGGACCGGGTGGCAGACGACCTGGTCGCCCTCCGAGACGAGGTCGACCTCGTCGCCGGTCGCGACGACCGTGCCGGCGTTCTCGTGGCCCAGCGTCATCGGCAGCGGCTGCGGGACGTACTCCTCCCACATCCCCTCGATGATGTGGTTGTCAGTCTGACACCACCCGGCACCTTCTACCTCGACGATCACGTCGTCGCTGGCGGTGACCTGTGGCGCGTCCAGCTCCTCGATGACCAGCCCCTCCGTCATGTCGTCCGTGTACTCGTGAAGTCGTGCTGCGCGCATCGTCCACTCTCTTTGCCCGTGCGGTCTTAATCCTTGTCGTAGGCTAACACACTACTCGGCACGTCGGCGAGACGACGACACCGCGGCGCACCGAGCGGTCGCGACGACCGGTCGGACCGCTCCAGCGGCTGTCACTGCCGTCGCATCGACAGCGGTCGTACCCATCGACGACGGTCGGTCCTCGTCGTCTCGTTTCAACCCGCGTATTGTTAATGTTCGTTCACAATGTTCATCAAGAGCCATCTCGATCCTTGGTATGCATGTACGAGGCAAACGGCGAGGAGATCTTCGTCATCGACGGGCACGTCCACCTCTGGGACGCCCGCGAGGAGAACATCATCCACGAGGGCGGCGAGCAGTTCATCCAGTGCTTCTACGACTACCACAAGGGGTTCACCCCGGAGAAGCGCCAGTGGGACATGGAGGAGTACCGCAAGTACGGCCCCGAGCGGATGGCGTCGGACCTCTTCGGCAACGCGGCCGTCGACATGGCCATCTTCCAGCCGTCGTACCTGACGGACTTCTACGACGAGGGGTTCAACACCATCGACCAGAACGCCGAAATCGCCGAGCGCTACCCCGAGCGGTTCGTCAACAACGGTCGGTTCGACCCCCGCGACGGCGAGGAGGGACTGCGCGACCTCGAACGCCAGAAAGAGGAGTACGACATCCAGGGTGTGAAGCTGTACACCGCCGAGTGGCGCGGCGAATCGAAGGGGTGGCGCATGGACAGCGACGACGCCTTCGAGTTCCTGGAGAAGTGCGCCGACCTCGGCATCGACAAAATCAACGCTCACAAGGGGCCGACCATCCGCCCGCTCAACAAGGACGCCTTCTCGGTTGACGACGTCGACGAGGCCGCGAGTTCGTTCCCCGACCTGAACTTCGTCGTCAACCACGTCGGGCTGCCCCGACTGGACGACTTCTGCTGGATCGCCGCCCAGGAGCCGAACGTCTACGGCGGGCTGGCCGTCGCCGCGCCGATGGTCGCCAACCGCCCCCGGAAGTTCGGCGAAATCATGGGCGAGCTGCTGTACTGGCTCGGCGAGGACCGCCTCCTGTTCGGGTCGGATTACGCGCTGTGGAACCCCGACTGGCTCGTCGAGGAGGTGATGAACGCCGAGCTGACCGACGAGCAGCGCCAGGAGTACGGCGTCGAGCTCGACGTCGACGTGATGAAGAAAATAATGGGCGAAAACGCCGCCGAACTGTACGACATCGACATCGAGGCGAAAAAAGAACAGTTCCGGGACGACTCCGTCACCGAGGAGTTCGGACTGGGTGAGCACTACGGCACGTCCGGGGCCGCCGCGGACTGATGTCCGGTCGTACGTCGAGTCGGTCCGAACCCGCGACGACGGCGTCGACGCCGCGGGTCGCGACCGTCCGGGAGCGACTGGACCGCGTGATGGACCCCGAGCTCGACCGCTCCATCGTCGAGCTGGAGTACGTCGACCGCGTCCGCGTCGACGACGGCGCCGTCGAGGTGGCGTTCACCCTGCCGACGGCGTGGTGCTCGCCGGCGTTCGCGTGGATGATGGCGACCGACGCCCGCGACGAGGTGGCGGCGCTGGCCGAGACCGAGTCAGTCACCGTCCGGCTGCGCGACCACATGCACGCTGAAGGCATAAACCGCGGCGTCAACGAGCGCGAGTCTTTCGACGCGGTGTTTCCCGACGCCGACGACGGCGTCCGGGAGGTGCGGGCGATGCTCGACGAGAAGGCGCGGTTCGCCCGCCAGCACGACGCCGTCGAGGCCTGTCTCGGCGCCGGGGTCGCCCCCGAGCAGATCGTCGCGCTGTGCCGGGACGACGTCGAACTCACCGACGGGACAGCCGTCGTCGCCGTCAACGACATCAACGTCACCGTCGACCGCGAGCCGGTTGCGGAGTACCTCCGACGGGCCCGCGCCAGCGGTCGCGTGACCGACCCCGACGACCGGCTGTTCCTGAACGTCGACGGCGAGCCCATCGCCGTCGACCGCTTCGAGACGGTCCACAAGCGGACGCGACTCGCTGGCGTCAACATGGGCGGGCAAGGCGCCGTCTGCGACGCGCTGAACGAATCCCGCCGGGCGAAGCTCGACCGCGACTGAGCGGCTGTGCGTCCGGCGACGCCGCCGGACTACAGCCCCACCACGTCCTCGATGGCGTCGGTGAGCGCCTGGACGCTCTCGACGGTGTGTTCGCCCATGTGACCGATGCGGAACGTCGCCTGGCCGATGTCGCCGTAGCCGTCCGAGAACACCATGTCGTACTCCTCGGAGACGGCGTCGATGGTCTCGGCGACGTCGATGCCGCGGCTGTTCTCGATGCAGGTGACCGTCCGCGAGCGGTACCCCTCTTCGGCGTAGAGGTCGAAGTGGTCGCGAGCCCACTCGCGGGTGTACTCGGCCATCTCGCGGTGGCGCCGGTCGCGGGCCTCGTGAGTTTCCTCAAGCATGTGGTCCATCTGCTCGCGGTAGGCCAGCATGAGCGGAATCGCCGGCGTCGAGTGGGTCTGGCCCTTCCGGTCGTAGTAGTCCAGACAGCGCTGGAAGCCGCCGTACCACGACGCCGACTCCGTTTCCAGCTCTCGCTCGTAAGCGTCGTCGCTGACGACGCAGACCGCCAGCCCCGGCGGCATGGCGAAGGCCTTCTGGACGGAGGTGAAGATGACGTCGATGCCGTGGGCCTCGATGTCGACGTAGTCGCCGCCCAGCGCCGAAATCGCGTCGACGACGAAGTAGGTGTCGGGGTACTCCTTGAGGAGGTCGCCGATCTCCTCGATGGGGTTGCGCACGCCGGTCGAGGTTTCGTTCATCACGACCATCACGGCGTCGTAGTCGACGCCCGTGGTCTCCAGGGCGTCGCGGACGTCGCCTGGCTTGACCGCCTGGCCCCACTCGTACTCGATGCGGTCGACGGTCTTGCCGAGTCGCTCGGCGACGTTGGCCTGGCGCTCGCTGAAGGCCCCGGAGGTCGGACAGAGCACCCGGTCTTCGACGAGGTTGAGCGTCGAGGCCTCCCAGAACTCCGTGCCGGAGGCGGTGAGGACGACGACGTCGTTGTCGGTGTGGAGAAAGCGCTTGGTGTCTTCCACGATGCTCGTGTACAGGTCGGTCATCCGGTCCATCCGGTGGCCGAACATCGGCTCGGCCATCGCCTCGATGACCGACTCGCGCACCTCCGTCGGACCCGGAAGGTACAGCGTCTTGTCCTGATAGTCGCCGTCGTAGTCGCGTTGTGTCGTCACACGGGCCACCCGTGTCACACCAATTGCCGACGGACGGGTTTGGGTTCTTTGTTCACGGCGGTATCGGCGCGGGGGCCGGTCGTCGGACGGTGTCGTGGGAACGGTGCGACGGGCGGAGTCCAGAGACGCAATGGAAGCTCACCAGCCGACACGGGTGGGACTGAAACGGACCGGGCGCGCAGCCGGCCCCGACGTTCGAAAGTCGCCTCCGGTGACTTTCGAGCCAGCCAGAACGCTCCGCGTTCTGGCGACGACGGACGGACCGCAGGACGGGGTTCGAGGACCGCAGCGAGTCGCGGCGGCTGCGCGACCGGTGGCTTGCCGCGTCGCCGACGCGGAACCGGTGAGGGCTTGTTGACTGAACGGTACGGTGCGACGACCACGAATATTTATTCACCGCCGTTCCCAACCGGGAGTCGAGCATGAACATGCTTGTTAACAACCCTGATGACGTGGTGGACGAGATGCTTGACGGGCTGGTAGCGGCCCATCCCGACCGGCTCCGGCGCCTGCCGGACACGCAGGTCGTCGTACGCGACGACGGTCCGGTCGACGGGAAGGTCGGGGTCGTCAGCGGCGGCGGCAGCGGCCACGAGCCGACCCACGCCGGCTACATCGGCGACGGGATGCTCGACGGGGCGGCCGCCGGCGACGTGTTCTCCTCGCCGACCGCCGACGAGTTCGAGGCGCTCATCGGCGCCTGCGACGCCGGCGAGGGCGTGCTCGCGGTCGTCAAGAACTACGAGGGCGACGTGATGAACTTCGACACCGCCGTCGAGCTGGCGGAGATGGAGGGCACCGAGGTCGAGACGGTCGTCGTCGACGACGACGTCGCCGTCGAGGACTCGCTGTACACCTCTGGACGCCGGGGGGTCTGCGGGACGATTCTCGTCCACAAGGCCGCGGGGGCGAAAGCCGCCGAGGGTGCCGACCTCGACGAGGTCCAGCGCGTCGCCCAGAAGGTCGTCGACAACGTCGGCACGATGGGGATGGCGCTCACCTCCTGTGTCACCCCCGAGAAGGGCGAGCCGACGTTCGACCTCGGGGACGACGAGATCGAACTCGGCATCGGCATCCACGGCGAGCCGGGCGTCGAGCGCACCGAGGCGATGGAGGCCGACGCGGTCGCCGAGGAGCTGACCGAGGGCGTCCTCGACGACCTCGACCCCGACCCCGGCGAGGAGGTCGTCACCATCGTCAACGGGATGGGCGCCACCCCCCAGATGGAGCTGTTCGTCCTCAATCGCCGGCTGCGCGAACTGCTCGACGACCACGAGCTCGAACCGTGGGACATGTGGGTCGGGGACTACATGACCTCACTGGACATGAAGGGCTGTTCGATAACGGTCTGTACGCTCGACGAGGAACTGAAGGAACTGCTGGACGCGCCGGCTGACACGCCGGGACTGAGCGTCCAATGAACGACGAGACGGCGGCCGTCGTCGCGGCCGTCGACGCCGTCGCCGAGCGCATCGAGACCGAGCGCGACCACCTAACGGAGCTGGACTCGGCCATCGGCGACGCCGACCACGGCGGCAACATGGCCCGCGGTTGGGCCGAGGCCGCCGACGCCGCTCGCGACCTCGACGACCCGTCGGTCGAGACGGTCGTCAAGACCGTCGGCAAGACGCTGATGGCGGAGGTCGGCGGCGCTTCCGGACCGCTGTACGGCGGGTCGCTGGTGTTCGCCGCCGGCGAACTCGAGGACGGCATCACCCCCGAGACCGCCGTCGCCTTCGCCGAGACGTACCTCGAGAAGGTCCAGGACCGCGGGGACGCCGAGGTCGGCGATGCGACGATGGTCGACGCGCTCGCCCCGGCGGTCCACACGTTCAAGAAGTCCGTCGAGACCGACGAACTGGGCACGGTCGAGGCGTTCGCGAAGACCGTCGTCGCCGCCGAGCGCGGCGCCGACTTCACCGTCCCCGTCCGCGCCGCGAAGGGTCGAGCCTCTTACCTCGGCTGGCGATCGGTCGGCCACCGCGACCCCGGCGCGACGAGCACGCAGTTCATCCTGGAGACGCTGCTGGAGGTCGCCCTCGACCATGCGGACGCCGACCTCGACCGACCGGTCGGCGTCGACGCTCCGACCGCGATGGCGGACGCGAGCGACGAGGCGGGCCCGACGGACGCCACCGTCGACGCGGAGGCGACCGAGGAGTAATGGTCGGACTCGTCGTGGTCTCTCACAGCGAGCGGGCCGCCGAGGGCATCGTCGAGGTCGCCGCGGAGATGGCGAGCGACGCGTCCATCGAGGCCGTCGGCGGCGACGGGGCCGGCGGCATCGGCACCGTCCCGGACGACATCGAGGCGGCGCTGTCGGCCGCCGACGACGGCGACGGTGTCGTCGTGCTGGTCGACCTCGGCAGCGCCGTGATGAACACGGAGATCGCCGTCGAGACCAGCCCGGTCGAGGCGGTCGTCGCCGACGCGCCGGTGCTCGAAGGCGCGGTCAACGCCGCCGTCGCTGCCACCGCGGCGGACGCGACCCGCGAGAGCGTCCGCGAACAGGCCGAGGCCGCACGCGACGTGGGCAAGCTCTGAGGCGGACGACGCCTTCGACGTCAACGCCGCTCACTCTTCGGTCGCCGCGTACCGGATCGTCACCAGCGGCAGTCCAAGGAGACGGATGCGCTGGGCGGCGAGGACGTCCGCCGCGGCCGGGTCGACGCCGGTCGGCGGGTCGGGCGCAGCTGGCCCGTCGCTCGGGGAGACGTGGAATCGTTGGCAGGCGGGGAGTTCGAACGCACCGGCGTCGGTGTGGAGATACAGCCCGCCGTCGGGGCAGTCGGTCGTGAGTTCGAGCCCGTCGCCGCGGTCGGTCATCCGGAGCACGGTGGCGAGGCTCGCCCCCGGCAGCGGGACGGCGACGTTGACCAGTCGCTCGTCGCCGACGGTGTGGCTGGCGTAGACGGCGACGAACACCGCCTCGCCGGTGTCGTCGTCGGTCCGGACCCACAGCCGCGGCGCCTCGCGGGGGTCGGCCGTCGCCGCCGGCTCGGCCAGCTCGAACAGGTCGCTGGAGACGCGCTTGGGGCTCCCGCCGGGGCCGGCGAGGTTGAGCTGTTCGACGCGACTGGTCACGCGGCTGGCCAGCCGCGCTCCGAGGCGGAACGGTCGGTGCCAGGTCGCCGTCAGCGTCAGACCGAAGTCGGCGGTTCGCTCGTAGAGGGCGCGCACGGCGGGGTCGACGGTGTCGGGGTCGAAATCGGGACGGGCGTACGCCGACAGCGACGCCATCTCGCCGGCGACGCGCTCCCCGCGGACGTCACGGCGGTCGGGCCAGTCGGCGCCGACGTGGCCGTCGGCGTGCAGCGGCGAGAGGGGCACGTCGCCGGCGCCGGCCCTGGCGGCGGCGACGCCGACGGCGGCGACCTCAGCGAGGGTCGCGACGGGGCGGGAGCGGGAACGGGAACGGGACACGGGTGTCGTAGGGTCGTTTCGGGATTAAGCGCCGCGGCTTCGCGGCGGCGCCCGGCCGGCGGGGACGAACTGGCACCCTCGAACCCGCGGTCAGGGTTCGATACCCCAGGTGTCGTCGGTCCAGTCGCGCGCCGGGGTGTCGTACACCGGCTCGTCGCGGTCGCGGTCGTCGAGTCGGACGAGGTCCGCCGCCTCGATGGACCACTCCAGGGCGGCGTTCTGCCGGACTCGCTCGGGCGAGGACGACTTCGGGAGCACGACCACGTCGCGTTCGACCGCCCACTTGAGGACGACCTGCGCGGGCGACTTCTCGTACTTCGCGGCGAGTTCCCGAACGACGTCGTCGTCGAAGACGTTCGTCCGGGCAAGCGGCGCCGCCGCCTCGACGACGGTGTCGGTCTCGCGGCAGTAATCGACGAGGTCGGGTCGCTGGAACCACGGGTGGAACTCGATCTGATTAACGGCGATGGGCACGTCGCTGACGTGGTGGGCACAGCTCAGCTGGTAGGCGCTGAAGTTCGAGACGCCGACGTTGCGGACGAGCCCGCGGTC
>JBDGTQ010000029.1:0-40430 GCA_042216705.1 Halolamina sp. | reverse complement strand
CCGCGTCGACTTCAACCACCCGCTGGCCGGCGAGGACATCGAGTACGAGTACGAGGTCGTCGACGTCGTCACCGACGACGAGCAGAAGGCCGAGGGCCTGCTCGGGATGACCCTCCAGCAGGTGCCCGACGTTCGCATCGAGACCGAGACCGTCGAGGAGGAGGTCACCGTCGAGCCCGACGAGGACGAGGAGAACGAGGAGGACGCCGAACCCGAGACCGAAATCCAGGAGATCGAGCAACGCTCGCTGTACGTCGACGCCTCCCCGCAGATGCAGATGAACCAGCAGTGGATGTTCCAGAAACAGCAGATCGCTCAGGATCTCATCGACCGGCTCGACCTCGACCGCGTCGTCGTCGAGGAGGTCATCGATGGCTCCGCCGGCGGCCCCATGGGCGGCATGATGGGTGGCATGGGCGGTATGGGCGGCGCCGCTCCCGAGGACCTCGAAGAGGAGCTCGAGGATGTCGACGTCGACGCCGACGAGATCGTCGACGAGCTCGAAGACATCGACGAGTAACGCCAGATGGGAGTCGCCGACCGCGCCCGCGACGACACCGTCGTCGCCGCCAGCGCCGCCGCAGCGACCGTCGCGCTGGCGGTCGTCCTCCAGATCGTGGTCGGCATCGACCCGGGCGTCCTGGTCCAAGGCGCCCCGCTCGCCGTGTACTTCTGCTACCTGTTCGTCCCCAAGGGCCCCAGCGCGGTCGTACAGGACCCCCGCGTCTGGGCGGCGCTGTCGGCGCTGGTCGCCGTCGCCGCCGGCGGCTTCGTCCTCCTCTGAACGGCAGGACATCGCCGGAACCGATAAGCGCCGCCGGCCCCAGCCACAGTCGTGGCCGACGACGCCCGTTCGAGCGACGGTTTCGGTAACGAGGACGACGACGCGGTGCCCGTCACGGTCGTCGCCGCCGACGGGGACGAGGAGCACACGCTGTCGGTCGAGCCGGGGACGACGTTGCGCGATGCGCTGCTCTCAGCCGGGCTCTCGCCGCACGCGACCGTCGCCCGCCGCGCGAACTGCGGCGGGCGGGGGCTCTGTGCGACCTGTGGCGTCCGCGTCGCGGCCGACCCCGAGCCGGACCACTGGCACGACGACCTCGCCCGGCGCTTTGGCTACCCGCGGCTGTCCTGTCAGCTCACCGTCGAGGCGCCGATGCGAGTGCGGATTCCGGAGAAGCTGCTCTGGGGCGGGCGAGAGTGACCGTGGTCTCCCCCATCGCAACGCTCTTTTCGCCCGCCGGAGTGGGTTGAGCCATGACGCGGGTGTGTCTCGTCGGCGACGACGACGTGGACCTCCGGTACGAGCTGCTCTCTCGGGAGACCGCCCGCGCTGCCCTCTCGACGTACGACCTCACCGAACCCTTCGAGAACGCCGTCGCCCTCGACACCGTCAGCCTGGGCGCGGCCGTCTCGCTGCTGAACGACCTGAACTGGTATCTCGTCCGCTTCGTCGACGCCGCGTTCGTCCGCGACCCCTCCGTCAGCGATGAGGAGTGGCTCTCCCGGGCGCTCGCCGAGCAGGTTCGCGACGGCGACGTCGACCCACGCGACACCGCGGCGCTGCTGAAGATGTACGGCGTCGCCGACGGCCGACTGGTCGAGCCGATGTACCTCACCCGCGCTGGCGGCGAGCTGCCGACGTACGACCTCCGGGACGTCTCCGAGACGGTGACCGTCAGGGTGACTCGCGAGGAGTTCGACGACTGAGCGGCGGTCGCGTCAGTTCGCCTCGAACAGTCCGGTCGACATGTAGCGCTCCCCGGAGTCCCAGAACAGCGTCACGACCAGAGGCTCGTCGACGCCGTCGGCGAGCAGGCGCCGGGCGACCCGCCCGGCACCGACTGCCGACGCGCCGGAGGACTGGCCGACCAGGATACCCTCCTCGCGAGCGAGGCGTCGACACTCGGCTTCGGCCTCGGCCAAGGACACCCGTTCGACGTCGTCAAGCAGGTCGACGTCGACGTTCTCGCTGACGAACCCCGGGCCCATCCCCTGGAAGTCGTTCTCGCCGCCGGCCTCGACCCCCTCCGAGAGCACCGGTGAGGCCGCCGGCTCGACCGCGACGACCTCTAGCTCCGGGAACGCCTCGGTGAGTCGGCGACCGTTGCCCGTTACCGTGCCGCCGGTGCCGACGCCGGCGACGAACGCGTCGATCTCCCGGTCGCCCACCTGGTCGAGTATCTCCTCGGCGGTGGTCTCGTAGTGGGCGCGGGGGTTAGCGTCGTTCTCGAACTGCCGCATCTGATGACAGCAGTCGCGGCTCCGACAGAGTTCGTCGGCGCGGTCGCGGGCGTCGTCGATGTCGCCGTCGACGAGATCGAGGTCGGCACCGTAGGCGCGCATTATCTCTCGGCGCTCGGGCGACTTCGAGGCCGGCATCACGATGCGGACATCGTACCCCCTCACCGCGCCGACAACCGCGAGTCCGATGCCGGTGTTGCCGCTCGTCGGCTCGACGATGGTGTCGCCCGGTTCGAGGTCGCCGCGGTCCTCGGCGGCCTCTATCATCGCCTTTGCCGCGCGGTCCTTCGCCGACCCGCCGGGGTTGGTCGACTCGACCTTCGCCGCGACGGTGGCCCCCTCGGGGCCGCCGACGCGGACCAGCGGCGAGCCGATGGTCTCCAAGATGTCGTCGTTCACTGGCCGTCCGTAGCGGGTGCGGAGTTAAACGCACTCGGGACACCGGCAACCGCCGCCGACGGCGAGCGGTCGGTCGTCGCAGAGGCCCCGGCGCCACGCGACGTGGAAGCCTCGCCGTCGTCGGGACGCTTTTGACCGGCGACCGCCTCCGTCGGGACGTGACGGATCTCACCGATCGCCGACTGAACACGCTGCAGCCCGACCCCTCGTGGATCCCTGCCGGCTTCGACGACGACCTCGCCGTGCTGGACAACGATGCGCACACGTTTCGCGTCTGGGGCGGCGACTGGTGTTCGGACTGCCGACAGCAGCTCCCGGCCTTCGGCGCCGCGCTCGCCGAACTCGACGTTCCCGAGTCGCGCGTCCACGACTACCCGGTCGAGAAGGCCGACGACGGCTCGAAGATGGGCGAGCAGGTCGAGGCGTACGACGTCGAACGCATCCCGACCGTCGTCGTCGAGGCCGACGGCGAGGAGGTCGCGCGGTTCGTCGAGTCGGCCGACCGTCCCATCGTCGCCGAACTCGCCCGTCAGCTTCGGGCGTAGCCGGTCGGTTTTTTATATTTCGCCGTCGCTCCCCGGGTCGCCGTCTGAGCCGCGGTCGTCGAGGGCGACGTCGTCGACCGTCGCGGCTGCCCCCGGGTCGTCGGCGTTGCCGGGCGCCCAGTCGATCGCCTCGTCGAGGTCGGCCGTCGGCGGCGAGCAGGTGCGGTTCCGGCAGGCGTACACCGTCGACTCGCCGTCGCGCGCGCCACGGTCGGCCCACACCGGCGGCGCCGAGTCGAGGCCGAGTTCGTCGAGCCAGTCGGCGAGGCCGGCGTCGGTCGCCGGTCGGGGAGCCAGCAGCGCGTTCGGAAGGTACCGCGAGCCGAGGGTCTCGACCCACCGCTCGGGGTAGTCGTCGGCGGCGAGGGTGAGTTCCAGCGGGCCGCGGTCCAACTTGGCAGACGCCAGCGCCAGCGACGCGTGCTGGAGCGGGTCGCCGCGGACCCGGTCGTGGACCGTCGCGAGCACGTCCTCGGCGACGGCGCGGAACCCCTCGTCGGCGTCGGCCGCGGCCTCGAACGGCGCGGCGTCGAGCAACACGTCGACGGCGACGCCGACCGGCGACGGGGTTGACTGGTCGGCGAGCTCCTGGGGTCGAGCGACCAGCTCCTCGCCGTCGACGGGCGTCGAGTACAGCGTCCCCGCCTCGGGGTCGTAGAACGCGTCGACGACCGTCTCGGCGAGGTCGAGCGCGAACGAGAGGTGTTCGACGTCGCCGGTCGCGCCGTAGGTGTCCAGCGCCCCGCGGGCGAGGAAGGCGTAATCCTCCAGGTAGCCCTCGCCCTTCACGTCGCCGTCCTTGTACCGGCGAGCCACCCGACCGGTCGAGGCGTCCCACATGTGCTCGCGGACGAACGACAGCGCCTCGGCGGCCGTCTCGCCCAGCGAACGCTCCAGCGCGAGCGCGCCGTCGGCGAACGCCGAGACGGCGAGCCCGTTCCAGCCGGCGAGCACCTTCTCGTCCCGGGGCGGTCGTGGCCGGTCGGCGCGGGCCGCGAGCAGTTCGGTCCGGGCGGTCTCCAGTCGGTCGCGAGCCGTCTCGACGTCGAGGTCGCCGCGGTCGGCCAGCGTCTCGATGTCGGCCGCCCGCTGGAGGACGGTCGTCCCGCCCTCGAAGTTGCCGCCGCCGGCGACCCCGAAGCGTTCGGCCGCCAGCGACGCCGTCGGCTCGTCGAGGACCGCCTCGACCTCCTCGCTAGTCCAGACGTAGAACGCCCCCTCCTCGCGGGCTGGCGACTCGCCGTCGTCGAGGCGGGTCGCCGGCGTTTCGCTTTCGGCGTCGAGCGTGGCGTAGAAGCCGCCGTCGGGGTGGCGTAGCTCCCGGTCGAGGAAGGCGAGCGTCTCCTCGGCGACCGTCGCGTACCGCCGGTCGCCGGTGACGCGGTGGCCGTCGAGGAAGGTCCGGGCGAGCGTCGCGTTGTCGTACAGCATCTTCTCGAAGTGAGGCACCGTCCAATCGCGGTCGACGCAGTAGCGGTGGAACCCCCCGCCCAGCTGGTCGTACAGGCCGCCGTCGGCCATCGCGTCCAGCGTGCGGACCGCGTGGCCCAGCGGCTCGGGGTCGTCGCTGCCGACGCCGGCCCGCAGCAGCGCCTCGACCCGCGCCGGCTGCGGGAACTTCTGTCCCGTGCCGAAGCCGCCGTGGGTCTCGTCGGCCGAACGCAGGGCGGCGGCGACCACCTCGTCGACGACCTCGACGGTCGGCGGCGACGAGCGGCCCTTCGGGGTCGACTCGACCCGGTCGCGGACGGCCTCGGTCCACTGGTCGGCGCGGTTGTCCATCTCCACGCGCTGGTCGGGGTCGCGCCAGGAGTCGGCTATCCGGCCGAGCAACTGCTCGAAGCCGGGGACGTTCCGGCGGTCTGGCGGCTCCTTCGGGAAGTAGGTGCCGACGTAGAACGGTCGGCCGTCGGGGGTGAGAAACGCCGACAGCGGCCACCCGCCGCCGCCGGTGACGAGCTGACAGACCGCCTGGTAGACGCGGTCGAGGTCCGGTCGCTCCTCGCGGTCGACCTTCACGGGGACGAAGTGCTCGTTCAGCAGGTCGGCGACGGCCTCGTCCTCGAAGCTCTCCTCGGCCATGACGTGACACCAGTGACACGCCGAGTACCCCACCGAGAGGAAGATCGGTACGTCGCGCTCACGGGCGGCCGCGAGCGCCCGTTCGTCCCACGGCTGCCAGTGCACCGGGTTGTCGGCGTGGTCGCGGAGATACGGCGAGGCCTCCGCGCCGAGGCGGTTTTCCATGCCCCGCAGTTCGGGCCGGAGGCTCAAAAGCGGCCGCACCCGGCCGAAGCCGACGACCCGCACCCGGCGGAGAACCCATCTTCGTGCATATCCTCGCCGCCACCGAGGACAACCTTTACAGCCTCGTGCGTACCCCACTCGATTATGACGGACACCGTTTTGCTCGTCGGCGGTGGGGGGCGCGAGCACGCCATCGCCCGCGCGCTCGCCGACGACTGCACGCTGTACGCCTGCGCGAGCAACCGCAACCCTGGCATCGCGTCGCTGGCGGACGGGTTCGAACCCTGCGAGGAGACCGACGCCGACGCGGTCGTCGACTACGCCGAGAGCGTCGGCGCCGACGCGGCGGTTATCGGGCCAGAGGCGGCGCTGGCGGGCGGGGTCGCCGACGCGCTCGACGACGCCGGGGTGTACGCCTTCGGCCCGAGCGCCGAGGCCGCCCGCATCGAGACGGACAAGGCCTACCAGCGGCGATTCATGGCCGACAACGGGATTCCGGGCTGTCCCGACTTCGAGACGTTCGACGACACCGAGGCCGCCTGCGAGTTCGTCGACGACTACGACGGCGATCTCGCGGTCAAGCCGGCCGGGCTCACCGGGGGGAAGGGCGTCAAGGTCATCGGCGACCAGGTGACCGCCGGGGAGGCCAAGGCGTACCTCCGGGAGTCCGATTACGACCGTGTCGTCCTCGAAGAGCGTCTCGTCGGCGAGGAGTTCACCGTCCAGGCGTTCGTCGCCGACGGAGAGTTGCGCACCACGCCGGCGGTCCAGGACCACAAGCGCGCCTACGAGGGCGACGAGGGACCCAACACCGGCGGGATGGGCAGCTACAGCGACGCGGCCGCGGCCCTGCCGTTCATGACCGACGCCGACTACGACGCCGCGGTCGAAGTCCTTGCGGCGACCGTCGAGGCCGTGCCCGACTACGAGGGCGTGCTGTACGGCCAGTTCATGCTCACCGCCGAGGGCGTGAAGGTCGTCGAGTTCAACGCCCGGTTCGGCGACCCCGAGGCGATGAACACCCTCCCCGTCCTGGCGACGGGCTTCGCCGAGGTCGTCGAGTCGGCCGCCGCCGGCGACGGCGTGCCGGACCTGGAGTTCGACGCCCGCGCGACGGTGTGCAAGTACGCGGTTCCGGCCGGCTACCCGACCGACCCGGAGGCCGGCGCGCCCGTCGCGGTCGACGAGGAACGCGTCGCCGAGGCCGCCGCCGCCCACGACGACGCCGACGCGTTGCTGTTCTACGCCTCGGTGGACGAACGCGACGACGGCCTGTACACGACCACCTCTCGGGCATTCGCGGTCGTCGGCGTCGCCGACGACATCGCGACCGCCGAAGCCGTCGCCAGCGACGCGCTCGCGGCCGCCGGCGACGACGTGCGGGTCCGCGACGACATCGGCAAGGCCGAGGTCGTCCAGCAGCGCGTCGACCACGTCGCCGAACTCCGGGAGTGAGGCGACCGGAGGCAAGCGAGCGCGGACTGCACCGTGGTTCGAGTCGGTCCGGTAACGTGAGCGATCCGGCGGTCGCCGTTCGCCCGCTTCCATTCTCGCCTTCCAGCCATTGGCTCGTCGTTTCGAACGTCTCGCCGCCGTAACGAACCGGCCGGGGCGGTCTCTGTCGCGTCGTCGGTCGGAGCGGTCGCCTCCGGCGAGCCGAGACAGCCGGCGGCGAAAGCGCCGAGGAGGGCGAGCAGCGGGCGGCGGCGCTCACTCCGGGGCCGGTTGCGGTTGAAGGGTGGCCTCGTCGGGGAGGTCTGGGGCGGCGAGCGTCCGCATCGCGCGTCGCATCTCCGCGAAGGCGAGGGTGCGGGCGTTCCGTGTCATTGCGTCCCACGACGTTGTTCTCGACGGATGAGTATCTTCGGGTGGTTGGAGCGAAGACGAGCGCTGGCCGGGGGCTCGCGGGTCCGGTCGGGTCGTCGCCGTCGACTCCGCAACGCTTAGCCGCCGGGCCGACCCAGGGGGAGCCATGACGGACGTTACCAGTGACTGGGGCGAGTGGCTTCCGCGAGCGATTTCGGCGGCCGACCCGGAGACGGTCGCGGTCTGGTATCTCGGCTGCAACGGGCTCGTCCTCAAAGGCGCCGGCGGGACGACGCTGTGGGTCGACCCCTACGTCGGGCTGGGCGACCCGCCGCGGACGGTGCGGATGATTCCGGTGCCGTTCGACCCCACCGACGTGGACGAGGCCGACGCCGTCTTCGCGACCCACGAGCACACCGACCACGTCCACGGGCCAAGTCAGGCGCCCGTCCTCGCTCGGACCGGCGCCGACTTCTACGCGCCCGACGACTCCCTCGCTGTCGCCCGCGAGGACGAAGCCTGGACCGAGCGCTGGGCCGTCGAGGACGACCAGTTCGTCGAGGTCGCGGCAGGCGACGAGTTCGACGTCGGAGAGTTCACCGTCACCGTCGTCGAGGTCGAAGACGGCGACGCGACTCATCCGGTCGGCTACGTGTTCGAACACGACGCCGGTACGGTGTTCCACGGCGGCGACACCAAGCCCGCGGACTCCTTCGCCGCCCTCGGCGAGCGCTTCGACCTCGACCTCGGCGTCGTCGCCTTCGGCACCGTCGGTCGGATTCCGGACGGGGAGACCGGCGAGCCCGAGCGGACGCGGTGGTACTGCGACGAGAACCAGGCCGTCGAGGTCGCCAACGACCTCCAGCTCGACCGCATGGTCCCGACGCACTGGGACATGTGGAAGGGGCTGACCGCCGACCCGAAGTCGCTGCACGACCACGCCGCTGGCTTCGACCACCCGGGGACGGTCGACGTGGTCGAAATCGGGGACCGGCTCAACCTCTGAGCCGAGGCCGGGACCGCGTCCGAGAGGGCGCCGGGCAGCGATGACCGACCTATCAGTACGGGTACTCAGGCCCGGTAATTTATTTGGCCGCTTACTGTATCCCTCCCCATGACAGACGGGTCCGACAGCGACGAGATACGGGTCGAATCGGCGGGCGTGACCGTCTCGAAGGCGTTCGTGATGGACGAGTTTCCGGTGCCGGCGGTGCGCTTCGACATCGACTCCCAGCGCGACGACCCGGCCGACGTACAGCTCGTCGACGAGATTCCCGAGTCGTTCCCGATGGACAACGTCGGGTTCCACCCGGAGTTCGAGAGCGACAACTGGACCGCCTACCGTGACCACCGCGTCGAGTACTGCCGGGAACTCGACCCCGGCGAGTCGGTGACGACCGTCTACGGCATCCGCACCGACGACCCGTCGGTCGGCCGACAGTTCGACGCCGAGCCGACGGTGGCCGAGGTCGGCGCCGGTGGCGGCGGCGACACCGCCGAGGGATTCGGCGACGTCGAGGAGGTGCTCGGAGCCGACTCCGCCGAGGCGGTCCGCGACGTCATCAGCGGCGAGCGAGAGGACCTCCCCGGGCTCGACCAGGCCGAGGAGGAGTTCCGTGGCGCCCGCGAGGGCGAAGCCGAGGCGCCGGCCGCGACCGCGGACATCGACGCCGGCGACGAGCCGACGGCGACGGCCGTCGACGTCGACGCCGCTGACGCCGACGAGGAGCCAGACGACGGAGCCGTCGCCGCCGCCGAGGAGACGACCCCCGACCTGGGACTCGGCGACGAGCCCGAACCGGAACTGGACCTCGACGTCGACGACCTCCTCGGCAGCGAAGCCGACGAGCCGGTCGACGGCGAGGACGCCACGGACGCCGAGGACGGCGACCCTGCAGACATCGAGGTCGAGGCCGACTCCGACCCGCTGGCCGTCGGCGAGGACGCGAATACCGACGCGAGCGAGAGCGAGGAGTCGACCGACGGAGAGGACGTGGCGTCGACCACGGAGCCAGCCGCCGAGGCCGACGACCCGGCCGACGCCGACGACGATGACGAAACGGAACCGACCGTCGACGCCGAACCCGAACCCGTCGCAAGCGAGGGGGACGATGGGGCCGGCGACGACGACTCCGAGACTGACGGCGACACCGTGACCGGCGCCGGAGCCGACGTGGCGGCCGACGCGACGGCGACCGAAAGCGTGGCGGCGGCGCTGGCGACCGAGATACGGGAGGGCCGCGTCGGCGACGACGACCTCGACACGCTCCGCTCGGAGCTCGACCTCGACGAGACGCCGACGAGCGTCGACGTGCGGCTCAACCAGCTCCAGTCCCAGGTCGCCAACCTGACGGCGTACACGGAGGCCTTAGAGGAGTTCCTCGACGAGAAGGGCCGCGGTCACGAGCTGCTCGAACAGGTCGACGCCGAGCTGGACGCGGCGACGGCCGAACTCGAAGAGATCGGTGAGTCGCTGGCGACGGCCGACGCCGAGCGGTCGGAGCTGTCGACCGACATCGAGGACGCCTTCGACGCGGTCGACGACCTCGGCGCCCACGTCGACGACGTCGAGGGCCGGGTCGACGACGCCACCGACCGACTCGGCGACCTCTCCGAGGAGGTCGACGACGCGGCCGCAGACGCCGACGAGGCCAACGCGGCCGTCGACGACGTGGCCAAGGAGGTCGACGGCGTCAGAGGCGACCTGCGCGACCTGCGAGAGACCGTCGAGGACAACGACGCGAGCATCGAGGACGCGGTCGAATCGATCGACGCGCTGGCCGACGACGTCGACGCCGTCGAGGACCGCCTCGACGACCTCGGAACGGTGCGCGAGGACATCGCGGACCTGCAAGACGAGGTCGAGGAGTTCGGCCAGTTCCGCGAGCGCATCAGCTCCGCCTTCGGCGGCCAGTAGGGACAGGGACAGTAGTGACCGGTACCGGCTCGCCGGGACCCGCCCGCAGCGTCTAGGGGTCCACAGAAACACAACCGCTTTCTCTCTTGCCCTGCTGAGAGTCGGCAATGGCAGAAACGGTCCCGGTCGCGGTCCCGCGGAAGGGCCGCCCGCTGGAAGCCGTCCTGGAGCGACTGGCCGACGTCGCCGACGACCCGTCGGTCGGGGACGTCGCCGACAGCATCACCTCGACGCTCCGCTTCGAGAAGGCGGTCACGAAGGGCCAGCAGCATCCCGACCGGGACGCCTACTGTCGCCTCGCCGATTACTCCTCGCTCTCGGAGCCGACCCGGCCGGAGTACACGCTGGTGCGCGACGACCGCGAGGCGAAGCCGCGCCGGGTCGTCTTCGACAGCGTGACGCTGCCGATGGACGGTGTCGATCTCCAACTTGTCGGCCGCGAGGAGCCGTTTCGGGCGCTGCGGACCCACGACTTCGCGCTCGGATTCGACTCCGCGGACCTCGTGTTGGAGGAGGTCGTCTCGCTGGCGCCGGCGGGCGTCGAGACGATGAGCGACGTGAACGCCCGCATCGACCCCCGGGAGTCGGACGTCCGTGTCGTCTCCGGGCTCGGCGACACCGTCCACCACACGCTGCTGGCGCGGCCGGCGTCCATCCCGGCGGGCGTCTCGCTCGACCGCGAGTTCGTCGCCGACTACGAGGGCGAACTCTGTCTCTCGCCGCGGTACGAGCGACTGGTCGAGGCCGTCCTCGGCACCGACGCCATCGACGGCGTCGAGTTCGTCTATCCCGGCGAGGGCGTCGAGGAGGAAGCCGCCATCGCCGACACCGGCGTCGGCGTCTACCTCACCGTCACCGGCTCGACTGCCCGCGACCACGGTCTCGTCATCGGCGAGGACCTCTTCCCCAGCGAGACGGTGCTGATGGAGAACGCAGAGGAGGTCGGCTCCGGCGCCGAACGCGTGAAGACGCTGGTCGAGGAGGCCGACCTCGGTACCGAGCTCCGACCGGCCTGAGACGGCCGGTGCGGTAGTTTCGGCAGTCCCGGCAATTGCGCCAGTCCCAGCAGCCACAGCAGCCACCACTACCCCGAGCCACTCGGAGCGAGCCGACGCCATTTAACGGTTGGGTGCCGACGCCCCCAACATGGACCTGCAGGCGACGTTCGGGACCGACGCCCCCGTCATCGGAATGGTACACCTCGACGCGCTGCCGGGCGCGCCGCGGTTCGACGGCGACCGCGACGCCATCTACTCGGCCGCCCGGCGAGACGCCCGTCGGTTGGCCGGCGGCGGCGTCGACGCCGTGATGGTCGAGAACTTCGCCGACACGCCGTTTTTCGCCGACGACGTGCCCAAACACACCGTGGCGTCGATGACGCGGGCCGCCACGGAAGTGCGCCGAGCCGTCGACGTGCCGGTCGGCATCAACGTCCTCCGCAACGACAGCGAGGCCGACATCGCGGTCGCTCAGGCCGTCGGCGCCGACTTCGTCCGCGCGAACGTCCACACCGGCGCCCGGGTCACCGACCAAGGGGTCGTCGAGGGCCAGGCCGCAGAGACGATGCGCCTGCGCGACCGCCTCGACTGCGACGTGAAGGTGTTCGCCGACCACGACGTGAAACACTCCGCGCCGCTCGCGGACGCCGACTACGCCGCCGAGTCCTTCGCCGACGGCGTCGAGCGCGGAATGGCCGACGCCGCCGTCGTCACCGGCTTCGGCACCGGTCACGCCGTCGAGATGGACGACCTCCGGGCGGCCGCTCGGCGCCGCGCGGAGTTCGGGCTCGACGTCCCCCTGTTCGTCGGCAGCGGCGTCACCGCCGACACTGTCGGCGACGTTCTCGCCCACGCCGACGGCGTCATCGTCGGCACCGCGTTGAAAGAAGAAGGCGACGCCGGCCGACCGGTTAGCGAGGCTCGCGTCGAGGCGCTGGTCGAGGCCGCCGCGGCGGCCGGGAGCGGGGACTGAACGGGGTCAAAGGGGCAAAGAGCGAAACAGGGTACCCGAGAGCCGGCTCGCCGTCGCTCAGTCGCGTTCCGATTCGGCCAGAAACGACTCGACGGCGGCGGCCGTCGGCAACCCGTCCCGGGCGCCGGCGACCCGGCAGTTCAGCGCCGCACACGCCGCCGCCCAGCGGCCCGCAGCCCGCGGGTCGGCGTCGCCGAGCAGCCAGCGGTCGACCAGCCCGGCGGTGAACGCGTCGCCGGCGCCCGTGGTGTCGGTGACCGTCACGTTGAACGCCGGGACCGACGCCTCGCGGTCGCCGGCGAACAGGGTGGCGCCGTCGACGCCGTAGGTCACGACGCCGCGGTCGACCCCGCGGTCGCGCAGCGCGGCCGGGGCGTCGGCGGCCGGGCAACCGAGGTAGGACTCGGCGGCGACCTCGTTGGCGACGAACAGCGCGGCGACGCGACAGAGCCGGCCGAGGGTCTCAGGCTCGGTGCCGCGGTCCTGGAGCTCTTCGAGCGGGCCGGAGAGGTCGACCACGAGCGGCGGGAACGACGGCTCGCTCGCGAGCTCGGCCAGCCGCGCGGTGACCGCGTCGGGCGTGTAGGCGGTGACGAACACGGCGTCGGCGCCGCGGAGGTACGCCTCGTCGCGGTCGTTCAGCCGGAGCCTCCGGGTGCTGTTCCCGGCGGTGACTATCATACGCTCGCCATCGCCGTCGCGTAAGACGACGCAGTGGGTCGTCGTTCCAGAGCCGGTCCGAATCCGGGCGTCGTCGACCGGCGACTCGTCCAGGTCGGCCGCGACTCGCTCGCCGACGTCGTCGTCGCCGAGCCGCGCGACGAGGCCGGCCTCGCGGCCGAGACGGGCGCAGCCGGCAGCGACGTTCGCGCCGACGCCGCCGGGATGGGCGGTCACGTCCCGGGCATACGCGCCGCCGTCGGGCTCGGGGAGATTCGTCACCGCGTACGTCCGGTCGAGGGTCGCGGCGCCGACCGCGGCGACGGTCGGCGACGGCGCCGAGTCGTGGCAGTCGGATGAGTCGGGGGAGTCGGGAGAGTCGACCTCACCCTCGCCGTCGTCGTCGGCCTCTGCGTCGGTTCGATCGCGCCCGGTCACGGCACGGTCAGCGCTCCTCGACCAGCGGGAACTGCGCGAGGCGGGTCGCCGCCATCGCCGTCAGCCCGCGGGCGGTGACGGAGTCGCCGGCGCGCTCGCTGAACCCCTTGCGCAGCCCCGCGTGGTCGGCGACGGGGACGAATCGGACCTCGGTGCCCTCTGGGCCGACGTCGACGAGGAGGTACCCCTGCGGGAACGAACACGTTGTCGGCGCCATGAGCTCCCGGGTCGGCCCGGCGACGGCGGCGGAGGGCATGTGGAGGTGACCGGTGAGCAACAACGGCACGTCATGAGCGGTCAGCACCTCGCGGAACGCCTCGGCGTTGCGCATCTCCGGGGGGATGTGCATGTCCGGCTCGACGGCGTCGCGGTGGGCGTACAGCTGGTCGGACATCTCCCGCAGGTTGTGGTGGGCGGCGACCACCGGCGTCTCCGTCTCCGGGAGCGTCTCCCGGAGCCAGTCGAGTTGGTTGTCGGTGACCAACCCGTCGTGGGAGTCGGTGAGGAACTCCTCGCTGCCGGCGGTGTTCAGCCCGATGAGGTCGACGCCGCCGACCTCCTCGTGGAAGGGGAGCTCCCCGGGGGTGTAGCGGTCGACGAACGCCGACAGCGGGAGGTTCTCGTGGTCGTACCCCTCCTTTGGCACGTCGTGATTGCCGGGGATGGAGCGAAACGGCGTCTCCAGGTCGGCGGCGACGTCGTCGAAGGCGTCGAAGTTCCAGGGCTCGCCGTCTTTGGTGATGTCGCCGACGCAGAGCGTGAGGTCGGCGTCGCGCTCGTTGATGTCGGCGACGGCGTTCTCGACGTGGGTCACCGTGTCCTCGAACAGCTTCGAGGTGCCCTCCGCGCGCGTCGAGAGATGCGGGTCACCGATGACGGCGATACGGGTTCGGTCGGCCGCTCGCGGGCGTGCGAGCCGTGCCATCACGGACCCGGAGCCGACGCCGTCGCGGTCGACAGGGGTGTCGGTCATGGGTGACACCTCGGTTGCCCGTGGCAAAAGTGCCGCGACTCGGGCGAGTGACTCGATTTACGTACATCTGTCACACCGAAGGTTGGAATGATACGTGAACGACCCACCGTCTTTTTTCGAACGCGGTATCGAACGAAAAGCTATTTGTCAGTTCCTCGCTCTCCTACAGCCGATGCCTGAGGATTCCACTCGGCGCAGCTTCCTTACCGCGGCTGGTGCGGGGATTGCGGCCGCCGTCGCTGGTTGTGCGGGCAACCAGCCCGACGAGACGGCGACCGAGACGTCGACACCGACGGGGACAGAGGAGCCGACCGACACGGCGACGCCGTCGCCGCCGCGCCCGGCATCGGCGCGCCACGGCTGTTCGCGACTCTGGAGTCGGCGACGGCGTCGATTCCGACGCTGCTGTCCCGGGAGCTGATTCCGAACACCGGCTACTACGACGGCAGCGGCTACGTCGGCACGTTCCTCGGGCTGTCGCCGATGGTCGCCTGGGGGATTCGGGTCGGCCTCATCTACGCCTACGCCTTCGGCCTGGCGGCCTGGGCGTGGGTCGGCTACGACTGGTACCGCCGCCACTACCGGGTCGCCGACTGGACCCCCAGAGACGACATCGTCGACCGGCTCCGCTCTCATAAGTGGGGGCTGTTCGGTCTCGTCGTCGTGTTCATGTTCCTCGTGATGGCGATCTTCGCGCCGGCGATGGGGCCGACGACCGTCGAACGCAACATCCAGAACCCCTACGGCCACGAAGTCACCTACTACGCCGGCAGCGGCGAAGTCGAGAGCGTCACCATCGGGCTGGCGAACCGCCAGTCGCGGTCGGTCGGCTCCGAGAACGTGGGCCCGATGAGCTACGACGACTTCGGACGGTTCCACCCGTTCGGGACGCTCAGCACCGGGAAGGACCTGTTCACGTTCATCGCGGCCGGGTCGCGCATCTCGCTCATCGTCGGCCTGCTGTCGGTCACCCTCTCGGGGGCCATCGCGACGACGCTGGCGCTGGTGTCGGCGCTGTACAAGGGGAAAGTCGACCTCAGCGTCGTGTTGCTCTCGGACTCCATCATGGCGCTGCCCCAGCTCCTCTTGCTCATCATGCTGACCGTCATCTTCTCGGGCACGTGGCTCGGGAACCTCTACAGCGGCGCCGCCCTACTGGCGCTCATCTTCGCCGGCACCGGGTGGCCGTACATGTGGCGGTCGCTGCGTGGCCCCGCGCTGCAGGTCTCCGAGCGGCAGTGGATCGACGCCGCCCGGAGCTTCGGGCAGAGCCCGGCGAGCATCATGCGCAAGCACATGCTGCCGTACATCCTCGGCTACCTGCTCATCTACGGGTCGATGACCCTCGGCGGCGCCATCATCGCCATTTCGGGGCTGTCCTTCCTCGGGCTGGGGGTGTCGGCGCCGACCCCCGAATGGGGCCGGGCCATCGACATGGGCCAGCAGTACGTCGGGACGGCTTCCTGGCACATCTCGCTGATTCCCGGGCTGCTCATCACGCTGGTCGTGACCGGGTTCAACGCCCTCGGCGACGGCATCCGCGACGCCATCGACCCCGAGTCCGACAGCGCGACCGGCGAGACCGCCGGCCGCGGAGGTGGCGCCTGATGGCAGAGACGCTGCTCGAAGTCGAGGAGCTGACGACCGTCTTCCACACCGAGAAAGAGACCATCCGCGCCGTCGACGGCATCAGCTTCGACATCGATCGCGGGGAGACCGTCGGCCTCGTCGGCGAGTCCGGCTCCGGGAAGTCGGTCACCGCTCGCTCCATCCTCGGGCTCATCGAGGAGCCGGGCGTCATCGAGCGCGGCGCGATACGGTTCCGCGGCGACGACCTCACCGACGACGACTGGGAGCGCCACCGCGGCGACGTAGCCATCGTCTTTCAGGACCCCATCAACTCACTGAACCCGGTGTACACCGTCGGCAACCAGATAGCGGAGTCGCTGCGGATTCACCAGGATGTCCGCGGGGAGGCGGCGACCGAGCGCGCCGTCGAACTGCTCGAAGACGTCGGCATCCCCGACGCGCCGCGTCGCGTCGAGGAGTACCCCCACCAGTTCTCCGGCGGGATGCGCCAGCGGGCGGTCATCGCCATGGCGCTCGCCTGCGACCCGGACCTGCTGGTCTGTGACGAGCCGACGACCGCCCTCGACGTGACCATCCAGGCCCAGATTCTGGAGCTGCTCGACGAGCTCCAGCGCGAGGAGGACCTCGCCGTGTTGTTCATCACCCACGACATGGGCGTCATCGAGGAGACCACCGACCGCGTCAACGTGATGTACGCCGGTGAAATCGTCGAGCGAGCGCCGGTCGAGGAGCTGTTCGAGAACCCCCGCCACCCCTACACCCAGGGGCTACTCGCGTCGATTCCGGGTCAGACCGCCGGCGACGAGCGCCTGCCGACGATCGGTGGGGAGGTGCCGACGCCGACGGCCGAGGCCGAGGCCTGTCGGTTCGCGCCGCGGTGTCCGGAGGCGTTCGGCGCCTGCGAGGCGGTCGCTCCCGATCACGTCGCCGTCGGCGCCGACCACTCGGCGGCCTGTCTGCTGTACGAGAGCGAGTACGACCCCGAGCCGCCGGAGGCGGCCCGCGGAGCCGGGGGTGAACGCCGATGAGTACCGGCGACCTCTCGCTGTCGCCCGACGCCGAGACCGGCGAACCCCTGCTGGAGGTTCGGAACCTGAAGAAGTACTACGACGCCGGGAACCTCTTCGGCCCCGACCCGGTGAAAGCCGTCGACGGCGTCTCCTTCGACATCCGGAAGGGCGAAACGCTCGGTCTCGTCGGCGAGTCCGGCTGTGGGAAGACGACGCTGGGTCGAACCATCCTGAACCTCGAAACCGCGACCGAGGGAGCGGTCACGGCCGACGGAACCGACGTCACCTCGCTGTCGGGCGACCAGCTGCGCAAGTGGCAGCGCAACGCGCAGATGGTGTTTCAGGACCCCGACTCCAGCCTGAACGACCGGATGACCGTCGGCGAACTCGTCCGTGAACCGATGGACGCCCACGACTACATGGAGCCGGGGGCCCGCCGCCAGCGGGTGTTCGACCTGCTGGAACAGGTCGGCCTGCAGGAGGAACACTACTACCGCTACCCCCACCAGTTCTCCGGCGGCCAGCGCCAGCGGGTCGGCATCGCCCGGGCGCTGGCGCTCGAACCGGAGTTCGTCGTCCTCGACGAGCCGGTGAGCGCGCTGGACGTCTCCGTACAGGCCCGCATCATCAACCTGCTCGAAGACCTCCAGGCGGAGCTGGAGCTGACGTATCTGTTCATCGCCCACGACCTGAGCGTCGTCCGTCACATCGCCGACCGCGTGGCAGTGATGTACCTCGGCAACGTCGTCGAACTCGGCGACACCGAGGACGTGTACACCGACCCGGCACACCCGTACACGGTGTCGCTGCTGTCGGCGATCCCGGGCTCGACCGGCAGCGACCGCGACCGCATCACGCTCCGGGGGACGCCCCCGAATCCGCGGGACCCCCCGGCGGGCTGTTCGTTCGCGACGCGGTGTCCGGCGAAGGTCCGCCCCGCGGAGTACGACCTCCCCGGCCACGCCTGGGAGGGCATCGACGAGCTGTACGCCGTCTTCCGGGCCCGCGAACAGGAGGAGACCGGCGGACTCCTCGAGGGCCTGAAACGCCGGCTGGGCGCCGATCCCGAGGACGACCTCCGCGAGGTGCTGGTCGACACGTTCGACGCCAAGCGCGCCGGTGCCGGCGCGGGCGACGGGCCGCGGACCAACGGCGACGCTCCCGGCGCCGATTCCGCCGCCGACTCGTCGCTGCGCGAGCAGGTGACGCTGCCGATGTCCGACGACGCGTCGGCGGTCGTCTTCGACGCCGTCGACCGCGCGCGACGCGGCGACGACGCAGCCGCGATGGAGCTGCTCCGGACGGAGTTCGGCAGCGTCTGTGACGAGACCGAACCCGAGCCACGCGAGGTCGGCGACGGCCGGCGCTCGCGCTGCGTCCGCCACGACGACGGGTACGACGAGCCAGCCCCCGTGATCGCGAAACGCTCCGACTGACACCGACGGACCACCGCGGCGATGCTCTCGGTCCGGAGTCCGCCCCCGGATCCTTCGTTCGACCGTTAGCGCCGGCGAGGAGCCACGGATTCGACCCCTCGATCCGAGAGAACCGCCAGCAGAGAGGCGACCGTCACCCGGCGACTGAGAATTACTACGCACCGAGTTACAAAATGCTTATTCTATGAGTATCCAAACGATATGTGCGAGGTAACAACAAATGTCAATGGACGCAGTCGTTTACAAAGGCGAGAAGGAGGTCGCCGTCGAAGAGGTCGAGGAGCCGGAGATACAGCATCCCAACGACGTCGTCATCGACATCACCACGACCTGCATTTGCGGCTCGGACCTGCACATGTACGAGGGTCGGACGGCGGCGGAGCCGGGGATCGTCTTCGGTCACGAGAACATGGGCGTCGTCTCGGAGGTCGGCGACGCGGTAAGCTCCCTCGAAGAGGGCGACCGCGTCGTCGCGCCGTTCAACGTCGCCTGCGGATTCTGTGACAACTGCGAGGACGGGTACACCGGCTTCTGTACCAACGTAAATCCGGGCTTCGCCGGCGGCGCGTACGGCTACGTCGCGATGGGACCGTACAAGGGCGGGCAGGCGGAAAAGCTGCGCATCCCCTACGCCGACTTCAACGCGCTGCAGCTCCCGGAAGGGGACCAACACGAGGACTCGTTCTCGCTGCTCGCGGACATCTTCCCGACGGGGTGGCACGGGACCGAGCTGGCGAACCTCGAATCGGGCGAGTCGGTCGTGGTCTTCGGCGCCGGTCCGGTCGGGCTGATGGCCGCCTACAGCGCGAAGCTGAAAGGCGCCGCCGAGATATACGTCGTCGACCGCGTCCCCTCCCGGCTGGAGCTGGCCGAGGAACACTGTGACGCCCACCCCATCAACTTCGACGAGGGCGACCCGGTCGACCAGATAATTGACGCCCACGGCGGCGAGGTGGACAAGGGCGTCGACGCCGTCGGCTACCAGGCGCTGGACCCCGAGGAGACGAGCAAGGGCGACGACTACGCCTACGACCCCGCCAAGGAGAACCCGGCGGTGGTCATCAACAGCCTCATCCGCGCCGTTCGGCCGACCGGCGAGCTCGGGATTCCCGGGCTGTACGTGCCCGAGGACCCGAACGCGCCCGACGAAATGGCCGCACAGGGCCGTCTCGGCATCGACTTCGGCCTGCTGTTCGAGAAGGGCCAGGCGCTGGGGACCGGCCAGTGTAACGTCAAGGAGTACAACCACAAGCTCCGGGACATGATAATCGAGGGCCGTGCCGACCCCAGCTGGGTCGTCTCCCACCGCGCCGACCTAGAAGAGGCCCCCGAGATGTACGAGCGCTTCGACGACCGCGAGGCCGAGGACGGAGCGTTCACCAAGGTCCTGCTCGAACCCTGACCCGAGCCGGAGCCCTCAGGCGACCGGCCCGATAGCTCTATTTCGGGCGACCTTCTTTATCCGAATATGTGCCAGTACTGCAGTTACGGCGACCAGGAGGCGTGGGCGGCCCTGTTGGAGTACGACGACGTCTACCAGGAGGCGGTCGTCGGAGGGTCCGACTCGACGTACGGGTTCCACGAGGAGTGGGACGAACTCCGCGAGGAGGTCGGATACGGCGTCTGAGCTCCGCGCAGGTCAGGATTCTCGGGGGAACGGGTCCTCCTCGGGCGACATCGGTGACGCCTCGGGGTCGGTGAGACACGCTTCGAGCGACCCGCGAATCGAGTTCTCGTCGGCGTCGTCGCCGATGACGACCAGCCGCGTCGCCGGCTCGTCCGTCCCCCACTCGCCGATGGGCCCGGCCTGAACGGCCGGCCCGGCCTGACTCACGCCCACCACCGTCTCCGGCCGGCTGGCGACCCACGCGAACCCCTTCAGGCGGACGACATCGCCGTTCCAGTCGTCCAGCCAGGCGTCGAAGCGCTCGGGGTCGAACGGTCGCTGTGCGCGGAATACGAACGACTCGACGCCGTGAGCGGCCGCCGCGGAGACCTCGTCGTGGTCGTGGTCGTGTCCGTGACCTTCGCTCTCCTCCTCGTCGCCGTCCGCCTCCCCCGACAGCGCCCGTTTCCAGCCCTGGTTTCGCCTGGCCGCCTCGAAGTCGAACCGGTCCGTCCCGAGAATCGCCTCGGTTTCGACCTCGGAGTACGTCGTCCGGTGAACCGCGGCCCGGGGCTGGAGCTCGCGAATCGCCGCCTCGACGGCGTCGAGTTCGTCGTCGGGCACCATGTCGCATTTGTTCAACAGTAACACGTCACAGAACTCTATCTGGTCGACCATCACCTCCGTCAGCGGTCGCTGAGGGTCGGGAGCCGACGCCGGCAGCGATTCCCCGGCGTCGAACGCCTTCCAGAAGCCGTAGGCGTCGACGACCGAGACGGTTGTATCCAGTCGGAACCGCTCGGGGAGGCTCCCGTCGTCGGTGCCGACGGTCAGCGCCTTCGCGATGGGGACGGGCTCGCTGATGCCCGAGGCCTCGACGACGACGTAGTCGAACTCCCGCTGCTCGGCGAGTCGGGACACCTCCGTCACCAAGTCGTCCTGCAGCCGACAGCAGATGCAGCCGTTCGAGAGGTCGACGACCCCGTCGTCGCTCTCTTCGGCCAGCAGTTCGGCGTCGACGTTGATCTCTCCCATGTCGTTGACGACGACCGCGAGCCGTCGGTCGCCCGGGTTCGCGAGCAGCCGGTTCACCAGGGTCGTCTTCCCGGCTCCGAGCGGGCCGCTGAGGACGGTCATCGGAACTTCGTCCGTCGAGCTCATAGGCTCCGTTAGCGCCAGCCGACGTATGAATGCTCGGGCGACGAGCCCGGGGTCGCGACCCACTGGGGGCCTGACGGGCGCCGCAGCTCCTCGAAAGGAAGCGTTCGAAGAAGTTGGCGGCCTCTCGGCCGGGTGAACCGAACTACGCTACGCGGTTAGTCGCCCGCGGCGGCGCCGGTCGGCGCGGCGCTTTCGTCCTGTAGGCTGCCGATGCGACGACGCAGGACGACCACGGTGATGAGACCGACGACCAGCGCGCCGTTCATCACGTACAGCGCGTTGGTGTAGCTCCCGGTCGATTCGAGCACGAACGAGGCCAGCTGCGGACCGACGACGCCCGCGAAGCCCCACGCGGTGAGAGCGTAGCCGTGGATGGCCGAGACCTCCTTCGTGCCGAAGAGATCGCTGAGATACGCCGGCAGGCAGGCGAAGCCGCCGCCGTAGCAGGTGATGACGAGGAACATCGCGCCCGCCAGCACCCAGACGGCCGTGATCGACGGCATCAGGAAGAACAGGGCGATCTGAATCAGCATGAACACCCCGTAGGTGGTCGTGCGGCCGATGTAGTCCGAGAGGGTGGACCACACGATGCGGCCGCCGCCGTTGAAGATGCCGATGTAACCGGTGATGAACGCGGCGGTCGTCGCGCTGGCGCCGCCGATCTGCTGAAGCATCGGCGACGCGAACGCCAGCAGCATGATGCCCGCCGAGACGTTGATGAAGATGATGAGCCACACCATCCAGAACCGCGGCGAGGAACGCGCTTCGGTGGCGGTGAGCACGTCCAGTCCCGGCAGCGCACTGGTCGCCTTCTCCTCGGCGTTCTCGACGTCTTGCATCCCCTCGGGGAGCCACCCTTCCGGCGGCTTCTGCAGGTAGCTCGCGCCGATGGTCATCAGCGTGAAGTACAGCGCACCGAGCGCGAAGAACGTCACGTCGACGCCGTAGCCCTGGATGAGGAAGTTCCCCAACGGGCCGGTCAACAGGGCGCCGGCGCCGAAGCCCATGACCGCGAGGCCGGTCGCCATTCCGCGGCGGTCCGGGAACCACTCGACGAGCGTCCCGATTGGCGAGATGTACCCCAGTCCGATACCCATCCCGCCGACGACGCCGAAGGTGGCCAGAAACAGCGGGAGGCTCCCGAGCGTCACGCTGAGCCCGGAGCCGACCATGCCGAGACCGTACAGGACGGCCGCGGCCAGGCCGGACTTCCGGGGGCCGTACTTCTCGACGTACTTGCCGAGGAACGCGGCCGTGAGCCCGAGGACGAACACCGCGATGGAGAACGCCAGCGTGACGCTGGAGGTGCTCCATCCCTCTGCGTTCTTCAGGGGGATCTGGTAGATACTGTACGCGTAGATCGACCCGATCGACAGGTGAATCAGCACCGCCGATAGGGCGATCAGCCATCGGTTCTTATCTGCGGATATCGCTGACACACCGTGAGAACAGCATACCTTAATATTAAGGTTTACTATCAGGGTTCGGGAGTGGCCTTTATAGAGGCTCTACGACGGGTCTACCAGTAGCTGACGATATTTTGAAAAGTGAGGCGGCGACGGACCGTCGTGACGGCGCCGTCAGTCGTCGCCGGAGGCGGGTCGACCGCCGACCGCAGTGTCCGGGGTCTTCAACACCGACTCGTCGGTCTCGGGGCCCAGCGCCTCGACCCGGACGCTGGACACCTTGTACTCGGGGATGCCCGCGGTCGGGTCGAACGTCTCGCCGGTGAGTCGGTTGACGGCGCCGGTGGCGAAGTGCATCGGGATGAACAGCGTTCCCGGACCGACGCGTTCGGTCACCTTCGTCTTCACCACGATGTCGCCGCGTCGGGACTCGACGCGGACGTACTCGTCGTCGGCGATGCCGAGAGTGTCGGCCGTCTCGGGGTTGACCTCGACGAAGCTCTCGCCGACGTGACTCATCAGCCCCTCGACGCGGCGAGTGATCTGGCCGGTGTGCCAGTGGTACAGTACCCGCCCGGAGGTGAGCGTGAGCGGGTACTCCTCGTCGGCGACCTCGCCGGGGTGGCCGCCGTCGGCGGGAACGAACCGGGCCTTCCCATCCTCGAAGTTGAACTCGCCGTCCTCGTAGTCGTAGAGGTACGGCGTTCCGGGGTGATCCTCGTCCCAGCAGGGCCACTGCAGACCGTGCTCGTCGCCGGCGTCGAGACGGTCGTAGCTGACGCCGCCGTAGATGGGTGCTAGCTCGGCGATCTCGTCCATGACCTCGCGGGGATGGTCGTACGCCCAGTCGTACCCCAGGCGGTTGGCCAGCGCCTGCGTTATCTTCCAGTCCTGGCGGGCCTGTCCCGGCGGCTCCTTGGAGGGACGAACCCGCTGAATCCGCCGCTCCGTGTTCGTGAAGGTGCCGTGTTTCTCCGGCGAGGTCGCGGCCGGCAGTATCACGTCGGCGTGCTCGGCCGTCTCGGTCATGAAGATGTCCTGCACGACGAGGAAATCAAGCTCCGCGAGCGCCTCGCCGGCGTGTTCGATGTCGGGCTCGGACAGCGCCGGGTTCTCGCCGACGACGTACATCCCGCGGAGGTTCCCCTCGTGGACCTCCGTCATCATCTCGGGGACCTTCAGTCCAGGCTCCTCGGGCGGGCGCTCGCCCCAGACCTCGGCGAACTTCTCGGCGACCTCGTCGTCGCTCGGGTCCTGGTATCCGGGGAGGCTCCCGGGGAGCGTTCCCATGTCGCCGCCGCCGCCCTGGACGTTGTTCTGGCCGCGGAACGGCGACAGCCCGGCGCCCGGCTTGCCGACCTGGCCGAGCAGGAGCGCGAGGTCGGCCATCGCCAGCAGGTTCTCGGTGCCGTGGCTCTGCTGGGTCATCCCCATCGCCCAGCCGAAAACGACGCTGTCGGCGGCCGCGAGCGTCTCGGCGGCCTCGGCCAGCTCCTCGGGGGAGACACCGGCGAGCTCTTCGACCGTCTCGGGGTCGAACGCCTCGACCTTCTCTTTCAGCTCCTGGTAGTTCTTCGTGTTGCGCTCGATGAACGCGTCGTCCTGCAGGTCGTGCTCGATGATGTACCGCATCAGCCCGTTGAGCCAGGCGACGTCGTAGCCCGGTTCGGTCCGGACGTACTGATCGGCGTGTTCGGCGACGCCGATCTTCCGGGGGTCGAACACGACGAGGTCGGAGCCGTCACGGACGTTCTGCTTGATACGGGTCGCCAGCACGGGGTGGGACTCGGTGGTGTTCGAGCCGGTGATGAGGTAGGCGTCGGCCTCGCCGATGTCCTCGTTGATGCGGTTGGTCATGGCGCCGTAGCCCAGCGTCTGCTGCAGCGCCGCGACCGTCGAGGAGTGACACAGCCGGGCGCAGTTGTCGATGTTCTTCGTCCCGAGCACCTGCCGGGCGAACTTCTGGACGAGGTACGCCTCCTCGTTCGACCCCTTCGAGGACGCCAGCGCGGCGAGAGCGTCGACGCCGTGGTCGGCCTGAATCTCCTCGAAACGATCGGCGACGTGGTCCAGCGCCTCGTCCCAACTGGCGGGCTCTAACTCGCCGTCGCGGCGGATCATCGGCTGCTCGAGGCGCTCGTCGCTGTTGGCGAACTCGTGGCCGAACTTCCCTTTCACGCAGGTCGAGAAGTTGTTGGCCGGGGCGTCGTCGGGGTCCTCGACCGGCACGGCTCCGAGGTGTTCGCCGTCCTTGCCCCACATCTCGAAGCGACAGCCGACGGCACAGAAGCCACAGGTCGTCTCCGCCGTGTCGATCTTGTTGAGCCGGTAGTCGCTAACCTTGTCGGCGACGTCGAACAGCCGCCCTTCGGGCATCGTTCGGACGGCGATCTCCTCGGCGGTGTGTTCGGCCGCCAGCATCGCCTTCTCGCCGACCTCGTCGGCGGTCTCGCGGGCCGTCTGCATGAAGCCGGCCAGCCCGTTGGGGGAGTCCTCGTCGACGACGTCGTCGAACGAGCGGTTCGGCGCGACCGTGTCGTCGATGGTCTCGGCGTCCTCGTGCTCGATGACGTCGCCGATGGAGTTGCGCTGGGTGAACCCGGGCAGCGGCAGCGTCGCGGCGCCGCCGATGCCCTTCTCGGTCAGCGACCCCGTCGGGCACACCGTCGCACAGTGACCACAGGAGACGCACTCCGAGTTGGCCATCGTCTCGGCGTCGGACTGGAAGCCGATGCGGGTGTCCTCGCCGTGGCCCTCGATGCGGAGGACGCCCTCGACCTGGACGTCGTTGCAGGCGTCGACGCAGCGGTTACAGAGGATGCACTTGTTGCGGTCGATCTGGATGAACGAGGAGGTGTCGTCCAGCGGCTCGTACTCGTCGCGGTCGTCGAAGACGCCGTATCGCGGGTGGTCGACCCCCTCGCTGATGGCCGCGCTCTGGAGCTCACAGCGGCCGTTCCCGTTACAGGTCGTGCATCGGAGGTTGTGATTCGAGAGGATGAGGTCGAGGTTGACCGACCGAGCCTCCACGGCCGCGGGGTCGTCCGTGCGGACCGCCAGGCCGTCCTCGGCGGGGAACGAACAGGAGGGAACGAGCCCGTGGTCGTCCGTGGCGACCATGCAGGTTCGACACGTGCCGCGCGGGCCGATCTCGTCGCTACAGTCGCCGCCGCGGTCGTAGTGACACAGTGCCGGGATGTCGGTGTCCTCGGCCTTGGCAGTGCCGCCCTCGCCGATGCCATCGGTTCCGGGGTCGACGGCCACGACGTCGTCGTCGACGGCCTCCAGGGCGTCGATGATGGTCGACCCCGGGGCCACGGTGACGGGTTCGCCGTTGACGGTGAGCGTCGTCGGCTCGTCGCCGGCGGTGCCGACCTCGGGGTCGTTGGCGGTGCCGGTCTCAAACTCCGCGGTAACCGGTGTTTCCGATGTCGGGTCGTCGGCGTCCGGAACGTGTGGGATTGGGTCCGTACTCATGTGTCGAGTGAACAGGTGCCGTTCGGACAGCGGCCGTCGGCGTGGGCACGAAATGCCGGCTCGAACTCCTCGAGCGCGGTTCGGGCCGGTCGGGGCGCCTGGGCCCCGATGAGGCAGTTACTGGAGCTGGCCATCACGCGCTGCAGCTCGCGCATCTTCTCGGGCTCGAAGGAGCCGTTGTACACGTCGCGCAGCAGTTCGGCCAGCTGAACGGTTCCTTCCCGGCCGGGGACGCATCGGCCGCTGTTTTCCTCCGCCGCGAAGTTGACGCGCGTGCCCGCCTCCGCGACTGGGCACCGCTCCTCGCTCAACAGCTCGACGCTGCCGTCGGTCCCGACTCCCGCCTCCGCGAGGCCGTCAGTCGTCGCCGGCACGTCCAGCGACCGGACGAACCCGCCGAGACGGCCGCCGACGCAGGCGAACTCGACGTCGCCGGTCGGCTCCACGGCCGCCCGAGCCGTCGAGAGCGTCGCCTCCGAGGGGAGTTCGACGGTCGCGGGCGAGGCCACGTCGCCGGTGACCGTGACGAGCCGCGTGCCGGGGTCGTCGGCCGCCGCGTCGACCGCCCTGGGGTCGAGCAGTGCCCGCCGGACTTGGGCGAACGTTCGGGGAGTGTGAACGACCGTGGGGCGCCCGTAGAGCCCGTGGCGGGCCGGACCGGGCGGCTGAATCCGCGGCTCGATCCGGTCGGCGCCTTCCAGCGCCTCCAGGGCGGCGGTCGGCTCGATGGCCCGGTACTCGTCCGGACCGGCGACGAGCTGGGGTCGGCGGTCGGGGTCGTCGATGCGGTCGACGGCAGCCCGGAGGTGGTCGTGCAACGCCGCGTCCGCCTCGTTCAGATGGACGACGACGTCCGTCGCGCCGACGTGGTCGGCGACGGTCGCCGCCGCGTCGAACACGGTGTGTGGCGCGCCCGCGAGTAGCGTGCGGTCACCCCGCTGGCGAGCGTCGGCGTCGTTGGCGTTGACGACGACCACCGGGTCGCCGTCGGCCTCGCTGACCGTCTCCCACTCGTCGCCGACGGGGTCGCCGGCGGCGGCGTCGCCGCGGCCCCGGCCGAGCACCCTGGCTGCGGCGGACGGCTCCTCGTCTCCGACGGACGCGACCGCTTCGGGGTCGAGCGGGTCGACCCACCCACAGGGGCCCAGCGCCTCGCGTCGACCGACCGACAGCGGCCCCGTCGAGGGCACCGGCAGGTCGGCCCGCTCGGTGTCGTGTTCGACGACCGCCTCCGCCTCGGCGGTCGGAAGCTCACTGTCGGCGAGCGCTTTGGCCACCGCGCGGCTCGTCTCCGGGTCGGCCGCCGGGAACAGCGCCGTGCGGTCCTTCGCCGTCGCCAGCAGGAGCGGTTCGACCGCCTCGACGCCGGTCGGCCCCGTTCGGAGAACTGGGACGTCGCCGGTAGTCTCGCGGGCGGCGTCGACGACCGCAGGTCCGTCGTCGGCGTCGACGGCCGCCGCGACGCGGACGACGTGACCCCGCCCGGTTCGGTTCGGTCTGCTGCTCATTGAATGCCTGGTTAGACTGGATGGTGATAAACGTCGCGTTACTGCACCTGTTCATCCGTTTTTCAGCCGACACTCTCGGGGGAGTGCGAAGGAGTGAGGTGGCTCGGGAGCCTGGGCTCGGCTATGGCAGCGCCACAGTTCGACGAGGTGCGCGAGGAGGCGGCGGACGCGCTAACCGAGGGGTCGCTTCGGTCGGCGTACACCGGCATCGTCCACGAGAACGGCCGCCACGAGTACTACTTCGGCAACGACACCGAGGACGCCGAAGAGCTGCGCGAGGCCGCAGCCGTGCAACTCGGCATGCTACTGCGCGTGCTCGCCGACCGCTCGGAGGACGACCTCGAAGGCGTCGCCGACCTCGCGGTCGAGCGCGCGGAGGCAATGGAACTACGCTGAGGAATCGTCTTCGGTTCCCGCGTCGCGAGAACCGCCGTCGCGCTCTTTGAAGCCGGGACCGTCCGGTCAACTATGACGGTCGACGAACTCGCAGCGTACGGCCTCGAAGAGATGAGCGCGGGGGCAGTCGAAGACTGCCTCGCGGACCAGTCCACCGGCGTGCTCGGACTGCCGACCGACGGCGAGCCGTATCTCCTCCCGCTGTCGTACAGCTACGACCGACCGGGTGGCGACGGCGGCGGTAGCGGTGAGTCGACCGCCGCCGGAAACGACGCCGACACCGACGGGACGCGCGACTACGGCCGACTGTATTTCACGTACGTGCTCGGCTCGTCGAGCCGGAAGGCGGCGCTCACCGAGCGCGCTCGCCGCGCCCGTTTCCTTGTTTACGACGTCGACACACAGTTCCGGTGGCGGAGCGTGACCGTCACCGGCGAACTCGTCCCCGTCCCCGAGGAGCGCTTGGACGACATCCGACACGTCCATCAAAACGCGTGGCGGCCGAGTCTGCTCGACAGCGCCGCGACCGCCGGCGGCGTCGAGGTGTACGAGCTGACGGTCAAGGAGCGATCCGGCATCGAGCAGGACGGTCTCGCCCCGGAGTTCCGCGAGAACATCCACCCGTAGGCGGTCGCGGCCGACTGACGATCGTCGCCCGCGACCCTGCGACGCCGGTCGACCGCCGGCCACCCCTGCAAAACGTCATACGGCTGGGGGCCGAACGGCGACCAATGGAGAACACCTGGCGTCCGGGACTGGAGACACAGCGTGAGGAGGTCGCCGACGAGGCGCTCGACGTCGAGGGGTCGTTCCCGAAGTGGCTCGACGGGCGGTTCGTGGTGAACGGTCCGGGGCAGTTCGAGGTCGGCGATACCGACCTGGAGCACTGGTTCGACGCGCTGGCGATGCTACGGGGCTTTCGAATCGCCGGCGGGGAGGTCCGGTACACGAACCGCTTCGTCCGCAGCGAGGATTTCCGCGTCGCCCGCGAGGAGGGTCGCGTCCGGCGGTCGTTGCCGGGGACGCCCGCCGGCGGCTCCGGACTGGGGCGGTTCTATCGGGCGCTCTCCGGCGGGTTTCAGGATAACCCGTCCATCGGCGTCGTCCGCCGCGACGGCGCGCTGTACGCCGTGACGGAGAGCCCGGTCGGAATCGAAATCGACCCCGAGACGCTGGAGACCGTCGGGAGACGCGACCTCACGGCGGGGCTCGACGCCGACGTCACGCTCGGTCACACCCACGCCGACGACGGCGTCCAGTGGGGATTGGCCGCCGAGTTCGGTCGGGAGTCGGCGTACACGCTGTTTCGCAGGGCCCCCGGTGAGCAACCCGAGGCGCGGTCCCGGCTCGTCTTCGATTCACAGCCGCCGTACGTCCACGCGTTCGCGCTGACGGAGCGCTACGCGGTGATTCCGGAGGCCCCGTTCGGCGCCGACTTCCAGGAGCTCCTGTTCGGCACGGTCCGCGGGGAGACGTTCCTCGATGCCTTCGGCCACCGCGAGGCGCCGCCGCGGTTCCACGTCCTCGACCGGGAGACGGGCGAACGGACGGCCGCGGTCGACGCGGAGCCGTTCCTCGTCTACCACTTCGCGAACGCCTACGAGACCGAGGACGCGGTGGTCGTCGACTGCGTCGCCTTCGACGACGACGACGCGATTACAAGCCTGACCGTCGAAACACTCCGGAGCGACGACCCTGGACTCCCGGTCGGCTCGTTCGTCCGGTATCGGCTGCCGCTGGACGGGGGCGATGCCGACCGCGAGACGCTGCTACCCGGGCCGGTCGAGTTCCCGACGATTCACTACGCGGAGTACAACGGCCGCCCGTACGACTACGCCTACCTCGCCGCCACCGACCGCGGGAGCCTGCCGACGGCCATCGCGAAGGTCGAGGTCGACACGGCGACCGCGACCCGATGGTCCAACGCCGGCCTGCATCCAGGAGAGCCGATTTTCGTCCCCTCACTGTCGCCGACCGCCGAGGACGACGGCGTCCTCCTGTCGCTGGCGCTCAATTCGCGGACCGACCGCTCCGTGTTGCTGTGTCTGGACGCACAGACGCTAACCGAGCGAGCGCGCGCACCGCTTCCCCACCGGGTCCCGTACGGGTTCCACGGGCAGTTCTACGACGCCGCGGAGCCGCGTCGGTCGATGCAGTGACTGCCCCCTGTGGCTGAAGTCGCCGCTTCCACGCATCCTGTAACTGCAGTCGGTGTCGGCCAGCGACCGACCGGTATCGTCGACTCCGTCTCACGTCGCCGCAAACAGCCGGTTCGACGCTCTGAGGGGTTCGCTGTGGGCACCGTCGGACCGTCGAACTCGGCGAGGCCCACCCCGAGAATTGATATAGCGGCATGTAGTTTACTCGTCCGGCTCGCGACGCGCTCACAGCAGCGAGTAGACGTGTCGTTCGTACGCGTCTCGAACCGAGTCCCCCCAGTTGTGGGTGTAGGTGTCGATGACGTCGTCGGCGACGTCGCCGCGGAGGTACTTCACCACGCCGCGGTCGCCGGTGCGCTCCCGGAGGTGCGTGGTGAAGAAGTGTCGGAAGTAGTGTGGCGTAACGTTCTCGGAGGCGTCACCGCCGGCACGGTACCAGCCCAGCGGCTCGGCGTGTTCTCGGACGATATGGCGGACGGCGTCGGGTCTGAGCCGGCGGCCCCACTTCTTGGCAGTGCCGACGAACAGCGGACACGCCGGCGAGCGAGCGTCGGGGCGGACGGCCAGCCACGCCTTCAGAACGGCCGCCAGCTCGTCGTCAACGGGGACGACCGTCGCGCGTTTTCGCTTGTTGGAGGCCTCTCGGACCTCGTCGTTGTACGCTTCGCCACGGGCCGGGTCCGCAGGGACGTACAGCGAGTCGGGACGGCCGGCGAGTTGCGGCCGGGAGTGGCCCTCGTAGCCGTCGAGATCGACCGACAACGAGAGGTCTCGGAGGTCGAGGTTGACCGCTTCGCCGACGCGCATCCCCGTCTTGAGCAGCGTCACGACCAGCGCGCGTTCGAGCGGGTGCGTCGTCTTCCCGACGAGGCGTCGCATGTCCGCGACGCCGAGCTCTCGCCGGGCCGGGTCCTTCTCGATGGACTCGTCCATCTCCTCCATGACGAGCGCCATCGGGTTGTCCTCGAAGCGGCCGACCTGAACCATGTAGTCGAAAAAGCGGTGCAGATTGGCGGCGTACGTCGCCACGGTGCCCTCCGCGAGCCGGCCGCGTAGCGAGTGTACCCACGCCATGCAGTGGCGATGAGTCGCCTCGCCGAGCGACGACGGCTCGCCGACGGGGTTCCGCGTCGGGTCCGAGAGGAACGACTCGAATCCCCTGATGACCCGTTCGTACCCGCGTCGGGTTCGCTCGGTCCGCCCGTGGTACGTCATGTCCTCCAAGAAGTACTCGACCGGGTCCTCGGCGTCGCTGGCGGTCGCCGCCCCCTGGCCGGGGTCAGAGTCGGAGTCGGAGTCGGACTCACTCATCCCGACTCACTCGGAGGTCGCCCTCGAGGTTGACCTCGATCGACCCCTCCTCCCGAAGACCGGCGACGACCTCCCGGAGCTGGCTCTCCAGTTCCTCGCTGACTGCCGTAGTCAACCCCTCCAGCGCCAGCGGCCCCTTCTCGGAGAGAACGTCGAGAACCCGGTCTTCGAGGGCGTGACCCCCAGGGTCCGAGGTCGTTTCGGCACCTTCCTCGTCGGCCGGGAACTCGACCCCCTCGAAGCCGCGGTGTCCTGCCTGGACCATCGTCCGAACGAACTCGCTCTGACTCATTCCGAGCTCGTCGGCGTGGGACTGCCACTCCGACTTCTGATAGGCCGGCACCCGCGTCTTCACCGTCCGTTGCTCGGTGTCGACGTCGTCGTCGCTCATACGACTGCCCTCGGAGGCGGCCCACATCAAGGTTGTCCCGCTCGTGGGGATTAAAGGCCTAAGCCTGAGAACCGGCTCTGCATTTTCGGCATTTTGGGTTCACTTGTAAGGGTTAGAAACGCATGAGGTTAGCTCGCCGTCCCCGCTCAGAATTTCTGTGCCGCTAATCACGATTATCCATTTCCCTCAGATTCGGGATTCGCTCCAGTGACTGCTCGTTCACAGCGTCGAAACCGAGGGGGTACCGACCGGGCGGGACGCATCGGCTCGCAAGGAGTCACTGGAGATGTCTATCGGGACGGCCTCGGCTCACGGGCACGGAGCGGCGTCGACGGGACTGGCTCCGTCGTGCACAGTGACTGACTTCACGTTACGCCCTCAGCAGAGGGCGGTGGACGACGCTGAGGAGGGCCGTTCGCATCGCACTCGCCGAGACTCCGACGTTCGAACTGGCCAGCGAGCCGGTCGGGAGCTACTCAGCGGTGCCCGCCGACTCAGCTGTTTGACTGTCGGGTGTGCTCAGGCTTCCGTCGCTTTCGAATACGACCCGACGGAATGCGACCGTATAAACTGCATGTCGATACATCGAAGCGACGCGGTGCCGGGGTCGACGGTGGCCCCGGTTCGGCGTCTCGGACCCAACGCTCATTTGCCAGGTGTGTGAATTGTTGGTATGATTTCGGTCGAGGACACGATTACGGTCGAGGCCTCACCCGAGGCGCTGTTCGCGTACGTGAGCGAGCCGACGAATCAGCCCGAGATAACGCCGTCGATAACGGACGTCGAGGTCGTCGAGACGTACCCCGACGGGGCCACGAAGGCGACTTACACCTACGACATGGTCGGCGTGAGCCTGACGGGCGAGACCGAACAGGTGGCTTACGAGCCCGGCGAGCGGATCGTCTCGGAGCTCTCGGGCGACATCTCGGCCGAACTGACGTGGGCGTTCGACGCGATTGACGGCGGGACGGAGGTCCGGTACGCTGCCGAGTACGACCTCCCGGGGGCGGCCCTGGAACGCGCCGTCCGGCCGCTGGTCGAACGCTACAACGAGCGGATGCTCGTGACGACGCTCGCCAACCTCAAGACGCGGGTGGAGGCGACCGCGACGTCCTGACTGCGGGGCGAAGGCGTCGAGCTATCGCCCCCGGTCAGTCGCCGTCGGCTTCCAGCAGCCCCGGGTCGTCGTTCGCGGGGTTGCCGACGCGGTCGCTGACCAGGGTGGCCGTCATCTCATCGCCCGGGTGGGTCCGCAGCATCGCTTGCAGGTCGTCGGCCGGCGTGTCGTCGGCGAGCCAGCGCTCGACCTCGTTGTCGTCGATGATCACCGCCATCCGGTGATGTAGCGGGTCGACGACGTCGTTCGGCTCGGTCGTGACGACGGTGAAACACTCGACGGCGTCGGCGTCCCGTTCGCCCTCGTCGCCGAAGGCGCCCAGTGAGGTCTGCGTGGTCGGCGGCTCCCAGTGGGTCCACAGCCCCGCCATAGCGAACGGGCGGTCGTCCTCGAAGGCGACGCGGTACGGGCGTTTTCCGTCGCCGAGGTCGGCCCACTCGTAGAAGCCGTCGGCCGGCACGACGCAGCGACGGGTCTCGAACGCCGACCGGAAGGCCGGCTTCTCGGCGACCGTCTCCGCACGGGCGTTGATGAGTTCCATGGATTCGTCGGCCCACTCGGGGGTGAACCCCCACTCCGCCCGGCGGAATCGCCCGCGGTCGTCGTCCCGGAGGACCAACAGCTCTTGGCCCGGCGCGCA
Organism: Halolamina sp.; assembly: GCA_042216705.1. Classification (GTDB taxonomy): domain Archaea; phylum Halobacteriota; class Halobacteria; order Halobacteriales; family Haloferacaceae; genus JBDGTQ01. The sequence goes on along the minus strand of JBDGTQ010000029.1, from coordinate 7,022 downwards.
GTTGTACCGGGGGTCGAACGTCGACGGCACCGACGCCTCGAACCGCCGTTCCAGCGTCGCCCGAGACGCGAACAGAGTGTACCGGCCGCACATGCCACGCCAGTGGGACGGCAGTCGCTTCAGTCCGTCGGTCGGGGCGACCGCACCGTTTACGTCGCTGAGTCACGGTGACTTCAGCATGCGAATCGAGAACTCCTACATCCCGGTTCACGGGGTCGGGGAGACGACCGAGCGTCGACTGTGGGAGTCGGGAGCGACCCACTGGGAGGAGTTCAGCAGGGACCTCGTCGGCCGGACCACCGCCGAGCGCATCGACGAGTTCATCGCCGAGGCCGGTCCCCGACTCGACGACGGCGATGCCGACTACTTCGACAGGGCGTTCCCGAACGCCGAGCAGTGGCGACTGTACGAGAACTTCCGCGACGGAGCGTGTTTCTTCGACATCGAGACCACCGGGCTGGACCACGACCGCGACCGGGTGACGACCGTCAGCTTCCATCGCGACGGCGACACGCGGACCCTCGTCGCCAGCGAGGACCTCACGGCAGAGGCCGTCCGCGAGCAGGTCGAGGCCGCGGACCTGCTCGTCACGTTCAACGGCAAGCGCTTCGACGTCCCGTTCTTGGAGGAGTCGTTCGGCATCGACGTCGAGACGCCCCACCTCGACCTGATGTACACCTGCCGAAAGCTCGACCTCAGCGGCGGTCTGAAGCAGATCGAGCGCGACATCGGCATCGAGCGCGACCGACCAGACATCTCCGGCCGGGACGCCGTTCGCCTCTGGCGGGAGTACGAGGCCGGCGACGACGGCGCCCTCGACACGCTGGTGACGTACAACCGCGAGGACGCGGTCAATCTCCGGACGCTCGCCGACCGGGCGACGACGGCGCTACACGACCGCGTCTGGGTGGAGTGAGCCACCGGGAAGATACATTTTTTATCGGCCGGACCGGTCCGGCAACCGTGCCCGAAGACGACACGACCGACGCGGACGAGTCCGGGGACGGCATCGGCGCCGAGACCGACACCGATACCGACGCGGACGCGTCCGTCCCTGAAGTCGAACTGTCCCTGTATCAGGCGACCGTCAGCGTCAGCGGCCGCTCGGACGACGACCTCGACGATGTCGAGGAGACCGCCAGAGACCTCATGGAGTACCTCGCCGACCTCTCCGAGGAACTCGACGACCAGCCGGAAGGCATCGGACTGGGCTGAGAGCTCGGAAAGCGTGCGAGCGACGGCCACGGTTTTGGCGAACCTAAAAGTTGAAACGGCTCCGACCGCAACGACGGTCAATGAGCCACACACGGACGCAGCCGGCGGCGTCGAGCGACACCGGCGAGGACGACGACCGGGAGGAGTTCACCTTCGACGACGTCGCGGTCGTGATGGGAGCGTACAACGAGGAGGCGGCTATCGGGTCCGTGCTGTCGGACATCGAGCGCGTGACCGACGGTCGCGCAGAGGTGGTCGTCGTCGACAGCTCCGACGATAGCACGCCCGAAATCGCTGAATCCCACGGCGCTCGCGTCATCCGTCAGCCGCCCCGCGGCTACGGCGAAGCGGTTAGAGAGGCGGTGCTGGCCCCCGAACGACCGGTCGTCGTCACCACCGACTGCGACGACACCTACCCGATGGAGGCGCTCGGGCGGTTCCTCGACCGGGTCAACGAGGGGTACGACGTCGTCTCCGGCGACCGGCTGTACCACGGCGCGGAGGCGATGCCCGCGTTCAACCGCCTCGGCAACGCCGCCTTCGCCGCGGTCGCGTCGGCTCTCGTGGGCGAGCGCGTCCACGATACGACGACCGGGATGCGCGCCTACCGCTGCGACCTGCTAGAGGACATCACCTGGACGGAGAACACCGGCCTCTCGGCGGAGCTGCTCATCCGGCCGCTGATGCGGGGCTACCGGGTGCGCGAAGAACCCATCTCCTACGCCGAGCGCGCCGGAGAGACGACGCTCGACCCCATCGAGGGCGGCGTCGCAATCGCGAAGAGCATCGTTGGCGTCTGTCTGGAGGAGCGGTTCCTGCGGTAAACCGAGCAGCGGTCGAGCCGTGACTGGCGACCACGCGATTCTACCGGGGGGCAAGGCCGAAAACCCCGATAGTCGAGCCTCCTCGAAGGGGTGTTTCGGATTCAGCCCCCGGGTGCGACAAAAAGAGAGGAGACGCGACCTCAGTCGACGATGTCGCCGACGCGGCGGGGTTCACCGTCGAACTCGGGGTCTTCCTCGACCATCTGCAACACTTCGTGGTCGGTGACGTCCTCGAAGGGCTTGTCCGTCGCGTCCTCCACGAGGTCGCGTTCCAGCCGGAACTCGGTCCCCTCGTAGACGACGTCGACGCCCTCGGGGTCGAAGGTGAGCACGGTCATCGCAGGCGGGTAGTCGGCCGCTTCGAATAAAGCCGTCGTCACCGTGGACAGAGACGGCCGGCGGCGACGCGACGAGCGGACCGACGGGAGTCACGCAGTCACATAATCGTGCTGAGAGGTGTCTGACGCGTCGTTTAAGACGGTCGGCGACGCATGAGGGCGTGTGCTCCGGCAGGACCCGCTCGACGAACTCCGCGTGCCAGACGGGACGCACGCCGAGGAGCACGACCTCGTAGTCGACGGGGACGTGCTGGTCGGCGGTCAGTCCACCGTTGAGTTCGGCGTCCGTGGCCGCAACGTCGCCGCCGGCGAGCGGGCGACGTTCGGCGGCCACATCGAAGCCGACGGCGACTGCCGGCTGGACGTCTGGACCGACGTCGACGGCGACGTCCTCGTCAGCGAGGACGCCTACGTGGGCGAGCGGACGACCATCGACGGGCGCCTGCTGGTGTCCGGCGACCTCGACGTCGGCGACGACGTGGAGATAACCGAGGGGTTCGAGGCCAACGGCTGGATCGTCGTCCGCAACCCGATGCCGACGCTGGTGTTCTACTTCGTCGTCCTCTCACAGCTGTTGCGCCTCGGCGAGGAGGAGGCCGCCGGCGAGTTCGCCCGCGCGCTCACCGACGGCGGAGACGACGGCGCCGATCCGCTGGTCGTGCCGCGCAACGCCGACGTCTCCGACGACGCGTGGCGGGTGTCGACGCCAGCCCAGGTCGGCGACGACTGCCGACTCCACGGCAACCTCCGGGCGGAGTCCATCACGGTCGGCGACGACACGGAGATATTCGGCAGCCTCCGCGGCCGCGAGGACGTTCACGTCGGCGAGAACACCCGCGTCCACGGCGACGTGACCGCCCGCGAGGGCGAGGTCGTCGTCGGAGCCGAAGCGGTGGTGCGCGGCGATGTCTCCTGTGAGGATCTGACGGTCCACGGCGACGCCGAGGTCGACGGGACGCTCCGTGCCAGCGGCGAGATGCGACTGGTCGAGGCCGACCCGGAGGCCGACGCGGCCGACTGAGGCCGCTCGGACGCCCGAATCTCTGTCTCCGGTCGCGTAGTCGGACGCTTCCCCGGAGTTTTATACCAACCGGCGTACAGGGTACGGCGTATGTCTGCCCCTGGGGGTGGATCGGACCACTGGGACGAGGTCGCCGCCGTCGTGCGACAGTCCCGCCGCCGCCTGAAGGGGTTCGACCCCGCAGTCGACTCCCGGACGGTGGCCTGCAGAGAGGGCATCGCCCCCATCGTCGAGTTGTACGTCGCGGTCCGGCGCCGCGGAGACTCCCTGAGCGACGTCGAGCGGTCGCTGCTGTCGGGGGCGCTGAACGACTGGCTCGACGCCTACGGGCGCTGCGTCGACCGGTCGCCGGACGGGGAGTTCTCGCTGCACGAGGTGGCGCTGACCTACGCCCGCGAGGGCAGCGTCGTGGACACCGTCGTCGCCCTCGTCGACGACGCCGACTCCTCGACCGCCTCGCAGACGTGAGTCGGTGTCCCCGGCTGAGGGCCGACAGTTGACGGCGATTTCCGGGCGAGCGCCTGCCCGCGGGCGCGAGACTCATTATTCCCCGGCACGTACGGGAGATATGCGACTCGTCGTCCTCGGTGCCGGCTACGCCGGTCTCACGCTCGCTCGCCGTCTCGAACGCCGGCTGCCGGCGGCCGACGTCGTCGTTGTCGACGAGTCCGACGAACACGTGCTCCGCCACGAGATACACCGCGCGATTCGGCGGCCCGCGGTCGCCGACGCTATCACGGTCCCGCTGTCGGAGGTCGTCGACGACGCCGAGGTGGTCGTCGGCGAGGTCGTCGGCGTCGACCCCGAGGAGGGACGCGCTACCCTGGCGGACGGTCGGACGCTGTCGTGGGACTACGGCGCCGTCTGTTTGGGCTCGGAGACCGCGACGTACGACATCCCGGGCGTCGCCGACCACGCCACCCCCATGAAGGAACTCGGCCACGCCGAGACCGTCCGGGAGGCGGCGCTGGCGGCGGCGGCCGACGGCTCCGTCGAAGCCGTCGTCGGCGGCGCCGGACTCACCGGCGTCCAGGTCGCCGGCGAACTGGCCGCGTTCGCCGCCGAGGAGGGGGTCAGGGCCGACGTCCACCTGCTCGAACAGCGTGAGGACGTCGCCCCGAGCTTTCCGGAGCCGTTCCGGGTCGCCGTCGCCGACGCGCTCGAAGAGCGCGGAGTAGACGTTCACACTGACACGACCGTCGAGGAAGCGACAGACGTGGCCGTCGTCGTCGACGACGACTCCCTCGGTAGCGAAGGCCGGCTCGCCTACGACACCTTCGTCTGGGCGGGCGGCATCGCCGGGCCGGCGGCCGTCGACGGCGACCGACCGACGGTCCGGAGCGACCTCCGACTCGGCGAACGAACGTTCGCGGTCGGCGACGTGGCTCGGGTGGTTGACGCCGACGGCGAGGCGGTCCCGGCCAGCGCCAGCGCCGCTATCAGGGAGGCCGAGACTGCGGCCGAGAACATCGTACGGCTGGCGACCGACGACGGCGACGGCTGGGAGCCCCGCCTCGACGCCTACCGCTTCGACGTGCCGGGGTGGATAGTCAGCGTCGGCGACGGCGCGGTCGCACAGGTCGGCCCGCAGGTTCTCACGGGCGCGCCCGCGCGAGCGCTCAAAGCCAGCGTCGGCGCCGGCTACCTCACGAGCGTTCGCGCCGTGGAGAACGCCGCCGACCTCGTCCGCGAGGAGCTCGGCCACTCCGCCGACAGCGACGACGACCGCCCCGCGGTGCTCGACGGCGGCGACGCCGGCAAGTGACACCGAAAATCGTTAGCGACCGGGGGCCGTCCGAGCGTGTATGTCCCGGGAGACGGTCGAGCTGACGTTCGACGACGGCGTCGCCACGCTGACCATCACGCGCCCCGAGAAGCTGAACTCGCTGAACGTCGAGACCCTCGAAGCGCTGCAGGCGGCCCTCGCCGAGGCGGCCGAGGAGGAGGCTCGGGCGCTCGCGCTGACCGGTGCCGGCGACGACGCGTTCGCCGCCGGCGCGGACATCTCCTACATGCAGGACCTGACGACGCCGGAGGCACAAGCGTACGCCGAGTTGGGCCACGACGTGGCCGGCGCCATCGAATCCTTTCCCGCACCGACGGTCGCCGCGGTGAACGGGTACGCCTTCGGCGGCGGGATGGAGCTCGCGCTGGCGTGTGACCTCCGTGTCGCCAGCGAGCGGGCCGCGTTCGGGCAGACCGAGATCGACCTCGGCATCGTTCCGGGGTGGGGCGGCACCCAGCGGCTCCCCCGGCTCGTCGACGACGAAACCGCCCGCCGGCTCATTTTCTTCGGCGAGCGAATCGACGCCAGCGACGCCTACGAAATGGGCGTCGTCGGCGAGGTCGTCGCCCACGACAAGTTAGAAGAGAGGGTCGACGAGCTGACGGCCGACCTCGCCGCGAAGCCGCGTCACGCCCTCCGGGTCGCAAAGGACGCGCTCAACATGGCCCACGAGCAACCGCTGCAGGCCGGCCTCGACTACGAGAAACGCGCCTGGGCCGGGCTGTTCGGAACCCACGACCAGCGCGAGGGAATGCAGGCGTTCCTCGACGACCGCGAGGCGGAGTTCGAGTGACCGCCGCGTCCGGCCGAATGTGACGTTCTGAATTCATTTCTGGTTGTCAGTATCGGAGTTTGAGGCGTCTCGCCGCGGACGGGTAAATTGTATGTCGCTATATCAAATCTGGACGGCGCTCCCCAGAGCTTCGGAGGATGATTGAACCCCACAATCAGATGCGAGCTGATGACGAGAAAACCACGGTGAACTACCCTCCCCTACTCGCTCGCGGCTGACGCCGTTCGCTCCCTGAGGGGAGGGCTTCCTGCTTCCACAACGCGCTTTGCAGATACGGGTGTATCCACAGGGAGCGCAGTCTCCACAGGCGTTCGTTCGGAGTGTCCCACTCCTACAGCTTCGAGGCCGCGAGAAAGGATGTTCAACGCTGCGTTCGCGTCCCTGTCCGCCTCAAACCCGCAGGCGGGACAGGAGTGTTCACGAACCCACAACGGCTTCTCCGTCGAGACACCGCACGCCGCGCACTCCTTGGTCGTCCCTTTCGGGTCGACCGCCACGAAGTGCGCCCCCTCCCGTTCGCACTTGTATTCGAGCAACGAGAGGAACGTTCGCCACGCCGCAGACGCCGTGTTGCGGCTATCCGACGGTGACTCCATCATCCCCTTGACGTTCAGGTCTTCGACCGCCACGAGGTCGTACTCCTGAGCGTAGTAGTTCGAGAGCTTGTGGAGAAAGTCACGGCGCTTCCGTCGAAGGTCGGCGTGACACTCTGCTACGCGCTGTCGTTGCTTCTCGTAGTTGTTCGACCCGTGTTGCTTGCGCGAGAGGGACCGTTGTTCGCGCTCCAACCGCTCTCGTTCGTCGGAGAGGTCGAGCGACCCGACCGCCGTGCCGTCCGTGTCGTGAGCGTACGTGAGAATCCCCACGTCGATGCCGACGCACTTCTCGGGATTCTCGGGTGGGTCGGGCGGTTCGTGGTCCATCTCGACACCGAACGTGGCGAACCACTCGCCCGTCGGTTCCTTCTTGACCGTGACCTGTTTGAGCGTCGCGTCGTCGGGGATGGCGCGGTGGAGCCGAATCGGTATGTCCGCGAGTTTCGAGA
>JBDGTQ010000035.1:0-44038 GCA_042216705.1 Halolamina sp. | reverse complement strand
CCCCGAGAAGAACGTCGTCATCGCCGACCCCGTGAACAACGTCGTCACCGTCGCCGACCAGGAGAAGTTCCTGAAACAGCGCTACGCGGCGGTCCACAAGGCGATGGACGCCGACACCTTCGGGGTCATCTTCTGTACGAAGATCGGCCAGGGGCGCTGGGAGCAGGCCGAGGAGATCGTCGAACGGAACGAAAACGCCTACCTCATCACCATGGACGAGGTCACGCCGGACCGCCTGCGCAACTTCGACTTCGACGCCTTCGTCAACACCGGCTGTCCGCGCATCACCACCGACGACGGCCCGCAGTTCCACGTGCCGATGCTCACCCCCGGCGAGTACGAGATCGCCATCGGGGAGAAACCCCTCGACTCCCTGGAGTTCGACACGTTCCACGGCACCTGGTGAGGGCGTCGTTTCTGGCTTTCCGTCCGGCAACGTGATCCCGCTGTCCGGCGAATCGCCTGCAACGGCCGCCGAAGGAGACTCCATACCCAGCGAAGCGCGCGGAGGGTCCGATTTGGACGAGCCCACCCTCGTCGACGACTGACTGACCGGTCAGTCAGCGACCGCCGAGCGCTCTCGGTCCGTCGTCGCCGACAGCACCCGTGTTTCTAAGTCGCCCGACGCCCTTCCTCCTCGGGTGAGCGACGGCGACGCCCCCGACCGCTACGACCGACTGCGCCGACACCGGACCCCCGGCGCGCGCAACTCGCTGTGGGAGTGGACCGACGCGAAGTCGCCGCTGGTCGTCGTCCGCAACTATCTGCTGGTGTGGCTGGCCCGAATCGCGCCGAGCCTGCGGCTCCGCAACTGGGCGCTTTCCCGCCTCGGCGTCGCCGTCGGCGACGGGGTCTCATGGGGACTGGAGGCGACGCCGGACGTGTTCTGGCCCGAGCACATCGCGCTCGGGGACCACGCCATCGTCGGCTACGACGCGACCCTCCTCTGTCACGAGTTCCTCCAGGACGAGTACCGCGTCGGCGACGTGGTCGTCGGCGAGAAGGCGATGGTCGGCGCCGGCGCGGTCGTCCTCCCGGGCGTGGAAATCGGTGCCGGCGCACAGGTCGCCGCCAACTCGCTCGTCGCCGACGACGTGGCTCCAGGCGAAACCGTGGCCGGCGTGCCGGCCGAGCCGCTTCGCTCGAATGACGACGGCGACGGAAACGGAGATGACGACCGAGACGGAGCCCCCGCCGACCGGTCGACGGACGCGACCGAGCGACGACCGGACGGCGACTGATGCGGTCGTCGACCCGGCCTACTCCCGTACGTGGACGATGCCTTCCTCCAGGGCGTTGCGGTTCGGGACGATGAACTCCCTGCCCTCGCTCTCGATGCGGGTGACGAACACGTCGACCTCCTGGACGATGCCCTGCGTCTCGCCGATCTGGACCTCGTCACCGATGCCGTACGGCTCCGAGAGGAGGAGGTACATGCCGGCGGCGCCACAGGCCAGCAGGTCCTTGAGCGCGATGGCGGTGAACAACACGAGCGCGAAGGCGTACACCCCGAACAGCAGGATGAGGATGATGACGTCGATGCCGACCTGTGCGAGCGCGAGCAGCCCGGCGACGTAGAAGACGGTGTACTTCACCGTCGTGGGGACGACGGTGGCCTCGGGCAGCTTCACCGAACGCAGTCGTTCGGAGACGAGTAGCTCCAGCTTGTCGCCGACGAGCACGCCGGCGATGAGCATGATGGCCCCCAGAAACATCCGGAAGAGGAACTGCGCGATGCCGGTCGACAGAATCGCCGCCGTCGTCACGTCCGCGATGGCGAGGGCGACGACGACCGAGACGACGGTCACGAACACCGCGCTCAGCGTCGCCACGATGTCGACGGTCGTCGTCCCGAACCCACGGGCGGTGCGCTCGAAGGCCGTTCCCTCGACGGCCGCCGGGATGTCCGCTCGCCTGAGGATGACGCGGTTCAGCCGCCAGACGACGTACCCCAGCACGAGCCCGAGCGCGATCACCCCGAGGGCGGCCCACATCTTCATAGAGACGATCCGGACGAGCTCTTCGAGCGGACCGACCTGCCCGGGGGCCGCGGCGGCCGACCCGGCGACGCCTCGGGACATGCTCAGTATTCCTCCGGATCGATTTCGAGCACCAGCTCGCCGCCTTTGAACGCCCGAACGAGGGCATCGGACTCCGAGAGCACGACGCTGGTCGCGTTCGTGTCCCGGGTGATGGCGGCGCCGGCCATGTGGCGGGCGCCCAACCCCTTCGGGATGTCGACCCCCTCGGCGCCCGGCTCCAGGTAACGGTACGCGGAGACGATCTTGCCCGCGTCGCTGATGACGAACGCGCCGTCAAGCCGGGAGAACTCCTTCAGCATCACGTTCACGATGGGGTCGCCGACGTGGACGTGGGACTTCTCGAAGGGGTTGTACGACAGCGGCCGCGACTTGTTCATCACCTTTCCGGCGTCGCCGACGACGAACAGCGCGCCGACCGGCTTCCCTTTCTGTCCCTTCTGGCCCAGCTCGATGGCGACCTCCAGCACGTTGCGGATGACCTCCGGCTCCGCCCGCGAGTTCGCGAAGAGGTCGTAGATACCGGTCTGCAGCTCCTCGCTGGCCTTGGCGCGTACCACCCCGTCGGTGTCGCTTCCGAAGACGTTCAGCGCGCAGGCGACCTCGTCGCTGTCGCCGACAAATCCCTCAGCCAACGCCCCTTCGAGTCCGAACTTCACCCTGTCGCGGATGTCGGTGAACTCGAGCGGTAACTCGACGAACGCGTCGGCGTCGACGTCGTTCTCCTGGCCGACGACGACGACCTGCTCGTCGCAGTCGTCGAAGCGCTCGTAGTACGACGTACTCGGCGAGAACAGAAAGACAGCGTCGACCCCCGAAACCAGGCTGTCGACGCTATCGGTCAGCGTGTCCATCGTTCAGTGACTGCCTCCGGCGTTATAAAGTGCTTTGGGGAGGCTCGGCCGGAGACGGCCGTATCCCACCGGATTCGGCTCTCGCCCCGACGGCCAACCAGCCCCGCAGCCGCTCGACTCACGGCCCGAGCGGCTCGAAAAACAGTGAGACCTCGGCTTCGCGGTCGACGCCCGGACGGAGCCCGCTCGGACGCTCAGAACGCGTCCGCGTTGGTCGCGATGTCGGCGTGAAGCTCCTCGCGCAGCGCGCTGTGGACGTGACAGATGCCCTCGGCGCGGGTCACGATGTCGCCGAGCGTGTCGTCGTCGACGTCGGCCTCGACGTGGATGTCGAAGCGGATGGCCGAGAGGTCGTCGCTGTCGTCGAGGTCGGCCTCGGCGTCGATCTGGACCGTGCCGAGGTCGTCGACGCCGGCGCGGTCGGCGCCGACGCGGAACGCCGGCAGGAAGCAGGAGGCGTAGTCCGCGACGAGGACGGCGTTGGGGTCGGGCCCCGCCTCGTTCGTGGCGTCGATGGTCAGGTCGAAGTCGCCGACGCTGCTGGTGCTCGCGAAGCCGGACTCGCTGACGGTTGAGGTTTCGATGTCTGTCATGGTACGGGTCAACTGAGGGGCGCTCGGGGCGTAAACCTTGTCGATTGTCCCCGCCGCGGCCACACGACCGCGGTCGACTCCCGAGCAGTCACCACCTCTCATTCCGCCCGTCCGCTCATCTCACCCGTCAGCTTAGTCGATGACCGCCGACTCGTCGCCGTCGAGGACGTGGACGGCGGCGTCGCTGCCGGTCGCGGCGACGGCGTCGACGAACTCGTCAAGATCGACCTCGATAGGGGGGAACGTGTCGTAGTGCATCGGGAACGCGTGGTCGGCGCCGGTCCAGTGGACGGCGAGGGCGGCCTGCTCGGGTCCCATCGTGAAGTGGTCGCCGACCGGGACGGCCGCGGCATCCGGCTCCAAGAAGTCGCCGACCACGTCGCGCATCTCGCTCTGGAGGCTCGTGTCGCCGGCGTGGTAGAACGAGGTCGACCCCGGGTCGTTCCCGAGGGTCGGCATCGCGTCCGAGACGACGAATCCGGCTGGCATCCCGCCGCTGTTGGCGTAATCCGTGTCCAGTCCGTTCGTGTGGTCGGCTCGAACCATCGTCACGTAGGCGTCGCCGGCCCGATACGTGCCGCCGAGGTTCATCCCGGTGGCGTTCTCGACGCCGTACTGGTCGCCGACGTACTCGACGAGTTCGGGGACGGCGACGATCTCCGCGCCGTCGAACGCCGAGACGTGAGCGATGTGGTCGGCGTGGCCGTGGGTCAGGAGGACGTAGTCGGCCGCGACCGCCGACGGGTCGACGTCCGTGTGCGGGTTGTCGAAGAAGGGGTCGATGACGAGGTCGGTGTCGCCGACGCTGACGTGCCAGGTCGAGTGACCGTGCCAGGTGACTTCCATGGTAATTGACTCTTCGGCCGAAGGCCTCCTCAAACTTGTCCCCGCGAGCGTGACTAGTCGTCCCCGCCCGCGGCCGCGGCGGTCGGCTTCGCCTCCTCCGGAACATCAAAACACCCCCGGAGCGCACGTCGGGGCGTGCGACGAGTCCGATTCCGCGACCCCGCCGGCGCGGTGCGTCACGGCGAGTGGGTCGACAGTTCCGACGGCGACGCCCGCGTCCGCTTCGCCGAGACGGAGTACCGCCGCGAGGAGGTCGAACTCCTCGCGCCGACCGAGCCCTCGAAGGTCGTCTGCGTCGGCCGCAACTACGCCGACCACGCCGCAGAGCACGACGCCGACGTACCCGACCGCCCGTTGCTCTTCCTCAAGCCGCCCAACGCCGTCGCCGGCGACGGCGACGTGGTGACCCTGCCCGAGGGGAAGGACCGAGTCGAGTGGGAGGCCGAACTCGGCGTCGTCATCGGCGAGCAGTGCCGCCACGTCGACGCCGACGACGCGATGGACGTCGTCGACGGCTTCACCTGCGTCAACGACGTGTCCAACCGGGACGACCAGCGCCGGGAGTCCCAGTGGGTCCGGGGCAAGGCCTTCGACGGCGCCGCCCCCGTCGGCCCGGTCGTCGCCGACCCGGACCGCGTCCCCGCCGACGCGGCCGTCCAGCTCCGGGTGAACGGCGAGCTGAAACAGGACAGCAGCCGCGACCGGATGGTGTTCGACGTGCCGACGCTCATCGCCGAGATAACCCAGTACATGACGCTCGAACCCGGCGACGTCGTCGCCACCGGCACCCCGGAGGGGGTCGGCCCGCTCTCCGACGGCGACCGCGTCGCCGTCACCGTCGAGGGCGTCGGGACGCTCGAACACACCGTCCGCACGCCCTGAGAGCCCTCCGAGGCCCGAACGACAACCCATAAGTTTAGGTTCCCCTAACTTTACGGCGTGGAACTGAGTCGACGCGACGCGCTGGCCGCGCTGTCGGCCGCCGGCGTGGGGTCGCTGGCGGGCTGTGGCGCTCCCGAGGCAGCGACCGACGGCGACGCCGTTCCCGAGCGCGAACCGGAGGAGACGCCCGAGGCGGCGACGCTGGAGACCCTCGTCGCCGTCGCGGAGGTCGTCTACCCCGAGGCGGCGACCGACGGTGACGGCGACCCCGAGTCGTTCGTCCGCACCTACGTCGCCGGCCGGACGGCCGACCGACCAGCGTATCGCGAGGGAGTCGTCGCGGCGACGCGGGAACTCGCAGACGTCGCCCGCGACTGGGAGGACGCCCCCTTCGCCGAGCTGGACCCCATAGTTCGGGACCGACTACTGCGCGACCTCGGCGTCGACACCGCCGACCCGGACCCCGAGGGCGACGTCTCCAGCCGACTCCGGTACTTCGTCGTCAACGAGCTGCTGTTCGCCTTCTACGCCTCCCCCAGCGGCGCCGAGCTGGTCGGCCTGGAGAACCCGGCGGGCCACCCCGGCGGGACGCAGAGCTACCAGCAGCCCCCGCCCGAGCGCTTCCGGAACGGCGGGAGTTCGGAGGCGACGGAGCCGCAGACGGGAACCGAAGCGGAGACCGACGCGACGGACTCCGGAGGCGACGATGGCTGAACCAAGCGACGGCGGTGTCGGCGACGGCCGCGACCGCAGCCCGTCGCCGCGGGCGGACGTCTGCGTCGTCGGCGCCGGGCCGGCCGGCGCCATCGTCGCCGCCGACCTCGCCGCGGCCGGTCACGAGGTGGTCGTGCTCGAAGCCGGCCCGCGGTTCGACGGCGGCGACGGTTTCCCCGGTGGCGACGCGGGCGAGGCGAGCCGCGCCGAGCGCATGGAGCGACACCTGCGCCCGGGCGTCCCCGGCGACGTGTGGGACATGGGCGGCGAGCGCGACTCGTACGCCGCCACCGGCGACCGACATTACCCCCTGAACGCCGCCCGGGTCAAGGGCGTCGGCGGCACCACCCTCCACTGGCAGGGGATGGTGATGCGCCTCCACGAGCGCGACTTCGAGATGGACACCCGTCACGGCGTCGGCGCCGACTGGCCCATCTCCTACGCGGACCTGCGGCCGTACTACGCCGCCGCCGAGCGCGCGCTGGGAGTGGCCGGCGCCGACGACAACCCGTTCGCCCCGCCGCGAGAGGAGCCGTTTCCGATGCCAGCGTTTCCGCCCTCGTACAGCGACTCCGTCTTCGCGGAGGCCTGCGAGGCGCTAGGCATCGCCACCCACTCCGTTCCGAACGCTCGCAACTCGGAGGGCGCCGACGACGCCCCGGCCTGCGTCGGCTACGGCACCTGCAAGCCGGTGTGTCCGTCGGGAGCGAAGTACACCGCCGAGCGCCACGTCGCCGCCGCCGAGGACGACGGCGCCCGGGTCGTCGACCGCGCAGCGGTCCAGCGGCTCGTCCACGACGACGCCGGCGACGCGGTCGAGGCGGCGGTGTACGCCACGCCGGACGGAACGGAGCACCGACAGCCGGCCCGGCGGTTCGTCGTCGCCGCCGGCGGCGTCGAGACGCCACGACTGCTCCTGCTGTCGAGCTCCGAGCGGTACCCCGACGGCCTCGCCAACTCCTCGGGGGCGGTCGGGCGGTACTTCATGGACCACCTCTTCGCCGGCGTCGGCGGGGTGTACGACGGCCGCACCCGACAGAAGCACGTCGGCTTCAACACCACCGAGACCCACCAGTTCTACGACGACGCCGACCCGGTCAACGGGATGAAACTGGAGTTCCTCAACTACGCCGGGCCGTCGCCGGCGACGGAGGCGACCCGCGCCGAGACGTGGGGCGACGACCTGCTCGGCGAACTCCGGGACGGCTACGGCAACCACATCGCCATGGGCGCGCTCGTCGAGCAGTTCCCGCGAAAGGACAACCGCGTGACGCTCGACCCCTCGACGACGGACGACCACGGCAACCCGGTGCCGGACGTGCGCTGGTCGCTGGACGACCGCACCCGCGAGGCGCTGGCCCGGGCGAACGAGATTCAGCGGCGCGTGCTCGACGAACTCGGCGTCGACGTGCGGTGGACGGTCGGCCCGGAGAACACCGGCCCCGCTTACCACCACATGGGGACCACGCGGATGGGAGACGACCCCGCCAACAGCGTCGTCGACCGCCACCTGCGGACCCACGACCTCGACAACTGCTATCTGGTCGGCTCGTCGGTGTACCCCACCGGCGGCGCGATGAACCCGACGCTGACCATCGCGGCGCTTTCGCTGCGGGCGGCCGACCGGCTGGCCGAGACGCTGTGAGCCGGCGGCTCAGTCGTCGCCGTCGTCTCCGGTCCCGGCCTCGTCCTCACCCCGTTCGAGTTCGTACTCCCAGGCTTCGTAGCCGCCGGCCATGCTGGCGACCGTGTCGTCGTCGTCGACGGCCTCGAAGGAGTCGATGAGCCGCGCCGCCTGCACCGACGACTGGCCGATGGGGCAGGCGACGACCACCTCGTCGGCGAGGTCAAGCTCCTCGATGCGCGCCGGGAGTTCGCTCATCGGAACGTTCATCGCGCCGGGGACGTGGCCCGCACGGAACGCCTCCTCGGGGCGGATGTCGATGACCTGCACGTCGGCCTCGTCAAGGCGCTCGTTGACCGCCTCGGGGCTGCGTTCCTCGACCATCGTTACCATCGCTCCGCGCTCGGCGCGGCGACGCCCGCAAGGGCGCCGCCGGTGACTTCTTCGACCATCCTGGCGGGTTGGTTGTGACGGCGGCCCCAAACCGGTTTCGGGGTCCGCGTCGACGTCGGCGTCGACGTCAGCGTCGATGTCGACGTCAGCAGCGTTGCCAGCATCGCCAGCGTCGCCAGCGTCGATTTGCCCGTCAGACCCTTCACGGGGAGTCGACTACCGACGCGTATGTCGACCCGTGACGGCAGCGTCGACGTCGACATCGACGAACGCACCATCGGCGAGACGCCGCTGCTGGCGCTCGACGTCGACGTGCCCGCGACGGTGTACGGCAAGGCGGAGTGGTTCAACCTGTACGCGACCGGCTACGGCGGCGGCTCGATAAAGTCACGCATCGCGAAAGGGATGCTCGACGCCGCCGAGGCCCGCGGCGAGCTCGCGGCGGGGATGACCGTCGTCGAATCGACCAGCGGCAACACCGGCAGCGAACTCGCCCGCGTCGCCGGCGCCCGCGGCTACGACGTCGAAATCGTGATGCCTGAAGACGCCAGCGCGGGGAAGATCGGCGCCGTCCGCGACGCC
This sequence comes from Halolamina sp., assembly GCA_042216705.1. Classification (GTDB taxonomy): domain Archaea; phylum Halobacteriota; class Halobacteria; order Halobacteriales; family Haloferacaceae; genus JBDGTQ01. The sequence goes on along the minus strand of JBDGTQ010000035.1, from coordinate 35,511 downwards.
GGCGCCGAGATACACTTCGTCGACCCCGAGCTCGGCTACGACGCCGTCCTCGACCGCTGTGAGTCGATCGTCGCCAGCGACCCCGACCGCTACTACCACCCCAACCAGTACGAGAACCCGGACAACCCCGGCACTCACGAACGCACGACGGCGGCGGAAATCTGGTCACAGACCGACGGCGCGGTCACCCACTTCGTCGCCGGCGCCGGCACCGGCGGCACCGTCACCGGCGTCGGCCGCGGACTGACCGCCCGCGGCGACGTGACCGTCGTCGGCTTCGAGCCCGCCGCGAAACCCCACGCCATCGACGGCCTGAAATACCTCCGCTCGGGCGAGGCGTACCACCCCGGCACGTACGACGAGTCCGTCGTCGACCGCCTGGAGTACGTCGCCACCGAAGACGCCCACGCCAGGGCCAGGGCACTGTACGACCGATACCGCGACCGCGAGGTGACCGTCGTCGACCGCGGCCAGCACGATCCCGAAACCGTCGCCGAGCACCTCCGGGTCGGCGGGAAGTTCGTCGTCGGGCCGTCATCGGGCGGCGCGCTCCAGGCCGTCCACCAACTCGCCGCCGACGACGCCCTCCACGCCGACGACGTGATCGTCATCACGCTGTGTGACCGCGGGGACAAGTACGCGAACAGCCCGCCGTGGGAGTCGTACCTGAACCTCGACCTCGACTCCGGCTCGGACTCCGGCTCCGACCACGCGGCCGACGGCGACGGCTGAACGTCGCCGCCGACGTGCTCGCCGGCTCGCTTCCGTGCCGGTGACTCTCACACCTCCCGAACAGTTATGAGACGGCTCCCGGAATAAATTGGTATCCGATGAAGACCGTTCTCCTCTCCGGCCGACGCTGACCCGACGGCGCGGGTCGCGTCTGCCCCGACGGACCGCCCGACCCCGGCCGGGGGTGCGGTCCGGTTTCGTCGCCGCCTTTCGCGGCAGGAACCCTCACGCTCGTCGCCCGCCGTCGGCTCGCCGTGGCCGGCGTCGGGACGGTGGGCGCTCTCAGACAGTTGCCACGAGCAATCGTCGTCGCACGCGACAGTCACGTACAGCCCGACACGACCGAAGTCGCCGCCCTCGCGGACGCCGCCGGCTACGAGGTGGTCGACGAACTCACCCAGCGTCGCCGGGAGGACCCCACCTACTGCGTCGGCCGCGGGAAAGCCGAGTCGCTGATGCGCCTCGCCGCCGACCGCGACGCCGACGCCGTCGTCTTCGACGAGGGGCTGGACCCCGGGCAGGCGTTCTCGGTGTCGGAACTCATGCCCGACGGGGTCCGCGTCCTCGACCGCCACCGGCTCGTGCTCGACATCTTCGTCGAGACGGCTGGGACCCGGGAGGCGCGGCTCCAGGTGAAGCTGGCGACGCTGCGGTACGAACTCCAGCGCCTCCGCGTCGCCGAGGAGACCACCCACATGCAGCGGGCCGCCGAGACGGGTTCGCGCACCGTCGACCACGAGCGCCGGGTCCGACAGGTCGAACGCGAACTGGACGAGGTCGTCGCCGAGGCGGCACGGCGACGGCGCGACCGTCGCGCCGACGGGTTCGACCTCGTGGCGCTGGCCGGCTACACCAACGCCGGGAAGTCGACGCTGCTGCACCGCCTCGCGGACGACCTCTCGGTGGCCGACCGCGAGCCCGCCCACAACGACTTCACCGGGGAGGCCGAGGTCGCCGACCGCCTGTTCGAGACCCTGGAGACGACGACCCGGCGGGCGACCGTCGCCGACCGGCCGACGCTCGTGACCGACACCGTCGGGTTCGCGGCCGACCTGCCCCACGACCTGCTCGCGGCGTTCCGGTCGACGCTGGAGGCGGTCGCCGACGCCGACGTGGGCGTCCTCGTCGTCGACGGGACCGACGACCCCGAGCGCCTGCGGGCGAAGGTCGAGACGACCACGGCGGCCATCGCCGACCACGAACCCCGCGGGGAGCTCCTCGTCGCGCTCAACAAGATGGACGCCGTCCCCGAGCAGGCCCGCGCCGAGCGTCGCCGGACGGTCGCCGACGCGGTCGGAGCCGACGTCCTCGCGGTGTCGGCCGCGGAGGGCGACGGCATCGCCGACCTGCGGGCTCGTATCGCCGCCGGCCTCCCAACCGCCCGCGAGCGGTTCGACCTGCCGAACGACGGGGACGCACAGGCGCTGCTGTCGTGGGCGTACGACCGCGGCAGCGTCGAGAACGTCGCCTACGAGGGCGACTCCGTCCGGTTCGACTTCGAGGCGCGCCCGGACGTCGTCGAGCGCGCTCGGAACCGCACAGCGGGCGACGACGGGGCCCGATAATCCCGAACCCGCCCGCTTAAGCCTCGCCCGCCGCTTCTTCGAACCATGCACCCGCGTGACCTCTCGGCCCACTCGGAGTACGTCCCGGGCCGAGGCATCGAAGAGGTCGCCCGCGACCTCGGGCTGGACGCCGACGAGCTGGTGAAGCTCTCCTCGAACGAGAACCCCCACGGCGCCAGCCCCGCCGCCGTCGAGGCGGTCGAGACGGCGGCCAACCGGGTCAACCACTACCCCACCGCCGCCCACGGCGACCTCACGGCGGCGCTGGCCGAGCACTGGGGCGTCGCCGACGAGCAGGTGTGGGTCTCCCCCGGCGCCGACGGCGCAATCGACTACCTCGGACGCGCGCTGTTGCGCCCCGGCGACGACGTACTCGTTCCCGAGCCCGGCTTCTCATACTATCCGATGAGCGCCCGCTACCACCACGGGGAGACGGCGACCTACGAGCTCTCGAAGGCCGATGACTTCGCCATGGACGCCGACGCCGTCCTCGACGCCTACGACGGCGAGCGCATCGTCTACGTCACCTCGCCGCACAACCCGACGGGCCAGACGATGGCCGCGGCCGAAATCGACCGCCTGCTCGCGGCCGTCGACGACCACACCCTCGTCGCCGTCGACGAGGCCTACGGCGAGTACCACGACGCTCCCTCCGCGGCGGAGCGGCTCTCCGGCGGCGACGCTCCCGACAACCTCGCCGTCCTCCGGACGTTCTCGAAGGCGTACGGACTGGCCGGACTGCGCGTCGGCTACGCGGTCGTCCCCCCGGCGTGGGCCGACGCCTACGCGAAGGTGAACACGCCGTTCGCCGCCAACGAGGTCGCTCTGCGGGCGGCGCTGGCCGCCCTTGACGACGAGGCGTTCGTCGAGCACACGGTCGAGAGCGCCCGCTGGGCGCGGGAGTACATGCACGCCGAACTCGACGCCCGGACGTTCGAGGGCGCCGGCAACTTCGTGCTCGCGGCGGTCGGCGACGCCGCCGCGGTCGCCGAGCGCGCCCGCGAGCGAGGGGTCATCGTCCGCGACTGCACCAGCTTCGGTCTCCCCGGCTGCGTCCGCGTCTCCTGTGGCACCGAGGCCGAGACGCGGACCGCCGTCAAGACGCTGAACGAGGTGCTGGCGGAGGTGGAGCCGTGAGCGGAGCGAACGGCGGGCCCGGGGCTGAGCCCCACGCCGACCCCGACGACGACCGCGACCGCGTCGCCGTCACCGGCACCCCCGGGACGGGAAAGACGACGGCGACGGCGGCCCTCGACGACGTGGCGGTCCACCACGTGAACGACATCGTGACCGAGCACGGCCTCCACGAGGGCCGCGACGAGGACCGCGACTCACTGTACGCCGACGTCGAAGCCGTCGCCGACCACCTGGGCGACTGGCACGGCGTCGCCGAGTCCCACCTCGCCCATCACCTCGCGGCCGACCGCGTCGTCGTGTTGCGGTGTCATCCGGAGACGCTCCGGGAGCGTCTCGCCGAGCGCGGCGAACCCGAGGCGACCGTCGCGGAGAACGCCGAGAGCGAGGCCCTGGACGTGGTGCTCACCGAAGCCGTCCAGCGCCACGGCGCCGACCACGTCTACGAGATCGACACCACCGACCGCGACCCGGCGGCCGTCGCCGAGCGCATCGCGGCGGTCGTCCGCGGCAGCGCGGAGCCGGCCGTCGGAATCGTTGACTTCACGTCCGTCCTCTGAGATAGTGGAGATACGGTGACTCTGGACCGTCTCCGGCCGATGGCCGACCGCATGCTCCGCCCGTTCGTCGCCGCGGCCCGCGGCCTCGGCCTCACGCCGGACGGCGTCAGCGTCGTCGCCTTCGGCTGTGCGGTCGTCGCCGGCGGCGCCTTCGTGCTCGGCGGAGCCAGTCTCGGCAGCGGTCCGGGGGCAGCTCTCGGCGGTGTCGCTGGCGGCCGAGTCTGGTATCTCCTCGGCGCGGTGCTGGTGTTCGCCAATGGGTGGCTGGACCTCGTCGACGGCGCGCTGGCCCGCGCACAGGGCGTCGACGGCGAGGGCGGGGACCTCCTCGACCACGTGCTGGACCGCTACGCCGACGTGGCCATCATCGCCGGGCTCGCGGCCGGCGCCGACGCCTGGGCGCTTGGTCTGCTCGCGGTGACCGGGGTCTTGCTCACCTCCTATCTCGGCACGCAGATTCAGGCCGTCGGCCTCGGCCGGGAGTACGGCGGCCTCCTCGGGCGGGCCGACCGCCTCGCTCTCACCTCGACGGTCGCCGTCGTCGCCTTCCTCCTTCCGGGCGAGCTGGTCGCCGGGCTCTCGGCGGTCGAACTGCTGCTCGTGCTGTTCGCCGTCATCGGCCATCTCACCGCGGTACAGCGGTTCTGGGGGGCGTGGGGCGACCTCGACTGAGAACGGGCGCCTCGCCCGGCGCTCCTGGCATTCGGGTCATCCCGTCCACTCGGCGTCCGACAGCGTGCGCTGGACCGCCTCCTGTCCGACGGCCGACGCCAGCGAGCGAAACGCCGTCCTGACCTCCGGGTCGTCGGCGTCGGCGATGAGCCGAGAAACGATGAACTCCGGCGTCGACTTCCCGACCGTCCCGAAGCGGGGCTGGTAGTCGACCCGCAGCTCCAGGTCGCCGGTGAGCCCCTCGGCGAAGACGCCGTCGACGCGGCCGGCCGCCGGCAGCGGTTCGAGGTCCTCCGCGAGGTGGGTGACGTACACCCCAAGCGCGTCGCGCTCGACGGTCTCGTCGAGCAGCCCGTTCAGCAGGTCGGCCGCCCGGCCCGGCTCCGTGATGGCCTCGAACTCGTCGACCAGCATCAGCGTCCGCCCGTCGTCGGTCAGCGGCGGGAGGATGTTCTGCAGCGTCGACTCCAGCACGCCGGCGTTGAACGACGCGTGCCGGCGGTGGAAGACCACCGTGTCGAACCCGCCGACCTCCGCGGCCGCGGCCGGCACGGGCAGCCCCATCGCCGACAGCACCGCCACCTGACACAGCGTCTCCAGCAGCGTCGTCTTCCCGCCGGAGTTGGCGCCGGTCACCACCGTCACGCGGTCGTCCGTCGGCGGGAGAGGTGTCTGCACCGACTCGGCCTCGGTCTCGACGCCCTCGCTGAGACCGTGCTCGCCGACCGCGTACGTGACCGGCTGTACGTCGCCGCCGAGGGTGAGGTTCCGCGCGTCGCGCACCGCCAGTCGGTCGCCGCCCAACGTCGGCCGGACGAGGTCGTTGTCGGCCGCGAACCGCCCCAGCGACAGCGACAGCGCCACGTCGTCGACCGCCCCGACCGCGGCGCGAACGTCCGGGGCGACGTCGCGCACCGTCGCCCGCAGCTCGCTGCGGACCGTCTCGGCGCGCTCGTCGACGCGGCTCTCGATGTCGTCGCCGAGCGCTCGGAGCGTGGTGGTGACGAAATCCGCGGAGTCGGCGGCCGACGACGGCGTTACGGCCCGCACCTCGGCGGTCCCGACGCCGGTCTCTCGGGCGACGTGGTCGACGACCGCCGACCGGAAGGCGTCCTCGCCGCCGGTGGCCGCCTCGCGGGCTGTCTGTAACACGTCCAGCGCGCCGGCCTCCAACTCGCGAGCGACCGACAGGCGCTCGCGCAGACGGTCGAGTTCGTCGTCTGCGCCGTCGGCGACCCGGAGCTCGCCGGGATCGTCGCCGGCCAGCAGCGCGTCGCGGTCGCCGGTCAGCGACCCCAGCGCCTCGGCGGCCGCCTTGAGTTCCGACGCCTCGGCGTCGGCGAGTTCGGGCGCGACCTCGCCCGTCAGGTCGGCGCGGCGAAGCGCTAGCGCCGCCTCGACGGCCGCCCGCGCGGCGTCGTCGGCCTCGTCGTAGCGGTCGAACGCCTCGACGACGCCCCTCCGGTCGGCCGGCGACAACGACGCCCAGGCATCGCGGGCGGCGAGCACCTCGTCGAGCCGCTCGCGGGCGTCGTCGCGGTCGGGAAGGGGCGTGAGCACGCGAATTCGGTCGGCGGCGTGGTCGGTCAACGCGTACGTCGCCGCCAGCGACACGAGGTCGTCGTACACGTCGCGGGCGTCGGCCGTGCCGAACAGCTCCATCCCGGCCTCGCCGTTCGCCCGTCGGAGAATGCGCGTCGCCCGGCCTCGCGTGACGCCGGCGTCGACCAACGCGCGAACGTCGGCCGACTCGATGGCCTCGACCGCACGCTCGGCACCCAACTCCTCGCGCAGCGTCGCGGCCGTCTTCGGCCCGACGCCCCAGAACGATTCGAGTCGCATGTGCCGACCCACCTCCCGGGGCGTCTTAGCGGTTTCCGTCCGCGTATCGCCGTAGAGCGTCCGTCGATACCGTCGGCGCCGGCCGAGCGACCCTCAGTCGTCGGCTGATACCCGTTCTCTGTCTGTCGTGGCGGCCTCTGCGACCGTTTCGCTCAGCGTCAGTACCGCCTCCTCGTGGTCGGCCTTCGGGTTGCGAAGCGACATCGGCGAGACGCCGAGAGACTGGTACCGTTCGAGTCCGTCGGTGGAGAGCTCCCCCCGCTCTCGAAAGTCGCTGGCGACGTTCGAGAGGAGCGCGTGTATGTGAAGAAGCTCTTTCTTCCGCATCGGCTCCCCGTAACGCCCGGAGGGGCTTGAATCCATTGGCTGTTAGCACGTAACAAGGAAACGAATCGACCGACGGAACGCCGACGGTCGGGAGCCGGAGGGGGCCGGTCAGCACACTTATCAGAGCGACCCGGACCGGATCGACCCGGACCGAACCGTTCAGGTGGGCACCGAGCGAAGACGCGCTCGTGCGCCGCCCGTCGCTTGACGCCGTCCGAGGGTTCGACCGCGCGGTCTACGTCGTCGCCGCCGGCCAGCTGCTGAACGTCTTCGGCTCCGGCCTTGTGTACCCCTTCGCAACGGTGCACTTTCACCTCCAGGTGGGCATCGCGCTGTCGGTCGTCGGCCTGGGGCTGCTCGCCAACAACGTCGCCACGGCGGTCGGAACCGCCGTCGGCGGCTACCTCGCCGACCGCCGCGGGCGCAAGCCGGTCATGGTCGCGAGCATGGCGCTGACCGCCGTGACGCTCGCCGCCTACGCCGTCGTCCCGGCGCTGGCTCGCGCCGTCCCGGGGGTCGACGCCGGCGGCGCCTTCGCCGGCGTCGCGGCCGCCGCCGGGCTGACCGCCGGACTGTACGCTCCGGCGGGGCAGGCGATGATCGCCGACCTCACCGACGGCGACGGCCGCGACCGGGCGTTCTCGCTGCTGAAGGTCGCCAACAACGCCGGCTTCGGCGCCGGGTTCGTCGTCGGCGGCGTGCTGTACCAGTTCGCGGAGGTGGCCGTCTTCGTCGCCGACGGCGTCACCTCCGCGGTCGTCGCGGTCGTCATCGCGGCGTTCGTTCCTCGGTTGGCCGCGGGCTCCGCCGGCGACACCGCCTTCCGGGACGCCGTCGGCGACTGGAGCCGAGCGGTCTCCCGGCCGCGGGTGCTCGGGCTGGCGACGCTGAACGTCGGCTTCGCGGTGATGTACGCCCAGATGCAGACTACGGTGCCCATCGTCGCCACGGAGGGGCTGGGACTGAGCTCCTCGGAACTGGGGACGCTGTTCGTGCTCAACCCGCTGACCATCGTGCTGTTGCAGATTCCGCTGGTCGACGCCGTCGCCGGCTGGCGTCGGACCCGCGGGCTGGTCGTCTCCGCGGGGCTGTGGGCCGCGAGCATGCTCGTCGTCGGCGTCGCCGACGCCGGCGTCGCCCCGGCTATCGTCGGCGTCGCGCTCGTCGGCGGCCACCTCGTCCTGCGGACGCTGGGCGAAATCCTCCACTCGCCGCTGTCGACCTCGCTGATGAGCGACCTCGGCAGCGCCGGCGAGCGCGGCTCCCAGCTCTCGCTGCTCGAAGTCGCGAAGCGGCTCGGCTTCGGACTGGGGTCGTTCCTCGGCGGGCTGTTCTTCGATTACGGGCTCTCGGCGCTGCTGTGGCCGACGCTTTCGGTCGCCTGCGTCGCCATCGCCGTCGCCGTCCTCGCGCTCGAACGCCGGGTCAGCCCGGTCGAAAACGGCGCGACCCCGGCGGCGGACTGACGCCCGGAGTTCCGGCGCTCAGACCGTCTCCAGCGCGGCGTCGACGGCCTCGGCGACGGCGGCGCGGGCGTCCTCGTCGAGGCCGACCAGCGGCGGGCGCACGTCGTCGCCGGGGAGCCAGCCGCGGGCGGCGACCGCCGCCTTCGTCACCGGCGCGAATCCGTGGTCGTAACAGTGGGCGAAAAGCGGCGCGATGGCCGACGCCTGCAGCCGGTGGGCCGTCTCCTCGTCGCCGGCGGCCACCGCGTCGCGGACGGCGACGTACACCTCCGGAATCGCCTGCGACAGCGCGTTGATGGCGCCGTCGGCCCCGCGTTCGACCGCGGGGACGAACTGGTCGTCGACCCCCTGCACGACGTCGAACTCGGCCGGCGTCCGACGCAGGAGTTCGAGTAGCCCCGAGAAGTCGCCCGAGGAGTCCTTCAGCCCGGCGACGGCGTCGTGGTCGGCCAGCGAGAGCACCGTCTCGGCGTCGAGCGCCGTCCCCGTACAGGACGGGATGTCGTAGAGGTACAGCGCCAGCGGGCTGTCGTCGGCGACCGAACGGAGGAACGCCTCGACGCCGGCGGGGTCGTTCGGCCCGTGGAAGTACGGCGGCGGCACGAGCCCCGCGTCGGCGCCGGCTTCCTCGGCCCGCTCCAGCCGCCGCGTGACGCCGGCGACGCTCGTGTCCGCGACGCCGGCGACGACCGTGGCGTCGCCAGCGGCGTCGGCCGCCGTCTCGACGACGATCGCTCGCTCCGAGTCCGACAGCGACGCGAACTCGCCGGTCGTCCCGCAGGGCACCACGCCGTCCAGTCCGGCGTCGAGACAGCGCTCGACCAGGGTTTCCAGGGCGGCGACGGCGACCTCGCCGTCGGCGGTGAACGGCGTCACGAGCGGCGGTGCGACCGCGTACTGGGCTGGGAACATAGCCCTCTTACCAGCGAAGCCGTCAAAACCGTTGCCCCGTCGTCTGCGCCCGGGCCCCGATTCCCGAGGATTCCGCGTCGAGAGTCAGTCCGGGTCCGTGCCGTCTGCCGCGGGGTCGCTGCCCCCGGGGTCATCGGTGGTCTCCGTGCTGTCAGTAATCCCTGTGCCGTCCGCGTCCTCGCCACTTCCGATGTCGGTCTCGTCGTCATCCGCCTGCTCCGTGATGGTAGCGCCGAAGCGGAACCCGCCCTCGGCGTCCTCGATAGCGACCTCCTCCAGCAGGCGCTCGCGGACCGCCTCGCGGTCGACCGTGCCCGACACCGTCCGGGGCACCTCGTCGGCGACGGCCAGCGATTTCGGGAGCTTATACGGCGCCAGTCGCTCCCGGAGGTGACCGTCGAGCGCCTCGCGGTCGATGTCGTCGGCGACGACGAGCGCGGCGACGCGCTCGCCCCACTCGGGGTCGTCCAGCCCAACGACGGCGGCGTCCTCGACTCCGGGGAACGACCGGAGGGCGTCGACGACCTCGCCAGGGTCGACGTTCTCGCCGCCGGTGATGATGCGGTCGTCTTTCCGGTTCAGGACGTGGACGTACCCCTCGCTGGTCCGGTAGCCCACGTCGCCGGTGTGGAGTCCGTACTCGCCGAACGCCGCCGCGGTCGCCTCCGGGTCGCGGTAGTAGCTGGGCGTTACCGTCGGGCCGGCGACGACGAGCTCTCCGGTCTGGCCGCGTGCGACCGGCTCGCCGTCGTCGCCGACGACGGTCACCGTCGTCCACAGCAGCGGCCGGCCGACCGTTCCGCTCCGGTCGAACGCCTCCCGCGGTCGGGCGGTCGCTATCTGGGAGGCCGTCTCCGTCATCCCGTACGTCGCCGCCACGGGCACGGAGAAGTCCTGACACCGCTCCAGCAGCGCGTCGCTGGCCGGTGCGCCTCCCAGCAGCACGAACCGCAGGGAGTCGGTGAGCGTCCCGCGGGCCGAGAGCATCCGCCGGAGCATCGTCGGCACAACCGACACCGCGGTGCAGTCGTACTCCGCGAGGTCGTCGGCGGCCGGCCCCGCTTCGAACCCCTCCCGGAGCACGACCGTCGACCCGTACAGCGCCGAGCGATACAGCGGCGCCAGCCCGCCCATGTGATGCAGCGACAGGGTGACCAGCCAGCGGTCGTCCGGCGTGACCCCCAGCCGGAACGCGGAGGCGACGGCGCTCGCGAGGACGTTCCCCAGCGTCAGCTCGACGGCCTTGGGCCGGCCGGTCGTCCCGGAGGTGAACATGATGCAGAACCGCTCGTCATGGCGCCAGTCGGCGGGCGGGTGCGGCGGCACGTCCACGTCGGCCGCGGCGTCGCCGCCGACGCGCCCGGCGGCGTCGGTCGCGTCCTCGACGCGTCGATTCGGCTTCGGCCGAGCCTCGACCATGGGACCGTCGGCGTTCGGACCGCCCGGCCCGTCGTCTGCCCGACTCGACGCTGGACGGCCGGACGGAACGTCGAGCACCGGCCCGTCGGCGGTCGGGTCGCCGTCTCCCAGCGACGCGACGCGCTCCCAGTGGGGGGCGTCGACGGTGACGACCGGTACGTCGGCCTGCTCGGTCGCCTCCACCGCGAGCTGTTCGGTGTCGGCGTCGCAGACGAGCGTCGTCACGTCCGCGCGCTCGACCCGGTCGGCGACCTCCCGCGCCGTGAGGTCGTGGCCGAGCGGGACGAGGACGGCTCCCAGCCGAGCGATCGCGTGGACGAGGCCGACGTACGTCGGTGACGGCTCCATCACCACGCCGACGTGGTCGGCGGCGGCGACGCCGAGACCGCGGAGCCGCGCGGCGGCCTCCCCCGCCTCCGCGGTCAACTGGGCGTACGTCCAGCTGTCACCGGTCTCGGCGGCGACGAGCGCCTCGCCGTCCGGCGTTGCCCGGGCGCGCGCCGTGAGCGGGTCGAACACGGTTGCACGTTGGGCCGGCGCTACTACGGCTTTTCCATTCACGCGGTCGGCCGCGAGCCGCTCCGTTCCGCCTTGGCTCGCGTCGGGGCGGAGGAGCCGGGGTGGGGTAGTATGGGACGGGGGGTGAATGGGTGAGGTGAGGCGAGACAGGGCTGGGCGGCTCCCCCGAGCCGACCGCCACCGGGTCAGTGCTCGACGAACTCGACGAGGACGCCGCCGGTCGAGGCCGGGTGGAGGAAAGCGACGTCGTGGCCCCACGCTCCCGGCCGCGGCTCCTCGTCGACGAGGTCGACGTCGAGGTCGCGGGCACGGGAAAGCGCCGCCTCGACATCGTCGGTCGCGAACGCGAGATGGTGGACGCCCGGCCCCTGGTCCGCGAGGTAGTCGGCGATGGGGCCGTCCTCGTCCGGCTCCAACAGTTCGACGTAGCCGCCGCCGACGTCGAGGAAGGTCACGGTCATGCCGTCGAACGTCTCCTCGTGGGCGACCGGGGCGTCGAGGAGGTCGCCGTACAGCGCGGCCAGGGTCGCGGCGTCGTCCGTGGCGACGCCGGCGTGGTCGAACTCCATAGCGGTCGCTACGGGCGCGGACACTTCAAACCGGCCGGGACACGTGAGGCGATGTCTTCAGGCGCGACCGGGCTGGTACTCCCCGAACTCCTCGCGGAGCACGTCGGAAATCTCCCCGACGGTGGCGTACGCCTTCACCGCGTCGACGATGTACGGCATGAGGTTGTCGTCGCCGGCGGCGGCGTCGGCGAGCGCCGACAGCGCCGACTCGACCGCCTCGGCGTCGCGCTCCTCCCGGAGGTCGTGTAAGCTCGCTATCTGAGCCCGTTCGTCCTCCTCGGAGACCTCCTCGAGGTCCATCTCCTCGTCCTCGTCCTCGACCTCGTACTCGTTGACGCCGACGATGACGCGCTCGCCGTCCTCGATCTCGCGCTGGCGCTCGAAGGCGACGTCCTGAATCTGGCGCTGGACCCACTGGTTCTTCACGGCCTCCAGCATGCCGCCGCGGTCGTCCACCTGGTCGAGGATATCGAACGCCTCTTCCTCGATCTCGTCGGTTAGCGACTCGACGTAGTACGACCCCGCCAGCGGGTCGATAGTGTCGCCGGCGCCGGATTCGTGGGCCAGAATCTGCTGTGTGCGCAGGGCGGTCCGCACCGACTGCTCGGTCGGGATGGACAGCGCCTCGTCTTTCCCGTTGGTGTGGAGGCTCTGGGTGCCGCCCAGCACGGCCGCCAGCGCCTGATAGCCGACGCGGACGACGTTGTTCTCTATCTGCTGGGCGGTTAACATCGACCCCGCGGTCTGCGTGTGGAACTTCAGCGCCTTCGAGTCGGCGTTCTCGGCGTCGAAGCGCTCGTCCATTATCTTCGCCCACATCCGCCGGGCGGCCCGGAACTTGGCGACCTCCTCCAGGACGTTGTTGTGGGCGTTGAAAAAGAACGATAGCTGCGGCGCGAACTCGTCGACGTCCTGTCCGGCCTCGACAGCGCGCTCGACGTACTCGATGCCGTTGCCCAGGGTGAAAGCGATCTCCTGGGCCGCCGTCGACCCGGCCTCGCGGATGTGGTACCCCGAGATGGAGATGGTGTTGAAGTTGGGCACCTCCGCGGCACAGAACTCGAAGATGTCGGTGATGAGCCGCATCGACGGCTCCGGCGGGTAGATGTAGAGGTTGCGGGCGATGTACTCCTTCATCACGTCGTTCTGGATGGTGCCCCGGAGCTGCTCGCGGTCGACGCCCTGGCGGTCCCCGACGGCGATGTACATCGCCAGCAGGACCGCCGCGGGAGCGTTGATAGTCATCGAGGTCGACACCTCGTCGAGCGGAATGCCCTCGAAGACCCGCTCCATGTCGCGCAGGGAGTCGATGGCGACGCCCGAGCGGCCGACCTCCCCCTGAGCCATGTCGGCGTCGGAGTCGTACCCCATCTGGGTCGGCAGGTCGAACGCCATCGACAGCCCGGTCTGGCCCTGGTCCAGCAGGTAGTGGAACCGCTCGTTGGTCTCGGCGGCGGTGCCCATGCCGGCGTACTGGCGCATCGTCCACAGTCGCCCGCGGTGCATCGTCGAGTAGACGCCGCGGGTGAACGGCTCCTCGCCGGGGAAGCCGAGGTCGGCCTCGTAGTCGAGGTCGGCGACGTCGTTCGGCGTGTACAGGCGCTCGACCGTCTGTCCGCCGGTGTCGGTGGTGAACTCCTCTTTTCGCTCCCCGAAGCGGTCCAGGGTCGGTCCCAGCGTCTCCGCCTCCCACTCCTCTTTCGCCGAGCGGATCGCCTCGAGGTCATCGGAGTCGAACATTACGTAAACGGTGTGGGTCGGTGGCCTTAACAGTGGGTGAGTCGCGGACGACGACCGGTGTTCGAAACCGAATTGGGTTCGGGTCGCTCGGAGAGTCGCGTTGGTCTCTCGGCAGGTCGCCTGGCTCTCTCGGCGGGTCGCCCGGGTCCGCCCCCAGTCGCCCGGATCGCCGCCTCGGACCAGCCGATTTATATCGCCGCCGGCGCAGTCGACGGACATGGTTTCGGTACTGGCCGCGGTCACCGCGGTCCATCTGCTGTTCGGAGCGCTCTGGGCTGGAGGCGTCGTCTTCGTCGTCTGGCGGGTCCTCCCGCTGGTGTCGGCCGGCGAGCTGAGCGTCGACCCCGCGCGACGGATCGCTTCCGGCACGCAGTGGCTGACCCGCGCCAGCGCGGTCGTCATGCTGCTAACCGGCGGGCACATGGCCGCGACGCTGTACGACACCGCCTCGCTAACCGGCACCGGGCGGGGCCACGTCGTGGTGACGATGACGGTCCTCTGGCTGGCGATGACCGGGCTCGTCGAGGCCGGCTTCTCGAGGTACACCGACGCCCTGGACAGCAATAAGATCCGCACCGCGGGCCGGGAGTCACGGACGCTGCTGCGCGCGGCCGGCGCCGTCGGCGTCGTCCTCCTCGTTCTCGGCGGGTGGCTCGCGGCGACCGGGGGTGCCTGACATCACAGCGACCGGAGTCGCCTGACCTCGCGGCGACCAGAACCGCCTGACCGCCGTCGTGTTTATCCCCTCGCCTGCGGACCGTCGGGCATGGTACTCAGCGACGACGTGGCGCGGTTCGTCCGGGCGACCGGCCCGGAGCACACGCCCGTACAGGAGTCGATGGCGGCGTTCGCGGAACGCAACGAGTTCCCGATAATCGGGCCGGACGCCGGTGGCGTCCTCCGTCACCTCGCCCGTCTCACCGACGCCGAGCGCGTCTTCGAGTTCGGCTCCGGGTTCGGCTACTCCGCGTCGTGGGTCCTCCGCGGCGGCGCCGATCACGTCGTCCTCACCGAGTTCGACGAAGACGAACTCCGGAAAGGCGAGTCCTTCCTCGCCGAGGCCGGCCTCGCCGAGCGCGCCACGTTCGAACTCGGCGACGCCGTCGAGACGGTCGACGACCACCCCGGTCCGTTCGACGTCGTGCTCGTCGACCACCAGAAACACCGCTACGCGGAGGCGTTCGCAGCCGTCCGCGAGAAGATTCCCGCCGGTGGCGTCGTCGTCGCCGACAACGTGATGCGCGGCTCCATCGACTTCGACGGCCTCGTCGCCCACGTCGACGACGGCGTTCCGCTCCCGGACGACGCCGGAAAGGAGACCGTCGGCATCGCCGAGTATCTCCGGACCGTCCGCGCCGACGACACGTTCGAAACCAGCGTCCTCCCGGTCGGTTCGGGCCTGGCGGTGAGCGTCCGGACGGAGTAGCGGCGTCGACCGCGAGTGACCGTTCGTCGCGCGAGGGCCGGGGAGCGTCATGGCGGCCCCTGACACCCCTAATTTCGTCTGTTTTGTCGTCGAGCGGCCTGGGGGGTGGTGGCGACCGGGGACGCCCACACCCCTGATTTCGTCTGCTCCGCCCCGAGGAGGGTGGGGGTGGGGGCGGGGAGGGAAGAAGAGAGAACGAAAGGAAAGGGGAGGAGAGGGGAGAGAACGGAAGGGAAGGGGAGGGGAAGAGAGAAGAAAGAATAAGATGAAGAGTGGGGAGGGAATAGGAAACGAGAGTGGCGAGCGTAAGTCGAGGCTTACCTACCATAATTTCGACCGACGCTCCCGTGACCGACAGGACGGCCGACCCACTCCCCCTATTTCGTGAGATTCGATTACGCTCCTTCCTCGCATTTGAATATTTGCATTCCGGCAAGCAGGGTCCCCCCCTTCCCCACCCGTTCAAACCCCTAACCTACTCACGAAATCAGGGGGGCGTGGGTATCAAAAGACACCGTTCAGACGAAACCGACGAAGGAACGTGTTTAAGTGAGGTGACGACACAGACCGGGCCACCGTAATGAACGAGTTCGCCGACGTGGAGCGGACCGTCTTCCGCGATAAGAGCATTCTCCACGAGGACCACCAGCCGGACGAGATTCTGGAGCGCGACGACGAGATAGACGCCTTCAGGGCCGCGTTGAAGGACGTGCTGTTCGGCGACGACCCGAACAACGTCTTCGTCTACGGGAAGGCGGGACTGGGTAAGACGGTCGTCACGAACTACATGATGGAGGAGCTGTCCGCCGCCGCCGCCGACCGGCCGGAGGCCGAGGAGTTGGCCGTTCTCCGTCACAACTGCAACGGCGACGGGGTGTACGCGACGGTCCGGTCGCTCATCAACGAGCTTCGAAGCCCTGACGACGACACGTACCCCAAAACCGGGATGTCGACGTCGCACGCGCTGGAGACGCTGTACGAGGAGATGGACGCCTTCGGCGGGACCGTCCTCTGCGTGCTCGACGAGATCGACCATCTCTCGGACGTCGACACGCTGCTGTACGAACTGCCGCGGGCCCGCGCCAACGGCCACCTCGACGACGCCCGCGTCGGCGTCGTCGGCATCAGCAACGACTACTCCTTCCGTAACGACCTCTCGCCGAAGGTGAAGTCGACGCTGATGGAAAAGGAGATCTCCTTCCCGGCGTACGACGCCGGCGAGCTACAGACCATCCTCCAGGCCCGCGCCGACCGCGGGCTCGTCACCGACGCCTACGACAAGGGCGTCATCAACCTCTGTGCCGCCCACGCCGCCAAGGACGCCGGGTCCGCACGGCAGGCCATCGACCTGCTCAGGGAGGCCGGCGATCTCGCCGAGAGCGAGCGCGCCGACGCCGTCGGGCAGGAACACGTCGAGGCCGCGAAAGACCGGGTCAAGCGCGGTCGCATCGAGGACAAGATCCGCGAACAGACCGACCACGCGCAGTTCGTCCTCGAAGCCATCGCCCGCCTGGAGCGTCATGGGGAGGCGCCGGCGCGGTCGAAACACATCCGTGTCGCCTACATGGACCTCGTCGAGGACAGCAACATCGACCCGCTGACGACGCTGAAGTCGATTCAGAACCACCTCGCCGACCTGGAGATGCTCGGATTCCTCACCGCACACCAGCACAACGACGGTCGCGCCGGCGGCTCCTACCACGAGTACGAACTGGACATGGACGCCGACGCCGTCATCGAGGTCCGCGAAGACATCCGCGAGGAGTAACGACTCCTCTCCGAACGCCTCGCTCGCTCACCGCCGCCGCGCCCCGGGGTCGAGGTGGTCCGGTCCCATCAACGCCTCGAAGGACTGCTCGTCGAGCCACGTCGCCAACCGCGCCAGCGCGTCGGTCGCGGCCTCGAACAGCTCCTCGCCTTTCGCCGCGGTCGCGTCCGTCGGGTCTCCGAAGGCGCCGTTCGGCGAGTTCTCGATGGCGTCGTAGTGGACGCGGGCGCCCTCGCGGCTGTGACCGGCGGCCGCGAGGTCGACGCAGCCGTCGTCGCGGGCCGCTTCGAGCCGCGACTCGTCGACGAGTTCCGGCGCGGCGTGCATCACCATCGCCGTCTCCTTCGGTCCGGCGTGTGGTCCGTTCGTCTCGAAGAGCTCCTCGACCAGCTCCGGAATCGACTCGTTCCACATCCACTCGGTCGCGAACGCGACCCGGTCCTGGCGGAGCCGACGGGCGACCTCCTGGAGGTGCTGGACGTTGCCGCCGTGGGCGTTAACGTAGACGACGCGGTCGATGCCGTGGGTCCGCAGGCTTCGAGTCAGCGCCTCGACGTAGTCCCGGAACGCCGGTGGGTCGACCGACATCGTGCCGTGGAACTGGTCGTGATGTGGGCTGACGCCGACGTTCACGGTCGGCGTACAGAGGTACCCGGTGCGGTCGGCGGTCGCCCGCGCCAGCGACTCCGCGATGATGTGGTCCGTCGCCAGCGGGAGGTGTGGTCCGTGTTGTTCGGTCGACCCCAGCGGGACGAACGCGATCGACTCCTCGCCGACGTAGTCGCCGACCTCTGGCCATCGGCGGTTGCCGAGATACATACAGCGGGCTTCGCCCGCGGCCGCAAGAACCTGCCGTTCGGCGGACGAAACTGGCGTTCGCTCGTCCGTGTGGAGCTTCGCCACGCTTTTGCCGTCTCCCGCCCCACCTCGAACCATGTTTGGAGGCGGCGGACTCAACCCGCGGAAGATGAAACAGATGATGGAGCAGATGGGCATCGACGTCGAGGAGATCGACGCCGAGGAGGTCGTCATTCGGACGGCCGAGGAGGACCTCGTCTTCGAGACCGCCGAGGTCACGAAGATGGACGCCCAGGGGCAGGAAACGTACCAGATCGTCGGCGAGCCGGACGTTCGCAAGACCGGCGCGGTCGAGGACGACGGGACCGAGGCCGACGACGGCGACGGTGGCGACGGCGGAATCCCCGACGACGACGTCGAAATCGTCGCCATGCGTGCGGACGCTCCGGAGTCGGCCGCTCGCGAGGCGCTCGAAGCCGCCGACGGCGACCTGGCGGAAGCCATCGCGCAGCTGGAGTAATCGCCCCTTGAGCTACCTGTTCGTTCACGTCGACAGCGACCGCGAATATCTCCGCGCGCCGGGCGAGGAACTCCAGACCGACTTGGGCGTGCTGGAGATTCCGGAGGAGGTGACCCCTGGCGACGAGCTGACGACCCACCTCGACGAGCGCTTCCGGGTGCGTGCGCTCCGGGGGCCGGACCTGTTCGACCACCTCGAACGGACGGGAGCGCCGATGATGCCCAGAGACATCGGCCTGGTCGTCGGCCACACGGGGCTCTGTGCGACCGACCGCGTCCTCGACGCCGGCACCGGAACGGGCGTGCTGGCGACGTACATGGGCCGCATCGGCGCCGACGTGGTCACCTACGAGCGCGACGCCGAGTTCGCCGAGGTCGCCCGCGAGAACGTCTCGCTTGCCAGCGTCGGAGACCGCGTCTCCGTCCGCGTCGGCGACGTCACCGCGGAGTTCGACGACCTCGCTGACGCGGCCGAACGGGACGGTCCCGACGGTCGCTTCGACGTGCTCACGCTCGACACCGAGGACGCTCCGGCCGTCGTCGCCCGCGCCCCGGAGGTGCTCGCCCGGGGCGGCTACGTAGCGGTGTACACGCCGTTCATCGAGGCCGCCCGTGAGACGGTCGCGGCGGCCCGCGAAGCCGGCCTTGAGGACGTGGAGACGCTCGAAACCATCCAGCGCGAGATGCAGTTCGACGACCGCGGCAGCCGCCCCTCTACCGCCGGGGTCGGCCACACCGGCTATCTGACCTTCGCGCGTCGCCTCTGAGCACCGTTCGTCGATTCCGAGCGCTCCCCGTTTTTGCCGGAGCGTCGTTCGTCGCCCGTCACCTGTCCCCCCATCGCCTGCTACCTGTCGCCTGTCCCCCCATTGCCTGCTACCTGTCGCCTGTCCCCCATCGCCTGCCACCTGTCGCCTGTCCCCCATCGCCTGCCACCTGTCGCCTGTCCCCCATCGCCTGTTACCCGCTGAGTCACCGGATTCTGCCCGACACCGCCCCCGTCAGTCGGACTTGCCTCGTCTCCTCGGCACGAAAATTCAAGACGAAGACATACGCGGATACAGCCATGGGTACCCCCCGTCCGACGCCTTCTCGGGTGCAGTTCGACGCGGCACTGGCCGGCGGCGAGCGGCCCCTCGTCGTCGGACTCCCTCTTTCCTGGATCGACCGCTTTGTCGCGGCGGTTCGTGACCGCCCGACCGTCTCGGACTGTCGGTTGCTGCTCGGCGATACCACGACCTCCGAACTGTCCGAGTCGTTCCTGACGGACGCGCGACTCTCGGCGCTGATGGACGAGGGCCGCATCCGAGTCCGGGAGCTGTCGGCGCCCCCGGACGACAGAATCGTCGTCGGCGACGGACACGCGACGGTCTTCGCCTCAGTCGAGGGAAGGGTTCGAACCCTCGAGACGGACGACCCGGACCTGCTGGCCGTCTTCCGGGGAAAGTATCTCCCGCGCTGGAAGCGGGCCGACGCGTACCGGCCGCGGGCCGTGAGCTGGTCGCGACTGACCGCGACCGCCGAATCCGAGCTGTCGGAGTCGTTCGCGACCGACCTCGCAAGTGCCATCAGACACGCCGAGCCGGTGCGATGGGACGACGACGTGGACCCGCTCGCGACGACGCTGCTCGTCGCGGCCCGCCACGAGCTGCTCCTCGGAGACGTCGCGTCGTGGGCGAGCGACATCGGGATGGCGAGTCGCTCGTCATGTTCGCGGACGAAACACCGGCTCGTCGACGCCGGACTGATCGAGACCGAGCGCGTTCCGGACGGCGTCGGCCGGCCTCAGCAGCGCCTCCTTCGGGTCGGTCCGGCGACGGGCGTCGCACCCGAGTCGCTCGTCGGAATCGCCCGGGAAGCGGTTTCGGGGTAACCGCCAGACGCCCGGCCCACCCGACGTGGTCGACTCGACTAACGCCCTCGACACGTCCACACGCCTCGGTCAGCCGTCGCCGACCGCGCGGATGGCGTCGAACAGCTGTCGGCGGTCGGATTCGGGCGAGCAGAACTCCGAGAACTGGTCGCCGACGGCGACGGGATACGCGCCGCCGGCGAGCCGGAACGACTGCGCCGCCGGCCACACCGCGACGTATCCCTCGACGGTCACCTCGCCGCCGTCTCCGTCCCCATGCCCGTCGACGTCGCCGTCACCGCCCCCGAGCCGGTTTACCGCCTCGTACCGCGTCAGCGTCGCTTCGGCGTCGCCGAGCGACAGCGACCGCGACTCCCGCTCTCTCACGTCGGTCAGCCCGCGGTCGCGCAGTCGGTCGGCGAAGCCAGCCGTCGCTCTGTCGGTTACCAGCCGCTCCAGCGCCCGCGAGACGCCGGTCTCCGGCGTGAGCGTGAGCCGACTTCGAAAGAAGAACCGCCACAGCGCGTCGACCCCGGTCGCCTCGGCGACGGTCGCCCGCCGCGTCACGTCCTCGTACACCGTCGTCGCCGCCTGCACGGTGACCGGACCGACGTCGAACGGCGTCGCGGTCTCCGACTCGATACACGACCAGTCGTCGATGGGAGTCGGCGGCGAGGTCACGAGAGCAGATACCGGCGCGAACGACATAACCGTTCGCCGTCGTCACGTCGTCTCTGCCGAGCAACGTCGCCCAGCGACGACGCGCATCGGAGACAGAATCGGACGCGTCGCCCCGCGTCAGTGGTCGTCTTCGCGCCACTTGTGCTCGCACTCGACGCAGATGAAAAAGCGCGTCTCCGACTCGTCGGCGGCTCGAATCTGCTGCATGTAGTAGTACGCCTCGTCGTGCCCACACTCCGGACAGCGCGCGTCCGTCCGGGACAGCCCTCGGTCCTCGGCCTGGCTGGCGTCGATCACGTCGCTTTCCTCCTGGCCCTGGGTCGTCACCATCCCCTCCTCTGCCTGTTCGTTCCGGGGCTTCTCGAAGCCGCAGCTGCAGACCCACTGCTCGCCGTCCGTCTTCATCATCGAGCCGCAGTCGTCGCAGAACTCCATGTCCGCACTCAAACGGGTCACGGTATTTAATCGCCGGGATTTTTCAGGTAGCTCGCTCCGCTGCTTATACTCTTAACCGACGAGAACCGCGTGCTCGGGCTGACGATGTCCGCGCTGTGAACCCTTCGCACAAGGATTTGGCCGGCCTAAAATTCGGAACTCTTTTGTATTCTTTAGGTTGCCCTAAAACGTATGGTAGACGATTCCAGCGGTCGCGAGGCACCGACGCGGCGTGACTACCTGAAGTACGGCGGCGCGGTCGTCGGGGGAGGACTACTGGCCGGCTGTACTGGTGACGGCGACGGCGGCTCTGGAGCGGACGAGTCGACGGGGACACAGACAGAGACACCGACGGCGACACCGACGACCCAAGACGACTCCTACTCAGTGACGATCGAGCCGGTAGGCGAAGTGACATTCGAAGGGGTCCCCGAGACCTGGGTCGCGAACAACGGGAGCTGGGCCGACATGGGAATCGCCCTCGGCCAGGAGCCGCCGAAGGGCGTCTGGCTCACCTCCCGGTATCACACGCAGTATTACGACGACATTCCGGGCCTCAGCGTCGAGAAGAGCGACATGATCTCGCTGTCTCAGAGCGGGAGCGTGAGCAAGGAGACGTTCTACGAACTCGACGCCGACGTCCACGTCATCGACCCGAACTTCCTGATGAACCGGTTCAAGGGGTGGGAACAGGAGGACGTCGACGAAGTGCGCGACGCTCTCGGTCCGTTTTTCGCCAACACGAGCTTCTCGTCGGATTACTCGTGGCACGAGGAGTACCGCTACTACTCGCTGATGGAGGCGTTCGAAAAGCTTGCGGAGGTGTTCCAACAGCAGGAGCGCTACGAGGCGTTCGAGTCGGTTCACGACGAGTTTCAGGCCAACCTCGCGCCGGTCGTGCCCGGACGAAGCGAGCGCCCGTCGGTCGCGGTCGTCTGGGGGGCCGGCGAGTCACCGGAGCAGTTCTATCCCTACACCATCGGACCGGGAACGAGCTTCAAGCATCTCCGCGACCTGAAACTGAAGGATGCCCTCGCCGCCACGGACGTGAAGGACTTCCACAGTAGCCGCGCCGCGATCGACTTCGAGACGCTGCTGGACGTCGATCCCGAAGTGCTCCTGGTCCGCGGGCAGGAGGCGAAATCCGACGCCGAGTTCCAGAACGGCGTCGTCCAGTTCATGAAGGACCACGAGGTCGCGAGCGACCTCACCGCCGTGAACAACGGCGACGTCTACCGTGCCGGAGGGCTGTATCAGGGGCCGATCACGAACCTTGTGATCACCGAGCGTCTGGCCGCCGACCTGTACGGAGCCGACGCGGAGCTGTACGACCGACAGCGGGTCGCCGACATCGCGAACGGTGACTTCTGAATGCTCCGATCGCGGCCGGGTCGCCGACATCGTGAGCGGGAACCCCTGAGAGTACGCCGCGACGGGGGAGCCCGTCCTCTGAGTCGGCGACAGCGCCGACTGTTCGTGTCCGACGTAATGCGTTCACTGACCGACGGCCGCACGCATACCGCAACCCCTATACGCGCGTTTAGGCTTGCCTAATCCAACGGAAGATGGCCAGCGGGACCAAACGAGAGACACAGGGAGGGCGTCCGACGCGGGTCGGGTGGGTCGACGGCTCATTGCTCGGGCTCATCGTCGTCAGCATCGCCGTCGTCGTCGCCGGCGGGCTCGTGCAGGTGAGCTTCGGGGCGTTCACGATGACGTTCAGGGAGGCCTGGTCGGCGGTGTTCGACCCCGCCGTCGCGCTCGATCCCGCCACGTGGGAAGGGCTGCTCTTGGGAAGTGAGGTTCCCGAGATGAACAGACGAAGCCTCGTCGTCTGGCACATCCGGCTCCCTCGCGTGTTCGTCGCGATCCTCGTCGGAATGAACCTCGCCGTGTCCGGTGCCATCTTTCAGGCCATCACGCGCAACGAACTCGCCAGCCCGTACATTCTCGGCGTAAGTTCGGGCGCCGGTCTCGCCGTCCTTCTCACGCTCGTCGTGTTCAGCGGCGTCGCTCAGTTTCTCCCTCTGATCGCCGCAGTCGGGGGTGCCGTTGCGTTCCTGCTGGTCTACGTCATCGCCTGGAAAGGAGGGACGAGTCCAGTTCGACTCGTGCTCGCCGGCGTCGTCGTCGGGACCGTGTTCCAGTCGCTCCAGACAGGGCTGTTCTTCTTCGCGGACGACCTCGGCGTCGTACAGACGGCTATCGCGTGGACGACGGGCTCGCTCACGGGCGTCGACTGGGAACAGGTCCGGCTGGCGCTCCCGTGGACCGTGCTTTCGATACTGCTGGCGGTCGTCGGCGCTCGTCAGCTGAATCTGCTTCTGCTCGGTGAACGGACCGCCCGGTCGCTCGGGATGCCCGTCAAGACGGTCAGGTTCGCGCTCTCCGGCGTCGCCATCCTCGCGGCCAGCGGGGCGATCGCCGTCGCCGGCATCGTCGGCTTCGTCGGGCTCATCGTCCCACACCTCGTGCGAAACGTCGTCGGCAGCGATTACAAGCGACTGGTACTCGGGTGCGTCTTCGCGGGACCGGCACTGCTGGTCGCCGCGGACGTCAGGGCCCGGCTCGGCATGCAGGTGCTCTTCGGGGCCCCGGGACAGCTCCCCGTCGGCATTCTGACCGGCATCGTCGGCGGGCCGTATTTCCTCTATCTCATGCGCCGCACGGAGAAGATGGGTGAGATCTGATGACCGAAGGGAATGCCGACAAACGGGGACGGGCTCGCGAGGACGGCGGCGTCGTGACCGACGCCACGGCAGACGACTCAGTCACGGAGCGTTCCTCGGCCGACGCCACGGAGGTCGATTCGGCGTTACTGGGAGACGGCCTGTCGCTCAGCTATCGGACGAGCGACGCGCCCGTCGTCGAGTGCGAACGGATCGTCGTCCCGGAAGGCGAGATCACGGCACTCGTCGGGCCGAACGGATCGGGGAAGTCGACGCTACTGAAGGCGCTCTCGAACCACCTGCAACCCGATCGCGGAGTGATCGCACTCAACGGGCGCGACATCACGGAGTACGGGCCGAAGGAACTCGCCCGCGAGCTCGGCCACCTCTCCCAGCAGAACGAATCGCCCGAAGGCATGACGGTCGAGGAACTGCTGTACCACGGCCGATATCCACACCGCGGGTTCTTCGAGAGCGTCACCGAAGAGGACAGGGAGGCGGTCGACCGAGCCGTCGCGCTGGCGGGGATCGAGCAGCTTCGAGAGACGGAACTCGGGCAGCTGAGCGGGGGACAGAAACAGCTCGCGTGGATCGGAATGGTGCTCGCTCAGGAGACCGACGTGTTACTGCTCGATGAGCCGACCACCTTCCTCGATCTCCACCATCAGCTACGCGTCATGCAGACGATCGAGCGTCTCAACGAAGCGAAAGGGGTGACCGTGGTCGCGGTGTTACACGACATCGCGCAGGCGGCCCGGTTCGCGGACTATCTGATCGCGCTGCAGGACGGCGAACTGTACGACTGGGGCCCGCCGCGCAGCGTCGTGACCGAGGAACTGTTCGCGGACGTGTTCGAGGTCGACGCCGCCGTCATCGAGGAGAGTTCGGAGCTGCAGATCGTTCCGAAGCGGCCGCTCGACGCGGAGTAGTCCCGTCAGTGAGGAGCGAGTCGACGGCCGACGACGAGCCCGAGTAGCATGCCGGTGACGGCTTATTCACGTCGAACCGACTACCGCTGAAAACCGGTTGCAAGCGTTCGCCGTCGCACGGAATCAGCTAATCTGAACACGACCGCCGGTCGTCTCTCTATGACGGGGAATTAAATCTTCGGGCGCTGTACACCGCGGTATCAGACGGATGTATCGACGTTCAACTCTCCGATTCGACGTGGACTATCGTTCCTCGAATAGACAAATGTGAGCAAGGCATGGGATCCCGATGATATTTTCGACGTGCTGGCCAGCGAGGATGTCCGTCGGATTCTGGTTGCCACGAGCGTCCGACCGATGTCGGCGAAGGAACTGGCCAACGTCTGTGATCGATCCCTGGCAACCATCTACCGACGCATCCAGGCCATGGAAGACTACGACCTTCTCTCGGAGGAACTCACGCGGGATCCCGACGGGACGCAGTACAACGAATACAGAAGCGATCTCAATGAAATCACGATCAGCGTCGATGAGGGACAGCTCAACGTCAACATCGACATCGAAAAGGACACCGTGGAACAGTTCGCTGAACTCATTGAGGATCTCGAAGGGTCAACGAGACACGATGACGCCGAAGGTGATGAATGACGAGTAGTCTCCCCACGCTCTGGATGTTAGTGCTGAGCAATGTCTTTGTCTTTGCCATCGGAGGGGCCCTCACCTACTTGAGTTTTCAAGCACGCCGGCGCGTCGGCAAGTCGAATCTGAATTATACGATGCTCGGGTTCGGACTCGTCACACTCAGCACCGTCGCTGAAGTCATCTATGCGCCCGCTATTATCGGGATTTACGAAATAACCGGGTCGACGCTTTTGATCCTCTATACGATAGAGTCGTTATTAATCGGGCTCGGCTTGGGGAGTATTTATTACTCCGTCCGCGGCTCATGAGTGTCTGCTGATGTATTGGCGCCTCGGAGTGCACGTATCGAAGGTGTCACACGTCCCGGACGACGAACGCCGGGCGGTCGACCTCGTCGGCGATGCGGGTCGAAACCCGATCGAGGATGCGGTCGGTCAGTGACGGCTCCGTCTCCCCGACGACGAGGAGATCGAACTCGTGGGCTATCTCGACGATTTCAGTTCCCGGGTCGTCGGTCGTTGCGAGTCGCGTGTCGATCCGGGCACGGTCGAAACCGCCCTCGACAAGCCGACCGGCCGCATCGTTCAGCAGGGACCGACCGTGCGCTTGCTCGTCCGCGGTCGCGGCGTGAAACAGCGTCGCGGTCGCCTCCCCGCGTCTGAGGAGGTCGGCCACGAGCGAGAGAATACGGTCGAGGTTGTCGTCGCCTCGAAGCGGGACGAATACCCGCTCAGTGGCGGTATGGCTCCCGGGCAGTGGAATCGCATCGCAGTCGTACTCCTCGGCGGCGCGGTCGACCGTCTCGTCTCGGTCGTGCGTGAACACGACGCGGCGGGTCACGTCACGGTTGATCGTAGCGGCGAGTTCCTCCAGTCGCCGCTGCGCATCGTCCTCGTGGTCTGCCCTGAGCTGCGCTGGCGGCGCCTAGTCCGGAACCGAATAGTAGCCGAGCAGGACGAGGTCCACCGCATCGGAGACGGTGAGTAGGTCCTTCGCGGGACGCTCATCGTCCGAGACGTTGACCGGCACGAGAATCGTCGAACCACCGGTCAGAGGCATACGGTGTGACTACTGTCCGCATAAGTATATCTGTGGTCGCCGTCCTTCCACGGGAACGAATCGGTCCTGCGGTCGATACTCGGGCTGACTGCATTCCGGATCGAATGACGATAGATGGCGATTGAGCGTCGTTTGAGACGTTCCAGGGAAGCGGCATCGATGACCGCCACCTCTGTCCCGACGACACGGGAGGAGCGGGTGACTTCCAGTCGAGCCGATGGCTATAGATCTTTCAGACCGGACCGGTTGCGGTTCGAGAACGACCCGGCGCTGACGCCGCGCGGCGGCGACCGTATCGGGATGATTAAACAATCCGAGGGTAACCTCCGTACGTATGAACCGGTGGCAGCGCCGCACCGTCTACTATTCATTCCTCCTGATCGGCTCGATGGCCCTGTTTTCGGTCCTCTATCAGAATGGGATGCGGATCTACGAGGGTGAACCCAGGACATTCCTCCACTCCCTGCAAGTCGTCGTCGAGACGTTCACGACGACGGGATTCGGCTCTGACTCCCCCTGGACTACCCCGGAGATGAACGTGCTCGTGATCGTCATGGATCTCTTTGGGACGCTACTTATTTTCATGGCCTTTCCCGTTCTCGCGTTCCCGCTGCTCGAGGACATTCTCTCGACGACTGTCCCCAAAACTGTCGACGGCGACCTTGGCGACCACGTGGTGATCTGCACGTACACACCTCGTGCCGACGTTCTCATCGACGAACTGGAGTCCTGGGACGTCGACTACGTCATCGTGGAACCGGACCGTGAACAGGCGACTGAACTGTACGACGACGACTACCGCGTCATCCGAGCGGATCCGGAGTCGACGTCGGGGCTCAGAGGGGCGAACCTCGCCTCCGCGAGAGCACTCGTCGCTGACGTGTCGGATCAGGTCGACGCGAGCATCGTGCTCACCGCACGGGAGGTCGCCGAAGACGTCCTGACACTCAGCGTCGTCGAAGAGCCCGACCGGGCAGCATACCACCGCCTCGCCGGCGCCGACGAGGTGCTCTCCCCACGCCCGCTGCTCGGTCAGAGCCTCGCTTCGAAAGTGACGGCGTCGGTCACGAGCGAACTGGAGGAGGTGGTGGAGATCGACGACAACTTCGAGATCGCCGAGTTTCCCATCCACCGCGGGAGTCAGCTCGTCGGGACAACACTCGCGGAGAGCGGTATCCGCGAACAGACCCGTGTCAACATCATCGGGGCCTGGTTTCGCGGCGAGTTCGAGACACCACCCGATCCCGACGCGACACTGACCAACGGCACGGTGTTGCTTGCCACCGGTCAGGAGACTCAGCTCGAACAGCTCAAGGATCTCACACGGTCGGGGATGCGGCGGCTGGATCGAGGTAACACGATCGTCGTCGGACACGGCGAAGTCGGTCAAACGGTCACCGACGCGCTCACCGATGCCGGACTTCCGCATACGGTCGTCGACCGGACGGATCTGGACGGTGTCGACGTGGTCGGGGACGCGAGTAAGCCGGAGACGCTGCAAGAGGCAGGTATCGATGATGCGAGAGCGGTTATTCTGGCGCTTCCTGACGACACGACAGCCGAGTTCACGACACTCGTGGCGCGCGATTCGAGCCCGGACGCGGAGGTCATTGCTCGGGTCGAGGAGTCACAGAACATCTCGAAGATGTACCGGGCGGGGGCCGACTACGCGCTGGCACTCGCGACCGTTACCGGTCGAATGATAGCGTCGCGAATACTCGAAGACGAGGACGTCCTTTCGCTGGACCAGCAGGTAGAGGTCGTCCGCACGCATGCACCCGAACTCACTGGAAAGACACTCGGGGAGGCACGTGTACGGTCGGAGTCCGGTTGTACTGTCGTCGGCATAAACCGCGATGGGGACGTATTCACTGATATCGGTCCGGACATGCGCATCGAAGACAGCGACGAACTCATCGTCGCGGGGACCGACGCTGGGGTCCAACGGTTCACTGAGCTCTACACATGAAGTCAATCGATATCTTCGGCCGCTGTTAGGTCGGCGAGTGCCCGGTCACGGCCATCCGAATCGAATAGCTCTCGTCCGCGGACGACCGCGACGTTGCCGGAGGCGTCCCGACTGACCCGCCGAGCAGTCGACCCGAACTCGAGCCGTTCTGCGTCGCTCCGTTCTGAGAGTCCGACACACACCGTGTCGTACCCCGTGACGGCATCGACAATCGCAGATGAGAGGTCCTCACTGCAAACGACCTCAGTTTCGTACTCCTTGGAATCGAGGTTCGCCCGACTCGCGACCCACTCGATCGTCCGTCGTCCTTCGTTGGCCGGGTCGGCATCGTCGGTCGATCGCTGGACGGTGAGTAGGGTCGCAGTCTCCCGGTCGACCGTTGCGAAGTCGACCGCCCGCTGAGCGACCGTCGCTGCGTGCGCCCCGGCGTCGACGAGCGCAACCGGCTCTCCGACCGTCCCTTGGTCGAGTTCAACGAGCCCCACATCGCACGGGGCGCGTTCGATCACGAGATCGAGCGTCGAACCGAACGTATCACCGTCGCCGTCACCGTCCGCCACACCCTGCCACCCGAGAACGACCTGTTCGGCGTCCGTCTCTCGGATCGTCTTGAGGATCACCTTGCCGGGATCGTCGGTGATGGCAGAGCAGGTGTCGAGGTCGATCCCGATGTCGGTCGCGACGCCGCGAGCGACCGTCAGGAGGTCCCGCTGTTCGTCCAGTCGATCCGACTCGACGTTCCGGTCGGGGGAGCGACGCGCTTCGGTGACGTGGACCGCCACCAGCTCCGGCTCGCCGTCGTCGGCGTGTGCCCGAGCCGTCGCTGCGGCCAGGCGGAGCAATCGCCGCTGGGTCGTCGGGTTCGCAACCGGAACGACCACGCGATACGGCTGTGCGTCGCCCATCGCTTCGGACGGCTTCGCCCGACTGAACAGCTCCCCCACCGTCTCGAATACGAGTCCCCCGGGTTCGAACGCTATCCGTACCGCCTCACTCAGCAGTCCGTCCTCGACGGTTCGACTGCGGGCGTAGCCGCCGTACCAGACGGCTCCGAGCGCGACGATCCCGGTGCCGACCACGATCACCTCGGGTTGCATCTGGGAGATGACCACGCCAGCCGTCACGATACCGAGGACGGGGACTGCCGGATACAGCACCCCCGGTATCTCGAACTCTGGGTCGTACGATTCCGGATCAACCCGCTGGAACACGACGAGTGCGACGTGAACGAGCGCGTACGTGACGAGAAAGCTGAAGCTCGCCACCTGTGCCAACAGCGCGACGATCTCGGCGACTTGGAGTCCAGCGAGTACGAGGAGGCCGGTCACGCCGTCGGTCGCGATGATCGCGCGGTGAGGAGTTGTGAACCGGTCGTGGGTGACGTTCAGGCGGTCGCTCATCAGGCCGTCTCGGCCCATCGCGTAGATCACTCGCGACGCCGCGAGGACCGAGGAGTTCGAACTGGAGATAGCGGCAACCGCGGCGGCGACGGTGACCGCGGCGACGCCGACTGCACCCCCCATGGTGACCGCGGCGACGTCTGACACCGGCACGAGCGACCCTCCCAGCCGTTGGGAGGGGACCACGCCCGTCGAGACGAGCATGATCACGACGTACAGAAGCGTGACCGCCACCACCGACAACACCATCGTCAGCGGGAGCGGCCGCCCCGGGTCCTCGATTTCCCCGGCCACCGTGGCGATGATCTCGAACCCGAGATACGTGACGAACACCGTCCCGGTCGTGGCAACGACGCCCGTCGGCCCCGTCGGGGCGAACTCCGCGAGATTCCCGGCTCGACGAAGAACACACCGGTCGCGACGTACGCCAACACGACGACGAGTTCGGCACCGATCATCAGGTTCTGCGCGCCGCTGAATTCATCGGTCCCGTAGTAGTTGAGTCCCGTAATCGCTGCGAGCCCGGCCAGCCCGATCAGGACGATAATCGCCCGCCCGTCCGGAAACGGCAGCAGGGCGACGATGTACTGTCCGAAGCCGACCATGTAAAACGCGCTGGCGAACATCAGCCCGGTCCACATCCCCAAGCCGACGATGCTGCCGAACAGGCCGCCCAGCGCCCGGTTAACGTAGTGGTAGCTACCGCCGGCGATCGGCATCCCGGTCGCCAGTTCCGCCAGCGACAGCGCCGCCAACAGGGCGACGAAGCCGGCGATAGCAAAAGAAATCGAGCTGGCCGGACCCGCTCCCTCCGCGGCCAGCCCGGGGAGAATGAAGATGCCGGCCCCGATCATCGTCCCTCCGCCGAGGGTCATCGCCTCGGTGAACCCGAGATTCCGCTCAAGCGAACTCCCCTCAGTCACAGGTTCATCCCTTTCGTGGACGTCGGTCCACGTCGGCTCACGGGCTGCTCATCCGAGCGGAAGTTTGGGTAACGGTACAGAGAGCAACGAGGCCGCCAGTCAGCAGGCCGTCCTGTGCGTCGTATCCCGGCCTAGGCGGATCGCTTCGAACCTTTTAGCAAGGCGGTCCCGCAGGCCTATCGCGGGATTCACGCACGACCCTGAAAGAATCGTGGCGCCGGTTGCCGAGAACACCGAGCACAGCGTACCGACGACGATGACGTAGAAGCCGAGACTGCCGGCGATGTCGGGGTAGTACCGGGCGGCATACCCCATCGGCACTCCCTCCGACACGTCTGTGGTCATTACGTCCATTCCCCTCCGTCGGCGCTGAACCACTCGTCCAGTCGGACGGTGATGACCGGAACGTCAGCCGTCCGGATCGTCCGTTCGGTGATACTCCCGAGGAGAAACTGTTCGACCCGGCCGCGACCGTGCGTTCCCATGATGATGAGGTCGACCCCGCGATCGGCCGCGTACCGCTGAATCGCGCTGTGTGGTGTTCCCTGCTGGATGGCGACTCGGGTGTCGATACCGGCCTCGCCAGCTCGGTCGGTAACCGCGTCAGTGACGATGGTCCGGAGTTCGTCGAGGAGCTCCCCGAGTTCGTAGGTGTCGCGTTTCGCCGCCTGCGAGCGAACGTCGACGACGTAGATGACGTGCAGCGTCGCATCGAACTGCGCGGCGATACTCACCGCATGGTCGACTGCGAGTTCGGAGCCGTCTCCACCACGGGTCGGGAGGAGAATATCAGTGTAGTCACGTTCGACAGGAGTCGCAGGGTCGTTCTCTGTCCGCACCGTCAGAACCGGAACCGGCGACGTCCGGACCATCCGCTCGGTGACGCTACCGAGGAGGTGACGCTCGATGTCGCTCCGACCGCGCGTCCCCATCGCCACGAAGTCGATACTGTTGTCCATCAGATAGTCGTGAAGCGACTCGGCCGGATTCCCCTCGATGAGCTCCGTCCTGACAGTCACACCGACCTCGTCACCGAGGTGTGCCACGCCGTCGATCATCTCCTCACCGGTGGCTCGCTGTTCGTCTCTTCCCGGTGCCGTGTGAGAGAGTCCGAACGGGGTGAGCCCGCTATCCGGATTCACGACATGAACAGCATGGACCGTCGCGTCGAGCCTGTGGGCGATGCGGACCCCGTGTCTGGCCCCGGCTCTCGCGCACTCACTGCCGTCAGTAGGGACGAGCACGGTATCGTATCGGCGCGTTCGTTCGGACCCATCGTGCGTTGTGTTCTCTTGCATATGTGTAATCCGACGTTACTAACGCTCGCTCGACTCCTCGTTCAAGGGGGCCTCCGTGCCCGTCCGCCGATCAGCGGCGAAGTCAGCGACGGTCCGCCCGCCCTGTTCGAGACCGGCCCAGATCGTCTCGCGCCCGAAGTAGATCGACTCGACCGCGAACACCGCCACGGCGGTCACCACGACGGTCCCGAACACCGCCGGCTCGTTGGTGTACATGTGCCAGACGAGGATCGGGAACGACCCGAACGACCCGACGACGCCTACGAGCGGGGGGACCGAATTCACATCATCGCGGTGGCGCTGTTGTAACGCCAGGTAACTCATCGCGCCGAACACGACCATGAACATCAGCGAGGCGAACGAGATGATACCCTCGAGGCCACCGATCATCACGAGCACACCGGTGAACACGCCGAGCAGGACGGTCGTCCGCGGCGGCGCACCACCGACATCGGTGTTACCGGTCCGGTCGGGAAGCAACCCGGCCCGGATCATCCCCTTAGCGAAGTGTGCCGAGGAAAACAGGGTTCCAAGAATGGCGCTGCCAGTCGAGAGCAGGGCCGATACCGCTATGATGAAGAACCCAGCAGGACCGATGAACGTTTGGGCGGCGAACGCGACCGCCACCTCCGGGTTCGCGACGATCTGATCGATGCCAGCGTAGCTGAATACCAGGATAGCGATCATCCCGTCGAGGATGATGGTGATGACGATCGACGCGTAGATGGCGAGGGGGACGTTCCGTTCAGGGTTACGGATTGACTCCTGGTCGTAGACGAGCAGCTGCCACCCCTGAAAGGAGACGAACGAGATCGCGGTCGCGATGATTATTGGCACCGGCGTCGTCAGTTGCTCGAAGCCGAACTGGATCGGGGCGACCGGCTCGAATCCGAAGGTACCGAACCCGTACGCGAACCCCCACAGCCCGAACCCGAGGATGATGACACTCTTGGTGGTCGCGAGGGCGGTCTCGACCCAGCCGGTCACCTTCGTGCCGGCGACGACCAGCCCGACGATCGCCCCGATTACAAGCACCGAGAGGGCCGGCTGGACCGGCACCCCTCGGACCGCGTCGGCGTCAACCAGCCCGGTGCTGTGAAGCAGTTCGAGGGTGAATCCTCCGAACGCAAAGGCGTACATCGCCATCGCCCCAATATACCCGAACAGAAGCGTCCAGCCGATCATTCCGGCCAGCGTCGATCGCCCTGTGAAGGCCTCGATCTGCGTGACGGACCCGCCTTTCTTACCACTGATCCGATTGAGTTTGATGTACGAGTAGCTCGCTCCCATAGAGATGAGACAGGCGCCGGTGAACGCCAGCCACGAGGCGGCCCCGGCTTGAAGAACGACGACGCCGAGAACGGCGTAGACACCGCCACCGATCATGCCACCGACCGAGATAGACATCGCGCCGATCAGTCCGAGTTTTTCATCGCTCATCCTGATTACCCAACCAGGAGTTTGTGTACGTCATCGGCCACGCTGGGTTCCGCAGCAACAAGGTAGCGACGATCGGGTTCGAGCGTCGTCTCCGGACGGGCAATCTCGGTTCCGTCAGCGTCCGAAATGACCTGACTCCCGTCGGGGAAGAGGATCTCTTTGAGCTGCTTGCCGGCCACCGGTGACCGCGGGTCCACCCGGATGTCGAGAACGTCGAGATCGCCCGTAACGTCCTCCAGCGTGCGGATGTCGTTGCCCTGTATCCGGTTGATCGTCGCCTTCGAGCCCGCTCGTTCCGGATAGATGATCTCGTCGACGAACTCCTGTGCCGTGTCTGCCCGCTCGGCTTCCTCGACTCGTGCCACGGTTCGGATGTCGTCTGTGAGGTGTTGTATCTCCGCGCAGATTGCGAAGTTCGTCGTTCCGTCGCCGGTCAGGGCGGCGAGGATATCCGCCCGCTTGGGCTCTGTCTGGCGGAGAATCTCCGGGTCGGTGGCGTCACCTTCGATCACGACGCCCGTCTGGTGGCCAGTAACCTGCTCGACGGTCTCGGCATCGCGCTCGATCAGGTAGACCCCGTGCCCGTAATCATCGAGTACCTGCGCCGTCCGGTAGCCGACCCGTCCCGCACCGGCAATGACAACGTGCTGTTCTGCCGTTCGATCGTTGGGAGTGAACATCATGAGTTACCTGTGGCTGTGAGTACCCACTTCCGCGAAGACAGGTGCCGACGCGCACGCCCTCGACGCCCAGTTCGTGTCCAGTCGTCGGCTCTAGAGCGGGGATAGTCCGTCACTACCCATATTTCGGGCCTTCAGGGATTAAGAGCGACGAGTAGTTGCGGTATCCGTCAATTGGAATCTCCTCTAGAGGCAGATTGTTGTCTCCAACCGCGCCGATCGGAAATTCCTGGCATGCGACAACAGTGTCAACGCTGCCGTCAGGCGAACAGATCCACTATCGACGGTCACGTCGGACTGGTTCCCGATTTGCGGCTTCCGCAAACGATGGCACGCTCTCAATCTCAGCCGAGTGAATGGGTGTCCCGCCACTCTTTTCGGGATCATCGCCGTCTCATGTGTATGTACCGAGACGCAGACCTTCGACTACTCGTTGCCGGCGGTGGGCGCGTGGGAAAAAAGACGGCAGAGCTGGTTCTCGAGTACGGTCATCAACCGGTTCTCATCGAACACGACGAGGAAGTCGTGACGGAACTGCGGGAAGACACCACTCAGTACACGACCGTAATCCAGGGAGATGCGGTCGAACAGGACACGCTTCGAGCGGCCGACGTCGCGGACTCGGATGCCGTCCTCGCCCTCACACAGAGTACGAACACGAACGTTGCAATCTGTGAGAGTGCTCGAGAGCTCGCGCCGTCCGTTCGGACCGTCGCTCGGCTCCATCGCGAACCGGCTACCGACGACGAATCGGAGAGCGTCGACGAGTTCGTCTTTCCCGAACACGCCGGCGCCAGAGTCGCCGTCGACGAAGCGTTCGGCACGCCGATCCAACGAATCACCGATCTCGCGACCAGCCTCGAAGTCATCGCCCTCGAGGCTACAGACGACGCCCCGGCGGTTGGGAAAGCGCTCTCGGACGTTCTCATTCCGAGCGACGCGACGATTATTGCCGACATGAACGATGAGACGCTAGTCGACGGCGGAACGGTCGTCACATCCGGTCACCGGTATCTCATCGCAGCTGACCCTGCAGCAGCCGACGATCTAAAGAAACTCTTTCGAGGGTAATCTGGGCAGGGCAAATATAAATGATACACGTGACCGGGAATCGAACCGGTAAAACAAATTATGAGAGGATAGGCTCGGCGAGGAGAGAAACACGTCCACAAACTCTCCCCAGTAATCGACCGGACAGCGCGGTGTTAGCTGAAAGTAGGCGCTAAGCCCCCTTCCTCAGCGAGCGACCAGCGGGAGCGAGCAGGGAGGGGATACAGCGCCGCACAGTTCTCAAACACGTCCGATGCTCGGCTCACAGGCCAACGCTTCACCAAACCATTATACGTGTAACGTGTACACCACGCATCACGGTGAAACGGAAGACAATCACCATCCGAGAGGACCAAGACGAGTGGATCGAGGACCACCACCTCAACCTCTCGTCGTTCATCCGTGAGCAGTTGGACGAGTTAATCGAGGAACGGGAGTAACGGATGTACTACGCCTACAAGTACCGTCTCAAGCCGTCCGACGCCCACCGCGAGGAGTTGGACCGCCACCGAGACA